>NKIZ01000001.1:2213745-2842490 GCA_002256425.1 Alphaproteobacteria bacterium PA2 | reverse complement strand
ATGAGGCCTATGCGACCTACACAAGGCTGGCGGCGGCCCCTGACACAGAGGCAGCCGACTTTGCAGACGCAGAGCATGCGCGGCAAGTCGCCGGCGAGGCGAGATATGCGGCGCTGCAGGCCCGCAGCGCAGCTATCCTGGCAGAGATGGAAAAGGCTGGCGGCCCCTTTCCCTCAGGAGAGGACTTCGTAAAGTCCCTGGGGGACAGGTTTACCTACATCAGGCCTCAGGTGGGTGCGGTCTTCGGGATCGAAGACGCCCGGTGGCCGGAGGCGCCGTGGCAGGTGGAACTGCAGTGGGTCGCCGTGGACGCGCAGGGAAAACCCTATCCCGCCACGGACCTCCATGCCTGCGGCGGGGCCCTGATCCGGCGCGAATGGGTCCTGACCGCGGCCCATTGCGTCTGGGACCGAAAGACCAGGACTGTCCTGACCGGACTGAGGGTAAGGGCCGGCTCCGGTGACCTGACAGGTCCCATGCAGACCTTCCAGATCCGCGAGACCAGAATGCCGCCGGCCAGCATGGCCTATGTTCCTTCTACGGCGACAGCGCCTGCCCGAAACGACATCGCCCTTTTGCGGATTTCTCCAGCCGCCGGACTGACAGACCCGACCCGTTTGCGGACCGTCCGGCTTGCGCCGCCGGATCCGCCCGCCAATTGGCAGGGGGTGACGGTGTCGGGCTGGGGCGCCACGGTCCGCCAGACCCTGCAGGACCAGAACCAAAGGGCTGCACAGGGCGGTCGCCTGCGGATGAGCCCGGACCTGCGTGTGGCAAGACTCAAGACGATGGCTGATGTGGACTGCGCCAGGAAGATCCGGGACCGCATTTACGGGTCTGAATCAGGCCAGCCTGTGGCCCCTCTGGCGGAGGGCATGATGTGTGCGGGCTCCCAATGGTCAGGGACCTGTCAGGGCGACAGCGGTGGACCACTGGTGGGTCATGGCGAGCCTGCGCCCATACCAGCCAATGCCCGGAGCCGCCCGGTCGAGCCTGACGACGGAACCCGGCTCATCGGCCTGGTGTCCTGGGGGGTTGGATGCCAGGATTTCACCGTCTTCACCAAGGTCTGGGCCTACAGGGCCTGGATCGAAAGCGTGGCCGGGAGGTAGTTTCTAATGCAGGGACGCAGCATACGAAATTTCCCGGCAAGGTGGGCTGCGGCTCTACTGCTCTGCTTGTTAGTCGCCGGACCCTCAATGGGATCCGCCCAGGGTATCGGGGCGGCGGCCCAGCCTTCAGCCACCCCGCTCCCGGGGGTGGAGAAAGCCCGTCTGGCCCTGGACGCCCTGCAGCGGGCCCGGCCCCTTGGCCGCGAAGGAGAGTATGTTGGTGCTCTGGGGACTTACATTCTCTCGCTCTATCCGGTGACCGCCCAGATCGAGGCCGATGTCCGCCTCGTGCCGGAAATCCAGGTCGCAGATCGGGATGTGAAAGCCTCTCAGGAGGCGCTGGACGCGGCATTGGCGTCGCCAGCCGCCACGGACCTTGAGCTAGAGCAGTTGCGCGAGCGACTGGCCAGTTCGCTGGACGCCAGGATCAGGCTCGCCAAGCCGCTGATCGCTGCGAAGTTTGCCGCACTGCAGCTGGTTCCCTGCGACAGCCCCGAATTGTTCGCTGTGGGTCAGACCGAATTCATCAACCCGTTTCCCGTTGCCGGAGCCCATGGCGCCGAGACAGCGTACTATCCGAACGCTCCCTGGCAGGTGGAAATTCAGTGGGCCGGATTTGAGGGTCACATTCCTCCCTACAGCCCCGAGGAGCTGCATTCCTGTGGCGGCGCCCTGATCGCCGCAGACTGGGTGCTGACGGCGGCGCACTGCGTCTGGGATCGCAAGACCGCCAGCGTCCGCCCCACCTCGACCTACCAGGTGAGGGGCGGTGCAAAAGCCCTGGCGGATCTCTCTCCACCTGTGCCCATCCAGGAGATCTTTGTTCATCCCGAATACAGGGTTTCCAGCGCGACGGCGCCCGCCCAGTCCGACATCGCGCTGTTGCGCCTGGCCAGGGCCATGCCCCTGAACGACCCGGATCGTCTGGCGATCATTCCCTATGCCCGCAAGGATTTCCAGCCGCCGAAGATCCGCGAGGCGGTCACAGCGTCCGGTTGGGGGGCGACAGAAGCCTCTTCCTTCGAGGAACAGACCCGCCGCATCTCAGCCAATGGGCATCTGAAAATGAGTCCCGTGCTCAGGATCGTTCCGCAGAGGGTCTTTGATCAGGGCGAATGTGCAGAAGAAATCCGCGACCGCATCCATGCCAGTGACAGGACACCTCCGCCCGTGTCGGCCGTGCATCCGGGAAATCTCTGTGCAGGTGGGAACTCCGGCACGTGCCAGGGCGACAGCGGCGGCCCCCTGGTCGCCCATTCGAACATGTACGCAAAGCGCCGTGGAGCCCGTGACGAACCTTACGTCCGCGGACGGGACCGCCCGGTTGTCTTCGGCGTCGTCTCGTGGGGCGCCGGGTGCAAGTACTTTACGGTCTTTACCCGGGTCTCGACCTATTCCGCCTGGATTGACCAGGTTCTGGCGACTGCTGGGCGCTGAGGTCAGCTGGCCTTGGCCAGGTCGTCGCCCTGGCCGGCTCCGTCTGGCGGAGCAGGGGCGTCCTTCAGGAATTTCTCGACCTTGGCGCTCTCTGCGGCCAGCCGCTTGAGTTCCGCAGACGGGCGGGGGGTGGAGGCCGCCAGGGCAGCGACGGACCGGGCGATAGCCAGGAGATGGGGCGCCGAAGCGATCAGCCTGGCCTGGTATTCGATCTTGTGCGGATCACGGTCGTATTCCGCCCCCGGCGTCCGCCAGCCGCCCCAGTCATTGGTGTCGGTGACCACCACAGGAAAGCTGCCGGGAAAGGGATGATGCCGGCAGGCCTCGGCTGTCTGCCACTTGTTGTGGACCCGCAGCAAACGCCAGCGCGGACCCAGATCGACCTCTGCCTCGTCCTCTTCCTGCTCGGCGCGCAGTTCGTGGGCCTGGAAGGAGCGACCCAGGCCGACGTCATAGCTGACCTTGACCGGCTCATCGAAGCCCTGGGCCCAGAGCGGCACAATCTTTTCAATCACCGCCCAGGCGCCAACGCTTTCGACCCAGACGCGCTGGTTGCGGTGAAATACGGCCTTGGCCATGAGGGTGTCCCAAAATGATTCGCCCCATAAAAGCCTGAAATCGTTGACGCCAAGTCAATCTTCCCAGAGGCCCGGCAAGGCGCGTATGGTCGGTTTCAAGATCACAATTGACCGGCCTGAGCCGGGTGAGGGCGGAAATGAATTTCGACTTTTCAGACGACCAGAAATTTCTCAAGGGCGAGGCGAGGAAGTTCCTCGAAGCCAATTGCCCGACCTCCCAGGTCCGCAAGGTGCTGGAAGATGACGCCAAGGCCTATGACGCCGACCTCTGGAAGGCGGTCGCCGCCCAGGGCTGGATGGGCGCGGCAATCCCCGAGGCCCATGGCGGCCTTGGCCTCGGCCACCTCGAGCTCTGCGTGATCGCCGAGGAACTGGGCCGGGTAGTGGCGCCCATCCCCTTCGCCTCGACGGTCTATATCCTCGCCGAAGCCATCATGATGGCCGGCAGCGACGCGCAGAAGGCTACCTACCTCCCGAAGATCGCCGCCGGTGAGATCATCGGCTGCCTGGCGACTTCGGAAGGCCCCGGCGCGGTTTCCGCAGCCACGGTTTCCGCCAGCGTCGAGGGCGGCAAGCTTTCCGGCGTCAAGATCCCGGTGACCGATGGCGATATCGCTGACGTGGCCCTGGTCCTGGCCAAGGAAGGCGGCCAGCCTGGCCTCTACCTGGTGGATATGTCCGGGGTGACCCGCGAGCCGCTCAAGACCCTGGATCCCACCCGGGATGCGGCCAAGGTCACCTTCTCCGGTGCTTCCGCCGAGCGTCTGGGCGGCGCAGGCGAAGGTCTCAACCTGCTGGAGCAGATCCTCGACCGGGCCGCCATCCTGCTGGCCTTCGAGCAGACCGGCGGCGCCGACCGCAGCCTGGAAATGGCCAAGGAATACGCCCTCGAGCGTTATGCCTTCGGCCGCACCATCGCCAGCTATCAGGCCATCAAGCACAAGCTGGCCGATATGTATGTGAAGAACGAACTGGCCCGCTCCAATGCCTATTACGGGGCCTGGGCCCTCAATACCGACGCCAGCGAACTGCCCATCGCCGCCAGCGCCGCCCGGATCGCCGCCTCGGAAGCTTTCTGGTTCGCCTCGAAGGAAAACATCCAGACCCACGGCGGCATCGGCTTCACCTGGCAGATGGATTGCCACTTCTACTATCGGCGCTCCCGCCAGCTTTCTCTGGTGGCCGGCGCGCCCCGGGTCTGGAAGGAACGCCTTGTCAGCCACCTCGAACGCCGTAACGCGGCCGCTTAAGGGAGATTGGGATCATGGATTTCAACGATTCAGCCGAAGAAGCCGCCTACCGCGCCCAGGTGAAGACCTGGCTCGAAGCCAACGCCCCCAAGGCCCACGTGGGGTCTGATCCGGAAGGGGCTGACTCTCTGGGAGCGTCCCGCGCCTGGCAGGCCAAGAAGGCCGCTGCGGGCTATGCCTGCATCACCTGGCCCAAGGAATGGGGCGGTCAGGGCGGCACGCCCCTGCAGAGTGTGATCTTTGGCCAGGAAGAGGCCAAGTATCCGATCCCGGGCAATCCCTTCCAGATCGGTCTTGGCATGTGCGTGCCCACGGTGATGAACTTCGCCGATCAGGCCACCAAGGAACGGTTCGCCGGTCCCGCCATCCGCGGTGAGGAAATCTGGTGCCAGCTGTTCTCCGAGCCGTCTGGCGGTTCCGACGTGGCCGCCGCCCGCACCAAGGCCGAGCGTGCGCCTGACGGGTCGGGCGACTGGATCATCAATGGCCAGAAGGTCTGGACCACGGGCGCCCAGTTCTCGGACTTCGGCATTGTCATTGTCAGAACCGATCCCACCGTGCCCAAGCACAAGGGCCTGACCATGTTCTGGATCGACATGAAGGATCCAGCGGTCGAGGTGAAGCCGATCCATCAGATGTCGGGGGGCTCGGGCTTCAACGAAGTCTTCTTCACCGATCTGCGGATCAAGGACAGCCAGCGACTCGGCGGGATCGGCGATGGCTGGAAGGTCAGCCTGGTCACCCTGATGAACGAGCGCCTCGCCGTTGGCGGCGCCACCGGCATGGGCTGGTCCCAGTTCATGGAAGCCGCCCGCCAGACCCCCGGCATGGACGGCGGCCCGGCCCTGAAGGATAGCTCCCTGCGTGAGAAGCTGGCCGACTGGTATGTCCAGGCCGAAGGCCTGAAGCACACCCGCAACCGCACCATGACCGCCCTGTCCCGGGGCCAGACCCCCGGGCCGGAAAGCTCCATCGGCAAGATCGTCTCTGCGGTGCAGATGCAGGACCTCGCCAATGAGGCCCTAGAAATGCTCGATCAGTACGGCATCATCAATGATGTCGACCTGGCCCCGCAGCATGGCGGGTTCCAGAGCTCGGTCATGTTTGCGCCGGGCCTGCGTATCGCCGGCGGCACGGACGAAATCCTGAAGAACATCATCGCCGAGCGGGTTCTTGGCCTGCCCGGCGATATCCGCGTCGACAAGGACGTAGCCTTCAAGGACATGCCTACAGGCCGTTGACCTACTCCTCTCGCTCCGGGCCGCCACTGGCGGTCCGGACGAGGCTGAGGAATTCACGCCGCAGGCCGAAGGGGTCTTCTCCCCTGGCGCTGTCGGCAAGGGCCTGGATCTGGGTCCAGCCAAAGCGGTCCGAGACCCAGGGGTCATGGCGCAGTTTCTGACTGAAGCCTGCCACAGCCAGGGCCCACCGCGTCGCCTCCGGCGCGCTCGTCACGGTTCGCGAGACATCTTCCCGGTCAATGGGGCGGGAGATCAGGTGTGAGTCCGACTGACCCGGCAGCTTGTAGCGCACCTTCAGGAAGGCCAGTTCGTCGGCCGGTCCATTGGGCGCCGGCGGCCTGACGCGGCCATAGCGCAGGGGATCGCTGGAGGGGGCTGAGCCCGCCGGGGTGATCTCGTAGAGGGCGGTGACCGAGGTTCCCGATCCCACCTCGCCAGCGTCGACCCGGTCATTGTTGAAATCTTCCCGGTTCAGCAGCCGGGTCTCATAGCCGATCAGCCGGTATTCCGAGACCTGGGCCGGATTGAACTCCACCTGGATTTTCACATCGTCGGCTATGGGAAAGAGCGAGCCGGAGAAGTCATCGCGGAAGGTCTTCCGGGCTTCGGACAGGGTGTCGATATAGCCGGCGGTCCCGTTGCCGTTCTGGGCCAGGGCCTGCATCAGGGTGTCGTTGTAATTGCCGCCGCCAAAGCCGTAGACCGAGAGATAGACCCCGGACTTGCGCTTCTCCACCACGAAGTCGGTGAGTTTGGCCGGATCATTGACCCCGACATTGAAGTCGCCATCGGTCATCAGGATCACCCGGTTCACGGCCCGGGGATCGAAATTCCTCTGGGCCACGGCATAGGCCAGGGAGAGGCCCTGGCCGCCCGCCGTCGAGCCGCCGGATTCCAGGGATCCAAGGGCGCAGCGCATTTTCAGTTTCTGGTTGCCCGAAGTCGGGGGCAGGACCTCGCCCGCAGATCCGGCATAGGCGATCATGGCCACACGGTCCTGCGGCCGCAGTTGCGAGACCAGCATGTTGAGCGCCTTGCGGGCCAGGGGCAGGCGCTCTTCCGACGACATGGAGCCCGAGGTGTCGATCAGGAAGACCAGGTTCAGGGGCGGCTGCTCGGTGCGGGGAATGTCATAGCCCTGAAGGCCGATATGCAGGATCTGGCGGTCCGCCGACCAGGGGGAGGGTGTCACCGCCACATAGGGTTTGAAGGGCGTGCGGGGGCTCTCAGGCCTGGCATAGCCATAGTCGAAATAGTTCAGCAGCTCCTCGACCCGGACGGCGTCCGAGGGCGGGGTCTGGCCGTTCTGCAGCATGCGCCGGACATTGGCGTAGGCGGCGGTGTCCACATCGGCCGAAAGGGTCGAGACCGGCTCGTCGGCCGTGCGCTTGACCGGGTTTGCCGTGGCGTGGGGATAGCGTTCGGTTTCCACGTCGCCGGCGATCGGGCGGTTGTAGCCGGGGGGCGGCATGGACTTGGCCGGGGCGATCGCCATTTCGTGCAGGGCGACGGAGGGCGACGCCATGACCATGGGGCTTGGCGGCGGTGGAGGAGGGGTTGGATACATCCGGCCTCCGATGCGACGGTGGACGTACCTGTCTTCCTCGCGGTGTGTGCGAAGGGTATAGCCGACCGCCGCGCAGGCTTCCGCCGTGGGCTCGCCATCCCGCACCGGGAGGGGCGCAGCGATAACCGGGGCCGGAGTGCTGGCGGCGGTTATGAGACAGAGCGCGACCTGGGCGCCTTTACGCAGACTGGACATTTTCCTCGCCTCCTTTTTGGCCCCCATGTTTCACGCTGGATGCAGCCGGGGGCGAAATCTGGGCGAAGGGGTGTTCCTTATGGGTCCAGGGCGGGCGCTATCTCGGGCCTGGTCGCCACACTGGCCGGGAAGGTCGGATTGCGACGGGCCCTGCTCATCTGCTCGAAGGCATAGCCCAGGCTGAGCAGTTTCGCCTCGGACCAGGCCGGGCCCATGAAAGACAGGCCAACGGGCAGGCCGGATACATAGCCCATGGGCACGGTCAGGTGCGGATAGCCTGCGACGGCGGCCAGGCCCGAGGGTGGACCGAAAATGCGGGTTCCGTTGACCGGGTCGACAATGCCGGTTGGGCCGCTCCAGGCGATCAGGGCGTCGAGCCTGTCTTTTGCGATCAGGGCGTCAATGCCTTCTGGCCCGGCCAGCCGTTTGGCATCGGCCCTGGCCTTGAGGTAGGCCGGGTCGTCCAGCCCGGGTCCGGCCTCGCTGGCCATGAAGATCTCCTGCCCGAACAGGGCGGTTTCCCGGGGCTCGGCGGCGTTGAAGGCGATGAGGTCCGCCAGGGTCCGGGTTTTGACCCTGGCCGGATCCGTGGAGGCCAGATAGGCGTTGACCCCGGCCTTGAACTCCGTGCGCAGGATCAGGTCCTCGGCGGCGTTGATCGGCGCAAGGTCCGGCGCCTTGACCTCCACCAGGATCGCCCCGGCGGCTTCCAGCGCCTTGAGGGTCCGGGCGAACACTTCGTCAGCCTGGGGTGACCGGCCTGCAGTGATCCGCAGAATTCCCAGCCGCGCGCCCTTCAGGGCGTTGGGATCAAGGCCTGCTAGATAATTGGTCTTATGAGCGTCTGCCCCGGCCGTCGCCGGGTCAGCTGGATCAGACCCGGCCATGGCCGTCAGCATGGCGGCGGCGTCGGCCACATGGCGGGTCATGGGCCCGGCAGTGTCCTGGCTGGCCGAGATCGGGATGATGAAGGTTCTTGAGACCAGACCGACCGTGGGCTTGAGCCCCACCAGGCCGTTGATGGCCGAAGGACAGGTGATGGAGCCGTCTGTTTCGGTGCCGACGCCCCCGGCCGCCAGGCCTGAAGCTATGGCTGACCCCGTTCCGGCGCTGGAGCCGCAGGAACTGCGATCAAGACCATAGGGGTTCCGCACCAGACCACCCATGGCGCTCCAGCCGCTGATCGACCGGGTGGAGCGGTAGTTGGCCCATTCCGACAGGTTGGTCTTGCCCAGGATTACCGCGCCGGCGTCGGTCAGGCGCTTGACCAGGGGCGCGTCGCGGTTGGTGACATTGGCCTTGAGGGCCAGGGAACCGGCGGTGGTCGCCGTATCATCGGCGGACTCGATATTGTCCTTCAGCAGAATGGGCAGGCCGTGGAGTGGGCCACGCACATGGCCGGCCTTACGCTCGGCGTCGAGGGCCCGGGCGTCTGCGATGGCGTGGGGATTGAGGGCGATGATGCTGTTGAGCTTCGGACCCTGACGGTCCAGGTCCCTGATCCTGGCCAGATAGGCCTGGGTGATCGAGACCGACGATGCCTTGCCCGCGGCGATCTGCGCCCGCATCTCGCCCATGGATCGGAAGGCAGGATCGTCCTCGGCGCATGCACCACTTGTCGCCGCAAGGATGAGGCCCGCCGCCAGCACCGCCCGTTTCATGTCGCGTCTCCCGGTTTGGTAGACGCCATTGGACAGATCGCAGGCGGACTTGGCCAGAGCGGCGTGAAGAAAGGTCGCCCTTTCCTCACGCCGACCGGAATTGAGGCGCTCTAGAACGCCTTGCGTACCGTGATGAAGGCCTGGCGGGGAGCGGCCGTCAGCAGGGTCTGGTTGTCGCCAGCGTATCCAAAGCCGTTGGAGCCGATGGTCGAGATGTACTGCTTGTCGAACAGGTTGGTGATGTTGGCCTGGATCTCCAGCCCCTTGGTCAGACCTTCACCTTCGAAGCGATAGCCCGCCGAGAAGTCAGCGGTCGTCACCGAAGGCACGCTCTGGTCGTTGGTGTAGGTGAAGAAGCGCTTGGAGGTCATGTGGGCCGCCAGCTTGGCGAACCAGCCGTTCTGGTCGTAGGCGATCTCGGCGTTGAACAGGTGCTTGGGCGTGTCGGTGACCGTCTTGCCCGAGATACGCTGCAGGACCGCGCCCGAGGTCGGATCGAGCACATTGTCCGAATAGGTGCTGTCGTTGAAGGCGTAGGAGCCGAACAGGGTCCAGGCGTCTGACATCTTCCAGGTGGCGGCGGTTTCAAAGCCCCTGGACTTCACACCGCCGACATTGGAGAGGACGGTCGGATTGCCGACAATGCCGGCGCCGGTGGAATTGCCCAGCAGGCGGTTCTCGAACTCGACATAATAGACCGCCGCGACGCCCTGGACAGGGCCGGTGTTGAAGCGCCAGCCGGCTTCCAGGGTCCTGGAGGTTTCCGGCTGAAGGGTCAGGGCCTTGCCATTTGCGAGTTTGGTCTTGCCGATGATCAGGTCGAAGGTCGCCTGGTTGCCGGCGAAGGGCGAGGCGCCAGTGTGGGCGGCGCCGAAGGCCCGCATGTTCTCGGTATAGCCGGCGAACAGCTCGTGGTCGGCATTGACCCGGTAGCTGACACCCACCTGTGGCAGGAAGCCTTCATTGGACGTGATGGTTCCTGCCAGGACCGGCGCGCCCTGGATGGTGGCCGCGGTGGCGTCGACCTTCAGGGCCTTGAAGCCGAAATTGACCTTCAGGGCGTCGGTGACGGACCACACATCTTCCAGATAGCCCTGGGTGGTCCTGGTCTTGAAGGCGTACTCCCACTGGGTGGCGAAGGGGCTGCTCATGAAGTCCAGGGACGAGCGCGGAGAGGCCAGGTCCAGACCGTAGAACCGGCGGGCCTGGTTGAACTTGTTTTCCTCAAACCAGCCACCGAAGCTGATGGCGTGATCTCCGACAACCCAGGTGGCGTTACCGATCACGCCAAGACGGTTGATGGCGTATTCGGTGGTGCGGACCGAGATGGGCGCGTTGTTGGTGGTGGCGGTTGCGACGCCATAGAGCGGCGACGGCACATAGGGTGTGTACCAGGTGCCCTGGCCGCTATTGGTGTGGCCATAGACCTTGCCGTCGACCTTCAACGGCCCGACGGGTCCCGACAGGCTCAGGTTCCACAACCGGTCATCGCGCAGGCCGGAAGCATCATAATAGCTGTCGTCAACGCACTTGATCTTGCCCGGATAGGGGTTGGCGCCGGCGCCGGTATAGCAGCCATTGCCATCGAGGATGGGCGTAGCGCCTGCATAGTTGGCGGCGGTGTTGTAGGCCCTGGCGATCTGGACCGCGTCAGCCCAACGGCCGGTATTGTTGTCCAGGTTGTAGCCCAGGCGCTTGATCATATCGAACGACAGGTCCTGGTAGTCGTTCTCACGGCGCTTGGAATAGTCGTAGAGGCCGGTCAGGTTGAAGTCGCCGATGGGCTGGACGAACTTGAAGCCGATCTGCTCCTGTTTCTGCTCGCCCTGACCCTTCCACTTGTCGGCCTGCTGGCGGGCATAGGAGATGAAGGCCTTGCCGCCGGAGGGCAGCAGGCCGGTCTCGCCGCGCAGGAAGATCCGCGAGGTATTGTCCGAGCCATAGGTCGCCGAGACCAGACCACCCAGGGTGTCGGACGGGGTGCGGCTGGCGAACTGCAGGGCGCCGCCCAGGTTCGAGGTCGAAGCCGTCTGCAGGGCGCCGGCGCCCTGGGCCAGCTTCACGCCGCCGAGGTCTTCAGAGGCGATGGCGCGGCTGATGTGCAGGCCGTTGAAATTGCCATAGCTCATATCCCCCAGCGGAACGCCGTCCAGGGTGAAGCCGAGCTGGTTCTGGTTGAAGCCACGGATCGAGATGCGGGTGGACCACTCATAGGACCCAAAGGCGTCCGAGGACTGGAAGTTCACGCCCGGCAGCTTTTCCACCAGCTTGATCGGGCTTGTGCCCGGCGTAGCCTGGGCGATTTCCTGGACCGGAATTTCCTGGACCTGGCGGCTTTCACCCTTGCCGTAAATGACGATTTCTTCGACTTCGGTGGTCGCGGCGGACGTCGCGGCGACATCAGTGGCCCAGGCCGGGCCGACAACCAGAGTCAGTGCTGCAGCGGCGACGCCGCTCAAGAGTTCAATCTTCATGTCATACCCCATTCGGCGGGCGAGCCCCGCACGTGAGGGTGGTGGGTAGTCGCCATTTGTGACGCTTCGGCTGCGGATTTGCGCCGGAGTTGTGAACCTTTTGACCCTGCCCCTCGGGCAGGGCGAATGCGCAACATTGCGCTCGGGCCCTGCGACCGCTATCTCCCGCCCCAAACCCCCATCCTCAGATCAGTGAGCCGGACGCCCCATGGCGCAGCAGTACATTTTCCAGATGCAGGGCCTGACCAAGGCCTTTCCGGGCGGCAAGAAGGTGTTCGAGAACATCTGGCTGTCCTTCTATTCCGACGCCAAGATCGGCGTGGTCGGGGTCAACGGCTCGGGTAAGTCGACCCTGCTCAAGATCATGGCCGGCATCGACAAGGAATTCAGCGGCGAGGCCAAGGCCGCCGACGGCGTCAAGATGGGCTATCTGGAACAGGAGCCCCACCTGGACGAGAACCTCGATGTCTGGGGCAATGTCATTTCCTGGTGCGAGGAAAAGCAGATCGTCGATCGCTACAACGCCATCGCGGCGGAACTGGGTGAGAACTATACCGACGAGCTGATGGAGGAGATGACCGCCCTCCAGGAGAAGATCGACGCCGGCGACCTCTGGGACATCGACTCCAAGGTCGAGATGGCCATGGGCGCCCTGCGCTGCCCGCCTGACGACTGGAAGGTCGACAACCTGTCCGGCGGTGAAAAGCGCCGGGTCGCCCTGGCGCGCCTGCTGCTGTCCAAGCCCGACATGCTGTTGCTGGACGAACCGACCAACCACCTGGACGCCGAGAGCGTGGCCTGGCTGCAGCACCACCTGGAATCCTTCCCAGGCTGTGTCATCCTGGTGACCCACGACCGCTACTTCCTGGATCAGGTGACCAAGTGGACCCTGGAACTCGACCGCGGCAAGGGCATACCCTACGAAGGCAATTATTCCGGCTGGCTGGAACAGAAGACCAAGCGGATCGTCCAGGAGCAGTCCGAGTCCGAAGCCCGCCAGCGCGCCATGAAGCGCGAACTGGAATGGGTGCGGTCCGGCGCCAAGGCCCGCCAGGCCAAGTCCAAGGCCCGTCTGGCCGCCTATGACGACATGGTCCGCGAGCAGGAACAGGCGCGCGGCGCCCAGACCTTCGCCACCATCCAGATCCCGCCTGGCCCGCGCCTGGGCAATGTGGTGCTGGAGGCCGACAATCTCAGCAAGGCCTATGGCGACAAGGTGCTGTTCGAGAACCTCTCCTTCAAGCTGCCGCCCAACGGCATTGTCGGCGTGATCGGCCCGAACGGCGCCGGCAAGTCGACCCTGTTCCGGATCATCACCGGCCAGGAACAACCCGACAGCGGAACCTTCCGACTGGGCGAGACCGTCAAGCTCTCCTATGTGGACCAGAGCCGCGATGCGCTAGATCCCAACAAGACCATCTGGCAGGAGGTCAGCCAGGGGCTGGACATCCTCACTGTCGGCAAGCGGGAGATCAACACCCGCTCCTATGTGGGCTCGTTCAACTTCAAGGGCGGCGACCAGCAGAAGAAGGTCGGCCAGCTGTCAGGCGGTGAGCGCAACCGCGTCCACCTGGCCAAGACCCTGACCACCGGCGGCAATGTCATCCTGCTGGACGAACCGACCAACGACCTGGACATCGAGACCCTGCAGAACCTGGAAGAGGCCCTCGACGAATTCGCCGGCTGCGCCGTGGTCATCAGCCACGACCGCTGGTTCCTGGACCGCCTCTGCACCCACATCCTGGCCTTCGAGGGCGACAGCCATGTGGAATGGTTCGAAGGCAATTTCGAAGCCTACGAAGATGACAAGAAGCGCCGCCTGGGTGCCGACAGCCTGATCCCCAGCCGGATCAAGTTCCAGAAGTTCGGACGGTAGGCGGGGCGGGGACAGGGCCCCCGTCTCGACCGGATTCCCCTATTGGGTGAGTTCGGTTGAGGCCTTGACGAATACTACCCCTAAGTTGTCCACTTGGATCGTGGCGCAGAGCGACTCTGCGCGCCGATCGATCAATGCCGCGCCTGGAGCGGGCGGGGGCGGGCTGGCAATTGGGGACTGATCATGGCGACGTATTATTTCGAGACGATCACGGCGGATCAGGCTTTGAATTTCGGTCCGTCCGATGAGATCCAAATTCGATACTTGAACGAAGATTATCCTCCTCGTGTCTCATTTGTGGCAGCTAATGGGTCGGCGCCTGCGCACGTCGATCTAACATATGGATCCCGAACTGTTTCCTTCGGACCAGGCATATATAGTACCTCTCAGCCTATATACGGCGCCAGCAACTCCACATTACTGATCATTGGGAATCCAAATGCGAGCTACATTCATAGCGGTGGATCAGAATCTGACTTGATCTTCGCCGCTGGGGGAAAAGACACGGTATTGGGCGGTGCGGGCGATGATGTTTTGGTGGGAGGCGCGGGCGCGGACCGGATCGATGGCGGAGATGGCGACGATTCCTTGTACAGTGGTCAGGTACCCTTGCCCGGTGATTGGGCGATCCCGGGTGCGCCTTCCGCTTCCTTTCAATTCGACACGGGATCCGAGGTCGATACCCTAATCGGAGGGAACGGTTCCGACCAAATCTATGCTGGATATGGCGACAATATCGACGGCGGGGCGAATGGTGCTCGGGGTGACTCTCTTTTCATCAGCTTTCAGGGGGCTCCATCCGGCGTGACAGCCGACTTCGGACTGGAGAGCCAAACCATCGGCGGAGGATTTATCACCGGCATTGAAAGTATCAACTATGTAGAAGGGAGCCAGTTTAATGACAAGATCACCCTACGCCCAAACCTAATCAACTATTATGAAAGTACGTTTGTCCGGGGCATGGGTGGAAACGACACCATAGTTGCTGGGTACAATACAAATTATATCTATGGTGACGAGGGCAATGATTTTCTTGATGGACGGCTAAGTCAATACCTCAATCTCATTGAAGGTGGTGAAGGCAACGACACAATCTACTCGACGATCAACGGCCGCGCGCAATCGAATGGTGGTGCAGGCAATGATGTAATCTACGGGAATGGGCTCACCCATGGTGGGTTGGGCAACGATACGATCGTCATGCAATCTGGAGCGATGGTCTTTGGCGATGAGGGCAATGACCAAATCACGATGAGCGAAAATCTCCGATTTGGCAGTCCCAACGATGCTGCAGCAGGCGGCTCGGGTGCCGATACTCTGATTGGCAGTAGCCAAGATGACTATCTCTATTCGGGGGACTTCATACCGGGCCGACCCGACCCTGCTGATGATATGGGCAATGAGCGTGATCGGTTATCTGGCGGTGCCGGGAACGATTTCCTAGCCATCGGTTATGGGGACGATGCGGATGGCGGTGATGGGTTTGACATCCTACGTCTATCGTTTGGTGGACGAAGCACTGGTGTAACGTTTGCCGTTTCCAGCTTCGTGCCGGGTGCTGCCCTTAATGTCGGCGGTGGCGTCATCCAGAACTTTGAACGTCTAGCCTACGTCAGAGGAACCGAGTTTGCTGACATCCTGACTGGCCAACCAGGGTCCCTAGATACGGTATTCGATGGCGGCGGAGGCGATGATCAGATTGTTGACGCTCGTCTCGCATCTGGGGGGGCCGGAAATGACAGCCTTTCAGGGACAGGCGGCGGCGATACTCTCGCCGGTGGCGCTGGGAACGACAAACTGAACGGCGGGAGTGGCAATGACAGCCTTTCTGGCGGGGTCGGGCAAGACACTGTCTTCGGGGATGATGGAGACGATACGCTCTCCGGAGACGGCGGCGGTTATTTGTTAGGCGGAAATGGGGCTGACTCTTTGGCTTTGGGCTACGGCGGCGGCAATGCCTTTGGTGGTCTCGGCAATGACCAAATCACTGCCGGAAACGGCGTGAACTCCCTCCATGGCGATGAGGGCGATGATACGCTTGTGGGCAGCAATGCCGACGACTACGTCGCTCACGTGGCTGAGTATTTCGGTGGTGTTGGCAATGACTCGCTTAGGGCGAGCTTAGGCGCAGAAACCCTACATGGCGATGAGGGGAACGACACAATTGCTGGCGGCCAGCTCATGAGTGGTGGAGACGGAAATGACATGATCTTTGCCAGCAGTGGCGTGGCCTATGGCGACGCAGGCAATGACACAATCTCCTTGGTGAATTCATATGGTGTAGATACCAAACTCTATGGTGGAACTGGGAATGACAGCCTGACCGGCGGTGCCACTACGGACAGGATTTTCGGTGACGATGGCAATGACACCCTGCAAGCTGGTTCGGCTGGTGGCGAGCTCTTCGGCGGGGTTGGCAATGACAGCCTAGCCGGCGGAACAGGCGCGTCGACCTTCAATGGCGGTGATGGAAATGATCTTGGCGTTGGCGGTTCTGGCAATGAGCTGTTCGATGGCGGAGCTGGAAATGACTCCCTGAACGGTGGCGCCGGAAATGACTCCCTGAACGGTGGCGCTGGCAATGACACCCTGATGGGCGGCGCTGGAAATGACAGCCTGAGCGGCGACAGCGGTAACGACTATCTTGTTGGCGGGGACAACAGGGACACGCTGAGCGGCGGTGATGGCAATGACACCCTGATCGCCAACTCATCAGGCGCCGGGATCGTCTACGGTGGCGACGGCGATGACCGGTTCACAGGTGGGACCGGAGCCGACACTTTTGTAGGCGGCGCTGGCCAGGACACGGTGGATTACAGCGCATTTGGCGCAGGGGTGGATGTAAACCTCTCCATGGCCCGAGGCGCGGGCGGCGACAGCCTGCCCGGGGTCGAGGGGGTCATCGGCACAGCCTTGGGCGACACCATGGTCGGCGGCAGTTACGGCATGAACATGATGTTCGGCGGCGGCGGCAATGACAGCCTGATAGGCGGTCTCAGCGCCTCAAAAGTGTATGGCGAGGAGGGAAATGACACCCTCACAGCCGGCCCAAGAGACTCGGAACTGTTCGGAGGCAATGGCAATGACCTCCTGCAGGACACCATGCCTTCGGTGGGGACGAAAATGTTCGGGGATGGGGGCAATGACACCCTGATCTCCGGATCAGGCAATGGCGAGGCCCACGGCGGATCGGGCAATGATAGCCTGGCTGGCGGAACTGGAGCGTCCCTCCATTTCGGCGATGAAGGCAATGACAGCTTTACTGGCGCCGCGGGGGCATCGACCTTCAATGGCGGTGATGGAAATGATCTTGGCGTTGGCGGTTCTGGCAATGAGCTGTTCGATGGCGGAGCTGGAAATGACTCCCTGAACGGTGGCGCAGGCGATGACAGCCTCAGCGGCGGCGACGGGAATGATTATTTGCTGGGCGGGAGTGGCAGCGACACGCTGAGCGGCGGTTCGGGCAATGATACACTGGATGGCAGTGGGCCCATTGTGGACCCATTCCCTCTCTCATCCGTCTTCTCTGGCGGAGCCGGCAATGATCTGATCATCGGTAGCGAACATGGCTCGGGTCTTCGGGGGGATGAGGGCGACGACACCTTGATCGCCAATTCTCTCGTCGGCACCAACATGAATGGCGGCGCAGGCAATGACAGCCTGATGGCCACCACGGGCAGTGGCACCCTGACCGGCGAAGACGGCAATGATACTCTGATATCAGGAACCTACTCTGACCGTCTGTTGGGCGGTGCAGGTAATGACCAGCTCCGGAGCGGGGCGGGAAATGATTCATTGTCGACCGGTTCGGGCATGGACACCGCGTTCGGGGAAGACGGCAATGACAGCTTGGCGTCTGATGGTGGCGGTCAGCTCTACGGTGGGAATGGCCGGGATTTTCTGACCGGAGGTAGTGGGGCGACCAGCCTCTACGGGGATGAGGACAACGACACCCTGGTGGCCGGATCGAGCCTGAACGTCCTATTCGGCGGAAATGGCGCCGATAGCCTGAGCGGTGGCTTAACCAGCGCCAAAATGTTTGGTGAGGACGGCAATGACTCGCTTCAGGCGGGGTCAGGCGGCGGCGAAGCTCACGGCGGGGCCGGCAATGACAGCCTGGCCGGTGGAACGGGTGCGTCCTTCCTGTTCGGACAGGATGGAAACGACACCCTGCTCGCCCAGGGCAGCCTGAACCAGCTGTTCGGCGGGATCGGCAATGACGTCCTGGCGGGCGGGACCACCTCGGCCAAGATGTTCGGCGAGGATGGCAATGACACCCTGACTGCGGGCTCTTCGGGCGGTGAAGTCTTCGGCGGCGCGGGCGACGACAAATTGTCTGGTGGCGCGGGGGCTTCCTTCCTGTTCGGCGAGGACGGCAATGACACCCTGGCGGCCCAGGCCAACGCCAACCAGCTGTTCGGGGGGGCGGGCAATGACATGTTGTCGGGCGGAACCACCTCGGCCAAGATGTTCGGCGAGGCGGGCAATGACACCCTGACCGCAGGCTCGGCTGGCGGCGAAGTCTTTGGTGGCGCGGGCAATGACAGCCTGGCCGGCGGGACGGGCGCCTCCTTCCTGTTCGGCGAGGATGGCAATGACACCCTGCTGGCCCAGGGCAATGCCAACGAGCTGCACGGCGGGCTGGGCAATGACAGCCTGTCGGGCGGAAACACCTCGGCCAAGATGTTCGGGGAAGAGGGCAATGACACCCTCGCGTCTGGAATCGGCGGAGGTGAGGCCTTCGGTGGGGTCGGCAATGACAGCCTGGCCGGTGGCGGCGGCAAGGACGCCCTCTATGGCGGCGACGGCGCTGACACCCTGTCAGGCGGCGGGGCCGATGACTCCCTGATCGGCGGCGCGGGGTCCGATGTGCTGACCGGTGGGGCCGGAGCGGACGTCTTCTACTTCGCCGCGGGGGACTCCACCAAGGTCGCCTCCACCATGGACCGCATCACCGACTTCACCATTGGCGCAGACAAGCTGGCCGTAGGGGTCACCGCCACGGCGGCCAACACCCTGCTCGGCCAGTCGGCCACCAGCTTTGCGGCGGCCCTGACCCAGGCGACCTCGCTGATCTCGGCAGGAACCCGGGACATCGTGGTGGTGACGGTCACCGGTGTTGATGCCGGCGCCTATGTCTTCGTCGACAGCGGGGCGACCAATAGCGTCAACCTGGCCATCAAGCTGACCACACCGGCCAGCGTCGGTCTGGGCGACTTCGTCTAGGAGCTTTGAACAGGTTCCTCGCGCCAGACCGGGGCGAGGAACCTGTTTACCCTTCGTGACGATAATACCGCTTCCACAGCCTGCTGAAGCGGACCTTTCGACCTTGACCCTTGCCGAGCGACGCGAGTCCCTGTCCCAGAGCTTCCGGCGCAAGCGGGTGGCGGTCTTCCTGCCCCTGATCGAGGCGGCCTTCCAGCGCACAGGCAACTGCCGGATCATCGATCTGGGCGGCCGGGCCAATTACTGGGACCTGTTCGACCGGGGCTTCCTGGAGGCCAACAAGGTCCATGTGACCACGGTCAATCTCGAGACCCCCGGGGGCGTCTCTGACCCCATGTTCACCGAGATCCAGGGCGACACCCTGAACCTGCCCCAGTTCGGCGACCTCTCTTTTGACATCGCCCACTCAAACTCGGTGATCGAGCATGTGGGCGATTGGGGAAACATGGAGCGGTTCGCCGCCGAGGCCCGCCGCCTGGCCCCGGCGTACTTCGTCCAGACGCCCTATTACTGGTTTCCCGTGGAGCCGCACTTTACCGCGCCTTTCTTCCACTGGCTGCCGGAAGGGGTGCGGGCCAGCCGGATGCTGCGTAGGGCCCACGGCTGGGCGCCCAGGAGTTCAGACATGGGCGAGGCCATGCGGCACGTGCAAAGCGCCCGCCTGCTGGACAGGGCCCAGATGCGCTACCTGTTCCCGGACGGTCGACTGGTCGAGGAAAAGGTGTTCGGCCTCACCAAGTCCCTGATGGTCGTCAAACCGTAAGGTTTTTCCTTGGCGCGCATTTGATCCGGAAACCGACATCCACTTTCCGGAACGCGCTCTACACGTCGAACCTGACGCCCTGGGCCAGGGGCAGGTCCTGGGAATAGTTCACCGTATTGGTGGCCCGGCGCATATAGGCCTTCCAGGAATCTGACCCGGCCTCGCGGCCGCCGCCGGTTTCCTTCTCGCCGCCAAAGGCCCCGCCGATCTCGGCGCCGGACGGGCCGATATTGATATTGGCGATGCCGCAGTCCGAGCCCACATCGCTGACGAACAGCTCGGCCTCGCGGATGTCATTGGTGAAGATGGACGAGGCCAGGCCCGCCGCTGTGGCGTTCTGCAGGGCGATGGCGTCGTCGAGATCACGATAGCGCACCACATAGAGGATGGGGGCGAAGGTCTCGCGCAACATGGGGCCGGTCTGGGCGGGCATTTCCACAATGGCCGGGCGGACATAGACGCCGGGGCGCTCGACCCGCTGGCCGCCGTGGACCACGCCGCCTTCGGAAATGGCTTCGGTGAGGGCGATCTGCATGGCGTTGTAGGCCGCCTCGTCGATCAGCGGCCCGACCAGGGTGCCCTCGGCCCGGGGATCGCCCACCGGCACAGAGGCATAGGCCGCCTTCAGGCGGGTGATCAGGGCGTCGGCCACGTCCTCATGGACGAAGAGCCGGCGCAGGGTTGTGCACCTCTGCCCCGCCGTACCCATGGCGGAGAAGGCGACGCCCCGCAGGGTCAGCTCCAGGTCAGCGCTCGGGGCGACAATGGCGGCGTTGTTTCCGCCCAGCTCAAGGATGGCCCGGGCGAAGCGGGCGGCCAGGACCGGGCCCACGGCGGCGCCCATGCGGGTGGAGCCGGTGGCCGACAGCACGGCGACCTTGGGGTGGGCCACCAGGGCCGCGCCTACATCGCCCCGGCCCTGCAGGACCTGGCTCAGATGGGCCGGCGCGTCGCCGAACCGGGCGACGGCCTTGAGGAAGACCGACTGGACGGCCTCTGCGGTCAGGGGGGTCTTCTCCGAGGGCTTCCAGACCACGGGGTCGCCGCAGACCAGGGCCAGGGCCGCATTCCAGCACCAGACCGCCACAGGGAAGTTGAAGGCCGAGATCACGCCGCAGACGCCGATGGGGTGCCAGGTCTCCATCATCCGGTGGCCCGGCCGCTCGGTGGCGATGGTCAGGCCATGCAGCTGTCGCGACAGGCCGACGGCGAAGTCGCAGATGTCGATCATCTCCTGGACCTCGCCCAGGCCCTCGGAGGTGACCTTGCCGGCTTCCAGCGCCACCAGACGGCCGAGGTCGGCCTTGGCAATCCGCAGCTCTTCGCCGAACAGGCGGATCAGCTCGCCCCGGCGCGGCGCGGGAACCTTGCGCCAGGACAGGAAAGCCTGATGGGCGGCTTCAACGGCGGCGTTTGCCTCGTCCACCGTATTGGCCCGCAGGGTGGCCAGGACCGTGCCGTCCACCGGCGAGCGGGCCGGAATGTCGCCGCCCTCCAGGGCCTTCAGGCTGACGCCCAGATTGGACAGGGTCGCCAGGGCGTCGTCACGAACGGAGGGCAGGGTCATGGCAGGTCTCGGGAGTCGGGGATGGAAAAGACCGCGCGGTCTTACGCGACGGCGGACAGGCTCGCCAGAGGCGCAGCGTCGCCAGGCTGGCGATAAGCCTTGCCGAACCGGTTGGCCAGGAAGTCGCTCAGCGCAATCTCCTCCTGCCGCACATAGCCCGACTGGGGCAGGTGACCCTGGACCAGCAGGTCAAGCACCGTGCAGATCCCGGCGGCGGTGGTGATCTGGATGGCGCTCCAGAAGTGGGCGCCGTGATGCTCGCCCAGTACCCGGCCGGCATAGCTCTCCTGCATCAGCCGGCCATTGCGCCAGCCCGAGGCGGTGACAAAGAACACCACCACGTCCTGCTCGGTGCCGGGCACCGCGCCTTCCAGCACGTCCTTCAGCAGGCCCCGGCGGGAGCGCAGGTCCAGGTCGTTGAGCAGGGTGCGCATCAGGGCGCAGTGGCCGGGATAGCGGATGGACTTGTAGTTGAGGTTCTTCGCCTTGCCGGCCAGGACCTCGGCCAGGGAGCCCAGACCGCCCGAGGTATTGAAGGCCTCATAGGTCACGCCGTCCAGGCTGAAGGTTTCCAGACCCTCCAGGGCCTCGACCTCCCGCAGTTCCCCGTCCACCAGGGCCTCGCAGGGCTCGCAGTATTCGTTGATCACGCCCTCGGTGGACCAGGTCAGATTATAGCCCAGGGAGTTGGACGGATAACGGGGCAGGGCGCCGACCCGCAGGCGCAGTTCCTCCACCCGGTCAAAGCCCCGGGCCACTTCGGCGCCGGCGATGGAGATGAAGCCGGGGGCCAGGCCGCACTGGGGGATGAAGGCGGTCTTGGCGCCCCTGGCCAGGTCCTTGACCTTGCGGGTAGTGGCCACGTCCTCGGTCAGGTCCAGATAGTGGCAGCCCATCCGGGCCGCGCCCTCGGCGACCCTGCCGGTCAGGTGGAAGGGGGCGGCCGACAGGACGGCGAAGGCGCCCTTGAGCACGGCGTCCAGGGCGGCAGGGTCGGCCACATCGGCGACCACACCGGAAACCTTGGGGTGTTTGGGCAGGAGGGCCAGGGCCTCGGCGGCGCGGTCCACGACCTTGACCGCATAGTCGCTGGAATCCGCCAGCATTTCCGCAATGACCGAACCGATCTTGCCGCCGCCGATGACAACTATGTCCTTCATGGTCTTCCCTCCCAGGATGGTGATCGGTGATCGTCTCCTGTGGGCGTGTCAATTTGAACAGACAGAGCGCCCGAACTGACCTATTTTGCCTGACATTATGCCCAATCAGACTGACGAAACGCAGATTGACGCCCGGGACCTGGAGCTGATCCGCCTGCTCCAGGCCGACTCGCGCCTGTCCGCCGCCACCCTGGCCCGGCGGCTGGGGGTGTCGCGGACCACGGTCCAGACCCGGATTGACCGGCTGATCAGCCGCGGGGTCATCGGCGCCTTCACCATCCGCTTAGGCGAAGCTGCCCAGGCCCGCCGGGTCCGCGGCCACGTCCTGGTTACAGCCGCCCCCAAGGCCGCCGCCCACATAGAAGCCGCCCTGCGCACCCTGCCGGAGGTGGAGTCCCTCCACTCGGTCTCCGGCCCCTTCGACATGATCGTCGAGGTGGCGGCGGGTAGTATCGAAGATCTGGACCGGGTGCTGGACGCCATCGGCATGATCGACGGGGTTGAGCGGACGACCAGCTCGATCATCCTGTCGACGCGGATACGGCGGTAGGGTCCGAGAGGGTCATGGAGCGTCTCGACAATATGCGTCTGGCGCCTGAAGCTGACCTGGGCGCACGCCAGCGCCTTCCATCCGACCTTTAAGACAAGGGGCAAATCCATGACCGACAAAGCCAAACCACCGACCTGGTTCTGGATTGCTGCCGTCGTCCTGGTGCTCTGGGAAGTGATGGGCTGTTTCAGTTGCGTCCAGCAGATCAGGCTGGGGGCGGCGGCCATGGGGCCGGTGGATGACTGGTCGCTCAAGTACTACGCGGCCCTGCCTGTCTGGTATAACGGCGTCTATGCCATCGCCACCTTCGGCGGGCTGCTGGGCGGCCTCGCCCTCTTGCTGCGCAACAGCTGGGCGACCCGGCTGTTCTGGGTCTCATTCGTCGCCATCATTGTCATGTTTGGCTATGCCTTCGCGGCGACCGACCTTTTGGCGCACAAGGGCTGGGGCCAGGTCCTGCCCTTCCCCTTGTTCATCGCCGCCGTCGGCGCATTCTCGATCTGGTTCGCCGGGTTCTGCGCACGAAAGGGCTGGATCACAGCCTGACCCCGGTGCGCCGATCAGGCCATGGACCTGTGGCCTGCTCTCCCAACGCGGATAAGCCCGCCATCACCGGTCAGATCAAGCCGGCCTCCCGCAGAGCCCGCGCATAGGTCCGGCTGACCGGGACGACCGCCCCGCTTTTCAGGGTCAGGCTTGCGCGACCATTTCCCCGGGACGCTGTCGCAATTGCGGATTTGGCGACCCACCAGGACCGATGAACCTGCGCGCCCTCCAGGCCCTCAAGTTCGCCCAGCGCGTCGGCCAGTCGCATCAGGATCAGGTCCTGGCCCCGGCTGGTGTGCAGGCGCAGATAGTGATCATCTGCCTCAACAGCGAAGATTTCGCCCCCCCGCAGTTTCTCGGGCAGTCGGTCCAGGAAAACCGACGGGCTTGCAGAGATCCCGCTGGCGTGGGTCTCGAAGGGGCGCTTCTGGGACAACACTGTCAGGGCGGTCATCCCGAGAGACACGGTCAGCACCGCGGGAAAATGATTGACGATCGACATCAGGTTTAGCTGCCGATCAAAAGCTGCGCCGACGGCGAGCCAGACGACGACGCTGAGGGGCGGGGTGATCAGCAAGGCTGTGAGGACGGCCCAAAGCCAGGGCCGTTGCTCGAACATCTCCAGCCGTCCGGCGAAAAGTGTCACAGCGTGGCCGATCAGGGTCCCGGCGAACATCAGTCCGACCCAGAAGACCAGCCGGACCTGCAGGGACGCTTCCTGGGTTCCCAGGGCGCCGATGAGCGCCATGAAGACTCCGGTGGCCAGGGCGACCGCCACCTCGCGCCAAACGCTCAGACGGCTGTTCACTGGCGAAGCGCCAACGAACAGGGATGTCAGTTTGCGAAACAAAGCTGCTGGCTGGCGAGTCTCAGTCGGCACGCCGTTTTGCCTCCCGATAGACCTGTCGCATCGCTAATCCAGACACAGAGAGCTTCCCGATGACCCTTCGCCCGATTGAGCCCGCTCACCTCCTCAAGTCAATCTTGCTGCTGGGAACTGTTTGCAGCTTCCTGATGATCACGCCGGCCGCCCTGGCTACGGAGGCTCCCACCGGAACCCTCACCGTCACCTTCGAGGGTGTGAAGACCAGGACCGGCGCAGTCTTGCTTTCCCTGGCGGGCAGTGCCGAGGCCTATGACGACAAGGCGCCGCCCTCCGGTCAGGCCATGGTCCCCGCCACCGGCGAAACCATCACCGCCACCTTTACGGGCCTGACGCCGGGACGCTACGCCATCAAGGCGTTCCATGACGTGAATGGCGACGGAAAGATGGGCGCCAACCCCTTCGGCATGCCCACCGAGCCCTTCGCCTTCTCCAACAATGCCCACGGGGTGATGGGGCCCGCAAAATGGCCGGACGCTTCATTCGAGGTGAAGGCCGGCGCCAATGCCCAGACCATCTCCATTGATTGATCCAGGACTCGGGAGCTCCGCCATGAACCGCCGCAATCTGCTTCAATCCCTGTCGGGCGTCGCCCTCGCCAGCCTGGTCACGCCTGAGCTGGCGCAGGCCAGGGCCCAACTCAATCGCGCCTCCAGCTTCGACTGGCGATTGGGGTTCGCCGATCTGGAAGCTGACATCGCCCCCACCGCCATGCGCCGGATCTCGGGGCGCGCGCCGGTCGACCTGGCGGGTAGCCTCTATCGCAACGGCCCTGGCAAGTTCCATCGTCCGGGGGGCTCGGTTGATCACTGGTTTGACGGCGATGGTCTGATGCGCGCCTTCCGGGTGGCGGACGGCGAGGCGACGCTGACGGCGCGGTTTGTGGATACGCCCAAGCGCAGAACCGACACAGCCGCAAACGCCGTGGTCACCCCAGGGTTCGGCACGGCTGCGAAACCTGGCGCGCGGGTGGAATCCAATGACGACGTCAACGGCGCCAACATCTCTGTCCTGCCGGTGGGCGATGAGGTCTGGGCCCTGTGGGAGAGCGGCTCCCCCTTCGCCATGGATGCAGGAAACCTGTCCACCAGGGGCATGAAGACCCTGCGGCCCGACCTCGCCCACGTTCCCTTCCTGGCCCATCCGCGCATCGACGCCAATGGCGATGTCTGGAGCCTGGGTGTGTCCGGCGACAAGGCCATTGTCTGGCGCCTGGCCCGCGACGGGTCTTTGAAGTCGGCTGACCTCGTCGACCTGCCGATGGCCAGCTATGTCCACGACTTCACCGCGTCCGAACGCTACCTGATCCTGATCCTCCAGCCCTGGGTTCAGGACCGCATGGTCCTTCCCTATGTCGACAGCTTCTCGTGGCGTCCCGGGCTGGGGACCAAGGTCCTGGTCCTCGACAAGAGCGATCTCAGCAAACGGCGCGTCTTCGACCTCCCGGCCTTCTTCGCCTTCCACTATGGCGACGCCTGGGAAGAGACCGACGGAACCCTGCGGTTTGATGGGTGCGTCAGCGCCGACCCCAGCTTCGCCATCCATAACGGCCGCAACCTGATGAAGGGCAGATGGACTTCCGAGCCGAGCCCGATCCTGACCCTGTTCGTGCTCTCGCCTGACGGCAAGGCGCGGATGGAGGCAACCGGGGTCGCCGCCGAATTCCCGCGCACCAACCAAAGACTGGCCGGGTCAGCTCGCCGCTATACCTTCTACGCCACAGGCGCCGGCGGCCAGGGACCGCTGTTCAACGGCCTGGCGACCCATGACTGGAAGACCGGCAAGTCCGATGTCTATGACTTCGGAGAGAGCCACCTGATGGAGGAGGCCGTTTTCGTGCCGCGCCCTGCGGGGTCTGCGGAACTCGACGGCTGGCTCCTGGCGCCCAGTGTCAACCTGCTGACCCGCGCCACCGAACTCCATGTCTTCGACGCCGGCCATGTGGCTGCAGGCCCGATCTGCACCTGGCGGGCCAATGTCGTCCTGCCGGTCAGCCTGCATGGAGCCTTTGTCGCTGTTTGAGGCTAGACCTCTCGCACCCGTCTCAACGGCGACATCAAACCGATCAGCGGGATCACCAGGAACCCTGCGGCTGCAATGAGCAGGGTCTCCCTGACCCCCAGCACGGTCCCCAGCCAGCCACCGAACAGGGCGCCGGGTATGGCCACCAGGCCTGCGCTGGCCTGGAAGGCGCCGGCCACCCGGCCCAGTACAGCCTGGGGCATGATGCCCTGACGCAGGGTGGCCATCAGCATCCAGGCGGCGCCTCCGAAAGCGTCCCCGGTGATCTGGGTCAGGATCATGACGGTCATGGCGCCGCCGCGGTCGGTGGGCGCCGTGGCGATCATCAGGGCCGACAGGCTGGCGCCGGTGATGGTGGCGATGATGGCCGGGCCCATGCCGATCCTGCGCGCCAGCCAGGGCCCCAGCCAGGCGCTGATCAGGGCGCCGACCCCGCCCATGGCGATGGCCAGGCCCAGCAGGCTGGTGGGCAGGTGCAGGGTCCGCAGGGCGAATAGGATGTAGAGGGCGCCGAACACTCCGCCGAACAGGCCCTGGATCAGACCCATGAGCAGCAGTGCGCGGACCCGGGGCTCGCCCCAGGACAGGCGCAGGCCCTCGCTGATCTCGGCGGTCCAGTGCTGGGGCGGCGGGATTTCCGGCGGCGGCTCCTTTTCGCGGATGCCCATCAGGATGAGGCCCGAGGCCAGATAGGTGCCGGCATTGACCGCCAGGGCGAAGGGGGCGCTGAGCCACTGGAACAGAATTCCGGCCAGGGCTGGGCCACCGGTTTCGGCCACGGCTTCGGTGGAGGCCAGGCGGGCGTTGCCGTCCATCAGCCGCTCGGCGCCGATCAGGCCGGGCAGATAGGCGTGGCTGGCCATGTCGAAGAGGACGCTGGCGGCGCCCACCAGGGCTGCGACCAACAGGACCTGGGGCAGGGCGAGAACATGAAAGGCGGCGGCCAGGGGAATGGTCAGCAGGACCAGGGTGCGGAAAAGATCTGCCCCTACCAGCACGGGGCGGCGAGCCCGGCTGTCGACAAACCGCCCGGCGGCCAGGCCGGTCAGCACGGCTGCGCCGCTGGCTATGGCGGAGAGGGCGCCCAGCCCCGAAGCCGGGGCGGCCAGGGTTGTGACGGCCAGTATGGGCAGGCCTTCGCGGGTAATGCGGGCGCCGAAGGCGGAAATGGCCTGGGCAGCCCAGAGGCGGGCGAAGGCCGGGTGGCGCCAGAGCGCGGGTGATTGGGTCATGGAAACCTGAAGCGGTCAGCAGGGCTGTATCCCGGCTGGCCCTCAGGCCAGGGGAGCGAAGATCGAGCGCCATTGTGCGCCGCCTCGCGCGCTCGATGGCCTGACTATCAGGGGAGGTCGTGCGCCGGTCAATGCCTAGCCAAGGGCGTCAGCTAGTAGACGATGCGAGTCCGGTCACTATCGCTACCGCAGTCTTCTTGGACCCAGCGCATGCCCCGAGCGGTTATATTGGCCTTTTCCCGGGCGATGTCCGTATTGCTGAGGCAGGGCAGGACCTGGGTCATGGGTAACCTCTGGTCCGCGGCCAGGGCCATCACGAACTTGGCGATGCTCTGCCTCATCATTTGGAAATCCGCCTGTTTGGCGCGGACGAACCCGTCGCGGGATCCAAAGCCTGATCTCGCCAGGTCACCATTGAGGGTGTGGGCCCTGACTTCAGCATGGTCGCCGAAGAGGTTGTTTGACGCGACGAAGTTGCCGGGTCTGACGAAAAGCGCAGCGTCGATCGGGGCGCCGATAACCGTGCCGGCGATCAGCGCGTCTTCTTCATTCAGGCCAACGAACCTGGCCCGGAAGTCGGATTCAACGGGGCTCTGGAATGCGATCTGCCCTGTGCGGCGATCGATAATCCGGTAGATGGCGCGACTGCGGCTTTCCAGCGTCACGCCAACTGGCGATGTCCGGAGTTCCGTAAACTCGATCTGGAGACCATAGCGGGCCGAAATGGCTGTCGGCGCTGACATACTGGAGTCTTCAAGGGCTTTCTGTAGCTGGGGTCTGAAGGCGCTCTGGTTGGCTTCCGCAAACCAGTGGGAATACTTGGACATTCCCGAAATATAGTCGATCACCACGGTGTGGTAGAACGGGTGGCCGGGAGGCACGGCAAAGACCAGAGCGTTGGGAACCGGCGGCCGCTGCAGATCAAGGGCCGTGCGGTGCGACGCGCAGGCCGACAGTCCAAGGCACAAAACGGCGAAAAGCCAGATCGAACGACGCATCCTAAACCCCCGGTTCACCGCGTTTCTAAGGGCGCAAGGGATAAGGTTTCGTTACGCACTCTTGGGTTGTTTGAGCCTGAAATTCTGCGATGTGGTTTGCGCCCTGTGTCACGCCGACTAGTCTGACCCCATGTGCGACACCCTCACCGCCCTGTCCGCCGCCAGCGCCAATGGCGCGGCTCTGTTCGCCAAGAACAGTGACCGCGAGCGCAATGAGGCCCAGGTTCTGGAGGTCCATCCTCCCCGACAGGGCGGCGGCGACCTCAGGGCCACCTACATCACCATCCCTGACGCCCCGCGCACCCACGCCTACCTGCTCAGCCGGCCCTTCTGGATGTGGGGGGCGGAGATGGGGGCCAATGACCGCGGCGTAGTGATCGGCAATGAGGCCCTGCATGCCAGGACCCCCGCACAGAGACGCCGCGCCCTGATCGGCATGGATCTGGTCCGCCTGGGCCTTGAGCGCGGAGGCTCGGCCGCCGAGGCCCTTGAGGTGATCATCACCCTGCTGGAGCGCCACGGCCAGGGGGGCGACTGCGGTCATCTGGGTCGGTTCTATTACCAGAACGGCTTCATCATCGCCGACCGATCAGAGGCCTATGTCCTGGAAACCGTTGGCCGTGACTGGGTGGTAGAGCGGGTGAGGGATCGCCGGTCCCTCTCCAACGCCTACAGCATCGGCGCGGGCTTCGACGCCATCAGTCCGGGGCTTCAGGCGCAGGGGCAGGGGCGGTTCGATGTCGCCGCCCATCTGATCGATGAGGCCCGGGACGCCGTCAGCTTTGGTCGGGGCCGCTGCGCCCGGGGTCAGACCCTGCTGGACGACGTCCCGGCCCTGACGCCATCGGCCATGATGGCCATCCTGCGCGACCATGGCGAAGCGACCGACTGGAGCCCGGCTAATACGACGGGTCGCACCATCTGCATGCACGCCGCTGAGGGCCCCCGCCGCAGTCAGTCCGTGGCGTCCATGGTTTCAGAGCTGGGCAATGAGCAGGCGGTCCACTGGGTGACCGGAACCTCGGCGCCCTGCCTCAGCCTGTTCAAGCCGGTGATCCTGGGGGTCGGCCCCACGGACTTCGGGCCGACGCCATCAGATCACCGGGATGAGGCCAGTCACTGGTGGCGGCACGAAGCCTTCCACCGCCGGGCGCTCAAGGACTTCCACGAGGTCCAAGCCGCCATAGCTGCAGAACGCGACGCCATTGAGACCGACTTCCAGACCCGGATCGCCCTGGCGCCGGACGCCCCGACCATAGCCGGCTGTTGGCGCGAGGCGGCCCGGGTCGAGGCCCGTTGGGCCGCCATGCTGAGCCCGGCCCGCTGGCCCGCTACGCCCTATGGTCGCAGCTGGGCTCGCCTGGACCAGGTCTGCGACAGGGTCTAGGCTTTCCTGATTACGCGCACGGGAGCCGCAAACCGGGTCCCACTTTTCGGCGTGCACTTACCCCATCGGGTACATGATTTCCTTCGAGACCGCGTCGATCTTGGCCATGACCTCAGGGCTCAGATTGATGTCGGCGGCCGCGAAGATATCGGCCAGCTGGTCCTCGTGGGTCACACCGACAATGGTCGAGGCGACGAAGTCGTGCTGCTTGCTCCAGGCGGTAGCCATGGTCACCAGGGACATGCCGGCTTCCTGGGCGATGGCGCCGAAACGTTCGGTAGCCGCCAGGCTCTTGTCGTTGACGAAGCGCTTGGCCATGACTGCCTGACGGCCGCCCAGCTTGAGGTAGTTGGAGAACCGAGCGCCGTCCGGGGTGGCGCCGCCATTGTACTTGCCCGACAGGACGCCGCCGGCCAGGGGCGAGTAGGGGATGGAGGAGACTCCTTCCTGCAGGCAGACCTGGGCCAGGTCGTCCTCGAAGCGGCGGTTGTTCATGCTGTGATTGTTCTGGATGGTTTCGAACCGGGCCAGGCCCCGCTGTTCCGAAACCGACAGGGACTTCATCAGGCCCCAGCTGGTTTCGTTGGAGCAGCCGATGATCCGCACCTTGCCTTCACGGACCAGATCATCGAGGGCCTCCAGGGCATGCTCATAGCCGGTGCCATGGTCGGGCCAGTGGGTCTGGTAGAGGTCGATATAGTCGGTGCCCAGGCGCTTGAGGCTGGCCTCGACAGCGCGCATGACATTGTGGCGGTCCAGGGCGGTCATGCCGGCCCGCTGAGCCGACTTGATCCAGCCGTGGCTGGGGCCGCTGACCTTGGTGGCGATGATCACTTCGTCCCGGCGCTTGGTCTTCAGCCAGCGGCCGACGATTTCCTCGGTGGTGCCAGCCCAGTCCTCGCGGGGCGGGACGGGATAGTTTTCCGCAGTATCGAAGAAGTTGATCCCGGCCTCGAGGGATCGGTCGAGGATCCTGTGCGCCATTTTTTCATCGGCGCTCGAGCCGAAAGTCATGGTGCCCATGCAGATCTTGGAGACGACGATGGGGCTGCGGCCCAGGCGCTTGGTTTGCATGCTGAAATACCTCGGAGGTGGCGTGGCGGCGACGGGGCCGGAAATGCTGGATGGCTGATACGCAGGCATATGGTCCAAGGCAAGCCGCCGAGGCAGCCTGACCCCTCCCATATTTTCTGGGAGCGGCTAAGGTCGGCATGTTCAAGCCCTGTGAGGTCCGACCATGCCTGCTGATTTTGGCGACAACCAACCCGACATGTCGGCCTTCTGGATGCCCTTTACCGCCAACCGGCAGTTCAAGGCCCAGCCCCGCCTGCTGAGCGAGGCCAGCGGCATGTACTACAAGACACCGGACGGAGACCGGGTTCTGGACGGCTGTGCAGGCCTCTGGTGCGTCAATCTCGGCCACGGCCGGGTCGAGATCGCCGACGCCGTCCATCGCCAGCTCATGACCCTGGACTATGCTCCCAACTTCCAGATGGGCCATCCCCTGGTCTTTGAATTCGCCCAGGCCCTGACGAAGATCGCCCCGCCAGGTCTGGACCGCATCTTCTTCACCAATTCAGGATCGGAGTCCGTTGATACCGCTCTCAAGATCGCCATGGCCTTTCACCGGGCCCGGGGGGAGGGCCAAAGGGTCCGTCTGATCGGGCGCGAGCGGGGTTATCACGGGGTCGGCTTTGGCGGCCTGTCCGTGGGCGGCCTGGTCAACAACCGCCGGGCCTTCGCCACCCTGCCGGCGGTCAGTCACCTGCCCCACACCTGGGATGTCGGGATGAACGCCTTCAGCAAGGGCCTGCCCCCGCATGGCGCCGAAAAGGCCGATGAGCTGGAGCGCCTGGTGGCGTTGCACGGCGCCGAGACCATAGCCGCCGTAATTGTCGAGCCTGTGGCGGGGTCAACCGGCGTCCTGCCGCCGCCGGTGGGCTATCTCAAGCGCCTGCGGGACCTCTGCGACAAACACGGAATCCTGCTGATCTTCGATGAAGTCATTACCGGCTTTGGCCGTCTTGGCGCTCCCTTCGCGGCCCAGGCCCTGGGGGTGGTTCCCGACATCATGACCACGGCCAAGGGGCTGACCAATGCGGCCATTCCCATGGGCGCGGTCTTTGTGGACCGGAAGGTGCACGACGCCATCGTCCAGGGACCGGAAGCCACCATCGAGTTCTTCCACGGCTTCACCTATTCCGGCCACCCGGCGGCCTGCGCGGCGGGCATGGCCTGTCTGGACATCTATCTGGGCGAGGGGATTTTCGACCGCGTAGCCAGGCTGTCGCCGGTCTGGGAGGAGGCCCTGCACAGTCTGCGCGGCAAGCCCCATGTCACCGACATCCGCAATCTGGGCCTGATGGGCGCCCTCGATCTGGCACCCCGCGAAGGCGAGCCGGGGGCCAGGGGCTATGAGGTGCTGAACCGCTGCCTGAAGGCCGGACTGCTGGTCCGCTATACCGGCGACACCATAGCCCTCTCACCGCCGCTCATCGTGTCTGAGGATGAGATCGCCAGGATCATTGAAATCCTGGGCGGGGTGCTGGACGAGGTGGCCTAGGCGACGGTGAGCGAATAGCCCAGTCGCGGGACGTGGACATTGATCTGACCGAGGCCTTCAACATCGCGGGCGACGGTCAGGCTGTAGGGGGTCGACCCTGCAAAGACGCCGATGATCGGGTCCCGGCCATAGTCGGTGGCGGCGAGGCGCACGGTCCTGCCCTTCAGGTCGGCGTCGGACGCCAGGATCGAAGACGCCTCCGGGGCAGATGCCCTGGCGACATCAAGGGCCCCGCTTCGCGACAGTGAGGCGCGCTGGCCGTGGCCAATCGCCTTCACCCGATCATACCAGGCGTCAAATCCGGCAAGGTCGTCAAACCGGTCAGCCAGACCCGGCGCAAAGGACCGGAGGAACCAGAAATTGTAATAGGCTGCGGCGTCCGCAAGACAGGGTTCGGCGCCCGCCAGGAAGGCCCCGCTGTCGGCGAGTTGCTGGGCGAGCAGGGCGGCGTGGGCCTTGATCTGTGTCAGAGCGAAGGGGGCGACCGCCTTCATCGCCGCCAGGTTAAAGGGCTGGCCTGAAAGCGCCTCGCGATCCTTGACGAAGGCCGGATCCACCCGATCGCCGATAGAGCCGAAAATCGCTGGAACCGCCGACTGGAAGACCGACTTGTCGGACCATTGCTCGATCGCATTGACCATGCCCTGGAGGCCGGCCGGATAGAGCGGCTTCTGCGGGAAGCGCCGCTCAAGCTCACGGACGATCAGCTGGCTGTCGCAATAGATGTCCGCACCGATCTGCAGGACCGGAATGCGGCGATAGCCGCCCGTCAGGGGTGTCAGATCAGGCTTGGGCATGATGGTGGGCTGGTCCACCGCGCTCCAGGCCAGGCCCTTGATGCCCAGGCAGATCCGCACCTTCTCCGAGAAGGGCGAGGTATCGTACTGGTGCAGAAGGATGTCGGACATTGCGTGAGCCTCCGGGCTAGACCTGATCAGCGATTTCGGCAGCCAGGCCCGCATACCCCGCCGGGGTCAGGGCCAGCAGGCGGGACTTGGCTTCCGCGCCAATATCGAGCGCCTGGACGAAGGCGGCCATGTCCGTCGGCGTCAGGCGATGGCCGCGGGTCAGGTCCTTGAGCAGGGCGTAGGGATCGGAGATCTTCGAGCGGCCCGCGGTGATTTCCGCGCGGATCACGGTCTGGATGGCTTCGGCCAGAACTTCCCAGTTGGCGTCCAGGTCGGCGGCCAGCAGGTCCCCGGCCAGGGAGACTTCGCCCAGGCCGCGCTGCAGGTTGTCCAGGGCCACCAGGGAGTGACCCAGCGCGACGCCGATATTGCGCTGGGTGGTGGAGTCCGTCAGGTCCCGCTGCAGGCGGGAGGTGACCAGGGTCTGGGCCATGGTCGCCAGCAGGCCCGAGGCGATCTCCAGATTGGCCTCGGCGTTCTCGAACCGGATCGGATTGATCTTGTGCGGCATGGTCGAGGACCCCGTCGCCCCCGCCACCGGGATCTGGGTGAAATAGCCCATGGAGATATAGGCCCACATGTCCGTGGCCAGGTTGTGCAGAACGCCGCCCGCATGGCGGATACGGTCATAGAGCTCGACCTGCCAGTCATGGGACTCGATCTGGGTCGTCACCGGATTGAAGCCGATCCCCAGGGACTCGATGAATTCCCGGGACAGGGTCCGCCAGTCGACATCCGGGGCGGCGGCCAGATGGGCCGACCAGGTGCCAGTCGCGCCGGAGAACTTGGCCAGGTATTCCACAGCCTCGATCTGCCGGCCAACGCGCTGCAGCCGCCAGGCGAAGACGCCGATCTCCTTGCCCATGGTGGTAGGGGTGGCGGGCTGGCCGTGGGTGCGGGCTAGCATGGCGGCGTCCCTGTGGGCATGGGCCATGTCGCGCAGGGATGCGATGACGCCCTTCAGCCTGGGCAGCCAGACCAGCTTTACGGCCCGCTGGACGGTGAGGGCGTAGGAGGCCGAGTTGATGTCCTCGCTGGTGCAGGCGAAGTGGGTCAGTTCAGCAATGGCGCCCAGGCCCAGGGTCTCCAGCCGGTCACGGACCAGATACTCCACCGCCTTGACGTCGTGGCGGGTGACGGCCTCCTTGTCGGCCAGCCATTTGATCTCCGCCGGCCCGAACTCGCCATAGAGCGCCCGCAGGCTGGTCTTGTGGTCGGCGCCGAGCGGTGAGGATCCGAACAGGGACCGGTCTGTCAGGGCGATCAGCCACTCGACCTCGACCTCGAGCCGGGCCCGGTTCAGTCCCGCTTCCGACAGATAGTCGCCAAGGGCGGTGACGGCGGCGCTGTAGCGGCCATCCAATGGGCTCAGGGGCTGTGGGGGCAGAGAGGTCACATGGTCTCCGGGGTGCGGCGGTTCCGATGGCCCGGCGGTTACCACGGATCGGACCCCTTGCCCAATCCCCGGACTCTCCCGCTATAGTCCCAGCCTTCTCCCGGAGACCGCCATGTCCAAGACCGTCCTGATTTCCCATGAAATGCTGGGGGGCCTGCAAGGCCGGCTGGAGGCCGAGGGGTATGAGGTTGTCCGGCGCTGGGACATGAGTCTGGAGCAGGCGGGCCGGGTCGAGGCCATTGTCCATGTGGGCGAGAACCATCTGACCCATGAATTCCTGAAATTCCTGCCGGCGCTTAAGCTGATCGCCAATGTCAGCGTCGGTTATGACGGGGTGGACGTGCCCTGGTGCACCGAGCATGGCATAGCCGTCACCCATGCGGAGGGGCTGAACGCCGAGGATGTGGCCGATGTGGCCATGGGCCTGATGATCGGCGCCTGGCGCAACCTGTTGGCCGGGGACGCACAACTGCGGGCCGGCAAGTGGAGCCAGGAGTCGCGCATGCGGCCGCCCCGGGGCCTGCGCGGCCTGAAGATGGGCATTATGGGCCTGGGCCATATCGGGCAGGCGGTCGCTGTCCGGGCCGAAGCCTTCGGTATGGAGGTCGCCTGGTGGGGTCCCAATCCCAAGCCGGATGCGAAATGGCCGAGGGCCGAAACCCTGCTGCAGCTGGCCCAGGACAGCGACATTCTGGTGGTGGCCTGCAAGGCCGATGTTTCCAACCGCCAGGCGGTGTCGGCCCAGGTGATCGATGCGGTTGGTCCGGACGGCATGATCGTCAATGTGGCCCGGGGCTCGGTCATTGATGAGGACGCCCTGATCGACGCCCTCAAGGCCGGAAGGCTGGGCCGGGCGGGCCTCGACGTCTTCGCCGTGGAGCCGACGCCGCCCGAGCGCTGGGCCGACGTGCCCAACACCTTCCTGACGCCCCACACGGCCGGGGGCACGACCAATTCCCTGCCCCTGATGATCGGCCAGTGCTTCGAGAACCTGCGCCTGCACTTTGCGGGAGAGCCCCTGTCGAGCCCGGTTTATTCCTGACGGACCGCCGCCCGTTCACGATCCATTTTTCAGTTGGTGGTGTATACGGGACCAGCCTCGCTCACCGGTCCATGTTAACTTGACATAAAGACATAAAGATATCTTTATGTGACCCATGAGTTTGACGGCGAATCAAACGGTTGAGGTCTTGCGGGCGGCGGGGGAGCCATCGCGCCTGCGTATCCTCGCCCTGCTGTCACGGGAAGAGCTGGCCGTCCTCGAACTGTGCAAGATCCTGGACCAGAGCCAGCCCCGGGTGTCGCGGCACCTGAAGCTGCTGGCCGACGCCGGTCTGGTGGAGCGGTTCCCCGATGGCGCCTGGGTCTTTTACCGGCTGGCGGCTGGGGGCGAGGCCCGTGGCCTGGCTGACGACATTCTGGGGCGTACCGAGGATCAGGACCCGGTCCTGGCCCGGGATTTCGAGCAATTGCAGGCGGTGCGGGCCGAACGGTCCTCGGACGCCGACGCCTATTTCGCCCGCAATGCGGCGCGCTGGGACGAGATCCGGTCGCTCTATGTTTCGGAAGCTGCCGTGGAGGCGGCGATCCTTGAGGCTGTGGGTCCTGATCCTGTCCGGCGTCTGGTGGACCTTGGCTCCGGCACCGGACGTATGCTGACCCTGCTTGCTCCCCGGGCGGCGACGGCGGTTGGGCTCGATCTCTCCCAGCAGATGCTGAACATAGCCCGCACCCATGTGGCCGAGGCCGGGCTGAAGGCCTGCGAGCTGCGTCATGGGGACATTTTTGACACCCGCCTGCCGGACGGCAGCGCCGACCTAGTGGTTGTCCATCAGGTCCTGCACTATCTGGGCGACCCGGCCGCCGCAGTACGTGAGGCCGGGCGGCTGGTGGGGAAGGTGGGGCGACTGCTGATCGTCGACTTCGCGCCCCACGCCCTGGAATTCCTGCGTGAGCAGCATCAGCACCGCCGCCTCGGCTTCACCGACGCCGAGATGAGCCGCTGGCTGGAAGAAACCGGACTGTCGGAGGTGCGTATCGACGCCCTGCCGTCGGCCCGCAAGGACGGCCTGACCGTCAAGATCTGGACCGCCCAACGCGGCCAGCCGAGTAAGGGGAGTTGAGTATGAGCCAGACCAGGAGCGCTTTGGGACCGGTGGCCCGGGCCGGTGCAGGCCTCGCCAAACGACCTTCAATCTCCTTCGAGTTTTCGCCGCCCAAGACCCCTGAGGCCGAAGAGAGCCTGTGGGAGGCCATTCGCCGTCTGGAGCCCCTGAACCCGACCTTCGTCTCGGTGACCTACGGCGCCGGTGGCTCCACCCGGGACCGGACCCACCGGACGGTGGTGCGGATGCTGAAGGAGACCACGCTGAAGCCCGCCGCCCACCTGACCTGCGTCGAGGCCAGCCGGGCCGAGGTGGACGAGGTGGTCCAGGCCTACTGGGACGCAGGCATCCGGCACATTGTCGCCCTTCGCGGTGATCCCCCCGGCCAGATCGGCGGCGCCTATGTTCCCCGGGAGGACGGCTATCTCAACGCCACTGAGCTGACCAAGGGCATAAAGGCCATTGGCGATTTCGAGGTCAGCGTCAGTCTCTATCCCCAGGGTCATCCCGAAAACGCCGATCTGGACAAGGACATCGACGTCCTGAAGGCCAAGATTGACGCCGGCGCCACCCGGGCCATCACCCAGTTCTTCTATGACACAGACGGCTTCCTGCGGTTCATGGACAGGGTCCGCAAGGCCGGAGTGACCATTCCGATCTCGCCGGGGATCATGCCGGTGTCCAACTTCAAGGGCCTCAAGAAGATGGCCGCCCCCGTGGGCATCACCCTGCCGGACTGGCTGGGCAATCTGTTCGAAGGCCTGGACAAGGATCCGGAGAGCCGCAAACTCATCGCCGCCAGCGTTGCTGCGGAAATGTGCGCAGGCCTGGCCGAAGAGGGCTATTCCGACTTCCACTTCTACACCCTGAACCGGGCCGACCTGGTCTACGCCCTCTGCCGGGTGCTGGGTGTCCGCGAAACCCCGACGGAGGCTGCATGAAACCCTGGGGACTGCTGATCGCCCTGGCCGCGACCCTGCCTGCCTGGGCCGCCGGCTATCCAGCCAACTGGTCGGCGCCGACCGCGCCCTTCAGGATCGCCGACAACCTCTATTATGTCGGGACCGAGGGGATTTCGGTCTTCCTGATCACGACGCCCAAGGGGCATATCGTGATCGATGGCGCCATGCCCGGCAGCGACAAGACCATCGAAGCCAGCATCAAGGCCCTGGGCTTCAAGGTCAGTGACGTGAAGATCCTGCTGAACACCCACGGCCACTTCGACCATGCGGCCGGACTGGCCGGACTGAAGCGCGACACCGGCGCCAGGCTGATCGCCAGCGCCGCTGACCGCAAGGCCCTGGAGACCGGAACCTATCCCGGCTCGGAAGAGGTCAAGGCCCTGGACTTCGACCCGGTCAAGGTCGACCAGGTGATCGGCGATGGCGAAAAGGTCAGCCTGGGTGGCATGGTCCTGACGGCTCACATCACGCCGGGCCACACGGCTGGCTGCACCACCTGGACCTTCCCGGTAAAGGTGGACGGCAAGGTGCGCCAGGCCCTGCTCTATTGCAGCACCAGCGTCGCGGCCAACCGCCTGGTCAACAAGACCCGCGGTCCGCAGTATCCGGGCATTGTCGCCGCCTATCAGCAGAGCTTTGCACGTCTGAAAGCCATGAAGGCCGACATCTTCCTGGCGCCGCATAATGAGCAGTTCGACCTGGACGCCAAGCGGGCCAGGCTGAAGGCGGGCGGCCCCAATCCCTTCATCGATCCCACCGAACTGGCCCGGACCATCGCGGCCTCGGAAGCCGACTTCAAACGTGATCTCGCCAGACAACAGGACGCCGCCAAATGACCCGGCAAGAACGGATCGCCAAGCTGAAGGCCATATCGAAGGAGCGCGTCCTGATCCTTGACGGGTCCTGGGGCGTCATGTTCCAGAAGCGCGGCCTGACCGAGGAAGACTATCGCGGCGACCGCTTCGCCGCCCACAATGGTCAGCTCAAGGGCAATAACGACATTCTCTGCCTGACCCGGCCCGACATTGTCGCCGACCTGCACGACCAGTATTTCGCCGCCGGCGCCGACATCAGCGAGACCAACACCTTCTCGGCCACCACCATAGCCCAGGCCGACTACGACATGGGCGAAGCTGTTAATGACATCAACTTCCAGGGGGCGAAGATCGCCCGGGAGGTCGCCGATCGCTGGACCGAGAAAGAGCCGCACAAGCCGCGCTTCGTGGCCGGCTCGGTCGGGCCGCTCAACAAGATGCTGTCCATGTCTTCGGATGTGAACGACCCGGGCGCCCGGTCGGTGACCTTCGAAGAGGTCTATCAGGCCTATCGCCAGCAGATGATCGCCCTGCATGATGGCGGGGTGGACCTCTATCTGGTGGAGACCATCACCGACACCCTGAACTGTAAGGCGGCGATCAAGGCCATACTGGACCTGGAAGACGAGGGTTATGAGCCCCTGCCCATCTGGATTTCGGGCACAATCACCGACCGCTCGGGCCGGACCCTGTCGGGCCAGACCGCCGAGGCCTTCTGGAACTCGGTCAAGCACGCCAGGCCCTTCGCCATCGGCTTCAACTGCGCCCTGGGAGCCGAGCTGATGCGTCCGCACATCGCAGAGCTGGCGCGGGTCGCCGACACCCTGATCAGCGCCTATCCCAATGCGGGCCTGCCCAACGCCATGGGTCAGTATGACGAACAGCCCCACGAGACCGCCCACGAACTGCACGAGTGGGCCACGCACGGCCTGGTCAACATCCTGGGCGGCTGCTGCGGCACCACCCCTGACCACATCGCCCACGTGGCCAAGGAAGTGGCGGGCGTGACGCCGCGCCAGATTCCCGAACGTCCCAAGGCCATGCGTCTGGCCGGCCTCGAGCCTTTTGAGTTGATCTGAATGCGCCCTACCTTTGTAAACGTCGGCGAGCGGACCAATGTCACCGGCTCGGCCAAATTCCGTAAGCTGGTGGCCGAGGGCGACTATCCGGCGGCCCTGAGTGTCGCCCGCCAGCAGGTGGACGCCGGCGCCTCTATCATCGACATCAACATGGACGAAGGCCTGCTGGACTCCCAGAAGGCCATGACCACCTTCCTCAACCTGATCGCCGCCGAGCCCGATATCGCCCGGGTGCCGATCATGATCGACTCCTCCAAGTGGGAGGTGATTGAGGCTGGCCTGCAGTGCGTCCAGGGCAAGGCCATCGTCAATTCCATCTCCATGAAGGAGGGCGAAGACACCTTCCGCAAGCACGCCCGCGCCTGCCTGCGCTATGGCGCCGCCGTGGTGGTCATGGCCTTTGACGAGCAGGGCCAGGCCGACACCGCCGCCCGCAAGGTCGAGATCTGCACCCGCGCCTATCACATCCTGGTGGACGAGGTGGGTTTCCCGCCGGAAGACATCATCTTCGATCCCAACATCTTCGCCGTGGCGACGGGGATCGAGGAGCACGACAACTACGCCGTCGACTTCATCGAGGCGACGCGGGTCATCAAGCAGACCCTGCCCCATGCTAAGGTCTCCGGAGGCGTCTCCAACGTCTCCTTCAGCTTCCGGGGTAATGAGCCGGTCCGCCGGGCCATTCACGGGGTCTTCCTCTATCACGCCATTTCGGCGGGCATGGACATGGGCATCGTCAATGCGGGCGACCTGCCGGTCTATGACGACATCCCCCTGGAACTGCGGGACGCCGTCGAGGACGTCATCCTCAACCGCCCCCAGCGGGATCCCAAGCTCACCAACACCGAGCGGCTGGTGGAACTGGCGCCGAAGTACAAGGGCGGCAAGAGCGAGGCCAAGGGGCCGGACCTGGCCTGGCGCGAAGCCCCGGTTGCGGCCCGCCTGTCCCACGCCCTGGTCCATGGCCTGACCGACTACATCGAGGTCGACACCGAAGAAGCGCGCCAGGCGGCCGAGCGGCCCCTGCACGTCATTGAAGGCCCGCTGATGGACGGCATGAATGTCGTCGGCGACCTGTTCGGCGCGGGCAAGATGTTCCTGCCCCAGGTGGTGAAGTCGGCCCGGGTGATGAAGCAGGCTGTGGCCTATCTCATGCCCTATATGGAGGCCGAAAAGGCTGGCAAGCCCCGGGAGAACGCCGGGCGGATCCTGATGGCCACGGTGAAGGGCGATGTCCACGACATCGGCAAGAACATCGTCGGCGTGGTGCTCCAGTGCAATAATTACGAGGTCATCGACCTGGGCGTCATGGTCCCGGCCGACCGCATCCTCGACGAGGCCAAGGCGCACAATGTCGACATTATCGGCCTGTCAGGCCTGATCACCCCCAGCCTGGACGAGATGGTCTATGTGGCCGCCGAAATGGAGCGGCGAGGCTTCAACATCCCCCTGCTGATCGGCGGGGCGACCACGTCCAAGACCCACACGGCCGTCAAGATCGAGCCGGCCTACAAGTCGGGTTCCACCACCTATGTTCTCGACGCCAGCCGGGCAGTGGGCGTGGTGTCGGGCCTGCTGTCCAAGGACGACCGCGACCGGCTGCAGGCCGAGACCCGGGCCGACTATGTGAAGGTCCGCGAACAGTTCGCCAGGGGTCAGTCCAACCGCGCCCGCGCCACACTGGCCGAAGCGCGGGCCAATGGCTTCAAGGCCGACTGGAAGACCTATGACCCGCCAAGGCCCCGCTTCACCGGAACCCGGACCTTTGTCAGCTATGACCTGGCCGAACTGGTCAAACACATCGACTGGACTCCCTTCTTCGCCAGCTGGGAGCTGATCGGTCGCTTCCCCCAGATCCTTGAGGATGAAGTTGTGGGCGAGGCGGCCACTGACCTCTATCGCGACGCCCAGGTCATGCTGAAGAAGATCGTCGACGAGAAGTGGTTCGAGGCCCGGGGCGTGGTGGGCTTCTGGCCCGCCCAGGCCGATGGCGACGACATCGTGGTCTATGCCGACGAGACCCGGACCAGCGAACTCACCCGCCTTCACAGCCTGCGTCAGCAGATGTCCAAGGGGGAGGGCGGCCGCGCCAATGTCGCCCTGTCGGACTTCATCGCCCCGGTGGGGGGCAAGCCCGACTGGATTGGCGGCTTTGCGGTCACCGCCGGTCACGGCGAGCAGGCCATTGCCAAAAAGTTCAAGGATGCGGGGGACGACTATTCCGCCATCCTGGCCGCCGCCCTGGCCGACCGCCTGGCCGAAGCCTTCGCCGAGGCCATGCACCGCAAGGTCCGCACCGAGCTGTGGGGCTATGCCCCGGACGAGGCCTTCGATCTCGAGAAGATGATTGGCGAAGGCTATCGCGGCATCCGGCCCGCCGCCGGCTATCCCGCCCAGCCCGACCACACGGAAAAGGCCGAGCTGTTCCGGATCCTCGACGCCACCAAGGCCACAGGCATGGAGCTGACCGAAAGCTTCGCCATGAGCCCGCCGTCCAGCGTCTCGGGCCTCTACTTCGCCCATCCGGAGGCCCACTATTTTGGGGTCGGCCGGATCGAGAAGGATCAGGTCGAGGACTATGCCCGGCGCAAGGGCTGGGACCTCAAGACCGCCGAACGCTGGCTGGCGCCCATCCTGAACTATCAGCCAGCCTAGACTGAGGTTGCCTTCTGCCGACGGGCGGTCATGCTTGGTGTATGCCGAGTCCGCTGCCCGTCGCCTTCACACCCGATCTCCGCGCTACCATGTCTGCACGGCTTGGGGGCATGTCGGTCGTCCAGGGTCAGGCGAGCCCGGGCCTGAAGGCCGCGGCTGTGGCCATTGTCGTGACGCCCTGCGACCAGGGCCATGCCCACTTCCTGCTCACCGTTCGCGCCTCAAGGCCCGGCCGTCATTCCGGTCAGTTCGCCCTGCCCGGCGGGGTGATCGAGGCGGGCGAAACCCCTGACGCCGCCGCCCGCCGGGAATGCCTGGAAGAGATTGGCCTGCACCTGGCGGAAGACAGCCTGCTGGGCCGTCTGGACGACTATGAGACCCGTTCAGGCTATGTCATCGCCCCCCATGTCTACTGGTCGCCGGGCCTGGCTGAACTCAAGCCCGACCCGCACGAGGTCGCCCTGGTCAAGCATGTGCCCCTGTCGGTTCTGAACGCCCCGGGCTCGCCGGTGCTGGAGCCCGGCGACACCCCTGGCCGCCCCATCCTCCGCCTCAGCGTCGGCGAGGACAACCTTCATGCCCCGACGGCGGCCCTGCTTTATCAGTTCCGGGAGGTGGCCATGCATGGGCGCTATCTTTCTGTCGCCCACTTCGACCAGCCGGATTTTGCGCGGCGCTAGGAGATGATGGCCATGGATCTTGTCTGGGGATTGCTCATCGGATTGGGCACGGTGGTTTCGAGCCATGTCCTGGGGTTTGACCGGGACCGATCCTACTATCCGACCCTGATGATCATCATCGCCCTGGCCTACATTCTGTTCGCCGTCATTGCGGTTCCGCCTGCCTCCCTGTTGTTGGAAGGCGCCGCCGCCGCCGTTTTTGTCGGCCTCGCCGTCGCGGGCCATCGCTGGAACCTCTGGCTCGTGGTGGTCGCCCTGCTGGGTCATGGGGTCTTTGACCTCATCCACTCCCGCTTCATCACCAATGCGGGCGTTCCGGCCTGGTATGCGGGCTTCTGCAGTGTGGCGGACCTGATCCTTGCCGCCGCACTGGCGATGCTGATCCTTCGCGGTCATGTGGCCAGGCGGATTGCCGCGCCTGCAGCCTGACGGGGAGCAAGCCATGACCACCAAAACCGGCAGCTGCCTCTGTGGCGCCAGGGCCTATGAGATCGACGGCGAGATCGACGCCGTATGGATCTGCCACTGCTCCCTGTGCCGCAAGGCCAGCGGCGGGAACGGCAACGCCATTCTCATCGTGCCCCGCAGCCAGTTCCGGTGGGTGAGGGGCGAGGACCACGGGGTCACCTTCGCCCTGCGCGAGACCTACACCATCACCCGCTGCCAGACCTGTGGCACGCCCCTGCCGGCGGAGGCTGACGAGGCGAACATCTATGTGACGGCCGGGACACTGGACGTCCCCCTTGGCAAGGGGATCCGCACTCACCTGTTCTGCGCCTCCCGGGCCGACTGGGACAAGGATCAGGACGATGTCCGCTATTTCGACGCGCGGTCCACCGGGGCGGGGTGAGGGCCTACTTCCCCATCTCCAAATGCCGCGCCCGAGTCGCCTCATCCAGCCGCAGGAACCGCGCCGCATTTTTGTAGAGGATGTCCCGCTTCTGGCCCTCGGACAGGAAGGGCGCCTCATTGATCACGGCGATGGCCCGCTCAAGGGTTTCGGGCCAGACCATCTGGTCGCTGCCGAACATGATGCGGTCTTCGAAGCCGGCGTCCACCAGGGCCTGCAGATAGCGGTAGAAGGCCGGGCGAGGCTGGGAGTAGACGATGATCCCGGTGTCCAAATAGACCTGCGGGTGGGCGTAGAGCAGGGCAAGGGTCGCATCCAGCATGGGGTAGCCGGCATGCATGATGTTGACCCGCATCTTCGGATGCCGGACCAGCACATCTTCCATAAGCAAGGGGTTGCTCAGGCTGGCGCGGTAGCCTGATCCCGGCAGATAGGCCACGCCCATGGGGCCTGGGCCCACATGGACGGCCACGGGAATGTCATTGGCCTCCGCCGCCTTCCAGATCGGCTCCATCCTGGGGTCATTGGGCGCTATGCCGTCATACTGCAGGCCCAGCTCACCCAGGACGGCGATGTTTCCGGCAGCCTTTACGGCGGCGACCTCGCGGGTCAGGCTGTCCCTGGGCGGCATGTCCGGCAGGAGGCCGGGCAGGACCCTTTCGGGCGCCTGGGCCTTCCACTTCATCACCATTGCGTACTTGCCGCTCACCACGCCGATGACATTGCGGCGCTTCATGATGTCGAGGGTCCGGTTCATGACCTCATCGTCAGTCATGGGCGACCAGACCGGATCCTTGCAGGTCGGGTGCTTGAACCATCCGAGGAAGGCCTGATCGAAGGGCTCGGTCTGGTCCCAGCGGGGCATTTCGGTGAATGGCGTGCACATGGCGAGCGGCGGCGGACCCTGATCATTGGCGGGCAGGGCGTGCAGGTGGACGTCGAGGATCGGCAGGGTTCCACCGCCTTCCGCCCGCGCTGCCAGGGGCGCCGCAAGCAGGCTCAGGCAGGCAAGGGCGACGAGGTGGCGGGTCAGGTACATGGGCAATCCGTGAATCGCGGCGGAGGGAATGCCTGATTTGTGGATGGCGATTGATGGCCTGTCATGCCAATTCAGGGAGGAGGGGGATGACGACTGGCCGTTGTGCGACTTAGCCTTCCCACTGGCCAATCAAGCTGTAACACTGCACGCCTAGACGCTCACGCTTACCCTGTCCCAGGAGGGACCCGTGTTTGAGGTCCGGATCCGGCGACCCCATCGCGACCTGTCTTCGGTCGTGACCCACTTCTCCCAGCGGCTGGGACAGTTCGCAGAGATGTCGGTGCTGCGGCCCCTGCACGCCCGCCCCAACCAGTTCCTCGAATTCTATCTGGTTGATCCCTATCAGGTCGAAGAAGAGGGCAAGGGTTTCGCCCCGGCGCCGCAGACGGTCCTGGTGGGGCCCTGTCTGACCCCGGGCAAGCGCCTGGGCTTTGTCGGGGATGTCCAGACCTTCACCATCCACTTCCAGCCCACCGGCCTGGCGCGGCTGTTCAACCTGCCCATGACCGACATGACCGATCAGGCCTTTCACGGCAGGGATGTCATAGGCGGCGGCTTTGCCGGGCTGGACAGCGCGGTCCGCCGTCAGTCTGATTTCGACGGCAGGATCGCCGCCGCCGAAGGCTGGCTTTACGACCGGATGGGCCCGGCCCGGTCCTTCGGCGCCGTGGACTGGGCGGCCAGGGTCATTGCCCGGTCCAGTGGGCGGGTCTCCATCGACCGCCTGGCGGCGCGGTCTGACCTGTCCGCCCGGCAATTGCAGCGCAGGTTCCTGGCCGATGTCGGCGCCACGCCCAAGAGCTATGCCCGGGTCCACCGCTTCTCCTCGGTGCTGGAGGCGCGACGCAAGGCGCCGGACCGGGCCTGGGCCGACCTGGCGGCGGAGTACGGCTTTGCCGATCAGGCCCATCTCATCCGTGAGACCCGCAGCCTGGCCGGACGGACGCCGGAGGTGCTGATCCAGGAACTCTTGGCCATCCCCGAGCAGAATGTCTGAAATCTTCAATCCTGCCGTCTGACCACCTCATAGGTTCGCATCAGGGGCCAGGACCGGCCCGGACCAGGATGAGATCCATGAAACGTCGCACTGTGCTGCAAGGGCTGGTTCTTGCGACAATCGCCACCAGCGCCCACGGGGAGAACAAGATGAACATGTCCGCAGATCCGAAGGATGTCCTGGCCGTCACAGCCGCGATCCACCAGTACCGCGACAGCTGGAATGCCAGCGATCTGGACGCCATGGGCAGGCTCTACACCCCCGATGTTCACTGGGTGAATGTCCGGGGCATGCACTGGCGGGGCTTTGAGGAAGTCGACCGTGCCCACCGGATCTATTTCGACATCATGTTCAAAGGGGTTCCACAGGAACTGCTGGACATCGAGTCCCTCACTCCGGTGACCAAGGATGTGATGGTGGCGGTGGTGCTCTGGCGGATGGGCGCCTTCACCACCCCCGACGGCCACAAGCTGCCGCCCCACCCGACGCGGATGACCATGGTCTATGTGCGGACCAGCGCCGGCTGGAAGATCGCCCACGGCCACAATGAAGAGGTCGCCGAGGACGCCCAGCAGTTCGACCCCATCCGTGGGTCAGCTATGAAGCGCTGAGGGGCGGGCTAGTTCACCAGCTCCCCGCCCTTGATCACCGCCTTCACCTGCTCGAGCACGGTGATGTCCTTCAGGGGGTCGCCGTCCACCGCCACCATGTCGGCATAGTGGCCGGGGGAGAGGGCGCCCACATCCTTTGACCAGCCCAGCAGGGCCGCCCCATTGACCGTGGCGGCCTGGATGGCCTGCATGGGGGTCATGCCGAAACGGACCATGTATTTGAACTGTTTGCCGTTATCGCCGTGGGGATAGACCCCGGCGTCGGTGCCGAAGGTCATCTTCACCCCGGCCCTCACGGCCTTGCGGAAGCCCTCCCGCTGCAGGTCGGTGGTCTCGCGGTTCTTGCGCAGATAGTCGGCGGGCCAGCCGTCGCGGGTTCCGACCTCTTCGATGAAGTCGCCGTTATAGACGTCCATATCGAGCCAGACGCCCTTTGACTTGGCCAGGGCTATGCCTTCGTCGTCGATCAGGGAGGCGTGCTCAATGGCCCTGACCCCGGCGCGGATGGCTGACTTGATGCCCTCTGCGCCATGGGCGTGGGCGGTGACCCAGCCGCCGTGCGAGGCGGCGGCCTTTACCGCAGCGGTCATTTCGGCCTCGGTCAGTTCCTGACGGCCGACCTCGGTGCCCAGGGCCAGGACCGCGCCTGTGGCGATCAGCTTGATGCTGTCGACGCCGTTCTGGAACAGGTAGTTGACCTTGCGGGTCACGTCCTCGGGGCTGATGACCACGCCGACGCGCATGTCTGCGGGCAGGGTCACGTCTGGGGACAACCCGGTCACCTCGCCGCCGCCGCCGGGGGTGGTGATGTAGGCGCCGACCGCATTGATCCGCGGGCCAGGCACATCGCCGCGATTGATGGCGTCGCGCAGGGCCACATCGGCCAGGGCCCGGAAGTTGCCGACATTGTGCACGGTGGTGAAGCCGGCCTTCAGGGTCTGGCGGGCATGGCGGGCGCCCAGATAGGCGATGTCGGCGCTAGAGTGCAGCAGGGGCTCGGCCACATTGCTGGACTGGTCAGTGTCGGCCAGGTGGACGTGGGCGTCGATCAGGCCGGGCAGGACATGATAGCGGGACCAGTCGGTTACCGGGCCATCCTTGGGGGCGCCGGTCCAGGGGGTGATCGCGGCGACGCGACCGTCCACCACCTTGATCAGCTGATTGACCAGGAGCTTTTCGGACACGGGGTCCACCAGACGGCCTGCGTGGACATAGATGGGACCCGCCAGGGCCGGCGATGCAGCCAGCAGGGCGAGGGCGAGGGCGACAGTGGGCGAGGCTTTCAGCATGGCGGCGTCCTAATGGGCGGCCCTTGTCTTCCCAGCCCGTCGCCTGCAGCGCAAGACCCATGGCCCGGCCGTGCAGCCTTCGCTAGTCTGCCGGCATGAAGACCCTGAATCTGACCCTTGGCGCCGCGGGTCTTGCGGCGGCCCTGCTGGCGACAGCCACCCCTGGACAGGCCGCGAGCCTGCTGACCGGCGACCGGATCGACGGCGTGCCCGTGATCGAAAAGCTGGACCTGGCCGATCAGCCGGCGGGACAGGTCTCGCGCTATTACTTCCGGGTGACCGATCAGGCGGTCGGCCAGGGCTGGTATGTTCCGGTGATGGTCATCAAGGGCGCGGCGCCCGGCAAGCGCCTGCTGCTGACCGCCGCCGTTCACGGGGATGAACTGAACGGGGTGGCCATCATCCAGGATCTTGCCGCCAGCCTCGATCCGGCTCGCCTGAAGGGCGCCGTAGTGGCCCTGCCGGGCGTCAACATTCCGGGCCTTTTGCAGGCCAGCCGCGGCTTTGCACCCAGCTCGGGCGCCACCGGGGTCAATCTGAACCGGCAGATGCCTGGCGACGTGAATTCCGGCGAGATCGGCCGGGTCTATGCCGGGCGCCTCTGGTCGCAGATCTTCGCCGGAAACGCCGATGCGGCGGTGGACCTGCACACCCAGTCCCGGGGCACGGCCTATCCCATGTATGTCTTCGCCGAGACCGCTGCGGCGCGGTCCATGGCCCGAGCCCTGGGTCCTGACATGATCAAGTATGACCCCGGTGAGCGGGGCTCGGTCGAAACGACGCTGAACGCCAATGGCGTCGACGCCGTGACCCTGGAGCTGGGCGAGCCGGACCGTTTTGATCCGGTCATGATCGCCCGCGCCTTGTCGGGCCTGCGTAATGTCATGCGGGATCTGGGCATGATCGAGGGGCCCGCCGAACCCCCTGCCGTCAAACCCTTCATCGGCAACAAGACCGTGGATGTCGTGGCGCCCAGAGGGGGCTTTGCACGGGTGCTGACGCCCCTGGGGTCGGAGGTGAAGTTCGATCAGCCGGTGGCGACCATTTCTGATGCCTTCGGGCGGGTGGTCCATACGGCCAGGGCGCCCATGGCAGGGCGTGTCCTATCCCTGGCGACGACGCCTGTCAGGGAGTCTGGCGCCCTGCTGGTCCGGATCCTGGCCTGGTCTGACGACCCGGTCTGTGCGGCCAAGGGCTGCCCCTAGAGCCTATTCCGATAGGTCGGACCCGGCGATCGGGTCCAACCCTGCCCTGACTATCGGGACAAGGCGTCAGGCGAAGGCGGGATCCGGCATGGGTACGCCCAGCTTGGCCAGGCCTTCCATGAAGGTGCGGGTCGCGACCCAGGCCGACCGGGCGGCGGCTACGCCCCTCTGGGTGTCCAGCAGACGTCCGGTGACCAGGAGCTGGCCCTTTTCATCGCTTTCGACAACGCCCTGCGCCAGCAGGGCCCGGCAGTGACGCCGCACGGTTTCGTAGGGCATCCGCAGGGTCTTGGCGACGCAGTAGGTGCTGACCGACTGGCGCATGGGATCGGTGAACCACTGGGCCTGGGCTCCAACAGCGACTCCGGCGCCAACGCCATGCTCGAAGGCCGCATGATTGCGCCGGATGATGTTCAGCAGGATGACCGACCGGATCACATCCATGTTAAGTGTCCGGCACAGGTCAGCCATGCCCTCGACATAGTAGCGGATCGCCATGCGCGCCGACCTTCGATCCATGGCCTTTGAGGGGGGCGAGGTCGAAGCGGGCAAGGGAGCTCCCACCTGCGCAAGATTGTCCAGAAGGCCCTGGGTGGCCGTTGTCATGCCTGACAGCAGGTCTTCCAGGTCCAGACAATCGGCGACCTGCGAGGGCACGACATAGCCGCCCTTCTGCTTGCGGCAGAAGCCTGCCGCCTTCAGCGCCAGGGCATGCCGGCGGACGGTCTCGTAGGGCATGTCCAGAACTCGCGCCAGGGCTGTAATGGACACCGGGGTGCGCTCATCGACCGCCGTCGCAAATTCGTCCGGCCCCGTGAAAATCTGATCGCGGAAATTCTCACCCAGAATGGCGAGGAAGACCATGGAATCAACAACGTCGCGACCAAGCCACAGGCTGACCCTGTCCGTGGTGTCGAGGAAATAATTCATCGACAGATGGGCGCCGGGACGAAACACCAGATCTCCCATCGCGTTGTCATAGGCCATGCCGAAATCCATAACGTGAAAAACGCGTGAAAGCACCGTGAAAGCTAGACGCATTAGGCATGCACGTCCAGCGAGAGTCTCTGTGGCAAATTGGCATAGGACGGGAAATTGGCTCTTGTCATGCCAATTGTGGTTTGCGGCCAGAAAATCAGTCGCCTGACCGGCTATCGGGATGACAATGAACCACGGGCCTGACCGTGGGGCGGGCCCCAAGCGATGCGGTCAGCCTTTGCCTTCGCCGCTGGGCAGATACTGGGCCAGGGCTTCGGCCAGGTTCATGATCGGCATGGACTGCAGGAAGACGTCCCCAGGGCCGGTCAGACTGGCCAGGAACAGGCCTTCGCCGCCAAACAGGATGTTCCGGAAGCCGGGCACCATCTGGATGTCGAAACTCACTGTGGGGGCGTGGACGCCCACATGCCCGGCATGGACCAGCAGGCGTTCGCCGGGCGCCAGGGACTTGTGGACGACCTCGCCCGATAGATCCAGGAAGACGGTTCCGGGGCCGATCACCTTCTGCAGGATGAAGCCGGCGCCGCCGAAAAAGCCCGTGCCGATCCTCTGCTGCCAGGCCAGTTCCAGGGTCACTGACTTCTCGGCGCAGAGGAAGGTCTCCTTGCGGCAGATCAGGGCCTCGCCCGGCGCCAGCTGACGGGCCAGGATGGCGCCTGGAAAACGGGGCGCGAAGGCCACATGAGCGCCGGCTCGGGTTCCGGAAAAGTCGGTCACGAAGAAGGTACCGCCAGTCAGGCTGCGCTTGAGGCCGGCGAACAGGCCGCCGCCGGTATTGGTGTGCATGTTCACGCCGTCATTCATCCAGGACATGGCGTGGGTCTGGCTGTAGATCGTCTCGCCGGGCGAAAGATCTATTTCGACGGTCTGCATCACCGTACCGGAGATATTGTAACGCATACCTGCCTCCTTCGCGCCGGATGCGCGATGGCTGAGCATATGACCTGCCGCCGCCGGGGCAAACCCGCCAAAAAGCGCGTTGATTCCGAAAAGCCGCAGATCGGCCATGCACCGGCCCCGATTGCCGTGATAAGCGGCTGGCTTGTTCTGGTTGGAGTCTGCCTTGAAGCGTTTCGTTCTTGTCTGTGTATCAGCGACCCTGACCCTTTCAGCCTGCCAGAAGGCGCCCGAGGTGGCTGAATCCGGGCCCTATTCAGGGCTCTCTTCGGCCATTGACGCCTGGCACAGGGATATCGAGGCCCAGCCCGTCTGTGCTGAAAAGCCTGCGGACGGCCACGCCTGCGTAAACTTCAACGTCGAGTGCAAGGCGTCCATGGACCTTGAGCCGGGCAAGCCCGGTGAAACGGCCCGCATCGTCGCGGCCATGACCTGGGACGCGTGGAACGCCAAGCGCGCCGACTATGACTCTGCCTCAGGTGGGGCTGTGTTCGCAAAGACCAATGGCGTCTGGGCCCGCACGGCGATTGTCGGTGCAATCAACCTGTCCACCTGCGCAACCTCCTGAGGGCTTCCCCGGGGCGTCTGCAATGCTAGGGTTCCCTCTGGCTTGAGGAGGGCTCATGGGCGGCGCGCACACTGTTCGCAGACGACGGGCGGCCAACGCCTTTTCCGGCGCGAGCTTCAACTTCACCAAGATCGGCGCAAGCCGGTATGACCTGTCCGACCCCTATCACGCCGCCCTGACGGTTGGCTGGGGCGCCTTCATGGCTGTGGTCGGCGGTCTCTATGTCCTGATCAACCTGCTGTTCGCCCTGGTTTATGTGGCCATGCCAGGATCCGTGGCCAATGCCCGGCCGGGCGCCCTGCTGGACGCCTTCTTCTTCTCGGTCGAGACCTTCGCGACGGTGGGCTATGGCGACTTCCGGCCAGCCACCCCCGGCGCCCACTGGGTGGCGACCTTCGAGATTGTGCTGGGCATGATGTTCACCGCCATTGTGACGGGTCTGGTCTTCGTGCGGTTCTCCAAACCCCGCGCCAAGATCGTCTTCGCCGAACAGCCGATCATCACCATCCACAACGGCGCGCCAACCCTGATGATCCGCCTTGGCAATGGCCGGATGAATGTCCTGACAGACCTGAAACTGCGTCTTTCAGCCCTGGTCAGGGAGGTTGGCGAAGAGGGCCTGTCCTTCCGGCGATCCGTTGACCTGCCCCTGGTCACCGACCGCTACGCCATATTCGCCCTGACCATCACCCTGCAGCACCGGCTGGACTCAGGACCGCTGAAGGGGCTGACAGAACAGCACATGCTTGATGATGAAATGCGTTTGTTCCTGACGGTCGAGACCCATGATCCAGCCCTCGGCGCCGACGTCCACGCCCTGCATACCTATGCCGCGTCAGATGTCGCCTGGGGCCGTCGGTATGCCGACGCCGTCTCTCAGTCCGAGTCGGGCATGACCCAGGCCGACTTGACCCGCATCAGCCTGCTGGAACCCGAGATCTAGGCTGTTCCTGCTGTCGGTCCTTCGATCCAGGCGTGGAGGACGGCCAGGATCTGCGGGCCTGGTTGCCAGCCCCGGGTGACGACGCCGAAGGCGCCCTGGGCGTTGGGTCCGGCCACCAGGGTCGGAAAGCCGGTGACCCCGGCCCTTTGGGACGTGCCGTAGTCGCTCCAGGTCTCGTTCTTCAGGTCGTCGGACTCCATGTCCGCCAGGAAGCCGTCGCGGTCAAAGCCCAGTTCCGCCGCCAGATCGGCCAGGACGCCGGTCTCGGTGACATTGCGGTTCTCGGCGTAGAAGGCGCGCTGCACCCGCTCCAGATAGGTCAGGGCCAGCTCGGGGTCCTGCCTGCGCACCCGAACCACGGCCCGGGCCGCCGGGTCGGTGTCGTAGCGAAAGCCGGGATGGTCGAGGACGGCTCCATCAAATGGCAGGTTCGCCGCCTCCGCCACATGGGTCCAGTGACCGCGGATTTCGGTCTTGGCCGCCTCGGTCATCGGGGTTTCCGTCCCCGGGCGCAGGCCGCCCATGACCAGGCGGATCGGCAGGGACCGGCCGAAATTCTTCCGGATGTCGGCAACGACCGGCGAGAACCCGTAACACCACGAGCACATGGGATCGCTGAAATAGACCAGGTGAGGGGTGTCCATGGCGGGCTCCGGGGTCAGGATTGCGGTTTGGGCGCCGCCTCGTCTGTCGCCGTTGGCGCAGGCGCGGTCGGAGCGACCTCCTGAGGCGGAGGCGCGGTGGGCTCAGCTGCAGCAGCAGGTGGCGGCGCTTCGGCAGCGGCGGCTTCGGGCGGAGGCTCATTGACCTTGAAGGTCAGGCCCATCAGCTTGGCCCGGGTCTCCAGCGCCTCGGCCCGGGTGGGGCAGACGCCGGGCAGGGTCCAGCCCATCCATTGCTGGGCCACAATGCGGGTCGGCAGGTTGGCGGCCGCTGACCAGGTGGACCGGCCCCGGGCGACGGCTGAAGCGCCGGCCTGGTTGATGGGGCGAATACTGGCCCGCTCGGCCGCTTCCATGGCGCGCTCGAACAGCTTCATATTGCTGCGGCTGACTTTCTGCATGTCCTCATAGACAGCCATGTCGTCGGCAAGGCTGGTTCCCGGCTTGCGGAAGGCCCCTTCGATACGGGTCACCTCCGGCAGCACCCTGTCGTGCAGTTCCAGATAGCCGCTGAGCAGACCATAGCACCAGGCGACCAGTCCGTAGTCATCCTTGGGAGCGTCCGGCGGGTAAGGGGTTTCAACCACGGCCACCGGCGCAGGGTCAGGTTCGGCCGCTGTCGGCGGGGCTGGGTCGGTCGCGGGTGGAGCCTCAGCAGGGAGTGGCTGGGTCTCGACGGCGGGCGGGGTGGTCGCCGGATCGACGACGGCCACAGGCGCCGGGTCGGTCATCAGGGCGAGGGCAAGGAGAAGGGCGGACATGGGACGCGGCTACCTGTGAATTTCGGCGGTCATGAGGCGGAGCCAAAACCGCCGCCTCCCGGCGTTTCAATTTCGATCCGGTCCCCGGCCTCGACCTTGATCGAAAAGCATCCGGGCAGGTCTCTTACCCCGCCATCGGCCCTGATCAAACACTGACGTCCCGTCAGGCCGTCTCCGCCGCCCGCCAGTCCCCGTGGCGCGTGGGTCCGTCGGGTGGAGAGAAGGGCCGCCTCCATGGGCGCCAGGAAGCGGATTGACCGCACCGCGCCGTCGCCGCCGGTCTTCGCGCCTGCTCCGCCGGAACCCCAGCGCCTGGAGAAGACCTCGACCCGGACCGGGAACCGGCGCTCGAGGATCTCCGGGTCTGTCAGCCTTGAGTTGGTCATGTGGGAATGGATGGCCGATTCCCCATCGCAGGCGGCTGTGGCGCCGGTCCCGCCGCAGAGGGTCTCGTAGTACTGACGGGTTTCGTCGCCGAAGGTGAAGTTGTTCATCGACCCCTGGCTGTTGGCCATGACGCCCAGGGCGGCATAGAGGCCGTCCACCACATGCTGGCTTGTCTCCACATTTCCGGCGACGACGGCGGCCGGATAAGCGGGAGCCAGCATGGATCCGGGACGGGTCAGGATCCTGAGGGGCTTCAGACATCCGGCGTTCAGCGGAATGTCGTCATCCACCAGGGTGCGGAAGACATAGAGCGCAGCGGCGTCCACGATCGCCGACGGGGCGTTGAAGTTGGAGGTCAACTGGTCCGCCGACTCGCGGAAATCCAGGGTTGCTTCCCCGGCCTGGGCGTCCACCGTAGTCCACACCACGATCTCGCCGCCGCCATCCATGGGAACGCGGGCAAAGCCGTCCCGGAGGCGGCCGATGGCCTTGCGCACCGACTGGGCGGCGTTGTCCTGCACGAAGCCCATATAGCGGGCGACCACCTCGCCGCCATGGGCGGTGATCATCCCTGCGACCGCATGGGCGCCGGCCTGGCAGGCGGCGATCTGGGCCTTGAGGTCGGCCAGATTGCGCAGGGGCGCCCTGGAAGGCCAGGGGCCAGCCTGAAAGGCCGCCAGGGCTTCCTTCTCCAGGAACCGGCCATTGTTCAGTATGGGCAGGGCGTCCAGCAGGACACCTTCCTCATCCAGGGTCTTCGAGAAGGGCGGCATGGAGCCCGGCTGGACGCCGCCCACATCGGCGTGGTGGCCACGGGCCGCCACATAGAAGGTCGGCCGGGACGTGTCCCCGACGAAGATGGGCATGACCACGGTGATATCCGGCAGGTGCGTGCCGCCGGCATAGGGATTGTTCAGGGCGAAGCCGTCGCCGGGTTTAAGGGTCGGATGCCGGTCGCGGACGGCGCGGACGCTGGCGCCCATGGAGCCCAGGTGCACCGGCATGTGGGGGGCGTTGGCCACCAGTCCGCCATCGGCGTCGAAGAGGGCGCAGGAGAAGTCCAGCCGCTCCTTGATGTTCACAGAATGGGCCGTGCGCTCCAGGGCCGCCCCCATGGCCTCAGCCACCCCCATGAAGCGGCGGTTGAACAGCTCCAGGGTCACGGGGTCCGGGCGGCTGGCGTCGATGGGGCCCGTCTGGCTGTCGCCAATCCGGGTCAGGCGGACCAGGTCATCGGCTTCGCGACAGGCCAGCCAGCCAGGCGCCACGGCGATCTGGGTGTCGCCCCGGATGATCAGGGCCGGGCCCTTGATCTGGTCAAGATTTTCGATCCGGATGACCGGAGCATGGTGGCGCTGTCCCAGGGCGAACATGGCGATGGTCAGGTCAGGACCTTGATCCAGGGAGGGCGCAGGCGACCGGCCGGTCGGCCCGGCGGTCGGGGCGGTCGCCTCCACTTCGACGGTGGCGATCAGTACGTCGCGGTCAGCCTCGATAAAGCCGAACAGCCTGGCGTGGGCGGCTTCGAATTCAGACCGTGCAGTCTTCAGGTCCGACAGGGAGACCGGCAGCTCGGCGTCAGCCCCCTCATACCGCAGGCGAAGGACTGTACGGACCTGACCTTCAATGGCCCCTTGCTCCGCGAGCGCCTGCCGGGCCTGGTCCTCGACCCCGGTCGCCAGGCTTCGCGCCCTGGCCAGACCAGCCTCATCCAGGACGACCTCCAGCCCGGCCTGCTTGAGGCTGCTGATCGCCGCCTGACCAATGCCCCAGGCGGAGAGAACGCTGCCATGGCGGGGGCAGAGAATGACGCCGATCCCCAGGGCTTCGGCGGCCTGACAGGCCGTCTGGCCCGCCGCCCCGCCAAAGGCCACCAGGGCGTGATCCCGGGGGTCGAAACCGCGCTCTGTGGAAATGCGGCGCACAGCCTGGGCGGTCTGTTCGATGGCGACGGCGACAAAGCCCTCGGCGGCGGCCTCCACACTGTCCTGACCCATGGCGGCGGCCAGTTCCTCCAGCCGCGTCCGGGCTGCGGCCACGTCCAGGGCCTGATCCGCCCCGGGCCCGAAAATCCTCGGGAAAAAGTCCGGATGCAGCCGGCCCAGGACCAGATTGGCGTCGGTGACGGTCGCAGGTCCGCCCCGTCCATAGGCCGCCGGCCCCGGATTTGCCCCCGCCGAGTGTGGCCCTGACCGCGCCCTGTGGCCGTCAAAGGTGAGGATGGACCCACCGCCCGCCGCCACGGTCTCCACATCCAGCATGGGACTTCGCAGGCGCACCCCGGCGACCTTCGCCACGTCACGGCGCTCGAGGGTTCCGGCAAACCGGCAGACATCGGTGGAGGTGCCGCCCATGTCGAAGCCGATGACCGCCTCTGCCCCGGCCTGCCGGGCCGTCTCGGCCACCCCGACCACTCCGCCAGCCGGGCCTGAAACCACGGCGTCGCGGCCGCGGAAGGCGTCGGCCCGCACCAGTCCGCCGGCCGAGGTCATGAAATAGAGGCGCGCGCCGTTCACCGCCCGTGCCACCTGCTGGACATAGGCCTGCAGGACCGGAGTCAGATAGGCGTCGGCCACCGTGGTTTCCGCCCGGGGGATGAACCGGGGCAGGGGGCTGACCTCGTGGCTCAGGGCCACAAAGGAAAAGCCGACAGACCGGGCGATCTCGCCAGCCAGGACCTCGTGGGCCGGGTTGAGGTCGGCGTGCATGAAGGCCACGGCCAGGGATTCATAGCCCTCAGCAAAGGCGGTCTGCAGGATCAGGCGCAGGGCGTCAGCATCCAGGGGCAGAACCACAGCCCCATTGGCGGCCAGGCGCTCATCAGCCTCGACCACTCCGGAATAGAGAGGCGGCGGCCGGGTCAGGTCCAGGGCGAAAAGGTCAGGCCGGGACTGATCGCCGATGACCAGGGCGTCGGCAAAGCCTGCGGTGGTCAGGAAGAGTGTCCTGGCCCCCCGCCGTTCGAGCAGGGCGTTGGTGGCCACGGTCGAGCCCATGCGGATGGAGTCGACCTGGTGCGCCGGGAACGGGGCCGCATCGGGCACGGCCATCAGGCTGCGCATGGCCGCCACGGCGGCGTCGGCATAGGCGGGCGAAGCGGACAGGAACTTGGCGGAGACCTCGCCGCCATCGCCACGGGCTCCGATCACGTCGGTGAAGGTGCCGCCGCGATCAATCCAGAAACGCCATTTCATGTCCAAAGCTTAAGACTCTGCGGCTATGGTTCGCGTTGTCAGGAACGCGGGGAGGGCCTAAAGCGTCTGGATACTCCTATGAGCTTTTGGCGCAACATTGCAGGGCGCGCGGTGAAACGGCCGGATGGCTGCGAAGACTGCGACTGCCCCCCGGGCCTGCCCGGAGAAGACCCGGCGTTCTCCACGGCGGTGACGGCGCTTGGGGCCAAGCTGGCCAAGGCGGACGGCCGCGCCAATATCCAGGAATACGACGCCTTCTTCGAAGTCTTCCAGACCGACGGCGGGTCAGAGAAGAACATACTGCGGCTCTACGATCTCGCCCGTCAGACCACCCATGGCTATGAGAGCTATGCCAAGCGTTTGGCCAAACGTTACAGCAATTGCCCCAGCCTGCTGGAGGACGTCCTCGACGGCCTCTTCCATATCGCCCGGTCGGACGGCGTCGTGACCGACGACGAGCTGGTCTACCTGGAAACCGTATCCCATCACTTCGGCTTCTCGCCCCTGACATTCCGGCGGTTGAAGGCCACGCACCTGGGCCTTGCGGCGGACGATCCCTATGCGGTCCTGTCCATCGCGCCAGATGCGCCGGACGAGGATGTCCGCAAGCTCTGGCGCGCCCTGTTGAGCGAGGCCCACCCGGATCGCGCCCGGGCGCGCGGCCTGCCCAGTGAGTATGTCGAGGTCGCAGAGGCCAAGGCGGCGGCCATCAATTCGGCCTATGACGCCATCATGCGCGAGCGCCGGAGCCTGGCGCTCAATGAAGCGTCATGACCCTGTTTTGTCATAAAATTGATGCCTGCTCGGTTGACGGCGAACCCCCCGCCCCCGAAGTATGCGCTGACGCCATCAAAATGATGGTGAGGTGAGGACGCCATGGTCAACGACTTCGCGCGACAGTCCGGTTCAGCCTTCCGCAGCATAGCCATGCTCGGCGGCGCCCTCGCGACCGCCGCGGCCGTGGCCATTGGCGCAGTCCTGGCCGTCTTCGCCGCCGCAACGGTTGTGGTGATCGCCGTCATGTCCTCGGCCCTGCTGGGCCTGGCTGGTCTGGCCCTTCGCGCCCGGCGCTCGGCCGCCCCCAAGGCCGAAGACGGCGTGATCGAGGCGCGTAATCTGGGCGGCCATCACTGGGTCGCCTATGGCTGGAACGACCGGCCCTAAAGCCTTCCCTGATTTTTCTCTGACCTTCACCCCGCGTCACCGCGCGCTTTGGCTTGCCGCCTTGGGGATGGGCCTCTAACTTCCGACTTCAAACAATTGTTGGGAGTGAAATTCATGATCGGCGTGATCGCCACCTTGACGGTGGCCGAAGGCAAGAATGCGGAATTCGAAGCCATCTTCACCGAACTGGCCAAGCAGGTCCGGGCCAATGAGCCGGGCAACCTAGCCTATCAGCTGACCAAGAGCCGCAGCAATCCGCAAGTCTACAAGGTGCTCGAGCTCTATGCCGACCAGGAAGCCCTGAGCCTTCACGGCCAGACCGAATACTTCAAGGCCGCCGGCCCGAAGATGGGACCCTGCATGGGCGGTCGTCCGGAAATCGAATACCTCGACGGGGTCTAGACCCGATACCCGCACCTTGAATCTGGAAAGGACTTCAAAATGGATCTGGATTTTTCCGCTGAGGATCTCGCCTTCCGTGACGAGGTGCGGGCCTTCATCGCCGAGAACTTTGACGACGACATGCGGGCACGCTCCGCACAGTCCAAGAACCATCACATCGACAAGGCTGGTCAGGTCCGCTGGCTGAAGGCCCTGAACGCCAAGGGCTGGATCGCCCCGGACTGGCCGGTGGAATACGGCGGCACAGGCTGGAGCCACGCCAAGAAGTTCATCTTCGACATGGAAATGGCACTGGCCGGGGCGCCGGAAACCTCGAACATGGGCCTGCGCATGTGCGCCCCGGTGGTCATGGCCTTCGGGACGCCAGAACAGAAGGCCCAGCACCTGCCCAAAATCCTCTCCACCGATGTCTGGTGGTGCCAGGGCTATTCCGAGCCGGGTTCGGGATCTGACCTCGCCTCCCTGTCCATGAAGGCCGAGCGGGACGGCGACCACTATGTGCTGAATGGCTCCAAGATATGGACCACCTACGCCCAATGGGCCGACTGGATGTTCTGTCTGGTCCGCACCAGCGTCGACCCGATCAGGCAGAAGGGCATTAGCTTCCTCCTGCTCGACATGAAAACCCCGGGGATCAATATCGTTCCCCTGCCGACCCTGGATGGTCCCGCCGATGGCGAGCAGGAGATCAATCAGGTCTTCTTCGACAATGTCCGGGTGCCGGTCTCCAACCGGATCGGCGAAGAGGACCAGGGATGGACCTACGCCAAGTACCTTCTCCAGTTCGAGCGGGGCGGCGCCTATGCCCCGGGCCTCACCAACCAGATCAACAAGGTCAAGAAGATCGCCGGCCTGGAAGCCTCTGACGGCGGCAGGCGGATGATTGATGATCCCGACTTCCGCAGGAAGCTGTCCGAAGCCCAGATCAAGATCGATGTGCTGAACGCCGTTGAACTGCGCATGTTCGGTTCGCGCAATGCCGGGGAAGCCATGGGCGCGGCCTCGTCCATGCTGAAGCTGGAGGGCAGTCAGGCCCAGCAGCTGATCACGGAACTGGCCCTGGAAGCGGCGGGGCTCTACGCCCAGCCCTTCGTCCAGGACACCTGGGCCGAGATCAAGGGCATCCGCAACGAGCCCCGGGCTGGTCCGGACTATGCCGCCACCCTGGCGCCGCACTATTTCAACTACCGCAAGACCTCGATCTATGCCGGATCCAATGAGATCCAGCACAACATCATGGCCAAGATGGTGCTCGGGCTCTAGCCTTCACCCAAACACTCATGTTTGGGAGGAAGCTAATGCGTCGTCGTCACTTTGCGATCGCGGTTCTGGCCATCAGCCTTGGGGCCGCCGCTGCGGCGTCGGCTTCGGAGGTCCCGGCATTTCAGACAACCGCCCTTGCCGACAAGGGCCGTCCGGAGGCTGACGCCAGGCGCGACGCGGCCCGCAAGCCCGCAGAGCTGCTGGCCTTCGCCGGGCTGAAGCCGGGCGCGAAGGTCGCCGACTTCATCATGGGCGGCGGGTACTTTACCCGCATCCTTGCCGCGGCCGTTGGGCCTCAGGGCAGCGTCCTGGCCTATCAGCCTGCGGAATTCATCCAGTTCCGCGCTGCCTATGGCGACGAGCAGAAGGCGGCGGTCTCGGCCTATTCCAATGTCACGGCGGACTCCTCCAGCTTCATGAAGGTGGTCCTGCCCGACAATCTCGACCTGGTTCTGACCGTACAGAACTATCACGACCTCTATCTGGCGCCCTTTCCCAAGGGCATGGCGGCCAGGGTCAATGCCGAGATCTATCAGTCGCTCAAGCCCGGCGGCGTCTATCTGATTGTCGACCATGCGGCGACGGCGGGTTCCGGCCTCAGCGCCGCCAATACCCTGCACCGGATTGATGTGGCCGCGGTGAAATCCGAGGTCGAGGCTGCGGGCTTCAAGCTGGTCGCCGAGAGCCCCATGCTGGCCGCTTCCGCTGATCCACACACCGACAATGTCTTCTCCCCCGCCATCCGGGGCAAGACCGACCAGTTCATCCTGAAGTTCGTCAAGCCGCTGAAATAGGTCGATCCATGTTCGAGCAGTTCGAAACCGAGGCGGCGAAGGCCGTTGAGTCCGGCCGCCTTTCTGGGGTTGTCGCCCTGGTGACGGACTCGGTGGGCGAGGTCTACAGCCATGCGGTCGGGGTGAGAGCGGCAGGTGCGGACGCCGCCATGAGCCCCGACACCATCTTCTGGCTGGCGTCCATGACCAAGGCGGTGGTGTCTGTGGGCGCCCTGCAGCTGGTGGACCAGGGAAAGCTGACCCTCGACGGCGATCTGGCTGAGCTGATCCCGGAATTCGCCGGCCTGCAGGTGCTCGAGGGCTTTGACGACAAGGGGGCGCCAATCCTGCGTCCAGCCAGGGCGCCGGTCACCTTGCGCCATCTGCTCAGCCATACGGCCGGCTTCGGCTATGGCTTCATCCAGCCGCAGATCGCCCGGTGGCGGGAGCATTCAGGCCGCGGCGACCCGGCCGGCGGGGTGCGGGCCGACATGGTCCAGCCCCTGCTGTTCGATCCCGGTGAAGGCTGGGCCTATGGCATCAATACCGACTGGGTCGGCGTGGTCATCGAGGCCGCCAGCGGCCAGAGGCTGGATGGTTACCTCCAGGATCAGGTCTTCGGCCCCCTGGGCATGAAGGACACGGGCTTCGCCCTGAGCGCCGAGCAGCAAACCCGCAAGGCCTCGGTGCACATGCGCGGCCCGGACGGCAAGGTCATGCCCATCCCCTTCGGCATGCCGGAAAATCCCGAGGTCCTGTCCGGAGGCGGCGGCCTCTATGGCACGGCGGTCGACTATGCCCGCTTCCTGCGCATGCTGCTGAATGGCGGACGGCATGGGGATCGCCAGGTCCTCAAGGCCGAGACGGTGGCGTCACTGGGCGTCGTCCAGACCGGCCCGCACCGGGCAGGCGCCTTCACGACCTCCAATCCGATGATGTCCAACGACTTCGACATCTATCCGGACATGCACACCGGCTATGGCCTGGCCACCCTGATCAACCCCGAGCCGACCACCGAAGGACGAAGCGGCCGGAGCCTGGCCTGGGCAGGTCTGGCCAACACCTATTACTGGGCCGATCCGGCGGTGGGGAAGGCGGGCCTGGTCATGACCCAGCTCCTGCCGTTCGGGGATGCGGACATGCTGGGGCTGCTCAAGAAGCTTGAGGCGGCGGCTTACGGGGGCTAGGCGCGCTCCTGAATATCCGTTATACGGAAAATATGAAGATCGAGTTTGATCCTGAAAAGAACGCCAGGAACATTCGAGATCGTGGACTGTCGTTTGAGCGGGCGACGGATTTCGACTTCGGATCCGCCAAGTTCGCCCAGGACCTGAGAAGGGACTATGCCGAGCGCCGATACATCGCGCTCGGCATGCTCGATGGACGGGTTCACCTGTTGGTCTTCTGCGAGGCCCCTGAAGGCATCCGGGTCATCAGTTTCCGGAAGGCCAATGCGCGAGAGGTGAAGCGATATGAAACCTGACCCCACCGCACTGGACGAGGAAGCGCCTGAATGGTCAGACGATCTGAACGCTCGGGCGGTGCGTTTTGACCAATTGCCAGCTGGCCTTCAGGCCAAACTTAAGGTTGGTCGGCCAAGGTCGGCTGACCCGAAGAAAATCGTCACCCTTCGTCTCCGAACCAGCCTTTTTGAAGCCTATCAGGCCCAGGGCGCCGATTGGCGGGCGCGTATGGAGCAGGTGCTGGCCGATGCCCTGCTGTCAGGATTTGCGGAAGACAAGTAGCCAGACAGTCTATTGGTGCGGCCAACGCTCCGGATGAAACTGGATACCGGCTTTCGCCGGTATGACCGGGGGTGGGAGTTCGATCGTGGGCTATCGGCTCCCACCGGTCACCCCGGCGGAGGCCGGGGTCCAGTTCATAGGGCTCGGCGTCAGACAGCTATCCTCCAACGCAAAACGCCCGCCGTTTCCGGCGGGCGCTGCAAGGCCGATCCTGAAATCGACGCTTAGTTCTTGGCCGGGATGCGGACCATCATCTGCTCATAGCCCTTCACGAAGTTGGAGGGCACGCGCTTGGGCTCGGCCAGGACTTCGATCTTGGGGAAGCGCGGGAGGATTTCTTCCCAGAGGATGCGCAGTTGCAGTTCGGCCAGACGGTTGCCGACGCAGCGGTGAATGCCGAAGCCGAAGCTGATGTGCTGACGGGGGCGTTCACGGTCGACGATGAAGGAATTGGGGTTCTCGATGACGGTCTCATCGCGGTTGCCCGAGACATACCACATGACAACCTTGTCGCCCTTCTTGATCTGCTTGCCGCCCAGTTCGATGTCGCGGGTGGCGGTGCGGCGCATGTGGGCCAGGGGCGTCTGCCAGCGGATGGTTTCCGAGACCATGGAGGGGATCAGGTCCGGATTGGCCCGCAGCTTGGCTTCCTGTTCCGGGTTCTGGCTGAGCGCCAGGACCGAACCGGTCATGGAATTGCGGGTGGTGTCATTGCCGCCGACGATCAGCAGGACCAGGTTACCCAGGTACTCCATGCGATCCATGTTCTTGGTGGACTCGCCGTGGGCCAGCAGGGAGATCAGGTCGCCCTTGGGCGGCTGAGCGGCGCGCTCTTCCCACAGGCGGCTGAAGTATTCCACGCACTGGAACAGCTCCATGCGCCGTTCCATTTCCGGGTCCTCGGTCACGAACAGGCCGGACTCAGGACCCGCCGTGGCGATATCGGACCAGCGGGTCAGCTTGCGACGGTCATCGAAGGGGAAGTCGAACAGGGTGGCCAGCATCTGGGTGGTCAGTTCGATCGACACACGATCCACCCAGTCGAAGGGCTCGTTGATCGGCAGGTTGTCCAGGGTGTTCTGGATGCGGCTGCGGATCAGGGGCTCCAGCATGGCCAGGTTCATCGGCGACACGACGGGGCTGACCGTCTTGCGCTGCTCATCGTGCTTGGGAGGATCCATGGCGATGAACATCGGCATCTTGAAATCATCTTTTTGGTCAAAAAGCGTGATGTTCGTGTCCGACGAGAAGGCTTCGTGGTTGGTGTCCACGGCCATGATGTCGTTGTACTTGGTCACCGACCAGAAGGGGCCGTCCTCGTGCTGGCCTTCGGGGTGCCAGTGAACCGGATCGTCGCGGCGCAGGCGCTCGAAATAGGGCCAGTAGGTCTCGTTCCGCCACATCTCGACGTCGACAATGTTGATGTCTTCGAGGGGGATGGAAAAGGCGTGGGCCCGGGCATCCGCCTTCAGGTCAATAGCGCCGTCGCTCATGAGATCCTCCAATTGGCGTCGTGGTCCAACGCCCCTATCTAATCAGTGTTAAGGAAGATGCCTATCGAAGCCCCGAATGGCAAGACGGCGCAGGGGATTTTGGCTGCTCCGTGTCCTCCACGGCACAGCTTCTGCGGGCGCCAGATTTTCTCCGCTGACGGCGGCGGCCCGCCGTGCTTTATCCACCCTCCACACGAACAACTGTTTGACGGATCCCCCATGGCTGCCGACGCGCTTTTCCAACCCTGGTCCTTCAAGGGCCTGAACCTCAAGAACCGGATTGTCATGGCGCCCATGACCCGGTCCAAGTCCCCCGGCGGCGTGGCGACCGAAGAGGTGGCCCAGTACTACAAGCGCCGGGCGGCGGCCGAGGTCGGCCTGATCGTCTCGGAAGGCACCGGCGTTTCCCGCCCCGCCTCCCTGAACGACGCCAATGTGCCGCGGTTCCACGGTGAGACCGAGCTCAAAGCCTGGAAGCGGGTCATTGATGAGGTCCATTCGGTGGGCGGCGCCATGGCGCCTCAGCTCTGGCACACCGGCGCTGTCCGCTCCCGTGATCCGAGCTGGAACCCGGAAGGCGGCTATGACAGCCCCTCGGGTCTCTCCAGCCCCGGCAAGCAGTTCGGCGAGCCCATGAGCGAGGAAGAGGTGGCCGACACCATCCGCGCCTTCGCCGACGCCGCCGCCGAAGCCAAGGCCCTGGGCTTTGAGTCCATCGAGCTACACGGCGCCCATGGCTATCTGATCGACCAGTTCTTCTGGGACGGCACCAATGCCCGGGAAGACGCCTATGGCTCGAAGAACCTGCCGGGCCGCGCCCGCTTCGCCGCAGACATCCTGCGCGCCGTGCGCAAGGCCGTCGGCCCCGACTATCCGGTGATCATCCGGATCAGCCAGTGGAAGCAGCAGGACTTCACCGTGAAGATGGCCGAAGACCCCAAGGCCCTGGAAGCCTGGCTCACGACCCTGACCGACGCCGGCGCCGACATCCTGCACTGCTCGCAGCGCCGCTTCTGGGAGCCGGAATTCGAAGGCTCGGACCTCAACTTCGCCGGCTGGGCCAAGAAGCTGACCGGCGTGCCGACCATCACCGTCGGCTCGGTGGGTCTGACCGGTGAATTCATCGCCGCCTATGCCGGTGAAGCCTCCAAGCCCGCCAGCCTCGACAAGCTGATCTTCATGCTCGACCGGGGCGACTTCGACCTGGTCGGCGTCGGCCGCGCCCTGCTGCAGGACCCGCTCTGGGCCCTGAAGGTCAAGGAAGGCCGCACGGACGAACTGATGAACTTCGACGCCTCGGCCATGGCGACGCTCAGCTAGGACCTGACCGGCGCCTCCGGCCACAGGCCGGGGGCGCTTTCAGCCTTGGCGAGACTCCCATCCCAGTGGGGGACTGACGGGCGGCAGGCTGAACACACCGCCGCAGCTTCTGTGCATGAGCCTCACAGGTGATCTGAATCGCGGCTCCAGCCAGGCGTCGGCCCAGTCCTGGATGGCGACGGTGACGCCGTAGAGATCAAGTCCCCTTTTGGTCAGCCGGTAACCCGCATCTGACTTCGACAGCAGGCCCAGGTCTGAAAGTCGGGCCAGCCTGTCCGTGAGTATGTTCGCAGCCATGCCCGTGGCTGCCCGCATGTCCGAAAACCGGCGCAGGCGCATGAAGGCGCAGATCAGGACCTCTATCCCCCACTTGTCGCCAAAGATGTCGAGGCTGGGGCCCAGGCCCATGGGACCTGATCCTGCGGGCAGGGTGGAACGCCGCCTGGCGACCTGCTTGTCGGGGATCTGCCTCAGAAGTCCGGGAACCAGCCGCAGATCAATGTCCCGGGCCGTCAGGATCTGCCCACAGCCCGGGCAAGCCAGGCTAGCGGCTAAGGGTGTGGCCCAGGACACTAGCGTGGGGTCGGGCGGGAGGTCAGAATTGACCTGCCACCGGACCATCTGGCGGAAGATTTCAGAGGTCTGGCGACCCATGGGCGTCAGTCGGTATCCGTATCTCTGCGGACGGCGGCTGTAGAGCTCGCGCGCAAAAATGCCCTGCTGCTCAAGACCCTTGAGGCGGTCGGCGATCAACCGGTCCGCCATGCCGGTGTCCCGGGAAAACTCCCCATAGCGCGTCGCACCGTGGAAGGCGGCCAGGATCAGGGTCAGGGACCAGCGATCGCAGATCACATCTGCGGCCTGTCGGACGGCCGTCAGCACGGCGGTGACGGACTGCGGGTCAGTCGGCGCCGGTCGGGCTGCAGATCGCGTGGGGTCAGCCAAGGTCGCTGAAGGTGTAGATCGGCCCGGCCGGTGTCTGCTCGCCGACGCCAAGGGCCACGGTGTCGTTCAGCCAGGCATAGGCCGGATTCCCGCACTCGAACTTCGCCGAGACCCGCAGACTGTATTCGTGGGGCTCCAGCTGGCCGCCGCGGTTGAAGCGCTTCATGACCTCGGGCTCCGCCAGGAACCGTCCCTGATAGGTCATGTAGATCAGGACATCGTCCTCGGTCTTCAGGGCGATGCGCACATCGATCACCATGACGCCGTCGGGCCGGTTGATCACCCAGTCCGCGCCGCCGGGCAGGACTTCGCCCTTGAGACGCTCGCCCTCGAACCGCCCGCCCAGGATCGGAGCAATCCGGCGACGTCCCTGGGGCCCGACACCGAAATCCAGCATTCGGTCAAAGGCTACATCCAGCTTGAGGGTCATCAGGGGGCGGGGAGTCAGGTTCGACATGGGGCGCTCCAAGAGTCTGGTTGCATAGAGAGAGTAACATATGCACTCTTCGGGGGACGACAGGCAATCGGAGAGATCACCATGGTGCAGCTGAAGTTTCCGGTAGGGCGGCCGGGTCCATCCGTGCAGGACGTCCTTAGTCAGGACGTCAATCCCGCCCCTGCCGTCATGCTGGAAGAGTCGCCCCTCGACCTGGGAACCGAGGACGTCACCTCCGAGCGCTATTTCTCCAAGGCCTGGCATGACCGCGAGGTGGAGAAGGTCTGGCGCAAGACCTGGCAGCTGGCCTGTCGGGTGGAGGAAATCCCCGATGTCGGTGATCATGTGGTCTACGAGATCGTCCACGACAGCCTGATCGTGGTGCGGACCGGACCCGACGAGATCCGCGCCTATGTGAATTCCTGCCTGCACCGGGGCACCCTGCTGCGCACCCAGGGCGGTTGTGTGAAACAGTTCCGCTGTCCCTTCCACGGCTGGACCTGGTCCCTGCAGGGCAAGCTGACGGACCTGCCGGGCGCCTGGGACTTTCCGCAGGTGGAAGGCAAGGATTACAGCCTGCCGGAGGCGCGGGTGGGAGTCTGGGGCGGGTTTGTCTTCGTCAATTTCGACCAGGACTGCGAACCCCTGGAGAGCTATCTCGAAATCCTGCCCGAGCACTTCAAGGCCTTCGCCCTGGAGGACCGTTACAAGGCCGCCCATGTGGCCAAGATCATGCCCTGCAACTGGAAGCTGGCCATGGAGGCTTTCATCGAGAGCTATCATGTCCCCAGCGCCCACCCCCAGGTCCTGGCCTATTATGGCGACCAGAACACCCAGTACGACGTCTGGCCTGGTGTGCGGCATGTGAACCGGATGATCAGTGTTCAGGGGGTGCCAAGCCCCTCCATGAGCGATGTCTCCGACGAAACCGTCATCAAGCACATGCGTCGGGACATGCCCTTCTATGACGGAAAGCCGATCGAGGTTGGTCCCGGCGAGACGCCCCGCGCCAAACTGGCCGAGCGCGCCCGTCAGAAGATCGGCCGGTCAACCGGCAATGACCTGTCGACGCTGTCCGACACCGAGTCCCTCGACCTGATCGAGTACCTGCTGTTTCCGAACATGGTGCCCTGGGGCGGTCAGTCCCTGCCGGTCTGCTACCGGTTCCGGCCCTATGGCGACAATCCCGAGCAGTCGGTCATGGAGATCATGTTCCTGTTCGCCAAGGCGCCGGACGGCAGCCATCCTGCGCCCGCCGAGATCCGCTTGCTGGGGCCAGATGAGCCCTGGGCGACAGCGCGTGAACTGGGATCGGCCGCCATTGTCGCCGATCAGGACACGGAAAACCTGATGCGGATCCAGAAGGGACTGCGGGCCTCCAGCCGGCCGACCGTGGTCCTGGCGCAATACCAGGAGAGCCGCATCCGCCACTACCACCAGACCCTCGACGCCTATATGGCGGCGGAGGACTGAGGCGCTTTAGTTGGAATAGACAAAATCTATTCCAACTAAAGAAACATCTGATTTTATCTATGCATCTGCCTTCGCTAGTTTGACGTCTCAGAACGAGATGTTCACTGGCTTGAAAGGCAGAAACCCATGGACGCGAACAACAGGGCAGGCGGTTGCCCGGTCATGCACGGCGCCGGAGCCGCAGCCACCCATGCAGGCAGGTCCAACCGCGACTGGTGGCCCAATGCACTGAACCTCAGCATCCTCCACCAGCACGCTCCGGCCTCCAATCCGCTGGGCGACGAATTTGACTATGCCAAGGCCTTCCAGGGCCTGGACCTGAAGGCGGTCAAGGCTGACCTTGTCGCCCTGATGACCAAGTCCCAGGCCTGGTGGCCGGCGGACTGGGGTCATTATGGACCCCTCTTCATCCGCATGGCCTGGCACAGCGCCGGCACCTACCGCACCTCGGACGGTCGTGGCGGCGCGGGATCCGGCTCGCAGAGGTTCGCCCCCCTGAACAGCTGGCCGGACAATGGCAATCTCGACAAGGCGCGGCGCCTGCTGTGGCCAATCAAGAAGAAGTACGGCGACGCCATTTCCTGGGCCGACCTGATGATCCTGGCCGGCAACTGCGCCCTGGAGTCCATGGGTTTCAAGACCTTCGGCTTCGGCGGTGGCCGGGTCGACGTCTGGCAACCGGAAGAGGACATCTACTGGGGCGGCGAAGATACCTGGCTGGGCGACACCCGCTATTCCGGCGATCGTGAGCTGGAGAGCCCCCTGGCCGCCGTACAGATGGGCCTGATCTATGTGAACCCCGAGGGCCCCAACGGAAATCCTGACCCGGTTGCTTCGGGCCGCGATATCCGCGAGACCTTCGCCCGGATGGCCATGAATGACGAGGAGACGGTGGCCCTTCTGGCTGGCGGCCACACCTTCGGCAAGGCCCACGGCGCCGGAGACGCTGCTCTTGTCGGGCCGGCGCCGGAAGGCGCTGAAGTCGAGCATATGGGGCTGGGCTGGATCTCCACCCACGGCACGGGCAAGGGCGGCGACGCCATCACCAGCGGCATCGAGGGCGCCTGGAAGCCCAATCCCACCACCTGGGACAATGGCTATTTCGACACCCTGTTCGGCCATGAATGGGAACTGGTGAAGAGCCCGGCGGGCGCCCATCAATGGCGCGCCATGAATGTCGCTGAAAAGGACATGGTCGTCGACGCCCATGATCCGTCAAAGCGCCATGCGCCGATGATGACCACGGCCGACCTCGCCCTGCGGTTCGACCCGATCTACGAGCCCATCGCCCGTCGTTACCATCAGAACCCAACCGAGTTCGCCGACGCCTTCGCCCGGGCCTGGTTCAAGCTGACCCACCGGGACATGGGTCCCCGGGTCCGCTATCTCGGGTCGGAAGTCCCCGCCGAGGTGCTGATCTGGCAGGATCCGGTTCCGGCTCAGACTGAAGAGCCGATCCATGCCGCCGACATCGCCGACCTGAAGGCCAGGATCCTGGTGTCTGGCCTCACCGTGTCCGAGCTGGTCAGTGTCGCCTGGGCTTCTGCCTCCACCTATCGCGGGTCCGATAAGCGGGGCGGGGCCAATGGCGCCCGGATCCGACTGGCGCCCCAGAAGGACTGGGCGGTGAACCAGCCCGATCAACTGGCCCGGGTCCTGTCAGTGCTGGAAGGGGTTCAAGCGGCCTTCAATGGCGCCAGCGACCGCAAGGTCTCCATGGCCGACCTGATCGTCCTGGGGGGCTGCGCCGCCATCGAATCCGCTGCCCTGAAGGCCGGCCATCCGCTGGTGGTCCCCTTCACCCCGGGCCGGACTGACGCTACCCAGGAACAGACGGACATCGAGTCCTTCGAAGTCCTTGAGCCCCTGACCGACGGCTTCCGCAACTATGAGGCCCGGGCCTTCAGCTTGCCGCCGGAAGCCCAGCTGGTGGACCGCGCCCAGCTGCTGGGTCTCAGCGCTCCGGAAATGACGGTGCTGGTTGGCGGTCTCCGGGTGCTTGGCGTCAATCACGGCGCCGCCGCCGAGGGCGTTTTCACGGACCGTCCTGGCGTCCTGACCAATGACTTCTTCACGGGCCTGGTGGACATGTCCGTCACCTGGACCCCGGTCGCCCGTAATCGGTATGAGGGTCGCGATGCGGCGACAGGTTCGGTCCGGTGGACCGCCAGCCGGGTTGATCTGGCCTTCGGCTCGAACTCGCAGCTCCGGGCCATCGCCGAGGTCTATGCCCAGGATGACGCTGCTGACCGGTTCTACGGCGACTTCGTGGCCGCCTGGACCAAGGTCATGAACGCAGACCGCTTCGACCTGGCGTAAACAAGATGGGGAGGAGGCCCTTCAGGGCCTCCTCCCGCATTTCTAACCCGCAGCGATGGCCTCTTCGGCGATACGCTTGGCTGTGGGATAGTCGGCCTTGCCATTGCTGGCTCGGATGACCTCGGTGGTGACGAAGATCCGCTTGGGGGTCTTGTACCCGGCCAGGGACTTGCGGACGTGGGCGCGGACCGCGTCCTCGTCCAGGCTGGCACCTTCAGCCAGACGGACAATGCCGGTCACCGACTGACCCCACTTCTCATCGGGCAGGCCGATAACCAGGGCGTCTTCGACAGAGGCATGCGTCTTGAGGGCTTCTTCCACCTCTTCGGGGAAGACCTTCTCGCCGGCCGTATTGATGCAGGCCGAGCCGCGACCCAGCAGGGTCAGGGTGCCGTCGGCTTCGACAATGCACCAGTCCCCGGGGATCGAATAGCGGACCCCGCCAATGACCCGGAAGGTGCGCGCCGACTTTTCCTCGTCCTTGTAGTAGCCCACTGGATTGGGCGGGCCGATGGCGACAATCCCGGGTACGCCCGAGCCGGGTTCCACCGGATTGTCGTTCTCGTCGAACACCTTGCAGCGGCCGCCCAGCATGAACTTGGCGGTCTGGACCTCCTGGCCCTTGGTCATCACCGATGACCCCATGCCCAGAGCTTCCGAAGACGAGAAGGCGTCGTTCAGCATGGCGCCGGGCATGTGCTCCAGCATGCCGGCCTTGACCTCATGGCTCCACATGACGCCCGAAGACACCACTCCGATGATGCTGGACAGGTCGTACTTGCCAGGCTCGGCGTTCAGGGCGTTCAGCAGGGGCTTGCCGAAGGAGTCGCCGACAATGACCAGGGAGGTCGGCTTGTGCTTGTGGATGGCCTCCAGCATTTCGATGGGGTCGAAGGTCTGGCCGGTCAGGGTGATGACGCAGCCGCCGGCCATCATGACACCCATGCCGCTCAGCAGGCCGGTGCCGTGCATCAGGGGCGGGGCGGGCAGGATCCGGCCGCCAGGGCCGACCTGGCGGGTGAAGGCGGCGAGCTCTTCCAGGGTTTCGGGAACCGGACCCATCAGCCGGGCGCCCTGGAGGGTGATTTCCCGCAGGTCCTGGTGGGCCCACATGACGCCCTTGGGCATGCCGGTGGTGCCGCCGGTGTAGATGAAGAACTGGTCCTCGCCGGAGCGGACGATGTCCAGGGGGCCGCCATTTCCTTCCTCGCCGAGGGCCTCGAAGGACTCAGCAAAGGAGGCGACCTCGCCGGTGTCGCTGACCTCGACCCAGTTCTTCACATTGGGCAGGCGCGGACGGATCTCGGTGATGGCGTCACGGAATTCCGACGAATAGACCACGGTCTGGGCGTCGGAATTGTCGAAAATGTACCAGACCTCTTGCGGGGTGTAGCGGTAGTTGACGTTGACGTGGGTCAGGCGCGCCTTCCAGCCAGCGGCCACGGCCATCAGGTATTCGGGCCGGTTGCGCATGTAGATGGCGATCTTGTCGCCGGGCTTGGCGTCCCGGGCGATCAGGGCCCGCGCTACATTGTTGGTGATCTTGTTGGCCTGCCCCCAGGTGACCAGGCGCTCGCCGTGGATGAAGGCTGGCGCCTCGGGCGGCAGTTCAGGGCCCACCGCGTCCAGGATATCGCCGAAATTCCAACCCATATGTCTCACTCCCCAACCGCTGCTTTCAGCGTGAAAATAACTTTGGATCCCTCTTCCTGTCAGGCCGGAATGGTCTGGCTCTGGTCAGGATGAGTGACGTAAAAATTCAGTTCGATCAGTAGACTTGCCCAGGCCTCGTCCTTGGCGGGGGTCCATTGCCCGGCCAGGAGTTCGGCAAGGGTGTTCCGCACGGTTCCGAAGAAGGTGGCGAAGACCTCCGGCGGTACATCATAACCCTCGTGGGTGATGACTTCGCACTGGATCATGGTCGAGGCGTAGTGCCGCTCACCCGCGAAATCCAGAATGGCGCTGATCACCCGGCTGAGCATTTCACCCTTCACCTGATGGTTCTTGTCCCGCCAGAAGAGGGGCTCCATTTCAGGCTGATCCCGGAACAGGCGGGCATAGACCAGAGGTGTCAGATCCTCGCAGAGATCAGCGGCGATCTCGAAGGTCTCGATGATCAGCTGTTCCCGTTGATCAGGCATTGAAGTTCAACTTGAGACCAGGCCGGGGCCAGGTGGCCCGGAAGAGCTTGCCCGTGGCCGAGGCCGTGATCCAGGCCGTCTTCATGTCCGGTCCGCCAAAGCAGATATTGGTCACGATCAGGTCCGGGAAGGGGTAGTGCTCGATCGAGCCATCCTCGTCAAAGGCGGTGATCCCGCCATTTATGATGGTGGCGACGCAGACCTTGCCGCCGGCCTCAACCGCCAGGCTGTCCAGCAACTGGAAGCCTTCCAGGTTCTTCACGACCCGACCCGGCGCAAAGGCCGGTGCGGGCCCCAGAACGCCGGGGGCTTCAATGTCAAAGGCCCACAGTCGGCCCAGCTGGGTGTCGGCGGCGTAGACGGTCTTTTCGTCCGGCGACAGGCCGACGCCATTGGGCGAGATAATGTGGTCACGCTGGCGGCTGATATGGCTGCCGTCGATCTTGGCATAATAGAGCGCGCCGAATTTTCTGCCTTCGGGGGTGGTGCAGCCATGGTCGGTGAACCAGAAGCCGCCCTGCTTGTCGAAGACCAGGTCATTGGGGCCGATCAGCCGACGTCCGTCGCACTCGGTATAAAGGGTGGTCAGCTTGCTGGTGGCCAGGTCATAGCGCTGGATCATGCCGCCCACATGGCTGGGCGGGGTCGGGCCCGGAACGGTCATGCCCATATTGTCCAGCCACTCGAAGGAGCCGCCGTTATTGGTGATGTAGATGGCGCCGTCGGGGCCGATGGCCGCGCCGTTCGGGCCGCCGCCGGTCTCCACCAGGATTTCCTTCTTCCCGTCGGGGGTCACCCGGGTGAGGGTCTGGCGCTTGATCTCGGTGAGGATCACCGAGCCGTCATCCATGGCTATGGGGCCTTCCGGGAACTGGAAGTCCTCGGCGATCAGTTGAATGTCCATGCGCTTCCTCTACTCGCCCGGTTTGTCCGGTTCTTGCGGCGCGCACTATGGCCCGATCACCCCGGGGGAAAACAAGGGCCTTTTCGTCGGGCCGCCTGATTTTCCCTATTTCCGCTCGAGAACCCGCAGGGTGAAGGCGAAGTCATCGTCTTCGCCGGCGGGATAGTCCTGGGCGCGGACTTCTTTCCACTGGCTCTCGTCAAAGCCTTTGAGGAAGACATCTCCCTCCACCTCGGCATGGACCTCGGTCAGATAGATCCGTCGCGCCCGGGGCAGGGCCATTTCGAACAGGGAGACGCCGCCGATCACGCAGACCTCGTCGCGGCCGTCATCCTCCGCCTGTTCCTTGGCGATGGACACCGCTTCGTTGAACTCTTCGCAGACCACGCAGTTGGGCGGGGCGAAGGCGCCGTCCCGGGACAGGACGATGTTTGTCCGGCCGACCAGGGGGCGCTTGGGCAGGCTGTCCCAGGTCTTGCGGCCCATGATCACAGGCTTGCCCATGGTCACAGCCCGGAAGTTCGCCAGGTCTGTCTTGAGCTTCCAGGGCAGGCCGCCATCCCTGCCGATCACGCCGTTGCGGGCGCGGGCTATGGGGCCGGCGGTGAGTATGGGCTGGGGCATGGGTGTCCGGGTCTGAAGGTCAGTCCGAACCAGTCTAAACTGAGCCGGACGGCGCGCCTAATGCAGTCGCGGGGAAAAGGCGGCTTCCATGAAGTCGTAGGTCGCCTGGATCGTATCCTTTACGCAGTTCACGAAGGGCTCGGTCTTCAGAAGGTCGCTGGGGACGATAAAGCCTTCCTCCCCCTGTCGCCGCACCAGATCGAGCTTGGAAAGTCGCGACACGTGCCGGCGGGCAGTCTCGTAAGGAAGGTTCAGGTTGCGGGCGACGGCGAAGACCGAAACCGGTTTGCGGGCAGCGTCCAGGTGGACATGGGCCGAGTCCAGCACCTCTGATCCGGGCAGGGGGTCCAGATGCGCAAGATTGGCCCGGTGGATGGTGAAGTGGATCATGGCCGGAACCGGATCGACCCGCAGGGTTTCCGTGGCGATCTTCACCCCCTTGAGGAAGTAGTGGATCGACATGGCTGAGATGCGCCGCTCATGAGCCGGGCTGGCGATTTTTCCCTGGGTGGTCAGGTTGGCGCCCATGGCCTGCAGGCTGGAATGCATCTTCACAGTCATGCCTGAGAATTCCGTCAGCATGCCGGCAATGGCAGGCTCACTCAGGCCCTCATGACGGGCGATCAGGCCTTCACTGGAACGTTCGATCAGGCCCCTGGCGAGCAGCTTCGCGGCGTACCTGCGGACCGTCTCGTAGGGCAGGCCCAGATCCTGCGCCATGCGATACACAGACACCGGAAACTGGATCAGGTCATCCCAACGGGCATTGGATACGGCGATGTTGTCCGGGCCGCCGACATTGGACGCCACAATGGCGGTGTAGATGATGCACGGGCCCAGATCCTCGTTCAGGGTAGCTGTCAGCAGGCAGCCGCTGTCGGAGAAGTAGGCTCCGGCAAGCCGGGAACCTGACCTGTAGAGGAGGGGGGTAGGGTTCACCTTGTCGAGTCTCGGGAATTCAGAAGTGGCATCCGGATACCGGCTCCAGGCCAGCAAGTCCAGTTCATTGCGACCAGGAGTAGAGAATTAGACCGCGATGGGCGCAGCTATCTTCTCATGGGCCTTGTATCCCCGCAGCTTGAAGTCTTCGTAGGCGAAATCGAACAGGTCATTTTTGTCGGCAATTTCAAGGGTCGGAAACGGATATGGACGGCGCTGGAGCTGTTCCCGCGCCTGATCCAGATGGTTCAGGTACAGGTGGGCGTCACCCAGGGTGTGGACGAACTCTCCGGGCTCGAGACCGACCACCTTGGCCATCATCACCGTCAGGAGGGCGTAGGAAGCTATGTTGAACGGCACACCCAGGAATACATCCGCCGACCTCTGGTAGAGTTGGCAGGACAGGCGCCCATTGGCCACATAGAACTGGAACAGGCAGTGGCAGGGGGGCAGGGCCATATCGTCGACATCGGCCGGGTTCCAGGCCGAGACAATGTGCCTGCGGCTGTCGGGATTGGCCTTGAGCGCCGCCACGACATTGGCGATCTGGTCGATCACCCGACCATCCGGCGCCGTCCAGGACCGCCACTGCTTGCCATAGACCGGGCCCAGTTCGCCATCCGGTGCGGCCCATTCGTCCCAGATGCTGACCCCCTGATCCTGCAGCCACTTCACATTGGTGTCGCCCCGCAGGAACCAGAGCAGTTCCAGGATGATCGACTTGCGGTGCAGTTTCTTGGTGGTCAGCAGGGGAAAGCCCTTGCTGAGGTCAAATCGCATCTGACGGCCGAAGACCCCCAGGGTCCCGGTGCCGGTCCGGTCTCCCCGCTGGACCCCATTGGCCAGTATGTCGGCCAGCAGGTCCAGATAGGCCTGTTCCGGGTGGGTTTCTTCCATCTGCGGAGAAATGAGGGCGGGGGCGTTCATGACCTGAAACTTCGGCGGCGATTCGGCCAAGATTGCCACAAAACCGGCGACCCTGAACCGGGCGACGAGGTCGCATCCACAGGTCCGGGGTTTTATCCCCACGCATCACCGGTCGCTGTGACCCTTAACTGGTGTTTACGTTCAAGTCGGGTTCAGGTTGGAAGCGTCATTCCTGTCAGCGAGGGCAATTCAGACCGGTCGCCGCGCCGGACAAGAGGAACGAAGATGAAAGTGCTCACACGCACCGCCTGGGCTCTGGCCCTGCTGGCCTCCAGCGCCGGCCTGGCTCATGCCCAGGACTACGGACAAAGAGGTGAACGGGGCGACCGTGACGGTCGCTGGGGCCCATCTGGCATACCAGCCCAGCCTGGGGACCGTGAAAGGCCCCGCGGCCCCGAAATGCGCGCCGGTGAACCCCCCGCCGTCCGCGTCGCGCCCCCGACCATCGCACCGCCGGTCGCCGTCCGACGGGAAGGTCACGACGGAGATCGCATGGACGGGCGAGGCTTCAATGGCCGTGATGATCGCCGGACCTGGAACGACCGCGATCGCGGTGATGGCCGCAACTGGCGTGGCGACGACCGCAACTGGCGCGACAACGACCGCAACTGGCGCGATGACCGCAATGTCCGTCGTGGCTGGGACTGGGACGACCGCCGTGACTGGAGCTGGCGCAACCGCGACAACGACAACTGGCGCTGGCGCAGCCAGAACCGCTACCACGGCTGGAACTACCGTCCGCCGGTTGGCTATTACTCCCACAGCTGGATCTTCGGCGACCTCCTGCCCAGATCCTGGTGGGCGCAGGACTACCGGATTGGCCAATGGTGGAGCTATGGACTGCCGCGCCCGCCCGTCGGCTCCGAGTGGGTCCGGGTTGGCGACGACGCCCTGCTGATCGACCGTTACACCGGCAGGGTCCACCGCGTGGTCTATGACGTCTTCTGGTAAGGCGCGCTAAACCGCCTTCCAAACGGTCTCCAGGGCCCCCGCCATGCACATTTGGCGGGGGCTTTGGCTTGACGAATGCGCAATTTTCCCCTCCATAGCCCCGCCTTTGCTGCCCCGCTCTTGCGCGGATCGCGGCTCCCCTTGTCTTCAGGAGAAGAAACATGCGCGTTTATTATGATCGCGACGCAGACCTCGGCCGCATCCTGGACAAGAAGATCGCCATCGTAGGCTATGGCAGCCAGGGTCGCGCCCATGCGCTGAACCTCACCGATTCCGGCGCCAAGAATGTCGTGGTCGCCCTGCGTCCCGGCTCGGCCACCGCGAAGAAGGTTGAAGCTGACGGCCTGAAGGTCATGAGCGTCGCCGAGGCCGCCAAGTGGGCCGACGCCATCATGGTCCTGGCCCCCGACGAACTGCAGCGCGGCATCTACAACGAAGAGATCGCCCCCAACATCCGCGATGGCGCAGCCCTGCTGTTCGCGCACGGCCTGAACGTCCACTTCAACCTGATCGAGCCCAAGTCGACCATCGACGTGCTGATGATCGCCCCCAAGGGCCCCGGCCACACCGTGCGCGGCGAGTACCAGAAGGGCGGCGGCGTCCCCTGCCTGATCGCCATCCACCAGAACCCGACGGGCAACGCCCATGATCTGGGCCTGGCCTATGCCTCGGCCATTGGCGGCGGCCGCTCAGGCGTCATCGAGACCACCTTCCGCGAAGAGTGCGAAACCGACCTGTTCGGCGAACAGGCCGTCCTGTGCGGCGGCCTGGTCGAGCTGATCCGCGCCGGCTTCGAAACCCTGGTGGAAGCCGGCTATGCGCCGGAAATGGCCTATTTCGAGTGCCTGCACGAAGTGAAGCTGATCGTCGACCTGATCTATGAAGGCGGCATCGCCAACATGAACTACTCGATCTCCAACACGGCCGAGTACGGCGAATACGTCACCGGCCCGCGCATCGTGACCCCGGACACCAAGGCCGAAATGAAGCGCGTTCTGGAAGACATCCAGTCGGGCCGTTTCGTCCGCGACTTCATGCAGGAAAACGCCGTCGGCGCGCCCAGCTTCAAGGCCACCCGCCGTCGCGGCTCCGAGCACCAGATCGAGGAAGTGGGCGCCCGTCTCCGCGCCCTCATGCCCTGGATCGCCAAGAACAAGCTGGTCGACACCGCCCGCAACTAGGCGACGACAGACCTCACGGATTAGAAAAGGGCTCGGACTTCGGTCCGGGCCCTTTTTGTTTTCAGAGTCTCACCGGGTTCATCAAAGCGATCGCACGACTTCAATTGATCGGTCAAAACGTCCAGCTACCCTGGCCCACCATAGTCTACGGCGACAAGTTGATTGGCTACTACGCCCCATGAGGATCGCTTGTGCTCAATGCGGACCTTTAGGCCCCCTGAAAACACATCTGGCTCTTGCCACTCGATTGTATGCCACTCTGCGTCGGTCAGGGGACGAGCGCGTCGCATTGCGACAAGTATGCCGCCCGGAACATGGAAAACTACCGGGCAAAGGCCAACTGGATCATTCTGGTAGAATTCCACCTCATCCATGTTGCCTAGAAGGCCTCTTAAAAACTGCCTCCAAGTCCGAGTTGTTGGAACTTTTATCGCCAACCGACCAATCAGGAACGCTATTCGTGTTGCGCCGCGCCTGACTTCCATTTCTACGACTTTCCCTACCAAGTCAGCTTCAGAACTTGGCGCATGGCCGCTTCGAAGGCCTGATCATCCATAGCTCGGCGGGCGCCGAGGATCATTTTGGCGTCGGCCCCAACAGGAACCCGTAGCGGGGTCGCAGGGTCCTCGATAGCATTCGCGATAGCCTCTCCAACGATCTCCGGCCCGGGTCTGCCGCCTGTGCCAAGCATCTTGCCGTCAGCGCCAGTCCATTGGGCCCAGAGTTCGGCATAGGCGGGCGGGCCGTCGTGGCGACCGCTCGGCTTCATGCCCGGCGCGATATAGCCTGGCTGGATAATGACGCTGCGAATGCCAAAGTGGCGGACCTCGTAATGTAGGGCCTCTGTGATGGCCTCAAGGGCGAACTTCGACGCACCATATGCCGCTTCCATAGGTGACCCGACCTGACCATTGACGCTGGAGACATTGACGATGACGCCCGATCCCCGCTCGCGCCATTTCGGCAGCAGGGCCTGAATGATCCGCAGGGCGCCCAGGGCGTTGGTCTCGAACATGTCGCGGAAGCCCTGCAGGGGATAGTCTTCCGCCGGCCCTGTTCTTGCGAGGGCCGCATTATTGACGATAGCATCCAGCTCGCCGGCCTGAGCCAGACAGGCGTCGACTGACGCCTGGTCGGTGACATCCAGCTGACAGACCTCGATACCCTCCAGGGCTGACAAGGTCGATGTGTCGCGGGCGGTGGCGATAACCCTGTGACCCCGTTGGGCCAGGACCTGAACGGTCGCGAACCCGATGGCCCGGCCGGCTCCGGTAACCAAAACCCTCTTTGACCCCGCCATTTTCCTGTCCTATCCCGACGCGAACCCTACGAGTTCACGTATCGGATTTGATGTCTTTTGCATAATACAACCTTGAGGGCCGGTTGGCCTCGAAGGTCTGAGTAGAAAGCCTCCCCCATGTCCCACCCCCTCGACGCTGCCATTGCCCTGACACCCATCGGCGCGGGACGGTTCGCGGGCGCGACCACGGCGGACTACTGGAACATGGCCGGGCCCTTCGGCGGGGCGACAGCAGCGGTCATGCTGAAGGCTGTGCTGGATCATCCCCAATGCCGCGGTCGGCCGGCGGCCCTGACGGTCAATTTCTGCGGGGCTGTGGCCGAGGGGGCTTTCGAGGTCTCCGTGCGGCTGGTCCGGGACGGGCGCTCGACCCAGCATTGGTCGGTTGAGCAGACGCAAGGGGAGGGCGGGATCACCACCACGGCCACGGTGGTCACCGGCGCCGAGCGGGAGACCTGGGGTCACGCCATGGCCTCCATGCCGCAGGTTCCAGCCTGGGATCAGACCCCGCTCTCAGAGGGCGATGTCCCGGTGGCCTGGCGTAAGAACTATGAAATGCGGTTCCTGACCGGCGGGCCAAGGCCCCTGGGCCCGGGCGGGGAGCTGATGGATCCGCAGACGTCCATGTGGGTGCGCGAGACGCCATCGCGGCCCCTGGACTTTCCGGCCCTGGCGGCGATCAGCGACGCCTTCCTGCCCAGGATCTTCATGGTCCGGGGGGATTTCTCGCCCGTGGCCACTGCGACCCTCAGCACCTATTTCATGGCCGACGCGGCGGCTCTGGCGCGGCAGGGCGACCGACCCCTGCTGGCGGTCTGTGATGCGGCGGTCTTCAGGCATGGCTTCAACGACCAGTCGGCCCGGCTCTGGTCCGATGACGGGGAACTGCTGGCGGTGAGCAACCAGCTGGTCTGGTTCAAGGGGTAGGGGTCGGTCTCGAATCTAGACCCACCCCAAGGCCGCTTCGCCGCGGAGCAGGGCGTCGGCCTGGGGGGTGTGCTTGCCGCCTTCGCGGTCGTGCAGGATCACTGGCGGCAGGAGCTGGAGCGGCGCCTTGCCGGTTTTCAGGGCCCGGACCAGGACCCGCTTGGCCGGGGCGTCGGCGAAGGGGTGGATGGGGCGGATCTGGAAGCTGCCGGCCTTGGGGCTGAGCAGGGCCAGCAGGTCGGCCAGGCGGTCTGCCCGGTGGATGACCGTAATGGTCCCGCCCTCGCGAACCGACTTCAGCAGGAAGATGGTCCAGGCCTCCAGCCCGCCCTGCGCCATCCAGGCGGCCTGCTTTTCAGGTTTTGGTGCGCGCATTGCGGCGGGATCATCAAAAAAGGGCGGGTTGGCCAGGGCGGCGTCAAAGGGCGGCAGGCTCAGCCGGGCGAAGGGCTTGCCGATGTCGGCGGCCTGAACCCTGACCCGGTCAGCGAGGTTGTTGAGGGCGATATTGTCCTGCGCCAGGGCCAGGGCTTCAGGGTCCATTTCCAGACCCGTGAACTCGGCTTCTGGCCGCCTCAGGGCCGCTGACAGCAGGACCGCCCCTGGGCCGCAGCCGGCCTCCACCACCCGGTCGTCGGCCCTGGCGTCGCAGGCGGCGGCCAGCAAGGCCGCGTCCATGCCGGCCCGATAGCCCTTGCCGGACTGGCGCAGGCGCAGGCGCCCGCCCAGGAAGCCATCCGTTTCAGGAGGAGTTTGGCCCGAGGAAATGGTCTTTCCTTCCGTCAGATGTCGGTCCGACATTGTGCTTTGTGCTAGCCTGCCTTATCGCATCGCCATTGTCGCCCTCAAGCGGCGCGCTCTCCCTGCGCCGCGGAAAAGACAGGAGTCCCCGTGGACGCAGACGGCGCCGCCATTGCATCCAAGCCCGTGTCCATTGATGGCCTGATGGCTCTGGCCAGGGCTGACATGGCCGGAGTGGACGCCCTGATCCGCGACCGGATGCAGAGTCCGGTCTCGGTGATCCCGGCCCTGGCCGAGCACCTTATTGGCGGATCAGCCAAACGCCTGCGCCCCCTGCTGACCATAGCTGCGGCCCGGGTGTCTGGATCCACTGACGACGCCTGCCTGAAACTGGCGGCCTCGGTCGAGTTCATCCACACCGCCACCCTGCTGCATGATGACGTGGTGGACTCCTCCGAACTGCGCCGGGGCAAGGTGGCGGCCCACCTGATTTGGGGCGCTCCCGCCAGCGTCCTGGTTGGCGACTTCCTGTTTGCCCGGTCCTTCGAGCTGATGGTCGAGGCCGGCAGCATGCAGGCCCTGGAAATCCTGGCCCGCGCCAGCCGGGTCATAGCTGAGGGCGAGGTCCTGCAACTGACCCGGGCCCACGACCTGAACCTGCCCACCGAAACCTATCTTGAAATCATCAAGGCCAAGACAGCCGAGCTGTTCGCCGCCGCAGCTGAAGCCGGCGCCGTGTCAGCCGGGGCTACGCCCGACCAGTGCCGGGGCCTGCGCCGCTATGGCCAGAATCTGGGCCTGGCCTTCCAGCTGGTGGACGACGCCCTGGACTATTCCGGCGAGAGCGAAGTCCTGGGCAAGAATCCCGGGGACGACTTCCGGGAAGGCAAGGCGACCCTGCCCCTGCTGATGACCATCGCCAGGACGGCCACTACCGAGAAGGCCTTCTGGGACCGCACGGTGGGCCGTCGCGAACAGACCGACGAAGACTTCCAGAAGGCCCGGGCCCTGATCGTCGAAACCGGGGCGGACAAGGCGACCCTGGACCTCGCCGCCGACTATGCCGCTGCGGCCAAGGCGGCCCTGGCGGATTTCTCCACATCCAACAGCTGGCGTCCGGCCCTGGAAGATCTGGCCGACTTCGCCGTCGCCCGGAAGATGTAGGTCAGGCCTGGCCTGACCGCCGCGCCTGGTGGGACCAGGGCAAGCCCTCCACCACGGAAAAGCCCTGGGCCTCCCAGAACCGGCCGGCCTCCTTCGATCCGGCGTGGACCGTCACCAGATCCACCTGATCCCAGGCTTCCTGCAGCAGGGCTGAAACAAGGGTTCTTGCGACGCCCTCACGGCGGGCGGACGGCGCCACATAGAGCCTGCGCATGCGTATGGCGGGCTCGGGGGCAGGTTCGGGTTCAAGGGTCATGCCGCCGATCCCGACCAGGTCTCCGCCGTTCATGGCCGCCAGCAGGGCGATGAAGGCGGTCGAGCCGGTCGCAACCTCATCAGCGAGCCGCGCCATGTTTCCGTGACCCTCGGTGGTTGCGAGGGCCATCAGGGCGTCGAAGCCTTCGGGCAGGCCGTCGGTCAGGCGGACAAGCTGGACCATCAGCCCGGCGAGATCATCTTCTCCGGACGGACCACTTCATCGAATTCCGCGTCGGTGACATAGCCGCCGCCGACCGCTTCCTCGCGCAGGGTGGTGCCGTTCTTGTGGGCGGTCTTGGCGATCTTGGCTGCGGCGTCATAGCCGATCTTGGGCGCCAGGGCGGTCACCAGCATCAGCGAACGGTCCAGGGCCGCCTTGATGTTGTCTTCCCGGGCCTCGATGCCGACCACGCAGTTGTCGGTGAAGGAGATGGCCGAGTCTGTCACCAGGCGGCAGGACTGCAGGAAGTTGTAGGCCATGACCGGGTTGAAGACGTTGAGCTCGAAATGGCCTGAGGCGCCGGCGAAGGTCATGGTGGCGTTGTTGCCGAACACCTGGGTGCAGACCATGGTCAGGGCCTCGCACTGTGTCGGGTTGACCTTGCCCGGCATGATGGACGAGCCGGGTTCGTTTTCCGGAAGGGACAGTTCGCCAAGACCCGACCGCGGTCCGGAGCCCAGGAAGCGGATGTCATTGGCGATCTTGAACAGGCCAGCAGCCATGGAATTGATGGCGCCGTGGCTGAAGACCATGGCGTCGTGGGCGGCCAGGGCTTCGAACTTGTTGGGGGCCGAGACGAAGGGCAGGCCGGTGATGGCGGCGATCTTGGCGGCCACCAGCTCGGCGAAGCCGATCGGCGCATTGAGGCCGGTGCCGACGGCGGTGCCGCCCTGGGCCAGCTCGTAGAGACCGCCCAGGGTCTCCTGGATGCGGCGGCGGCCGTTCTCGACCTGCTGACGATAGCCCGAGAACTCCTGGCCCAGGGTCAGGGGGGTGGCGTCCTGGGTGTGGGTCCGGCCGATCTTGATGATGTGGGCGAAGGCCGCTTCCTTGACCTTCAGGGCGGCGTGCAGGTGGTCGAGCGCCGGCAGAAGGTTGTTGGCCACCTGCTCGGCGCAGGCGATGTGCATGGCCGTCGGATAGGTGTCGTTGGACGACTGGCTCATATTGACGTGGTCATTGGGGTGAACCGGCTTCTTCGAGCCCATTTCCCCACCCATCATCTCGATGGCGCGGTTCGAGATCACCTCATTGGCGTTCATGTTTGACTGGGTGCCCGAGCCCGTCTGCCAGACCGACAGGGGGAAGTGTGCGTCCAGCTTGCCGTCAATGACTTCCTGGGCGGCGGCGATGATGGCGGCGGCGATCTTGGGATCCAGGCGGCCCAGCTCCATGTTGGCCTCGGCGGCGGCCCGCTTGACGATGCCCAGGGCCCGGATCACCGGCTGGGGCTGCTTTTCCCAGCCGATCTTGAAATTGCCGAGGCTGCGCTCGGCCTGGGCGCCCCAGTAGACGTCGCTGGCGACCTCGATCGGGCCGAAGGTGTCGGATTCGGTGCGGGTGGCGGTCATGGTCAGGGCTCCGATGATTTTCGCGCTTGGTTTAGCCAAGCCGGGGGAGACTGCAAGGCTTGGTCGATCTAGTAAGGCCTATGAGCGATGGTTGGACCCAGCAAGGCAAGGTGCGCGCCCGGGAGGGTGATGGCGTTTTCGAGCTGGTGATCGACGGCCTGACAACCCAGAGCCGCTATTACAAGCCACTGGTCTATGAGTTCTTCCGCAAGTCCTGGCGGGGCGGCCGGCCGGCCTGGGGCGAGTTCTCTGTCGAGATCATCATGGACTATGTGGGCGATCCGCCCTGGATGGATCTGGACAATCTGGCCAAGGCCCTGCTGGACGCGATCAAGGGCTATGTCTTTCACGACGACGCCCAGGTCTCGCGCCTGCTGGTCGAACGGCGGGCCGGGGAGCGGGAGCAGGTGGCGATCACCGTGCGCAAGCTGCGTGATCTGAGCGGCTGGGTTCCGCCAAAGCCCTGATCCTGAAACAAGAACAGCCGCCCCGGGGCAAGGGGCGGCTGCACTCAGAGAGCTCGCATGGGCGACGAGCTTTTAACGGTATTGCTGGAGCCGGGTGGTCCGCAGGCCGGCGAGGCCGTGACGATCAATCGACTTCTGCCAGGCGAGGAATTCCTCGTTGGTCAGGGTGTAGCGTTCGCAGGCCTCATCGAGGGAGAGCAGACCGCCACGCACGGCGGCGACAACCTCGGCCTTGCGCCGGATGACCCATCGCCCCGTATTGGGCGGGGGCAGGTCGGAGATCGTCAACGGCACGCCCGTCGGACCGATCACGTAAGCTTCGCCGCGGCTGTTGGTCCGGGTCTGCTGTTGTTGTTGCAACATGGCTTTTCGCCTTTCACACCATCACTGTTCGGACGGAAGATAAGCGACAGGCCATAACGGCCGATGAATCGTGATAGTAAAAAAACTGATAATCATCGATGCCCCGTGTATTAATATGGTACAGTCAAGACGTTAGGAGAGATTAAGACCCATTAAGCTCTGAATTTAGCGCTTAATATTGATAAGCTCTTCAAGCATCTGATCGGCGGTTGTTATGATTTTCGAAGACGCGGAGTAAGCTTTCTGCGTCGTAATCAGGCCGGTAAACTCAGCAGACAGGTCGACTGTTGAAGCTTCTAGTGATGAAGACGAGACCTGACCGGCGCCCCCGATCCCCGCCTGCTTGATCGTGTAGGAGCCCGATCCAAGCGTCGCCTGGTAAGAGTTTCCGCTCTGCGCCATCAGGCCATCAGCATTCTGGAAGGTTGCGATCCCGACCTGGGCGATCTTCCGCACCTGGGAATTGTCGAAAATCGCCGAGACAACGCCCTTTTCATCCACCTGGACGCCGACGACATTGCCAACGGTCGCGCCATTGCCGCTCACTGCGGTGACCGTGGACGTTGCGGCCAGTTGGGAAAGTGTTCCCAGATCCAGATTCACGGTCGAGGCGGCGACGCCCTCGGTGGCGGCCCAAGCGGGAGCAGCGCCCCCGGATGCAGCCAGGGTGAGTTTCGGGATGGCGTTGGCGGCGCCAAACAGGGTCGTGGTTGTCTGGTTGAATGACCCGTCCGTGTTGAAGGTCACCTTGCCCCTGGCCAGCTGGCCAGGGCGACCAAGCCCGGTCACGTCGGCCTTGGGAACCGCGTAGATTTCAGCATGCCAGCTGTTCGGGGCCGAGGAATCCTTCAGAAAAGCCATCTGAAACTTGTGGGTCTCGCCTTCGGAGTCCACGACCGGCAGGTCGAGGGTGAAATCCGGCTTGGTCCCGGTCGTCGGGTCATCAGCATAGTCAGCCATTGAGAAGGCGGTGGTGCCCACATAGGTCGCATCGCCGACCGAGCCGGTGACGCCCCGCTTGTCCAGATTGGCGTTGACCGTCACATCGGTGGTCTTGCTGACCACGCCGCTGATGTTCTTGACGTTGATGGAGTCCATCATCGTCAGGTCCGAGGCATTGGTGATGAAGCTTCCGTCGGTCTGCACCGGCCAGCCCTGGAGATAGAGCTTGGCGTCATTGACCAGATAACCGGCGGAATCGACGCTGAAACTGCCGGCCCGGGTGAAGCTCCGGGGATCTGAGGACGCAAGACCGGCGCCCTTGTTGGCGACGACGAAGAAGCCATCCCCCGAAATCGCCAGATCGGTCGAAGAGTTGGCCGCCTGGATCAGGCCCTGCTGGCTGACATACTGACGGACCGTGCCCTGCACACCGCCAGCGGAATAGCGGTTCTTCAGCGCCTGGGCGGTGACGATGTCGGAGAAATTGACCTGGGTGCGCTTGTAGGCAGTGGTGTTGATGTTGGCGATATTGTCCGAGATCGCCGCCAGAGCCGACGAGTTGCTCATCAGGCCGGAAACCCCGGCCTGCATGGCGCTGCTGATACTCATGGATTCTCCATCCTTATTTTTTCAAGGCGATTTGAGGTCATGGCCGGGGTCAGACCCCTGCCGGTGCGGCTTCGGTCACTGTGGTGACCGAGCTGAAGGGGATTTTTGCGCCACCGACGCTGAGCAGGATGGCACCGTTGGACTGTTCCACGGCGGTCACCCGGCCCTTGATCGATAATGACGAGGCGACCGTGGTGTTGGAGGCGTCCACGGCCGTGACCCGAAGGGTATAGGTTCCACCGTTGGGCAGCTGGGCTCCGGCCAGATCCTTGCCGTTCCAGTTCAGGGCATGGTCCCCGGCTGTGGTGGCGCCGGCGGCCTCGGCGTGAACGATCTTGCCGTTGGCGTCGACGATTTCGAGCTTCACGTCCGTGGCGGCCCGGTCGAGCTTGTAGTTCCAGCTGGCCTTGCCGCCGGACAGGCCCGACGTGGCCACCGAAGCCTGGACATCCTTGCCGATGACCGAAACGGCCTGCGAGACCGTCGAGCCGGAATTGGTGACCAGCTGCTTGAGCAGGTCGTTCGAGAAGATCTGCTGCTCGACACCGGTCATCTGGACCAGCTGCTGGGTGAACTGGTTGGAATCCAGCGGCGAGAGCGGGTCCTGGTTCTTCAGCTGCGAGGTCAGCAGTTTCAGGAAGGTGTCAAAGCTGGAAGCCAGGCGCGCCTTGCCCAGGGAACCGGAGTCCGTGGCGGTGGTGGCGGCGGCGGAGCTGGCTGCGGTTGTGGTGGTCATGACTAGATCCTGATGTCCACGCCCCGGGCGGGGCGGGCGCCATAGGCGCTCATGAGGCTGGCGGCGTCGGCCACGTCGGCTGCGGCGCTGGCGGCGTTTTCGAGGGCGCGGGCCCGCTGGGCGGGGCCAGGCTCGCCGCCGGTGTGGCGCGATCCGCCCTGGCCGCGATCACCGGCCACGTCGAAGGACAGGCCCCCGCTCAGATTGAATCCGGCGTTCTCGAGGGCTTTCTGGAGTTCGGCCGACCGCGAGCGCATTTCGGCGGCGGCCTGGGGATTGTCGAAGGACATGGAGGCGCTGATCTGGCCGCCAGCGCCGACTTCAAGCCGGACATCCACCCGCCCGAGGTCAAGGGGATGCAGCTCCAGATCAAAACGGGTCGCGCCGCCGTCGAACTTGCTGACGATCTGGGCCGCAAGGGTCGACACGGTCTGGGGCCCGGACTTGAGCACCACGGCGGCCGTCTGCAGGGTCTGGGGCGCAACATGGATCGGTGCGGGGATCGGCGTCTGGCTGGCTTCGGCCACTGGCGCTGGCTGGGCCGCCGCGGCGTCAGTCGACACTGATGGATTGGAGGCCAGGTCGGAGGCCTGTCCATCCTGCCGGGCCTCGCCGGAGAACCCGCCGCTCGACCCACCGGTCGAGGTCATGGCGGTGATCGGGCTTCCGGTGGCCGGGGCGGACTGGAGCCCGCCTTCGGACCTGGCGGACTTTGCATTGGCGGAGGGCTGTTCTGATCCTGCAGAAACCTTGGGGGCTTCAGGCGCACTTGCAGCCATGGCTTCGTCGGCCGCCGATTGAAGGGCCTGATCCAGGGATGCCGGCGCAAGCTCTGACTGGGCCAGCTCAGCCTGCAGCTGTTCGGCCTGAACCTCTGCAGCCATAGCCTGTTCAGCGGCGGCCTGCCGGGCGAGACGCGCCAGGTCAGGGGTCACCGGCTGGGGCTTGGCGTCCAGGGCTTCATTGGCGGTCGACGGGGCTGAGGCGGCCTGGGAAAGATCTGAGGTCCCGGCTTCCACGACCGTATCGGCGGCCAGGCCCTCATCCGTGGCCGCTTCAGCAAGCAGGATCGACGCATTAGGTCCGGGACCAGTTGTTCGGCTCGTCTCGGCGGCGATGGCGGCCTCCGCCGGCGCCTTGGGTTCAGATGGGGCCGGGGCCTGTGAAGCCGCCATGGCGGCGGCCTGGGCCTGGGCTGCGGCATCGGATCCAGCCGTGCTGGCGCTTTCGGGCGCCGCAGCCTGCGGTTCGTTGGCAGGCTCAACCTTGTCAGTCTTCTCAGCCCGCTCTGCGCGCACTGGACGATCGACGTCGGACCGGCGGGACGGAATCTCACGAGATTGCGTGTCGCGGCCCTGAGGTGCAGCTTCAGCCGCCTCGATGGACCTGGATTGCGTTTTGACGGCGATGGCCTTGGCCAGGTGCGCGCCAAAGCCTTCGCCTGCTGCTTTGGTGGAGGCAGGCTGAGCGTTCGTCGCTGCGGACACCTGGGGTCCGGGCGGCGGCGGCAATGCGGCGGTGGCGAGACCGGCGTTCATTCAATTCCCGTCCTCGCGGCCGGGCCCTGTGATTGCGGACGCAGGTCGCGCCCAAACTTCCGCTCTCCCCTCGCAACCTCCGCGCCAACTTGCGGCACGGCAATCATCACATTGAAAAATAACAGAAAAGGTATCTGAAAACCTGGAGTTATCGGTCTCATCACCCATGGCGGAATTTGCCGACGGGCAGGCCAGATAGGTCGGTCCTGCCGCCCTGGAGCCTTTTTCCGCCTAGCTGATGGTCATCACCCTGGGTGGTGATACGGCGCTCGGGCAGTCGCCACTCGACGCAAGGTTTGCATCAGGGTCGGGGACTGGCGCCCGTCTTGCGACACCGGATTCAGACCCCAGGCCGCCCTGGCAGCATGGGTATTGAAATATTTGGGATTTTTCCGGTCCCTCGCGCGGGTGTTCTTCAAAACACCCCGGCAGAATTCGCCGCTACTGCGCAAGGCTTGCCGGTTGGAGGTTTGAAACGTGTCGCTGAACGCAACGTTGAGAAGCGCAACCTCGGGATTGATGGCCGCTCAGATCGGTCTGCGGACGACGTCGGACAATGTCGCCAACGTCAATACGCCCGGCTATGTGCGAAAGGTCGTTGACCAGCAGCAGCTGGTCGCCGCCGGGGCGGGTGTCGGGGTCAATGTCTCGGCCATCCGCCGCGTCACCGACGGCTATCTCGAAAAGGCCGCGACAACGGCCACGGCAGAGAGTTCGCGGTGGGGCGTGGTGTCCGGATATCTGGACACGACCCAGTCCCTGTTTGGCGACCCGTCAAGCACCAGCGGCTATTTCTCCCAGCTGGACAAGGTCTGGTCAGCCTTCTCGGCCGCCGCCAATGACCCCACATCGACCATTCTGCGGGCCCAGAGCATTGCCGGGGTTCAGGACTTCCTGAGTGAAACCACCCGCACCAACGACCAGGTCGCCGAAATCGGAAAGACCGTCGCGGCCCAGACGACTGCGGGCATCGCCAAGGTCAATGACCTGCTGGCGCAGATTGACCGGCTGAACGCCGATATCAGTCGGGCCAAGGTCACCTCCGGCGATCCTTCCGGATCTGAAAATCTCCAGAAGGGCTATATCGACCAGCTCTCGGCCCTGATGAACATCCAGGTCCAGCCCCTGAGCACGGGCGGGGTCATTGTGCGCAGCGCCGAAGGCTACGCCCTGACAGGTACAGCGACGGGCCCGGCCAAGCTTACCTTCAACCAGACCTCCGGGGCGCCCGGCTATATCACCGCCATGTCCGGGGATGGTCTCGGCAATCCGCAGGCGATTTCAATCACCGGCGGCGAACTGCGCGGTCTGCTGGACCTGCACGATGACATCCTGCCGGGGATTACCGATCAGCTCGGTGAGTTCGCCAACCAGGTGGCGGCCCAGCTGAACGCTGCCCACAACAGCGCTGCGCGGGTTCCGGCGCCGGCGACCATGACCGGGCGGGATACCGGACTGGACCTGCCGACGGCGGTTTCCAACTTCACAGGAACCACAACGCTCGCCATCACCAACGCCGCGGGGGTCGTCCAGCGAACCGTCGCCATCGACTTCACCGCAGGAACAATGAGCGTCAATGGCGGGGCAGGCGCGGCCTTCACCCCGGCCAATTTCCTGGCCAGCCTCAACGCCGCCCTTGGCGCCTCGGGCTCCGCCACCTTCACCAATCGGGGCCTGACCCTCAACGCTGCAGGCGGCAATGGCCTTGCCTTTGATACGGGCACCGCCACAAAGGCGGGGCAGGGGTTCTCGCAGTTCTTCGGTCTCAACGATCTGGTCCAGTCCTCGGGCATCACCAATTTCGACACCGGCCTGAAAACCACGGACCCCCACGGCTTCACCGCCGGCCAGACCCTGAGCCTGCGGGTGGCCCAGGCCGACGGGCGGCCGATCAAGGACATGACCATCACGGTTCCTGCGGCGACCACCATGCAGGACCTGCTCAACTCCCTGAACGCCAATGCGACCGGCGTCGGCATCTTCGGCAGCTTCGGTCTCGACACCAATGGCAAGCTGAGTTTCACCAGCAATAACGCCCTGCCGGTCACCGTTTCGGTGACAGCTGATCAGACGGCGCGGGGGGCGGGTGGACCGACGGTCAGCGACCTGTTCGGCCTGGGAACCAGCACCCGGGCTTCCCGGGCATCGCGCCTGACAGTGACGCCCGCCATAGCTGCAGACCCCACCAAGCTGTCCCTGAACAAGCTGGACCTGACGGTCGCAGCGACCCAGCCGGCCATTCGCCCCGGCGACGGGAGCGGCGCCCAGGGCCTTGCCACGGCCGGGGCAGTAACGACCCATTTCGGCGCTGCCGGGACCCTGGGAAACCTGGCGACCTCGGTGAACAGCTATGCCTCGCAGTTCGGCGGCGGGATCGGGCGTCTGGCCCAGAGCGCGGAGTCACAGAAACAGGCCTCCAGCGCCGTTGTCGCCGAGGCCACATCACGGATGCAGTCGGTCGAGAGCGTCAATCTCGACGAGGAACTGGTCCGTCTCACCACTTATCAGCAGGCGTTTAACGCTTCGGCGCGCATGATCCAGGCGACCAAAGAACTGTTCGACGTCTTGACTAGCATCGTCTGAGGAGGGCCGACATGAACCGCATTTCGTCAGCCGGCAGCTACAGCGCCATTCTCGCCAATATCCAGAGCGCCCAGCAGCGTCAGGTGGAGGCGGGCAACCAGGTCTCGTCCGGCAAGATCGGGATCAACCTGAAGGACTATGCCAGCAAGGCCGAAGTGCTGACGGCCATGCAGACCGTCGACGCCCGCCTGACCACCTATGCCGATCAGAACAAGGTGGTCGCCAACCGGCTGTCCATGCAGGATCTGGCCCTCAACCGGGTGGCCGACGCCGCCGACGCCACACGACAGGCCATCGCCAACGCCCTGGCCACCGACAGCGCCACCACCCTGATGCAGGATCTGCAGGCCCAGTTCGGTAATGCGGTCGGCGCCCTCAACGCGGATTATGATGGCAAATACCTGTTTGCCGGCGGCCAGGTGAACACAAAGCCGGTCTCGGCGACCCAGCTCAGCGATCTGACAGCCCCCCTGGCCACCATTGCTGGTCAGTTCCACAACGACACCTTTGTGGCCCAGGCCAAGGTCGACGACTCCACCACCATTTCCACGGGCATGCTGGCCGACCAGCTGGGCACGAACATGATGACGGCCTTCCAGACCCTGCAGGCCTTCCATCAGGGGGGTAGCGGGCCCTTCAATGGACAATTGACCGCCGCCCAGCGCACCTTCCTGGAAAACCAGCTGGCGACCTGGACCAGCGTCCATACCTCCCTGACCACGGCTACAGCCCAGAACGGCAACAACCAGGCGCGGGTGACGACTGTCCAGACGGGCATCGAGGCTCATCAGATCAACATCAAGAGCATCCTCAGCGACACCACCGACGTGAACCTTGCGGAGGCTTCGACACGGCTCAACCTGGCCCAGCAGTCCATGCAGGCTGCCGCCCAGGCCTTCCGGACCCTGAAGGATTCCTCCCTGCTCAACTTCCTCAGCTAGGGGCGCCCTCGCAAAGTCCGGGCTGAAACGCTACATAGCGGCCATGAACGCCGCCTTCACCGACGCCGCCGTTGAAGCCGCCCGCCAGGCGGTGGGCCTGCCCGTGGGCGCCCGGGTGGTTGCGGCCATGTCCGGCGGCGTGGATTCCACCGTCACCGCAGCCCTGCTGGCCAGGGCCGGATATGATGTGGTTGGCGTCACCCTGCAGCTCTATGACCACGGCGCGGCGATCCAGAAGAAGGGCGCCTGCTGTGCGGGTCAGGACATTCACGACGCCCGCAACGCCGCCGACGCCATCGGCATTCCTCACTATGTCCTGGACTATGAGAGCCGGTTCCGGGACCAGGTGATCGAGGACTTCGCCGACGCCTACCTGCGCGGTGAAACGCCGGTGCCGTGCATCCGCTGCAATCAGACAGTCAAGTTCCGCGACCTTCTGGACGTGGCCAGAGACCTCGACGCTTCTGCCATGGCGACGGGCCACTATGTCCGTCGGGAAGTTGGCGCCAATGGACCGGAACTGCGCCGCGCCGCAGATCCTGCCCGGGACCAGAGCTATTTCCTGTTCGCCACCACGGCCGATCAGTTGTCCTATCTGCGCTTTCCCCTGGGCGGCATGCCCAAGCCGGAAGTGCGACGGGCCGCGGCGGAGCTGGGCCTGGCCATAGCCGACAAGCCCGACAGCCAGGACATCTGCTTCGTGCCCGAGGGGCGATATACGACGGTCATTGACCGGATCCGGCCGCAGGGCGCCATTCCCGGCGACATCGTTCACATGGATGGTCGGGTTCTCGGGCGGCACGAAGGCGTGACCCGCTATACCGTCGGCCAGAGACGCGGACTGAATGTGGCCGTCGGCGACCCGCTGTATGTGGTCAAGATCAATGCCGACGCGCGTCAGGTGGTGGTCGGGCCACGAGAAGCCCTGTTAACCGCGGGCGTGATTCTCAAGGAAATCAACTGGCTCGGCGACCATATTAATGTAGAGGCGGCGGGCGCTGAATCTCTTGCAGTTCTGGCCCGGGTGCGCTCGACGGCCGAGCCGGTTGCGGCCCATCTCGCCCTGCAGGGCTCTGATATCGCCGTGATCTTCGATTCGCCAGAGCATGGGGTTTCCCCCGGTCAGGCCTGCGTCCTCTACGATCCTTCAAGCCCCGACCGCGTGCTCGGCGGCGGGTTCATTGACCGGACCCTCAGCGCCGCCTGACCACCGGAATGGCCACTTCGTTCCGGCGGAGGAAGGGGGCGGTCCAGGGCGGATCATAGAACCAGGACAGGGGCTCGCCCGTAGTCTCCCAGGTCTTGCCCGCCAGGGCTGCCCGGAGGTCGGCGGTCTTCCGGGCCACCCCGGGCGCACCCGTGGAACCGGTATAGCGAAGGACCGCATAGTCCTGGGCCGGCACGTCGACGATCTTCACATCCGGATCATTGGGAATGGGCAGGGTCGCCCGGGTGTACTTGGCCGGCATGATGAACTGGATCCTCCAGGCGCCTGCGCCATCAGCGCTCTGCACCACGGGCGCTGTCATGGCGATGGATTGCGAGCCCTTGGCTTTGGCCTGGGCCACCGGGGCCGTCATGGCGATGGAAGCCTTGGTCGTATTGCCGCCGAAAATATAGCCGGCCACCTTGCGGAAGCCCTCATTGCGGGCGGTTTCCACGGGACCGGATACGACGGCTTCGGCCGCAAGCCGCGGACCATAGTGCCGGATTTCCACGTCCCCGAGCCGCTCAACCACCTCGTACTTCGGCGCCTCGGTTCCGGCGCGCACGCCCACCAGCTGTCCAAATCCTGCAAGGACGGTCACGACGACTTCGCCGAAGCTCGGCATGGTATCTCCTCTGCACCCCGGACGGGCCGCAATGCCTATACGCCTCTGGACCGAAGAGGGATGCAAGTCTCCGTGTCGGGGATTATATCAGGTCCATGAGCACTTCAGATCCTGTCGTCATCGCCGCCTATGCCCGCACGCCCATGGGCGGCTTCCAGGGCGTCCTGTCCCCCGTCAAGGCCACTGACCTGGGCGCGGCCGCTGTCCGCGCCGCCGTAGAGCGGGCCGGACTGAAGGCCGAAGATGCCGACCAGATCATCATGGGCTGTGTCCTGCCGGGCGGCCTTGGTCAGGCCCCGGCCCGCCAGGCTGCTCTGGGCGCGGGCCTGCCCATCTCGGTCGCGGCGACAACGGTCAACAAGATGTGCGGCTCGGGCATGCAGGCGGCCATCATGGCCCACGACGCCCTGGCGGCCGGTTCAGCCGACGTCATCATCGCAGGCGGCATGGAAAGCATGACCAATGCCCCATATCTGATGACCAAGCACCGGGGCGGGGCCCGCATCGGCCATGATGTGATTTCGGACTCCATGTATCTGGACGGTCTGGAGGACGCCTATGAGCCGGGCAAGCTGATGGGCGCCTTTGCCGAAGAGACCGCGCGGACCTACCAGTTCACCCGCGGCCAGATGGACGACTACGCCATTTCCTCCCTCAGCCGGGCCCGGGCAGCCGTGGAATCTGGCGCCTTCGTCCGGGAAATCGTCCCTGTGGAGGTCACCACCCGCAAGGGCGTCGAGACGGTGGCGTCAGACGAACAACCCCTCAAGGCCGATCCCGCCAAGATCCCGACCCTCAAGCCGGCTTTCGCCAAAGACGGCGGCATTACAGCGGCCAACGCCTCATCCATCTCTGACGGCGCGGCGGCGCTTGTGATGACTCGGGCCTCGGTGGCCGAGCGGTTGGGGCTGAAGGTCGTGGCGCGGGTTGTGGCGCACGCCGCCCACGCCCATGAGCCGGGACAATTCGCAACTGCGCCGGTTCCGGCCATCCGCAAGGTGCTCGACAAGGCCGGCTGGTCCGTGGCCGATGTGGACCTGTTCGAGGTCAATGAAGCCTTCGCCGTGGTCGCCATGGTGGCCGAGCAGGAGCTTGGGATCGATCGGGCGAAACTGAACGTCAATGGGGGCGCATGCGCCCTTGGCCATCCCATTGGCGCTTCAGGCGCACGGATCCTGGCGACCCTGCTTTCGGCGCTGGAAGCCCGGGGCGGCCGAAAGGGCGTCGCCAGCCTCTGCATTGGCGGAGGCGAGGCCACAGCCATGGCGGTGGAACTAATCTAGGGCGTCTATTTCCCGCCCAGTTTGAGCATGTTGATCTTCATGCCATTGGGCAGTTCCATGTCGCCTGGCGCCATGCCGGCCGGGCAGGGGCCCTGCCACTCTGAAGCAATGCTGACCTTGTGCGCACCGTTCATCTGCGGCGCGGCGGCGCCTGAAGTGGTGCTCTGTACCTGCACCGTATAGCTGGTGTTGAAGTCGCCAGTCGCAGTGCCTTCCGAGACCACAGTGCCGCCGCTGCCCATGTCGCACCGGGAATTGAAATCCCAGCCGCCAGCCGTGGGGCGCACTTCCTGTTCAGCGCAGATGTCCTTGCCGGTCTGGGCGCCCCAGATGGCCAGCTTGGCCTCGGCCGCCTCATCAAGGCAGATACGGCTGACCTGGGTCATGCCTGATCCGATGACGGTCTGTTTCCAAAGACCCGGTCTGCGCTTTGGCAGGGTCGGCGGCGCCTGGGGCGGCGCTGAGATCTGGCTGGCGGCCTGAGGGGCTCCGGCGGCCGCACCTGCCTCGGCCTCGGGCTGCGAGGGCTTGCTGCAGGCCGCAACGGCCAGGGTCGCTGCGCCTGCCATCATCACCAAACGCCAAGTCATTGCCGACCTCCCAGGGATGTGATCATCAGAGCCTAGCCCAGAAGCCTGGCCAGCGTAATATGGTTGCATGACCCAAGCACTCAGAGACACCGGCGCCCGCTTCGAACTGGACGAAAAGGGCATGACCTCCTGGGCCGACTACCGGCGCAAGGATGGGCGACTTTTCGTGGATCACGTGGAAAGCCCGGTCGCACTGCGTGGAACCGGCGCATCGGGCCGATTGATGGCGGCCCTGGCCCAGCATGCCCGGGACTCGGACCTGAAGATCACGCCCATCTGTTCCTACGCCGCCGCCTGGCTGAACCGCAGCGACGAGTTCCGCGACCTGGTCAGCTAGGTTTTCCCAGGAATATCAATCCAGAACTGAAGGGCTGTCTCACCTGGCCGCCAGGTGTGATCGACCTCGGCGGTAAAGACCCCGCCATTGGCCTCGATCACCCTGATTGAGGCCGTGTTTGTGGGACTGACCGTCAGCATCACTCTCTTCAGCGGCAGGTTGTCCCCGATCCAGAGCAGGGCGGCGGCCAGAATGGCTGTGGCGTGTCCCTGGCCCCGCGCCCCTGGTCGGACCGCATAACCGATGTGTCCGCCGACCTTTGACAGCCGCTCATCCAGATCGTGCCGGATATTGGCCCAGCCAAGAAACTCCGTACCCTCCACCCACCAGAGGGAGGTCGAGGGTACAGCCCGCCCCACCCGGCCATTGGGCAGGGTGATGTGGCGGGGCGGGGTCAACTGACTCTCGAGAAAGGCCTCCGGGTCTGACGCGACCTCGGCGATGGTCTCTGCTGTCTCGGGCCGGAGCGTGTCCCGATCGAAGCCTTCCCGCAGCGCCGCCACGAAGGACCTCAGATAACGGGAATCAGGGGTGACCAGACACGGCATGATTGTGATGAAATAGGACTCCGACCGCCATTCCCGCAAGGCAGGAATGGCGTCTGGGAGGCAGTTCCTTACCCATTGCGCGGCAGGATCCTGCCAACAAACATGGCGGTGGCGGCGACCAGGGCTGTGATTGAAGCCAGACGCGGCGCCGGCAGCAGGCCAGGCAGGGCGCCGAACCTGCGGGAGAGTTCAAGAAGCGCCAGAAGCATGCCCAGGAAGGCGAACTGTCCAAGTTCGAGGCCGAGGTTGAAGCCCGCCAGGGTCGCAAGCCGGAGCGTGGCATCCGCCGCCATGGCGCCGATCGCGGACGCAAATCCCAGGCCGTGCAACAGGCCACAGGCAAATACGATGGCGATGCGTGGCCAGCCGCTGGTTTCCGGGCCTCCCCGCCAGAGGTTCAGGACCGCCATCAGGATGATGCTGGCCGCAATCCCGGGCTCTGTGATCTTCGGAGAGATCCGCACCAGATCGAAGGCCGCCAGGGTGAGCGTGATGCTGTGCGCGATCGTAAAGCTGGTGACGACGCTCAGCCAGTAACGCCATCCTGCTGCCGCCACCATGATAGTGAGCAGGAAGATCAGATGGTCCGGGCCGGTCAGAATGTGCTCGACGCCAAGCCGTACGAAGTCAGTGAAGGTGGCCAGGCCGCCCTTGAAGAAGCTGTGCTCGGATGCTCCCGGCCGCAGTATCGCCACTTCAGCCGTGGATTCCTGCCTGTCGCGCTTGGCCGTCAGGGTCATTTGCGCCTCGCCGGGACGGGCGCCAAACAGGTCGGTGGCGACCGCAGGAACACGGGGCGGCTCGGTAAAGCGGACACTGTGGAGCACCACGACATAGGCGCTGTCGGTCGGGGCGCCTTCTGTCTGCGGCGACCAGGCCATGGTCATCAGGGCAAGTCCCGCCTTGCCGTCCCCCGTCACCTGAAAGCGCCGATTGAACTGTGTCGCAATATCCGCCGAATGCCGGGCTATTTCGGCCCTCGAAGCGCCGCCGCTCCGGTCATCATCAATGCCCTCCAGGGCAGAGACCGGCACCGAGACCACGAAATAGGCCGTGTCGCCTGCAAGGTTCATGGTCGCCGTCTGGGCCGGGAGCAGATGGGCCTGCGCTGGACCGGCCATGGCCAACAGGGTGGCCAGGGCAAGAATGCCCAGGAAGACCACCCCCGCCGTCCATCCGGGGCGCGCGACTCCATGCAGGGACTGGATCGCCATCCTGTCTAGAACACGCCTTTGAAGCAGCGGGTCAGGTAGGGGTAAGTGTCCGTGGCGTAGTAGTGGTAGATCCCGGCCGGGAATTCCGGGGTCACGCCGAAGCGCCCGTTGCAATCGTCCAGATCCCCTGACCCGGCGACATAGTTCCAGTCCGTGGGAAAGACGCCAAGGGGAACATTGGTCGCCAGCGGCCGGCCGGAGTCTGCAACCGTATCAAGGACATAGCTTCCCTTGATCACCTTCAGCGCGCTCGAGGCGCTGGTCGCGACCGAGTATCCGTAGCGGGCATAGATCGGGAAGCCGTCAGGGGCCCATCCGATCAGCTGCATCTTCGGCGCCGAGCTGGAGACCCCGGCGGCGGTCAGAATGCCTTCGGGCATGCCGTGGTAATGATAGACGCCGCCGGGCTGAACGTGGGCGTTGTTGCTGTCGACCCCGAAATCGAAAAAGGCCTGCAGGGCTTCCAGCTGATAGGCGCCCTGGCCAATAGCCGAGCAATCCGAGGCCCTTGTGGCCGTTGCCGGACAGCTGCCGGCCGTTGCCGGGTCGAACTTTACGCCATTGAGGGCATAACCCAGTGACCGCGAAGTATTGTTGCTGCTGCCCAGCACCGGCGTGAGGGTGGCGGCGAAAGTCACATTTGACTGGACTGTGGGCGTATTTGGATTGCCCGAATTCGGGAAGGTCCCGATCTGGTGATTGGGGACGCCATTTGCGGTCATGGAGCGCACGGTCGTGCTGCAGGTCCACGAGGAGGTGCTGGTCGCCGTGACCCCTGAGGTCAGGGTGATGTTCGGCGTGCTCTGGCTGTAGGGGCAGAGGATGGAAGCGGTCGAAACGCTGCCGCCCGTGGTCCCGCCCGCCGTCGGGGTGACGCTGACGGCGCCGGAGGCCGGACTGACGCCGACCGAGTTGGTCGCCGTGACCGAACAGCTGTAGGTCGTGCCATTGGTCAGTCCCGAAACGACAATGGGGCTGGCCGTTCCGGCGGCGGTCGCTGTCGTTCCCGCCGTGCAACTGGCCGTATAACCGGTAATCGTGGTTCCGCCGTTCGATGTGGGCGCGGTGAAGGTGATGCTGGCGCTGCCGTTGCCAGCCGTGCCCGCGCCAATGGTGGGCGCGGTCGGAACCGTATTGGTGGACCCGGCGCCCGACAGGGTGCTGGAGCTGTCACCGCCGCCGCCGCAGCCGGCCGCCATCAAGGCCGCCGCAATCGCGAACGCCGCCGTCCTGAATTTCTGACCTGCCATTTTGGTGTGCCCCGGTTCCTGCCTCTGTCGGACGGCTATTTCAGGATTGTGGATGCAATATGGATGGAGGTTGAGGGGAGGGGCCCGGTCGCGAATTGCCTTGAAAACCCGGTCAGTCGGGAAGAAATGTGGGGTCGTTCCGCGTTCCAGCCTAAAAGGCCCCCATGTCCTCCTCCGCTCCAATCGATCGCGCCGCCCTGATGACCCTGCTGGACCAGGTGCGCGATCCGATAACCGGCCAGGGCCTGGCTGCGGCCGGACTGGTCCGCGGCATCATTCTGGCGCCTGGGCGGGCCGGGTTCATGCTGGAGGTAGCCCGCGATGACGTGCCCCTCTACCAGTCTGTCCGGGATGAGGCCGAAGCCCTGATCGCCCGTCAGCCGGGCGTCGAAAAGGCCCAGGTCGTTCTGACGGCCCAGGCCGGCAGCGTGTCGTCCCTGCCTGAACCTCCCGTCGCGCCCGGTGCAACCCGGGTGCGCAAGGGGGCGAGGATGAACGCCGATCCCGGAGCCCAGCTGGCGCCGCCGCCGACCGCCGATCGTCCCCCCCATGTGAAGCGGGTCATTGCTGTGGCCAGCGGCAAGGGCGGGGTGGGCAAGTCGACCATTTCGGTGAATCTGGCGGCCGCCTTTGCAGCGCGCGGCCTTCGGGTGGGCATTCTCGACGCCGATGTCTATGGCCCCTCGGCCCCCCGAATGCTGGGTGTCGACGGCGATCCGGCCTTTGTGGATGGCAAGCTCCAGCCCCTGGCGGCCTGGGGCATGAAGGTCATGTCCATCGGCTTCCTGGTGGATGAGGCCGCGCCCATGATCTGGCGGGGCCCCATGGCTTCGTCAGCTGTCAGGCAGATGATCGGCGACGTGGCCTGGGGCTCCGAAGCCGAGCCCCTGGATGTCCTGGTTGTTGACCTGCCCCCCGGCACTGGCGACATCCAGCTGACCCTGGTCCAGAAGCTGAAGGTGGATGGGGTGGTGATCGTCTCGACGCCCCAGGAAATCGCCCTGATCGACGCCCGCCGGGCCGCCGCCATGTTCCGCAAGACCGGAACCCCCATTCTCGGGGTGGTGGAGAACATGGCCTATTATCCGGACCCGGCCACCGGCGCCCGGGTTCACATCTTCGGCGAAGGCGGCGCCAAGGCCGAGGCCGTCAAGCTGGGCGTGCCCCTGCTGGCGGAAATCCCCCTGGACATCGCCCTGCGTCAGGCCTGCGATGACGGCAAGCCGGTGGTGGCTGTCACGCCTGACGGCCTGTCGGCCAGAGCCTTCAGCACAATGGCCGAGGCCCTGGCCTGATCAGTCGGACGGCCCGTTCTCAGACGGGTTCATCTGCGGCAGGCAGGTCGTCGCTTTCGGCGGCTTCCCGCGCGTCGAGGGCGGCGCGGATTTCAGAGTGCCGGGCCTCGTCAAGCTGGTAGCCGAAGAACAGGGCTGCCCCGACCAGAACGAAAATGATCGGTGCAAACAGGTAGCAGAGCTGCAGCCCCTGGAGGGCGAAGGCGTCATTCACCGGCTTCTTCGGGTCGAACTTGAAGATGAACTGCAGGATCGGGAAGACCAGCAGCACATTGATCGAGGCGCCCAGCTTCTGGGTGGTTGTGACCATGGCGTAGAGCACGCCGGCCCGTTCACGACCCTGTTCCAGCTGCATCTCGTCGGCATAGTCGGCGACCATGGAGCGGATCAGCAGGATGAAGGCGCTGACGCAGAAGCCCACGAACAGCATGCCGATGGCCGTTGGCCAGAACAGCTCCCGCGGGGTGGCCATGAGCGAGGTCTGGGCCACGGCATAGGCGACCGAAGCCACCTGGATGGCCCTGTGCTTGCTGATGCGCTTGGCGATCATGGGCCAGGCAAAGCCGCCAGCCAGGGCTGCGCCGATATAGAAGATCAGCAGGAAGCCGATTTCGGCCCGGTCGAAGCCTTTGATCTGACCGAAAAAGAAGGCGTAGAGAGGCCCGGTGACGCCCGGGCCGAGGGTGTAGGCCAGGTCAGCCAGGATGAGCTTGGCCATGGTCGGGCGGCGCATCATGGCCACATAGTCCATGAAGCCGAACTTCTGGTGGGAAGCCGTGACCTTGGGGCGCTCGGGCGTGAAGAGCAGCATGATGGTGGCGCCGATCGGTATGCCGAAGACGATGATCAGGCTGATGTCGTGGAAGCTCTTGGGATCGCCCAGGGTCAGCTTGTGACCGGTCAGTATGGGCAGGAGCAGAAGGCTGACCGATCCGATCGGCGCCATGGCGGTCATCCAGCCATAGATGCGGGATCTCTCATGATAGTTGGCGGCCAGGGCAGCGCCCCATGACGCGTGGCTGAGGCTCAGGATCGACAGCCCGATCCACAGGATCAGGTACCAGAGGCCCAGATAGGTCACCCCGGCGCCCAGGGGCGGGTTGAGCAGCATGTAGGCGCCCAGCATGGTGATAGGCACGCCCAGGACGTACCACGGACGGAACCGTCCCCATTTTGTATGGGTGCGATCCATGATCCAGCCCAGGATGGGGTCAAATGTCAGGTCGACAAGGCGCACGACCGATGTCGTCACGCTGAAGGCCACCAGGCTGATGCCGACAAAGCCGGTATAGAAGGGCGGCAGATAGGTTCCCGAGGCCAGACCCAGGGCGGACACCGGAATGCCGGCGCAGGCGAAGGCGAAAAGGGCGAGGGTGGACAGGCGTTTGGACGCCGCAGACGCGGGGGGGCTCAAGTGACGTTTCCTCAAAAATTCATAGGGGGCTCTCTGACGGAGCCGTAATCCGCGCAACAGACCTTGGCTTGTCTCATGGCGCAACCGTTTTTGTTCGGATTATGGCGAAGCCACAGGATTTCGGCTCAGGGACGAGGCAATGCCGCCCGCCGAGCGCCCCAGACATGAACCAAATTTAATGTCTTGAAAAATATAAGAAAAACAGCGTCTCGTCAGCTGATTACCTGGATTTAATTGGCGCGGCCGTCAGGCCCCTCCCATGGTCGGGCGGCTTGGAGGGACCCATGTCGCTGGCCTTGGCCACACTGATCTATGAATGGCGCCGGTACATGGCGGCCGTGATCGCCCTGGCCTTTTCAGGCCTGCTGATCCTGGCCCAGGTCGGCCTGTTCACGGGCATTGTCCGGGGGGCGACAGCGACCATTGACCGGTCGCGGGCCGACCTGATGATCCTGTCGCCCAAGTCCGAGAGCCTGATCAATTCCGGCCCCAGCGGCCTGCCCCGCAGGATCGGTCCGCAGATCTATCTGAATCCCGAGGTTCTGCAGGTGGCCAGCTTTGACGGTGATGGCGCCAGCTGGGCGAACCATCCGCCAAAGGGGGTGAAGCAGATCACCACCTTTGTTCAGGTGAACATGGTCGATCCCCAGCCCGGGGCTGTCACCCTGCCGGTGGACTATCCTGAAAGCGTGCGGATCGCCCTGCTCGAGCCCTATGCGATCGCCATCGACCGGTCGGCCATGGCGCGGCTGGGGGTCAAGCTCAATGACACGGCCACCGTGCGGGGCAAGACGGTCAAGGTCCGGGCCTTCCTGGACGGCTATCCCGACATCAACCAGCCCGCCATCGTCATGTCCCGGGACACCTTCCGGCTGATGGGCATGTTCAGCAAGGACGACAAGACCGGCCCCCTGATGGTTCGCATCAAGGATCCCTCCAGGGCCGAAATTGTCCGCGATGAGCTGAACGCCGTCTCTCATGGCGCCTACCGCGTCTGGACCCGGGCGGAGCTGGCCAAGGCCAATGAAGGCGCCCTGCTGAAGGAGCAGATCATCGGCATCTTCCTGGGCTTTTCAGTCTTCCTGGGCTTCCTGATCGGGGTCGGCATTACGTCGCAGACCCTGCGGGGCGCGATCCTGGCCAATATCAAGGAGTTCGCCAGCCTGCGGGCCCTGGGCGTGTCCATGGGCTCCCTGCGGCTGATTGTGGTGGAGCTGTCCTTCTGGGTCGGCCTGGTGGGCCTGGGCGCCACGGCGCTCTTCACCTTCGGGGTATACCTCCTGGCCAAAAGCGCAGGCCTGCCCATGGGCTTTCCCATAGGCGCCGTCGTCGGGGTCGCCGCCCTGCTGATGGTCATCTCCATCGCCTCTGGCCTGATGGCCATGGGCATACTGAAGAAGAGCCAGCCAGCGGATCTCCTGCGATGACTGCCGCCGCCCTCTCCGCAACCGGCCTGACCAAGCGGTTCAAGACCGGCCGCACCTTCATCGAGGTGCTGAAGTCGGTGGACTTCGACGCCCGTCATGGGGACGTGACCATGGTCATGGGGCCGTCTGGCTCCGGCAAGTCCACCCTTGTCGCCGCCCTTTCTGGACTGTTGCAACCGGATGCGGGACAGGTCTCGGCCCTTGGCGAGAGCCTGTGGGATCTGAAGCCCGGACGGATCGACAGGTTCCGGCTGGATCACTGCGGCTTCATCTTCCAGGGCTTCAACCTGTTCTCGTCCCTGACCGCCCTGCAGCAGGTGACCACCGTCCTGAAATACACCGGTCTGTCGCCAGATGAGTGCCGTGAACGCGCGATCACCGCCCTGGAAGAGGTGGGCCTTGGCCCCAAGCTCAACCAGCGCCCTGCAGAGCTTTCCGGCGGCGAGAAGCAGAGGGTGGCCATTGCCCGCGCCCTGGCCAAGCAGCCGCGCCTACTGTTCGCCGATGAGCCCACCTCGGCCCTTGATGGCGAGAACGGCCAGATCGTCATCCAGCTCTTGCAGAGGGCGGCCAAGTCCCATGGCGCAGCTGTCATCTGCGTCACCCACGATCCCCGTCTGGAAGCCTATGCCGACCGGATCATCCATCTTGAAGACGGCCGCATTCTCAGCGATCGGCGCACGGCGTCGGCAGCGGCCTCCGCGCCCCAGGGAGCCTGACCATGTTTGCAATACTCCGCCGCCCCATTGCCTGGATTGTCCTGGCGGCTGTGCTGGTGCTAGGCGTTGGCGGCATGGTCATGAGTGGGCAGGCCAAGGCGAAGAAGGCCGCCGAAGTCAAGGCGACCGCCGCCCATGCCGAGAAGAGCCCCTTTGTCGCCATAGCCAATGGCAAGGCTGACGTTGAGGGCGGCATGATCCAGGTGGCCGCCCGCCGCGGCGGCATCATCCGCGAGGTCTATGTCCACGAGGGCGACCGAGTGGCCAAGGGCCAGATCCTGGCCCGGCAGGAGGATGATGAGCTGAAACTCGCGGCGGCCCAGGCTGCAGCGGTGGTCCGGCAGGCCCAGGCCCAGGTCGCACTGCTGGAGGTCCAGCTGTCGACGGCCCGGCGGGAAAGGGCCCGACTTCAGGGTCTGGTCGCCACAAACTTCGTGGCGGGTCAGAAGCTGGATCAGGCCAATGACGCCATCCGCCAGGCGGAGGCCAATCTCGAAGCCCAGCGGGCGAACATCGCCACTGCAAAGGCTGCCCTGGCCCAGGCCCTCTATAATGAAGACCTGACCATCATCCGGGCGCCTGCTGACGGGCGCATCGCACGCCGCTACGCCAATCCGGGAGCAGGGGCCTCGACCCTCAATGTCACGGCCCTGTTTGACCTGGAGCCGGCGACGGCGCGGATCATCCGGGCCGAAGTCGCCGAAACCGCCCTGCCTTTTGTCGCTCTTGGACAGCCCGTCCAGGTCTCAACAGAGTCCGATCCCGCCAGGACCTATCCGGGCCGGGTCCTGCGTCAGGCGGCGGTCTTCGGCGCCCGGAAGCTGGTCTCTGACGATCCGTCCGAGCGGACCGACGACCGGGTGGTCGAGGTGGTCGTCTCGTCAGAGTCGGCGCCCTTCCTGATCGGTCAGAGGGTGCTGGTGAAGTTCATGCGCACAGCGGCCCAGGCGAGCGCGACAGGCGGTTGATCCCGCAAATGAAGAGGGCCCGGCGCAGGTCCGGGCCCTCGTGACGGGTTTACTGACGGCTCAGAATTCCGCCCAGCTGTCCTGGCGCGCAGGAGATCCACCCACAGCGGCAGCCACCCTTCGGTGCAGGCTGCGGGCAGGAGAGGGGGCTGGCCGGTCAACCGGGCTGGCTTGTCGCACGCCGCCCACCCGGAACCTGGCGGTCAATTCCGCGAGCCGGGAGTTGTCGTCCTTCAGGGTCCTGGCGGCAGCCGAGGACTCCTCAGCCATGGCGGCGTTCTGCTGAACCACCTGGTCCATGTGCGAGATTGCGGAATTGACCTCGGCCAGGGCGGAGGACTGTTCCTGGGTGGAGCCAGCGATCTGGCCGACCAGGGTGTCAATTTCCTCGATCCGGCGGCTGATGTTCTGCAGGGCCTTGCCTGCTTCGCCCACCATGCCGACGCCCTGATTGACCTGCTGGGACGAGACCTGGATCAGGCTCTTGATCTCCTTGGCGGCCTCAGCGGAGCGTTGGGCCAGGGCCCGGACTTCCGAGGCGACTACGGCGAAGCCCTTGCCGGAATCTCCAGCCCGGGCGGCTTCCACGCCGGCATTGAGGGCCAACAGGTTGGTCTGGAAGGCGATCTCGTCGATGACGCCGATGATCTGGTTGATTTCCTTCGAGGAATTTTCGATCTGCTTCATGGCGCCGACAGCTCCGGCCACCACACCGTCCGAGTGGGCGGTTTCCTCCCGCGCTGAGACCACGGCTTCATTGGCCTGACGGGCGCCTGTGGCGGTCTGGGCGACCGTAGCGGTGATTTCTTCCAGGGCGGCTGCGGTCTGTTCCAGGCTGGCCGCCTGCTGCTCGGTGCGATGGGACAGGTTGTCGGCGGCAGATGAGATCTGATCCGCCCCGGCGCGCAGGTCACCCACGGTCTTGACCACTGTTCCCACAGTCTCTTCCAGCCGTTCCACCGTGCGGTTGAAGTCTGCCTTCACCGATTCAAACCGGTCGGCGACCGGGGCCGTGAAGCGGTGGGTAAGGTCGCCTTCGGCCAGACGACCCAGGCCGGTCGCCAGTTCGGCCATGGCGGCCGCCTGCTCCTCATTGGCGATCCGGCGTTCGGTCTCGGACTGCTCCCGGGCCTTTTCAGCCTCGCTGCGGTTGGCGGCGGCCTCAGCCTCCAGTCGCAGCTTGGCCTCTCCGGCCTCACGGAATGTGTCCGTGGCCCTGGCCATGGCGCCGATCTCGTCCTTGCGCTCGATCCCAGAGACCTTCAAGTCCAGACGCCCTTCAGCGAGTTGGGTCATGATTCCGGTCAGGCTTAGCAATGGCGTAACAAGTATTCGGTTGGCGGCGAAAATCAGGGCGCTGACGCCGGACAGCCCGATGGCCAGAGCGATCATCATTATGGTCCTGGCCAGGGTCGCCAACCCATCTGCGGCCTTTACCTGCGCCGCTTCGCGGGACTCGATCTTGTCTGAAGCCTTTGCCATCAGAACTTCGACGCGACGAAAGGTCTCGTTGAACTCACCCAGTCGGACAACGGCGGCTTCAGGGTTCCGCGAGCCCAGGGCGACCATGGTCTGGGTGGCCTCAGCATAGTCCTTGATCGGCTGATCAAGGGTCTTGAGGATTGGAATTATGTCAGCGTCAGCATGGTGTAGGGCGTTGGAAATGGACTCTTCGAAAATCCGCGCATGCTCCGACGCATCCGTCTGCACTTCGGCGGGGTTCAGCCCCATTCGCGGATCGTGAGACAAGAGCGCAGCCAGAACGTCGCCTCGCATGGCGTCGTGCATCATGTCTGCCTGCATGTGATCTCGCAGGAGGGCTGAAATCCTGGAGGACGACGCCAGTTCCGACGCCAGACGCGAAGTGGCCCAAATGCCGCATCCACCCAAGCCGGCGCTGAGTATCAGCAGGCCCACGCCTGCAATGGCGACCTTGGATTTTATGGTCTGGAACATGAAAATGCCTTTGGAAGTCTCAAATGGACCGAGGAAGATTAGTTTTCATGCGCATATGATTATTAATTGTGCATAAATGCCACAAAAACGGGCAACAACCAGGGCGATTAATCTCTTGTTGATGCTCGCAGGTTCGAAGCCGGCGCTTGACGGCCCAGACGGCCCGTCCCACAACGCCGCCGCAATTCCAGCCCCAATTCATCAGGAGATTTTCCATGGCTGACATTCGTTTCGACGGCAAAGTCGCAATCGTCACCGGCGCCGGCGGCGGCCTGGGACGTCAGCACGCCCTGGAGCTCGCCCGTCGCGGCGCCAAGGTGGTGGTCAATGACCTGGGTGGTTCGGTCGACGGTTCGGGCGGCAATTCAGCAGCGGCCGACGCTGTCGTGGCCGAGATCAAGGCCTTTGGCGGTGAAGCCATGGCCAATGGCTCGTCCGTGGCTGATGACGCGGGCGTCGCCCTGATGGTCAAGCAGGTCATGGACACCTGGGGCCGGATCGACATCCTGGTGGCCAATGCCGGCATCCTGCGGGACAAGTCCTTCTCCAAGATGGAGATCGCCGACTTCGAACTGGTGATGAATGTCCACTTGATGGGCACGGTGAAGCCGGCCAAGGCGGTCTGGGAGATCATGAAGGCCCAGAACTATGGCCGCATCATCGTCACCACCTCGTCCTCGGGCCTCTATGGCAATTTCGGCCAGTCCAACTATGGCGCGGCCAAGATGGCGCTCATCGGCTTCATGAACACCATCAAGCTCGAAGGGCAGAAGAACAACATCCACATCAACGCCATCAGCCCGGTGGCCGCGACCCGCATGACCGAAAACCTGATGCCGCCGGAAATCCTGGCCAAGCTGAACCCGGAATATGTGACGCCGGGCGTCGTCTTCCTGGCCAGTGAAGAAGCCCCCACGGGCGCCATCCTGACCGCCGGCGGCGGCAGCTTCGCCCTCAGCCGTATCTACGAGACCGAAGGTGTCTATCTGGGCGAGGGCGGTCTGTCGGTGGAAGAGGTCCGCGACAACTGGTCAAAGATCACCGACGCCGAAGGCCAGGCCGCCTATTTCAGCGGCGGCGAACAGGGCGGGAAGTTCTTCCGCAAGATGGCCGGCGGTTAGGCGCACCCTGACCCGGCTTGAGGCGGGCGTCCTGAAAAACGCCCGCCATGTGCCTTCGTCACAAATCTTCTCTTGCGCCAGACTGGATCATCGCGCGTAACCTAGGGCATTGCAGCGTCCCTTGAGAGACGCCTGTCCCCAGGGAGAAGACACCTTGTCAGTCGGTACGACGGCGGATCGCCAGAAGCAGCTTTCACTCGCCGCCATTCTAGCATTTGCAGGCACCAGCCTGCCGGTCGCGGCTCTGGCCATCGCCATTTCAGTTCAACTGCCCCCCTATTTTGCCGGGCACCTGGGCATCAGCCTCGCCGTCGTCGGCAATGCCTTCGCCATAGTCCGCCTGATCGATATTCCCCTCGATCCCTTCATCGGCCTGGCCATGGACCGGACCCGGACACCCATCGGCCGATACCGGGCCTGGATGCTGGCCGGGGCGCCGATTCTGATGGGCGGCCTCTTCATGCTGTTCCACGCGCCGGTCGGGGCCACCATTGTCTATCTGATCACCTGGCTGCTCATCATGTATCTGGGCCTGTCCATCCTGACCCTGTCGCACTCAGCCTGGGCGGCCAATCTGGCCACCTCGTATCAGGAAAGATCACGGATCTTCGGCGTCCTGGCCGCCGTCGGCGTCGCCGGCGCCCTGATGGCCCTGGTCATTCCGATCGTCATGTCGAGCATGGGCAAGTCCAATGCCGAAGGCGTCATGGCCATGGGCTGGGCCATCATCGCCCTCATTCCGATCGCCGTGGGCGCCGTGGTCCTCAGCACCAAGGAAAAAATCACCCGGGACCATGCCGAAGGGCACTTCCAGCTGAAGGACTATGTCGCCCTTCTGACCCAGGGCAATGTCGTCCGGATCCTGCTGGCCGACCTTTGTGTGACCCTCGGTCCCGGTTGGATGGCCGCGATCTACATCTTCTTCTTCACGGCCTCCCGTGGCTTCTCGGTCACTGACGCCAACGCACTTCTGGCCGTCTACATCCTGGCCGGATTTGTCGGCGCGCCTGCGACCGCATGGCTGGCCAACAAGATCAGCAAGCATCGCGCCCTCATGCTGACCACGACGCTCTACTCCGTCGGATTGATCACCTTGATGGCCGTGCCCCAGGGTAGTGTCCTTATTGGTTTGATTCCCATGGCCCTGCTGGGCGCCTTCGCCTCGGGCTTTGGCGTGATGATCCGCGCCCTGACCGCGGATATCGGCGACGAAATCCGGCTGGAAGGCGGCAAGGAGCAGATCGGCCTGCTGTACGCCCTCACAAACGCCACCACCAAGGTCGCCGGCGCCGGCTCGATCTTCCTGACCTTCAACGTCCTGGCGGCGATCGGCTTCAACGCCAAGGAAGGCGCCATCAATACCGCCGAGCAGATCCGCGGTCTGGAACTGGCTTACCTGATCGGCCCGATCTTCTTTGTCATGCTCGGCGGCGCCTGCTTCTGGGGCTACAAGCTGGACTCCAAGCGCCATGCAGAAATCCGCAGCCAGCTGGAAGAACGGGACGCCCTTTACGACGAGACCGCCAGCCTTGAGGGCCTGACGGGCCAGGCGGACGCTGTCTATGTGGGCGATGACCGCAAGCCGACGGTCAGCGAGTAGGGGCGTGGCGACGTCAAACCGCCTGTCCCTGCCTGTTGTCGCCGCCTTTGGCTCCACGGCCGCGCCCATCGCTGCCATTGGCCTTGTCATGGGCGTTTACCTGCCGCGGTTCTTCTCGACCTATATCGGCCTAGGCCTCAGCGCTGTGGGCGCCGCCTTCATGATTGTCCGTTTGCTGGACATGGGACTCGATCCCCTGCTCGGCATGGCCATGGACCGCACCCGGACCAGGCTGGGCCGCTATCGCCCATGGTTGATCCTGGGCGCCCCCATCACAATGCTCGCCATCTACATGCTGTTCATGGCCCAGCCCGGCCTCAGCTTTGCAGGCCTGCTGCTCTGGCTGCTGGTCCTGTATTCCGGAGTCTCGATCCTGACCCTGGGCCAGGCGGCCTGGGGCGCAACCCTGGCCACCGACTATCACGATCGAAGCCGGGTCTATGGGGTGGTCCAGGCCGTTGGGGTGATCGGCGCCATCCTCATCCTCCTTCTTCCCCTGGCGCTGACCGGCAAACCCAGCGGAGCCCACGGCGGCGTGCCAGCCATGGGCTGGTTCCTGATCGGGTTGTTGCCGCTGACCGTGGTCCTCTGCGCCCTGATCACGCCGGAAAAGATCTCGCCCCGGGCGGACAATGAAACGCCGGTCACACTGCAGGACTACTGGTCCCTGCTGACCCGCCCGGAGGTTCTCAGGCTGGTCTGGGCCGACTTCATCATCGCACTTGGCCCGGGGACGACGGCGGCGCTCTACCTGTTCTTCTTCCACGACGCCCGCCAGTACACCCTGCCGCAGACCTCGATCCTGCTACTGTTCTACATTGCTGCAGGTCTGGTCGGATCGCTGTTCTGGGGCGCCGTCGCCCAGAGGATCGGCAAGCACAGGGCGATCATGGCTTCATCCGTGGCCTATGCGGTCGCCCAGACCGCCCTGATGATCATTCCCCCGGCCACCATGTCCCTCGCCATTCCGGGCATGTTCTTCGTGGGCTTTGTGGGCTCGGCCTTCGCTCCGATCGTGCGGGCCATGGTCGCCGATGTGGCCGACGAGGTCAGGCTGGAAACCGGCCACGAACGAACCGGACTGCTCTATGCCCTGATCACCACGGCCGAGAAGGTCGGCGCAGCCATCACGGTGGGTATCAGCTTCAAGGTGCTGGAAATCGTCGGGTACAAGGCTGCCGAGGGTGCGGTGAATACGCCCCAGGCGATACACGGTCTGGAAATGACCTATGTCTTCGCACCCATCACCCTGGTCTTCCTTGGTGGAGCCGCCTTCATTGGCTGGAAGCTTGACGCCGAGCGCCATGGAGAGGTTCGTCGTCAGTTGGACATTCGCGACGCCCTGGCGGCCGAGGCGCGGACCTTCGAGGCGGCTACAGGTGTTTCGATCGCATCGCCGCCGGACCGGCCCTAGCGCCTGCGCGATAGGCTGGTCTAGTCGCCGCCGTCTGAGCCACTGCCGTCGGGCGACCACCGGTCGCCAAGGCTTTCCGTGTCGAAACCTCCATCCCGATCCGATTGGTGTCGGGAGCGCTTGCGCCGGGGCTCGGCGGTGGGCGGCCTTTCCATCCAACGCAGGACCATGCCGGTGATCCCGATTGTGGTGGAAGCAATGCCGGCTATGCGGCCAACGCCTTCGGGCAGGAAGAAGGCCAGGGGGCCGCCCAGAACGATCAGGAAGCACATGCCCCAGATCTTCCAACGGGTCATGGCCCTGGCTCGGGTCCAGGCGGCGAACTCGGGATCCTGCTGCGGGCGCCTTACCGCCGCCAGGGCCTGCTGCACCTCGTGCGGGATCGCCGGCTCCCGAACCGGAGCGTGATAGGAAGGCGCAGTGCGGCGACCAAAGGTCTGTGTCATGGCTCAAAGCTAGCAGGGCATTCTTATCAGCCGGTTAGCCTTGCCCCCGGGCCTCCGCCTCGCCTATGACCATGCCAAATCATCAGGGAAGACCGCCAATGACCGACCTCTTTGCGCCCATGAGCTTCAAGCGCGGGCCCTCCATGAAGAACCGCTTCATGCTGGCGCCCCTGACCAATCTGCAGAGCCATCCGGACGGGACCCTGTCGGACGATGAGTATCACTGGCTGACCCAGAGGGCGGTCGGCGGCTTTGGCGCGACCATGACCTGCGCCGCCCACGTCCAGGCCATCGGCCAGGGCTTTCCGGGACAGCTCGGCATCTTCTCCGACGCCCACCTGCCGGGCCTGACCCGGCTGGCGGCCGCAATCAAGGCTGAGGGCAGCCTCGCCATTGTACAGCTCCACCACGCCGGCATGCGGTCGCCTTCTGACCTTATCGGTCAGGCGCCGGTCTGCCCCTCCGACAATGCCGAATTCAGCGCCCGGGCCCTGACCGCCGAAGAGGTCGCCCAGCTGGTCGAGGACTTCATCGCCGGCGCCCAGCGCGCGGAAAAGGCCGGGTTTGACGGCGTCGAAATCCATGGCGCCCATGGCTATATCCTGGGCCAGTTCCTGAGTGGCGAGGTCAACCAGCGCACCGACGCCTATGGCGGCTCGCCAGAGAACCGCGCCCGTATTGTCCGCGAAATCATCGACGGCATCCGCGCCCGCTGCCGGGCCGACTTCAATCTCGGCCTGCGCCTGTCGCCGGAGCGGTTCGGCATTGACCTGATCGAGACCCGCGACCTGGCCCAGGCCCTGATGACCGAAGGCAAGATCGACTATCTGGACATGTCCCTCTGGGACAGCTTCAAGACCACCTCCGAGGGCGGTTTCACCGACAAGCCCCTGATCTCGGTCTTCACTGAACTGGACCGTGGCTCGGTCCGCCTGGGCGTCGCCGGCAAGATCATGACCCCCGCCAACGCCCAGGCCTGTCTGGACGCCGGCGCCGACTTCGTCCTGCTGGGTCGGGCGGCGATCCTGCACCATGACTATCCCAACAAGCTGGCAGCAGATCCGGGCTTCCTGCCGGTAAGCCTGCCGGTCACCCGGGCGCATCTGGTGGCCGAGGGGCTTGGCCCGACCTTTGTCGGCTACATGTCCACCTGGCCTGGCTTCGTCGCTGCGGAATAGGCGCCATGGCTTGCCACGGCGGGCCGCTTGATACTCAATGGAACCCTGCCGCCGGAGAAGCTGGTCGGCGGGACGGGGCGATGCATTCATGATCCGACTTGAAAACCTCCAGAGCCTGGTGGGCCTGACCCTGATCCTGCTGGCCTGCTGGGCCATGTCGGAAGATCGCCGCAAGTTTCCGTGGAAGCTGGCGGCGGGCGCCATAGCCCTGCAGGCGGTTCTCGTCCTGGCCCTGTTCGGGGTTCCGGCCCTGCGCGCCGTCCTGGCCGCCATGGGCGGCGCGGTGGATGGTCTTGCGGCCAGCACCCAGACCGGCGTCGCCTTCGTCTTCGGCTTTCTGGCGGGTACGCCGAACCAGCCCTACGATCTGTCACACCCGGAGAACATGTTCGTCTTCGCCTTCCGGGTCCTGCCGGTGATCCTGGTTGTCTGCGCCCTTGCGGCCCTGCTGTGGCACTGGCGAATCCTGAAGTGGATCACCAGGGGCTTTGGCCTGGTCTTCGAAAAGACCATGGGCCTGCGCGGCCCCCCGGCCCTGGCCACGGCTGCGACCGTCTTCATGGGCCAGGTGGAAGGCCCGATCTTCATCCGCAGCTATCTGACCAGTCTGTCGCGCTCTGAGCTCTTCATGCTGATCGCCGTGGGCATGAGCTGTGTCTCGGGCTCCACCATGGTGGCCTATGCGACCATACTGAAGGGCGTCCTGCCCAACGCCGCGGCCCACGTCCTGACCGCCTCGATCATTTCAGCACCGGCTGGCGTCCTGCTGGCCCGCATCCTCGTCCCTCGCGATCCAGCCCAGGAACAGCCCCAGACCCTCGATCCGGACTCCGACAAGGTCTACGAAAGCTCCATCGACGCCATGATCAAGGGCACGTCAGACGGCCTGCAGATCGTGCTGAACATCGCCGCCACCCTGATCGTCTTCGTGGCCCTGGTGGCCATGCTGAACGGCATTCTGGGCATGTTCCCTCCGGTCGGCGGGGCGCCGCTGTCGGTCGAGCGCGGCCTGGGCGTGATCTTCGCCCCCCTGGCCTGGTCCATTGGCGTTCCGTGGAAGGATGCGCCCACGGCGGGTTCCCTTCTGGGGGTCAAGCTGGTGCTGACCGAGTTCACCGCCTTCATCAAACTGGGCGCCATTCCCGTGGCCGAGATGGCTGACCGCAGCCGGGTGATCATGACCTACGCCCTCTGCGGCTTCGCCAATATCGCCTCGGTGGGCATGAATGTGGCCGGCTATTCGGTGCTGGTGCCCTCGCGTCGGTCTGAAGTCATCGGCATGGTCTGGAAGGCCATGTTCGCCGGCTTCCTGGCCACCTGCGTCACCGCCGCCGTGGTCGGCCTGATGCCGGCTGAACTCTTCCAGCACTAGGTCATCCATGAAGCTCTACGACACAGCCGTCGCCCCCAATCCCCGCCGGGTCCGTTGGGTGATGGCGGAGAAGGCGATCACCGACATCGAAGTGGTGCGCCTCAACATGGCCGAAGGCCAGCACAGGACCGACGAGATCCTGACCCGGACGGAAGGCTTTGTGGGCCTGCCCATTCTGGAAATGGACGACGGAACCACCCTGACTGAAAGCCTCGCCATCTGCCGCTATCTGGAAGGCCGATATCCAGAGCCCAACCTGTTCGGGCGAAGCCTGGATGAGGTTGCGGTCATCGAAATGTGGACCCGCCGGGCCGAGCTGCTTGTGGCCCATCCCCTGATGATCGGTGTCCGCCACCTCTCGCCCGTGCTGGCGGGGCTGGAACAGCAGGACGCCACGGTCGGGGGCCATAACCGCGATCAGGCGCTCAAGGCCCTGGGCCTGCTGGATCAGAGGCTCAAGGGCAGGGACTGGCTCGCCGCCGACCGGCTGACCATAGCCGACATTGTCGCCTTCATCGGCCTGGACTTCACCCGCCTGATCCGCATGGCACTGCCGGAAAACCTGACCGAAGTCGCCCGCTGGGCGCAGGCCATGCGGGAGCGTCCCGCAGCACAGGCCTAGGCGCCTTTTATCAACTCCAGCGACCGGATCCGGGTCTCGAGGCTGGGGCCGACCGCCATGACGAAGATCTCGTCAGCGCCCGTGGTCTGGGCCTTTTCCGCCAGTCGCCGTTTGACGGTCTCAGGATCACCGACAATGGACCGCGCCATGACGCCGGGCAGCCTCGGATCGTCGGCCCGCTCGGCCAGGAAGGCCAGGGCTTCGGGAATGGACGGGAACCGCCGCCGTTCATTGTCCAGGGTCGCCAGGGCGCCGGCCCGCATGGGGGCTGCCAGCCTCTGGGCTTCCGCATCGGTTTCAGCGGCGAGCGCAATGGTGGCCACCGCGGCCCAGGGGCTGGTGCGGAAGACCGAGGGCTCAAAGGCCCGCTTATAGGCCGCCACAGACGGCCCGCCATCGGTCCGGGCAATGAACTCTGCGAACACCATCCCGACCCCTGACTGGCCTGCAAAGGCAGCGCTGTCGGGCGAGGAGGTCAGCATGTGCAGGTCCGGATGGGATGGACCTGAGGGGCTGGCGTGTATGCCCCGGGCCGGGTGGGCGTCGGTGATGGGCTCGACCCCCGAAGCGTCCAGCAGCCAGGCGTTCAGCAGGGCGAAGTATTGCGGGAAGGCCTCTGAACTCACAGAGCGCAGGGCGCCGCCGGTCCGGCTGTCTGTGCCCAGAGCGCGGCCGACGCCCAGGTCGATGCGGCCCGGCGCCAGGGCTTCCAGCTCCATGAAGACCTCTGCCACCTTGAGGGGCGAGTAGTTGACCAGCATGACCCCGCCAGAGCCCAGGCGGATGGTGCTGGTGACCTGGGTCAGGGCGGCGATCAGGATCTCTGGTGCGGCGGAACCCAGGGTTCCGATATTGTGGTGCTCGGCCACCCAGAAGCGGTTGTAGCCCAGCCGTTCGGCGGCCTTGGCCACCTCGATGGTCTCACGGACCGCCTGGGCCTGGGTGTTGTCGCCGCCAACTGGCGACAGGTCGAGGACCGAGAGGACCGGGCTCACGTCCGTGGCCGGGTCTTCTTGATGATGGCCGAAAAGCTCATGACCGTATCCGGGCCCGAAGTGATCAGGCCGCGAACAAAGACCATGCTGCGGGCGTTTCGCACCACTTCGCCGCGGCATTCAACCAGGGCGCCGGGGGGCACGGAGCCGACAAAGTCGCCATTGAAGCTGGCGGTCACGCTGTGGCCGTCCTGCAGGGCGTCCCGGGCAATGACGAAGATGGCGTAGTCGGCGAAGGTCATGATCGCCCCGCCATGCAGGAAGTTCCCGCCATTCATGTGCTTGTGTTCGGTGCGGAAGGCGCTGACCCGCTGGCCGTCCTCGTCCACGCGATAATAGAAGGGCCCGGCATGATCCTCGAAGGGATCGGCATTGTAGTAGGACCAGCCAGCCCACTCGCCGGATTCCACCGTCTTGTGCACCCAGCCCGAGGCCTGCTCTTCGCCGCCGTCCATATCTTGTCTCCCATGCGCCGGAAGGTTTGCCCGACGCGCAATCCACTACTAGGTTAGCCGCCGACCTAAGCGGCTGCGTCCAGCGATGCAAGCGCCTCCCTCCGCAAACGAGACCGAACATGGCCCTAGACCCAGAAACCCGCGACCAGCTGATCGACACCGTCCGCCGCTTTGTTACTGAACGCCTGCGTCCCCTGGAGGCTCAGGTCTCCGAAACCGACGCCATGCCCGATGACGTCATCGAGGAAATGAAGGCCCTTGGGCTCTATGGCCTGACCATCCCTGCGGAATATGGCGGGCTTGATCTGACCATGGAGGAGGAGTGCCTGGTGGGCGTCGAGCTTGGCCGCACCAGCCCCGCCTTCCGCTCGGCCTTCGGCACCAATGTCGGAATTGGCAGCCAGGGCCTGGTCATGTTCGGGACGGACGCGCAGAAGGCCAAGTACCTGCCGGGCATAGCCTCTGGCGACATCATCACCTCCTTCGCCCTGACCGAGCCTGAGGCCGGCTCCGACAGCGCCGCAGTCCAGACCCGCGCCGTGCGCGACGGCGACCACTATGTGCTGAACGGCTCCAAGCGCTACATCACCAACGCCAACAAGGCCCACCTCTTTACGGTCATGGCCCGAACCGACCCCAACAAGCCCGGCGGCGGTGGGGTGAGCGCCTTCCTGGTCGAGCGGGACCTTCCCGGTCTGACCGTTGGCAAGCCCGAGAAGAAAATGGGTCAGCAGGGCGCCCATATCTGCGACGTCAATTTCGACAATGTCCGGGTGCCGGTGGAGAACCGTCTGGGCGGCGAAGGGGAAGGGTTCAAGGTGGCCATGCAGGTGCTGGACCGCGGTCGTCTGCATATTTCCTCGGTCTGTATCGGCGTGGCCGAGCGCCTCATCACCGACAGCGTGGCCTATGCCTCCGAGCGAAAGCAGTTTGGTCAGAACATCAGCCAGTTCCAGCTGATCCAGGGCATGATCGCCGACTGCAAGACCGAGGTCCTGGCCGCCAAGGCGCTGACCTTCGAAACCGCCCGCAAGCGCGACGCCGGCCAGAGCGTCACCCTGGAAGCGGCAGCTTCCAAGTACTTCGCTTCGGAAATGGTCGGGCGGGTGGCTGACAAGGCCGTGCAGATCTTCGGCGGCGCCGGCTATATCGCCGACTACGGCATTGAGCGCTTCTATCGCGATGTCCGCATCTTCCGGATCTATGAGGGCACCAGCCAGATCCAGCAGGTGATCATCGCCCGCGAGACCCTCAAGCGGGGCGGATAGACCATGACCGTCGATATGGAAGCGGTGATCCTGGAGGTGCTCAGCAAGCTGGCCCCCGGAAAGTCCGCATCGTCCGAAGAAGTTGCCCGGGCCGCCAGTCCCGAGCGCTGGCAGAGGCTGACCGGCCATGTCCGCGCCACTGCCCGGGGCCTGGCCCGCCAGGGCAAGATCGTCGTGACCCGCCACGGCAAGCCCGCCGACCCTGAGAACTTCAAGGGTGTCTATCGCCTGCGCATGCCCCTGGACGGCGATCCGAAGTTCGCCGCGCCCACGCCTGAAGGACCTGAAGAATGATCATCTATGGCTCGTCCATGTCGCCGTTTGTCCGCAAGTCCCTGGCCTTTGCCGCCGAGAAGGGAATAGCCGTCGAGAGCGCGCCTGGGGGTATGGGCGGCGGCTCGCCAGCCTTCAAGGCGGCCAGTCCCTTCGGCAAGATCCCGGCCCTCGAGGATGGCGACTTCACCCTGGCGGACTCCTCAGCCATCGTCGCCTATCTGGAGGCCCTCAAGGCAGAGCCCAATCTCATCCCGACCGAGGCCAGGGCCCGGGCGAAATCGATCTGGTTCGATGAATACGCCGACACCATTCTGGTGGGCGCCGCAGGTCCCATGTTCTTCAACCGTCTGGTCATGCCGAAATTCATGGGCAAGCCCGGCGATGAGGCCGCCGCCGCCCACGCCGAGGCCAATCTCCTGCCGGCCGCTGTGGCCTATCTGGAATCGGTCCTTCCGGCCTCCGGCTTCCTGGTCGAGGACCGGCTGACCCTGGCCGACATCGCCGTGGCCAGTCCCTTCGTGAACCTGATGCATGTGGGCTGGACGCCGGATCCGGCGGTCTATCCCAAGGTTGCGGCCTATGTGGCGGCGATCCATGCCCGGCCGTCCTTCGCGGGCCATATCGCCGCCGAGAAGGCGATCGTGGCGAGGTGACATCGGACCTGGACATCCTGCTGCAGGAAATCCGTTCCTGCCGCGCCTGTTCAGACATCCTGCCTCACCAGCCCAGACCCGTAGTCATGGTCGCGCCGCAGACCCGCATATTGATCTGCGGTCAGGCGCCGGGGCGGCGGGTGCATGAGAGCGGGGTCCCCTTCACCGACCCTTCCGGGGATCGTTTGCGGCAATGGATGGGCCTTGACGCCGAGACCTTCTATGGCCGTCCGGAAATCGGGGTGGCGGCCATGGCCTTCTGTTTCCCCGGGACCAATCCCAGGGGCGGCGATTATCCGCCGCCGCCAAGGTGCGCTGAACTGTGGAGGAGCCGCCTCCTGGCGGCCCTGCCCGGGGTGGAACTTGTCCTGCTGGTCGGCGGCTATGCCCAGGTCTGGGCCCTGAAGGAACGCGCCAGGGCCAACATGACGGAGACGGTCCGCGCCTGGCGGGACTATGGCCCCCAAGTCATTCCAATGCCGCATCCCTCCTGGCGGAATACCGCCTGGCTGAAGCGAAACCCCTGGTTTGAAGCCGAAGTGACGCCATATCTTCGCCAAAGGGTTCGAACACTACTTGATCCATGAAGCGCCTTCTCGCCGCCGTCCTGTCCATGGTCCTCACCGCCTGCGCCCCACTTGCGGTGCAGCGGGCGGCGCGGCCCGACCTGACCTTCCAGGGGCCCCGCCTCGATCCCGGAGCTTTTGTCAGCTTTGACGGCGTACGTCTGGGACTCACCACATGGGAAGCCCGGGGCGAGCCCTGGGCGGTGATCATTGGAGTCCACGGCATGAACGACTATGCCAACGCCTTCCATCTGGCGGCGCCCTGGTGGGCCGGGCAGGGGGTGACCACCATCGCCTATGACCAGCGGGGCTTTGGCCGCTCTCCCGGGCGCGGGGTCTGGGCCGGCGAGGACCTGATGGTCGAGGACCTGCGCACCTTGGTGGCCCTTGTGCGGGCCAGATATCCAAACGCCATACTGGCCGTCGCCGGCGAAAGCATGGGCGGCGCTGTCACCATTGCCGCGGCGACTTCAGACCGCCCCCTGCCGGTAGACCGCATTGTCCTGCTCTCGCCGGCGGTCTGGGGCTGGTCGACCCAACCCTTGCCCTACAAGGCCGCCCTCTGGGCTGCCGCCCACTCGGACGGGTCAAAGATCTGGGAGCCGCCCCGCTGGCTCACCACCAAGGTCTCACCGACGGACAACCGCGAGGAACTGATCGGGATGGGGCGAGACCCCCTGATGGTCTGGGGCGCGCGGGCTGATACGCTCTATGGCCTTGTGGAGCTGATGGAGACCGGCTGGACGCGGATCGACCGCCTGCCGGGGCCGGCCATTTATTTCTATGGCGCCAATGACCAGATCATTCCGAAGGAGGCCGCGTTCTCGGCCGCCGGGCGATTGAGCCCCGGCATCCGCTCAGCCTACTACGCCGATGGCTGGCACCTGATGACCCGGGACCGGCAGGGCCCGAAGGTCTGGGCCGACATACTCAGCTTTGTCCGGGATCCAGAGGCGCCACTGCCATCAGGCGCGCCTGCAATTCCTAGGTCGCCAGCCTTGCGGTCCGCGGCTCCTTGACGAAGGCCAGCAGGATTCCGAGGCCGGTGACCAGGAAGCCGATGGAGGCTCCGAACACGAAGGGATAGCCCAGCTTGTCGGCCATCAGTCCGGCGGCCAGGGGACCCAGGGAGGCCATGATCCCCTCGGCCATGGACGAAATCGCAATGCGCATGGGCATTTCTTCCCGGCTGCCAAACTCCAGGATCATGGTCTGGGCAGCCATCATATAGCCCGACTGCGACGCGCCCAGGCCAAAGAAGGCGAGGAAGAAGGCCCAGGGAACATGGACGCTCATCAGCAGGACCGTGGACGCAATGGAAAGCGACATGGACAGGGTCAGGACCAGCTTGAAGCCGGTCTTGTCGCCCAGATAGCCCCAGACCAGGTTCGAAATGGCGTCGGCGCCGATGAAGGCCAGACCCAGAAGGCCCAGAAAGGTTCCGGTGTCGGCCAGGCCGCTGACGGCGCCCATGGCGGTCATCTGCTGGGTGACATAGATGGCGTAGAACGGCGTCGCCGCCCGACCGGCTGTGCCCAGCATCTGCATCACTAGAAACCAGGCATAACCCCGGTCACCCAGGATCAGCTGGGGGAAGTCCTTCAGTCGGTCCTTGAAGCCTGTCCTGGCTGGCAGGTTCGGGGGCTCGGGCTCACGGATCAGCACCTGCAGGGCCCACAGGCCGAGCGAGGTCAGAATGGCCGACAGGGCGAAGGTGGTGGAATAGCCGTTCCCGAACAGGTCTGCCTTGATGATGTACTTGCCCGCTGCATAGGCCAGGGCCGCTGCGATCAGCGATCCTGTGGCGTTCCGCCAGGCCTGCAGCCGACCGCGCCGGCTCAGGGGGATGACCTTGGCCATCAGGAAGCCAAACACCACCCGCTGGGTGCCCATGAACAGGCCAAACAGGAACATCAGGGCCATCATGGCGATGATCAGGGGCTGGCCGTGCAGGAACCAGCCGGCCAGGGCCATGCCGACAATCTGGACCCGCGCCAGCCCGCCCATCCAGACGGCGGCCGGCATCACCTTGGTGCGGTGCTCGATCTGGGTGGCGCCAAACACCGGAGAAATGACGCTGCCCAGTTGCTGGAGACCCAGGGCCAGGCCCACCACGGCGTTGGATCCTGAGATCAGGTGCAGGTAGGCGGGCAGGAAGGTCGGCGCATTCACAAGCCGGAAGCCGGTCATGCCCAGCATGCCGTGGATGTAGTTGCCGATGTAGTTGCGTTTCAGATTGTCCCAGACGAAGCGCTCATAGGCTTCTTCCTTGGCGGCCATGGAGTCGTCTTCGACGGCGACTCCGGCAGGACTGCTCAGATTGTCTTTTTCCAAATGTATTCCGCCCGCGCCACGATTTCTGGCGTGCAGGCTCTCCCTGAAAAATTCTAGTCCCGTTCAATATGATCGGTCTAGCAGAGTCCCGGGTCAGGGGAAGCCTGCACTGGAACTAGGCCGGGTCCAGGCCGCCGTTTTTGCGCCTTGCCGCCAGGAAGACCACTGCGGTCCCGGCAAGGGCCAGCCCACAGGCCAGGAAGGCGACCCGGTATGACCTGGCCTGGGCCAGGGCCCCGAAGGCGGCCAGAAGTCCGGTCATGACGATCTGACCGACAAAGGTCTTGATGGCGCCGAGGGTCGCCCGGGTTTCCGAGGGGATCAGGGCCTGAAGCCGGGCGTCGAAGTTCACGTCGATCAGTTTGAACAGGCCGGGCACAAAAGCGACAATGGCGATGGTCCAGGGCTGATAGACGCCGGTCGCCAGGATCAGCAGGGCGCCCATGGCGAGCACCAGGAGATAGAATCCGGCCTCCGGGATGCGCCTCAGCCTGTGGGCTGTCATGTTCGCAATGATCTGGCCGACACTGATCACCCCCGAAAAAATGGCCACATGCTCGACGCTCAGTCCGGTTCCCGAGGCGTAGATGGGCCAGAACCCGTCGAGGCCGCCGCCAAAGGCTATGCTCACCGCGGCCAGCCCTATGACCCAGGGTATGGCGGGGTGCGTGAAGGCGAAGGCGGCGGCATCCCGGATCTGGGTGAGGTCCAGGGCCTTGTGCACCGCCAGGGCCGCCCTGGCGTGGGGCAGGGACATGGCGGCCAGGGCCGCTGCGCCGGAGGCCGCTGCGCTGGCCAGGATCACCACCGGATAGCCCAGGGAAACGCTGAGGAAAGCGCCGATGGAGGCGGCTAGCACCGCCACATAGGACACGGCCGCCGTTCGTCCTACCAGCTGGGCATAGGACTCCCGCCGGTCCATGGCCGCCAGTTCGTCATAGAGCAGGGCTTCGAATATGCCGCTGGTCAGGGCGCTCTTCACCCCCCAGCCGATCATGCCGATGAGAAATCCGGGATAGGTCGGCCAGATCACCCAGACCAGAAAGCCTGCAGCCCGCACGGCCTGGCCTACCGCAAGGACGGCGCGGCGGGACCAGCGATCCGCCGCTGCGCCAGCGGGTATCTGCAGGACAATGCCGGTGATGGACCAGGCGATCAGGGTCGAGGCGACCTGGACAGGGGTCAGGCCGTGGGCCACGAACATGACGCCATAGACCGGATAGACCAGAAGGAAGGCGTCCAGGAACCTGAAGGCGTAGGCCTTGGTCAGAAGGCTGGAGAGGTCGCGGGTCAGGCCAGGAACCCGGCTTCGGCGAAGTCCAGCATGCGCTGGAGCAGGCCTTCGATATCGCCCTCACGGGTCGCGCCGTCAGACAGGACGTGCAGGCGATCGAATTCGGCGAAGCGGTTGTTGTGGATCATGCCCAGACAGAAGTGCAGCCGCCAGAAAATGGTCTCACGGGGCAGGTCCGGGCGGGCGATGATCAGGGCGTCGGCGAACCGGGCCAGATGGCTGACATCCTTGACCAGGACATCACGCATTTCCTCGGTGCCTTCGGAGCGGGCGCGGATGATGAACTGGACAGAGATGCGCCGGTCAAGGGAGGGTGCGGCCCAGCGCAGGGGAGGCGCGAACAGGGCCTCGAGAATGGCGCGGACCGGCGGCTTGCCCTGATGCTTGTCCGAAGCCTCGTGCAGCATGCGGGCCCGCTCGCGGTTGAGCTCGGCCGTGCGCCGCCGGAAGATCTCGAACAGCAGGGCGTCCTTGGACCCGAAGTGATAGTTCACAGAGGCCAGATTGACCCCTGCCTCCGACGTGATGTCCCGCACCGACACGTTCTGGAAGCCGCGCAGGGCGAACAGGCGCTCCGCTGCGTTGAAAACCGCCGCCTTGGTCGCAGCTTCGCCGGTGTCTCCGGCGTCATGCGGTGCGGGGATGTCCGTCACTTCGGCGAATCCTTCAGGCGTCTGACGAGCTTGACCCCAGGGATCAGCGAGCCAGCTCCTTCATGGCCTTTTCCAGGCCTTCGATGGTCAGGGGGAACATACGGTCGCCCACCAGCTGCCGCATGACCTCGATGGACGGGGTGTAGTCCCAGTGGCGCTCGGCCGTAGGATTGAGCCAGACCACATCGTCAAAGGTCTGGCAGACCCGGTCCAGCCAGACAGCCCCGGCTTCCTCGTTCCAGTGCTCCACCGAGCCGCCCGGATAGGTGATCTCATAGGGGCTCATGGTCGCGTCGCCGACGAAGATGACCTTGTAGTCCTTGGAGAACTTGTGGAGCACGTCGAAGGTCGACAGCTTTTCGGCGTGCCGGCGGCGGTTGTCCTTCCAGACGCTCTCATAGAGGCAGTTGTGGAAGTAGTAGAACTCCATGTTCTTGAACTCGGTCCGGGCGGCCGAGAACAGCTCCTCACAGATCTTGATATGGCTGTCCATGGACCCGCCAATGTCGAAGAAGATCAGGACGCTGATCTTGTTGCGCCGTTCCGGGCGCAGCTGGATGTCCAGATAGCCCTTCTCGGCCGTGCCCTGGATCGTGCCGTCCAGGTCCAGCTCTTCAGCCGAGCCATCCCGGGTCCACTTGCGCAGGCGGCGAAGGGCGACCTTGATGTTGCGGGTGCCAAGCTCGACGGAGTCGTCGAGGTTCTTGTACTCGCGCTTGTCCCAGACCTTGATGGCCTTTCCGTGACGGCCCTTGTCCTGGCCGATCCGCACGCCCTCGGGATGATAGCCATTGGCGCCGAAGGGTGAGTCGCCAGGGGGGTCTCCACGACCGTTCTTGCCCTTGCCCTTGCCGTCGCCGTCGCCTTCTTCTTCCTTCTGCTGGCGCATGCGCTCAGCCAGGGCTTCCATCAGCTTGTCGAAGCCGCCCATGGCCTCGATCTGCGCCTTTTCCTCTTCGGTGAGGAACTGGTCGGAAATGCGCTTGAGCCATTCAGCCGGAATGTCGGCGACGCCAAGACCTTCGACCTTGTCCAGCCCCTTGAACACATGGCCGAAGACCTGATCGAAACGGTCCAGGTTTTTTTCGTCCTTCACCAGGGCGGCCCGGGACAGGAAGTAGAAGTCCTCCACCGACCGGTCGATGACCGACTTGTCCAGGGCTTCCATGAGCATCAGGTATTCCTTGAGCGACACCGGGACCTTGGCGTCGCGCAGCTCGGTGAAGAAACGCATGAACATCGGGGGTTCCCCTCTAGGGACGAACAACTGTTTGATCTGGCAAGATGAAGACCGAAGGCCGGTCTGTCCAGCCTAGAAGGCGCAGGAATCAGTGCGCCGGGACCAGGGTCTTCCGCAGGATGAATTCGTGGTCGACTGTTGAGCCCACCTTGAAGCCGTATTCGCCCACCCGCTCGAAGCCATGGCGTTCATAGAACCGCTGGGCCCCGGTGTTTTCTGACCAGACCCCGATCCACAGATCCCTGGGATCCTGAGCCAGCATCCAGTCCATAACCTCATGGAACAGGGTCGAGCCAATCCCGCCGTTCTGTCGTGCCTTGAGCAGGTAGAACCGCTTGAGTTCATAGGACCTGGGTCCGATGTCGGGGTGCGGCAAATCGCTCAAACCAGCAGTTGCGAACCCGACGACCTCGCCCTCGTCTTCAACAAGCCAGGAAGCTTTCTGGGGATGTTCGAGCCCGGCCCGTGTCTCGCCAATGTCATAGGCCTGGGCCAGATATTCGTTCAGATCAGGCTCCGGATAGAGGTGTCCGAAGGTCTCGACGAATGTTTTTGCGCCAATTTCAGCCAGGGCGGCGGCATCGGCCACTTGTGCTTTGCGAATGCTTAATGCAGCCATAGACGAGATCAGCGCCACTCTAGATGGAATCAATATGACGGTCGGGCTCTACACCCACGCCGATATGTTAGGCCATAGTCCTGGGCCGGGACATGTCGAGCGCTCCGAGAGACTGACAGCAGTTCTGGACGCCCTGCAAGACGCAAGCGACCTGCGGCTTGATCGCCGGGAGGCGCCGCTGGTGACCCGGGAAGACCTCGCCACTGTGCATCTTGGCGACTATGTGGACGCCATATTCGGATCAGCGCCTCAGCAGGGGCGGCTCATGCTGGACGAAGACACCTACATGTCGGCCGGCAGTCTCGCCGCCGCGCGCCGGGCAGCCGGGGCAGTCGTCCAGGCAGTACGCGATGTCGCGGCGGGGCAGGGGGATCGGGCCTTCTGCGCCGTGCGGCCGCCGGGCCATCACGCAGAGCCTCACAAGCCCATGGGGTTCTGCATCTTCTCAAATGTCGCGGTCGCCGCCCGGGCGGCGCAGGCGGCAGGTCTTGGGAAGGTGGCGGTGGTGGACTTCGACGTCCATCACGGCAACGGCACCCAGGCGGCCTTCGCCGGCGCCGACAACCTGTTCCTCGCCTCGGTCCAGCAATGGCCGATGTGGCCCGGCACCGGTCATCCGGATGAAGTTTCAGCCGCCAATATCTGCAATGCCGTCGCCCCGCCCAACGCGCCCGCTGCAGTCTGGCGCAAGGCCTTTGAGAGCCTCATGCCCCGCCTGGACGCCTTTGCCCCGGATCTGATCCTGATCTCGGCAGGGTTTGACGCCCATGCCGGCGATCCGGTGGGCGATGCGGCGCAGAATCTCCAGGCCGAAGATTTCGAATGGGCGACCCGGGCCATAGCGACCGTGGCGCGAAAGCACAGCAAGGGCCGGATCGTCAGCTCCCTTGAAGGGGGCTATGGCCTCAACGCCCTGGGAACCTCGGCGACCGCCCACCTCCGGGCCCTGCAATTGTCTTGAGACGGAGGGCGATACGCCGTTGCGGGCGTGAAGTCGTCTCACTAGTTTGCTCAGCGAACCAAGGGGACAACGATGGCGGACGCTTCGGATATTGACGGCCTGACCTTTGAGCAGGCCCTGGCCGAGCTGGAACGGATTGTCGGTCAGCTAGAGTCGGGTCAGGCGCCCCTTGAGGCTTCCATTGAACTCTACGAGCGCGGCGCGCGGCTGAAGTCCCACTGCGAGCAGAGGCTCGAGGCCGCGCGTCTGCGTGTGGAGAAGATCGTGGTCGGGGCCGGCGGCGGCGCCGGTGCAGAGCCCGCCGAGTTCAATTGATGACCGAAGAGGTTGCGCGGCGGATCGCCGAAACCGCTGATCTGGTCACGGTCGCCCTGGATGAGTTGCTGCCCCGGGCCGAAGGTCCCGAAGCCCGGCTGACCGAGGCCATGCGCTATGCGGCCCTGGGCGGCGGCAAGCGACTGCGGCCCTTCTTCGCCATAGAGACCGGCCGTCTGTTTGATCTGGATCCCAAGTCGGTCCTGCGCGCCGCCTGCGCCGTGGAATGCGTCCACGCCTACAGTCTGGTTCATGACGACCTGCCGGCCATGGATGACGATGATGTCCGGCATGGCCAGCCCACTGTGCACAAGGCCTTTGACGAGGCGACCGCCATTCTGGTGGGCGACAGCCTGCAGGCCGTGGCCTTCGAAATTCTCGCCGACCAGGAGACCCATCCCGATGGCCGGGTCCGGGCTGACATGGTGCTGAAGCTGGCCGTCGCAGCCGGGGCGCGGGGCATGTGCGGCGGTCAGATGATCGACCTGCTGGGGGTGCGCGACGATCTGGGCGCGGTGGCCCGCATGCAGAGACTGAAGACCGGCGCCCTGATCGCGGTCTCCTTCGAACTTCCGATGATCATGGCTCACGCCAGCGGTGCAGAGCATCACGCCCTGATGGGATTCGCCCAGGACCTGGGTCTGGCCTACCAGATCGTTGATGACCTGCTGGACGCCGAGGGCGACGGCGCGGCTCTGGGCAAGAAGGCCGGCAAGGACGCCGAAAAGGGCAAGGCAAACTATGTCACCCTGCTCGGGGTAGGTGATGCGCGGCAGAGGCTGAACCTGCTGATCGACCAGACAAAGGCCCATCTCGAACCCTTTGGCCGACGCGCGGATTTCCTGAGGAACAGTGTCGATTTCGTGCTAGATCGCTCCCACTGACGTCTTCGTTCTCCCAGTCCGCTTAGATCATGCCTCCTCACACGCCCTTGCTTGATACGGTCTCCCTGCCGGCGGACACCCGCGGCCTCACGGTTCCGCAACTGCGCCAGCTGGCCGATGAGTTGCGGGCCGAGACCATTGATGCGGTCTCGCAGACCGGTGGGCACCTTGGCGCGGGCCTGGGCGTGGTCGAGCTGACCGTCGCCCTGCATCATGTCTATGAGACCCCCGACGACATCCTGATCTGGGACGTCGGCCACCAGGCCTATCCTCACAAGATCCTCACCGGTCGCCGCGACCGAATCCGGACCCTGCGCCAGGGCGGCGGCCTGTCCGGCTTCACCCGCCGGGCGGAAAGCGAATACGACCCCTTTGGCGCGGCCCATGCCGGCACTTCCATCTCTGCCGCCCTGGGCTTCTGCGCGGCGCGGGACGCGGCGGGCAAGGCCAACTCGGTTGTCGCTGTCATCGGCGACGGCTCCATGAGTTCGGGCATGGCCTATGAGGCCATGAACAATGCGGCCGAAACCACCGGCCAGCTGACCGTCATCCTCAACGACAACGACATGTCCATCGCCCCGCCCGTCGGCGGGATGAGCGCCTATATGGCGCGCCTGGTTTCCGGCGGCGGCTATCGTCAGATCCGCAAGATCGGCCGCTCCATGGCCGGCGCCCTGCCCAAGCCCCTGATGGAGGCCGCCCGCAAGGCCGAGGAATTCGCCCGGGGCATGGTCACCGGCGGCACCTTCTTCGAAGAGCTCGGATTCTATTATGTCGGGCCAATCGACGGCCACGACATGGACGCCCTTGTGGCGATTCTCAAAAATGTCCGTGATATCAAGGACAAGCCGGTGCTTGTTCATGTGGTCACCCAGAAGGGCAAGGGCTATCAGCCGGCGGAGGCCGCCGCTGACAAGCTGCACGCCGTCGCCAAGTTCGATGTGGTCACCGGCCAGCAGGCCAAGGGTCAGGCCGCGGCGCCGCAGTACACCAAGGTCTTCGCCCAGGAACTGATCCGTCAGGCCGAGCGCGACCCCAAGATCGTCGCCGTCACCGCCGCCATGCCCTCCGGCACGGGCCTGGATCTGTTCGGCGCCGCCTTCCCGGACCGCACCTTCGATGTCGGCATTGCGGAACAGCACGCCGTGACCTTTGCGGCCGGCCTGGCTGCAGATGGCATGAAGCCCTTTGCGGCCATCTATTCGACCTTCCTGCAGCGCGGCTATGACCAGGTGGTGCACGATGTCGCCATCCAGAAGCTGCCCGTCCGTTTCGCTATGGACCGGGCCGGACTGGTGGGAGCTGACGGCGCCACCCATGCTGGATCCTTTGACATCGGCTATATGGGCGCCCTGCCAGGCATGGTGCTGATGGCCGCCGCCGACGAGGCCGAACTGGCCCACATGGTCGCCACCGCCGTGGCCATTGACGACCGCCCGTCCGCTTTCCGCTACCCGCGGGGCGAGGGTGTTGGCGTCGCCCTGCCCGAAATCGGACAGGCCCTGGAAATCGGCAAGGGTCGCATTGTCCGCGAAGGCACGGCGGTCGCCATACTGTCCTTCGGCACCCGCCTGGCCGAGAGCCTCAAGGCCGCAGACCTGCTGGCGGCCCGGGGCTTTTCAACGACGGTCGCCGACGCCCGCTTCGCAAAGCCCCTGGATATCGATCTGATCCTGCGCCTGGCCCGGGAACACGAGGCCCTGATCACCGTGGAAGAAGGCTCCATGGGCGGCTTTGGCGCCTTCGTGCTTCAGGCCCTGGCGGAACATGGCGCCCTGGATCGGGGCTTGAAGATCCGCACCCTGACCCTGCCCGATATCTTCCAGGATCACGACAAGCCCGAGCTCCAGTACGCCCAGGCGGGTCTGGACGCCGAAGGGATCGCCCGTGGCGCCCTGTCAGCCCTGGGTGTCGACAATGTCTCGGCGGCAGGCCTGCGAGCCTAGCCGCACGCCCGGAGGAACTTCCGGGCATCTCCAGATTTGGCAGGATCCGGCCCGATGGTTTCACCCATGACCGTGAAGGTCATGGCGCCGGTTTTTCCGAAGTTCCTGAGGAATGGCGCCTGGGTCGAGGCCTCGGCCAGGGCGATGGACGCCCCTGTCTGTGTCTCGGCGTCCAGGGCGCCCCTCAGGGTGCTGGCTGTGTCTGCAGAGGTCAGGGTCACACTGGCGGGCCAGGGCGCGGGCATGCCCAGGGCGTTTGTCCAGATCGTCCCTGATTTTCGCGCTGCAAGCCGCTTCCTCACGGCCACCCTGAACAGGATCTGACCGCTGTCGGGCTGGCAGGTCATCTGGACCAGCTGCGCCCCGTCCCTGGCATAGGTGAAGATGGCCGGGGCGGCCTTGGGAGTCTCCAGGGTCCAGGCCCCGGGCGCCGCCGTCTGGCTGGCGACCTGGGCGAACAGGATGAAGGGCAGGGTTGCGATCATGCCCGGAAGGCTAGCACTGCAATACGGGTGCTAGAAGGGGCTGAACTTCTGGGTCAGGGCGATGCCGGCCGGCGTGCGCTGGGCCACCGAAATGTCACCGCGGCCGCCATAGCTGATCCGGGCCTCGGCGATCTGGGTGTGCTTGACCGTATTGGCCGAGGAAATGTCCTCAGGCCGGACAATGCCCGCCACGGTCAGCTGCCGCAGCTCGGCGTTGGTGCGCACTTCCTGCGTGCCCTGGATGACCAGATTGCCGTTGGGCAGGACCGCCGACACGACCGCAGCGATGGTCAGGGAGATCTTTTCAGACCGGTTGACGCTGCCGGCCCCGGCATTGGTCGAGGTCGAGGTGGTTTCCAGGGCGTTGGACGCGTCAAAGCCGCCCGGCAGGATTTTCCCGAGGCTGGATTCCAGGCCCAGAAGGTGCGGCACTCCGGCGGACATGTTGGACTTCCGGGTCGCGGTCGAGGAGTTCGAGGTCTTGGCGCTGTCGTCGATATCGATCTGGACGGTCAGGATGTCGCCGACCTTCGCCGCGCGCTGATCTATGAAGAAGGCCCGCGCGCCGCTGCGCCACAGGGAATTCGCCGAGGCCGGCTGACTGGCCCGCTCGGCGGCTGAAGCCAGCACCATCTGGTCGCGTGGGACCAGGGCCGAGGGATAGCCCACCGGCGCCATTTCCGGACCGCGCACCACGTCGGTGACCGTGGAGCAGGCGGCGAGGGGGGCCAGGGCGATGAGGGCGAGCAGGGGAAAACGCATCAGGTGAACCTTCACTAACGGAGTGCGATCTGGGTGCGGGCGGCGGCGCGGACTTGGTCGGCCTGGGCGCCGATGGCGGCCTGGCCCGGGCCGGTGGCGACCGCCTGGATGATCTTCTTGGACGAGATGTTCTGGATATCGACGGCTTCGCCTATCGCGGCGGCGCCGATGGACTTGGCCTGCAGGGACAGGCTGATCCCCTCGGCCTCGAAGGTGACGGTGACCAGGTCGCCTGGCTTGATGACCACCTGGGCCGAGACATCGTGGCGCGCGGCGGCCGCGCCCATCCGCAGGGGACGCTTGGCCACCATGCCGATCAGCTGGTCGGCGTCGGAGGCGGCGTCGCTGGGGGCGGCGGCGACCTTGGCCCACAGCAGGTCCTGGGGCTGGACGATCTCGCCGGCCGACAGGTTGCGGGCATAGGTCAGGACATCGATATTGGCTCTCTGGGCGGACACGACCTGGCCGCCGACAATGATCCGGCGCAGGCCGTTCTGATTGGCCCAGTCCAGGCCGTTTCGCCGGGCCAGGGATTGGACCAGGGCTGCGTCCAGCACTGCGGTCTGGCCCTGGCGGAGGGCCACGACCACCCGTCCGGCCGAACCCGCATTGTCGAAGACGTCGTCCAGGGTGATGACGCCATCTGCGTCGAACACCTGGGGCTTCAGATTGACCGTCTGGCCGGCCAGGGCCGGGGCGGCGGTCAGGGCCAGGGTGAGGGCGATGATGATGCGGCGCATGATCCTAGCTCTTCAGCTGGTTCGCAGCGGCCAGCATCTGGTCGGCCGAGGTGATGACCTTGGAATTCATCTCATAGGCGCGCTGGGCGACGATCAGGGCGGTGATTTCGCTCACGGCGTCGACGTTGGAAGCCTCGGTATAGCCCTGAAGCAGGGTGCCGATCCCCGCCGTGCCGGGAATGCCGGTGGTCGGCGCGCCTGACGCGCCACTCTGCATGAACATGTTGTCGCCGATGGGATCGAGGCCGCCTTCATTGAGGAAGGTCGCCAACTCCAGATTGCCGATGATGCTGGGGGCGGTCTGCCCGGCCTGGGTCACCTGGATCTGGCCGGACTTTGAAATGCTGACGTCCAGGGCGTCGGAGGGCAGGGTCACGGCGGGCTGGACCTGATAGCCGTCCTTGGTCACCAGCTGGCCCTGGTCATTGACCGACAGGTTGCCGGCCCGGGAGTATCCGATCTCGCCGGACGGCATCAGAACCTGCAGATAGCCGCGGCCCTGGATGGCGACATCCAGCTTGTTGCCGGTCTGGGTCAGGGCGCCCTGTTCGGTGATGCGGTAGGTCGATCCGGTCTTCACGCCGGCGCCGATCTGGATGCCGGTGGGAACAATGGTGCCCTGGTCGGAGGACTGGGCGCCGGCCCGCTCAAGGGTCTGGTAGAGCAGGTCCTGGAACTCGGCCCGCTGCCGCTTGAACCCGATGGTGTTCATGTTGGCGATGTTGTTGGAGATGACTTCAACATTCATCTGCTGGGCTGACATGCCCGTCGCGGCGGTTCTAAGCGCTTGCATTACCTAGATTTCCCTATTGTACGCGGCCCATTCGCTCGACCGAGCGACGGGAGAGTTCAGCTGTGGAGTCCATCATCTTGGCCATGGACTCATAGGCGCGGGTGACCTCGATCATCCGGGTGATCTCGGCGATGGAATTGACGTTGGAGTTCTCCAGCATGGACTGACGCACCACGGCGGTGGTCAGGGGCTGGGGCTGCTGGTTGGACAGGTTGCGGTAGAGATTGTCCCCGGACTTATCCAGGGCGGACAGGCTGTCGAACTTGACCACCGCGACCTTGCCGACCCGTTCCTCGCCCTGGCTGATCGTGCCGTCAGTCGCGATGGAAACCGCGCCCTTCTGGGGGTCGAGGGTGATTTCGCCGCCACCTTCATCCAGGACGGCCTGACCGGCCTGGTTCACCAGCTTTCCGGTGTCGTCCATCCGGAAGTGGCCATTGCGGGTGTAGCGTTCGCCACCTGTCGTTGAAATCTTGAAGAAGCCCGGTCCGTCAATGCCCAGGTCAAGGGCCGCCGAGGTGGCGTGCAGGGCGGCGGGCGTGAAGTCCCGGGCGACGCCGACATCCAGGGCGAACTTCACCGGCTTGGGGCCATCCTGGGTGCGTGCAGGCGCGCTCGGCGCCGTCTTCACCAGCAGGCTCTCGACCTTGAATCCGGTGGTGTCGGCGTTGGCGATGTTGTTGGCCACGATGTCGAGCTCGCGACGCAGGGTCATCTGCCGCGACAGGCCAACATAGAGGGCGTTATCCATTCAAATCCGACCCGCATCCTGCTCAGGGGTGAGCACGTGAGAGCCTGCAAGGATTGGGCCACCTGAAAACAGTAATGAAATCAGTGATTAGAATGGTTAATTTTTGACGGTCGGCGATTTTTGCCCGGCATGTTTCCGCTGAGCAGAACCCGGAAAAAAACCGATCATTAACCAAGTTCAACGCATGAATGGGAGACCAGAGTCTAAGGAAACGCGCGCGTGTCCAGCAAGAAAGACGCCAAAGAGTCCGAGGACGAAGTCCCGGAAGGCGAAGAAGGCGAAGGCGGCGGCAAGAAAAAGCCCCCGATGATGATCATCATCATCGCAGCTGTCGTGCTGGTCCTGGCCCTTGGCGGCGGCGCGGCGGCCTTCTTCCTCCTCAAGCCCAAGCCTGAAGCTCATGGCGAGGCTGGCCATGGGGAGGCCGGGAAGGAAAAGGAAAAGGGCAAGAAGGAAGAGCACGGCAAGAAGAAGGAAGGCGAGGGCAAGGACGAAAAGCCGCTCGTCACGGTCAAGGAAGGCCCTGAGGGCGTCATGTTCGCCACCCTGCCGAACATCGTCGTCAACATGCAGACGGCCGATGGCCGTCCCACCTTCCTCAAGCTCAAGCTGACCCTTGAGGTTCCGGACGAGGAAACGGCTGATGCCCTGGAGCCGGCCATGCCGCGCATGCAGGACATGTTCCAGACCTTCCTGCGCGAGCTGCGCCCCGAAGATCTTCAGGGTTCGCAAGGATCTTATCAACTTAGAACCGAGATACTTCGCCGGGTGAACCTGGTGATCGCCCCCGCAAAGGTGAACGCCGTACTGATCGAGGAGATGCTGATCAACTAGGCCAAATGGCCCGGTTGCACGCCCCCTATGGCTGACGAAACAGATCCTCCCGCCGACGGCGCCGCTGCTGACACCCCCGGTTGGGGCGCCGACAACATGGCCGAGACCCTGGTGGGCGCCGAGCGCATCCTCAACCAGGATGAGATCGACAGTCTTCTGGGTTTTGACCTCTCTGACGAGGACTCGTCTGAACGGTCAGGCATCCGGTCGATCATCAATTCGGCCCTGGTGTCCTACGAGCGTCTGCCGATGCTCGAAATCGTCTTTGACCGCCTGGTGCGGCACATGACGACCTCCCTGCGGAACTTCACCAGCGACAATGTCGAAGTCAGCCTGGACAACATCTCGTCCATCCGGTTTGGCGACTATCTGAACTCCATCCCCCTGCCGGCCATCCTGTCGGTGTTCAAGGCCGAGGAGCTGGAGAACTACGGTCTGCTGACCGTGGACTCCAACCTGATCTATTCCATCGTCGACGTCCTGCTGGGCGGGCGTCGCGGTACGGCGGCCATGCGGATCGAAGGCCGTCCCTACACCACCATCGAGCGGGTTCTGGTCCAGCGCATGGTCGAGGTCGTGCTGGCCGATGCCGCTGAAGCCTTCGAGCCCCTGACCCCGGTGACCTTCACCCTGGACCGCCTCGAGACCAATCCCCGTTTTGCCGCCATCGCCCGTCCGGCCAATGCGGCCATTCTGGTCAAGCTGCGCATCGACATGGAAGACCGCGGCGGCCGTATCGAGCTCCTGCTGCCCTACGCCACCCTCGAGCCCATCCGGAAGATGCTGCTCCAGCAGTTCATGGGTGAGAAGTTCGGTCGCGACAATATCTGGGAAGGCCACCTCGCCACCGAGATCTGGACCACCCAGATGGACGTGCGCGCCGTGCTCGATGAGCAGCAGATCAGCCTCAAGCGGGTCCTCGACCTCAAGGTCGGCGAGACCCTGATGCTCAACGCCACCCCTGACAGCATGGTCCAGCTGCGCGCCGGCACCATCCCGCTGACCTATGGCCGCATGGGTCGCCGCAATCATCACATCGCTGTCCGGGTGGAGGCTCCCCTGTCTCCCAACGCCCGATCCGAACTTCAGAGGTCCTCATGAGTCTCGTCGCCATCGGCCTGAACGCCCTGTTGTCCGGCCTGCTGCTGGTCGCCCTCTGGATGGGTTTTCGCCTGAACCGCCGCCTCAACGCCCTGCGCCAGAGCCATGAGGGCTTCGCCCGGGCTGTGGCCGAACTGGACACCGCCGGCCTGCGGGCCGAGCGCGGCCTCGCCGCCCTGCGCGAAGCGACGGACGAGGCTGTGGACCTGCTGTCCGACCGGATCGAAAAGGCCCGCGCCCTGGCCGCAAAGCTGGAGCGGCAGGTAGAGCGGGCGCCTGAACCCCGCGCCCGGGGCGAGGTGGTTCCCATGCCTCGCCGCAGCCATGGAGACGATCAGGAACGCCCGGTGTCCGAGGCCGATGTGGAGCGCGTCGCCCACCGGCTGGGCTCCCTGCTGTCGGCGGCCCGCGAGCCCCGCCAGCGCATGGCGCCAGAGCCCGAGGCAAGGTTGTCAGCCAAGCCATCCCGCCAGCGTCCCGGCTATGAGGACGAACTGTTCGGCGGGGATGATGAGGCTGGGGATCTGGTCCTGCGCAAGACCGCGGCGGGGCGTCGATGAACAGAATTCCACGCATACTTCCCCTGATCGGTGTTGCGGCGGCCGGAGTCCTGGCCGTCAATGCCATTTCCGGGGCTGAGACCCTGCCGGATCTGATGTCCGGCGCCCGGGCGTTTGCGGAAACCGCCGCCAAGCCCAAGGCGGCTGAAAAGCCGGCAGACAAGGGCGAAAAGCCCGAGGCCAAGGCGAGCGATGAGCACGAGCTTGGCCCCGCCGACCCGCCGGTGGAAGGTGGCGAGGCTGCGCCTTCGGCCACAGAGGCCGGTGAAGATGCTGCGAACGCCCCGGCAGGCGCCAAGCCCGCCAAGATCTGCGCGCCCACAGCCGCAGAGCTGGCCAAGGCCGCCGGCCTGTCTCCGGCGGAACTGCAGGTCATGCAGAGCCTGGGCGCCCGGCGGGGGCAGCTGGACAAGCGCGAGACCGACCTCTCGGTCCAGCTGGCCCTCATGGCGGCCGCTGAAGCCAAGGTCGACGCCAAGCTCAAGGCGCTCGCCGCTGTAAAGTCCGAAATCAAGGGCCTGATGGGGCAGGCCGACGCCAAGGAGCAGGCGGAAATTGACCGCATGGTCAAGGTGTTCGAGAGCATGAAGCCCAAGGACGCTGCGCCGCGCATGGTCATTCTGGACGACGCCGTGCGTCTGCCGATCGCCGCCAAGATGAAGGAAAAGTCTCTTTCTGCGGTTCTCGCCCAGATGCCTCCGGCCGAAGCCAAGAAACTGACCGAAGCCCTGGCCCGCAGGTTCGCCGCCACCCGCGCCATTGCAGCGGCCGGGGCGGACAAGGCCGGTGTCCCTGCGGCGGCGGCAGCCCCTGCCGCCCCCGCCGCCAAGCCTGCGGCGACCGAGGCTGGCGCCAAGGCAGGTCCTGACCCGGCTGCGGCCTCTCCCGATCCGACCCAGCCTGCGGAAAAGCCAAAGCCCAAGCCGAAGCCTAAACCCAAGCCGAAGCCCAAGCCGAAGCCTCCGGCTGAGCCCAAGCCGGCGCCGGAACCGCCATCCCTTCCGCCTGCAGCGGCCAATCCCAACTAGGCCATGAAGCTCAGGCGCGCCCTCCATTCCAGCGTCGCGGCGATCACCATCGCCGCCATCGCCGCCCCGGTCGGGGCGGTGGCGCCGGTTGCGCGGCCGACGCCCCGGGGCGCGCTGAATGTCCATGTGGGTCTGGCCAAGGACTTCACCCGCATCGAATTCCACTGGGCCGGCGGCGCCCAGGCCAAGGTCACCCGGGAGGGCCAGAAGCTGGTCCTCAAGTTCAATCGGGACGCCAATCCCGATCTGACCCGCCTGCGGATCAGCCCACCGCCCTGGGTCAAGAGCGCTGAAGCCAGACATGCGGCGGGCGTGCTCGAGCTGGTCATAACCCTGACGGACGACGCTGACGCCAAGGTCGGAAACGCCGACGGCGCCACCTTCGTCAATCTCTTCCAGAAGGCCGAGGTCGAGCCGACCCCGGCGCCGAAACCAGAACCCGATCAGGTCGCCCGGATCGAGGATGTCCCCGAGACCATGGCCCCGCGGGCCGACCCTGTTCCGCCTGGCGGGGTGGTCCAGATGAACGCCAAGCTGCAGCACGGCCAGGTCGAACTGACCTTCCCGTGGGCCAATCCCAATGGCGCGGCGGTCTTCCGCAGGGGGGCTTCCATCTGGGTGGTGTTCGATGCGCCCGCCAATATCGACGTGTCCCGGGCGCCTCGGGGGCTGAAACAGTTTTCCAATGTCCAGGCCTTCAAGGGCCCTGACTATTCTGCGGTGCGCATCACCACATCGCCTGCGACCCCTTTCTATGCCAGCGCATTGGGATCCACCTGGACCATAGGCCTGGGATCGGGCCCCCAGGCGGCCGGCAATCAGGTGCGCATTGTCCGCGACGACATTGGCGGCCCCGCATCCCTGAAGGCAGCCCTGGCCGGAGCGACCCGGTCGGTGAAGGTGTCGGACCCCGTAGTCGGGGACGAGCTCTCTGTCGTGACCGCCCTTGGTCCGTCCAAGGGCGTGGCGGCGCGCCACGAGTATGTCCAGATGGCCGTCCTGCCCTCGGTCCAGGGCCTGGCCATGGAATCCTATGTGGAGGATCTCTCGGTCACCCACGAAGGCGACCTTGTGCACATCGGGCGTCAGGAAGGACTTGTCCTGTCGCCGATCTCGGCCAAGGCTTCGGACGAGCCGGAGAAGGCGCTATCCTCCCTTGGTCCACCGGAGGCCGCCAGCCGCCCGGGCCTGATTGATCCCGACTGGTCCCGCACCGGGCCTGAAGGCTTCATGCCCCGGTACAACGCCCTGCTGAACGCCGCCATGGTGGAGACACAGAAGGGCAAGGATGCGCCGACAGCGGCCCGTTACGCCCTGGCGCGGTTCCTGATCGGCAACGAGCTTTCCTATGAGGCGATTGGCGTTCTCAACGACGCGGCCCGGGCCAATGCCTCGATCTCCGACGACGCCGAGTTCCGGGCCCTGCGGGGCATCGCCAAGATCATGGCCCGCCGCTACAAGGAGGCCCAGGTCGATCTGGGCGTGCCGATCCTGTCCGACGATCCGTCGGCGGCCCTGTGGCGCGCCTATGCCGCCGCCCAGCTGGCCCAGTGGAATGATGTCCGCAGCCAGTTCGCAGCCGGCGCCGACGCCTTCGCCGAATTCTCTCCCAAGTGGAAGGCGCGGTTCGCGCGATCCGACGCCCAGGCGGCCCTTGAGCTTGGCGACGTCGAGGCCGCTGGCCGGTCCGTCCGACTGGCCCTAAGCGACAAGACCGAACCCCTGGAAGAACTGGCTACCCGCCTGGTCGAGGCGCGGTATGTCGAGATGTCGGGGCATCCAGATCGCGCCCTGAGGATCTATGCCGCCATCACCGGCGCGCCCACCGAGTCCCTGTCGGCGCCCGCCCTGCTGCGGGCCACTCAGATCCGCATGGATATGGGCAAGATCACTCCTGTCCAGGCAGCGGAGGTTTTCGACGGTCTGAGGTATCGCTGGCGGGGCGACGCCACCGAGCTTGAATCCATCCGCGCCCTTGGTCAGCTCTATCTGAACCAGGGGCGTTATCGCGAGGCGCTCGAGGCCCTGCGGTCCGCCGGCAACCGCTTGCCCGACCTGCCCACCGCCCGGCAATTGCAGGCCGACCTCAGCCTGGCCTTCAAATCCCTGTTCCTGGACGGCGCGGCTGACGGGCTCGAGCCCATCCAGGCCCTGGCCCTGTTCATGGACTTCAAGGAACTGACACCCTACGGCCCGGATGGCGACCTCATGGTGCGCAAGCAGGTCCGGCGTCTGGTGGATGTGGACCTTCTGGACCAGGCCGCGGAGCTTCTGAAGTATCAGGCCGAGAACCGCCTGGACGGCGTGCCCAAGGCCCAGGTGTCCACGGATCTGGCGGTCATCTACCTGATGGACAAGAAGCCTGAGGCCGCCCTTGACGCCATCAACAGTTCCCGGACCACGATCCTGCCCGCCGGCCTCAACGCCCAGCGCCGTCTGGTGGAGGCCCGCGCCCTGATGAACCTGAACCGGATCGACGCCGGGCTGGAACTGCTGGAGCGGGACGCCGGGGCCGAGGCCCAGGACCTGCGCAATGAAATGCTCTGGCGCCAGAAGAACTGGCCCCAGGCCGGCTTCAATTTCGAAAAGAGCCTGGGCGACCGCTACAAGCGCGCCGATGCCCTGTCCTCCGAGGATGAGGGCAAGGTCCTGCGGGCCGGCGTGGCCTACAGCCTGGCCGGGGATGACGCCAGCCTGGCCCGCCTGCGCAGCCGCTATCAGCCCTTTGTGGACCAGTCGCGCAATCCCGAAGCCATGAAGGTTGCCCTGTCGGGCATTTCCGAGGGCCAGCTCAGCGTCCAGGACTTCGGCCGGATCACCGCCGACAATGAGGCCTTCACCGGCTGGGTCGGCAAGATGAAGACCCGTTTCAGGCAGGCCCCGGCCCCGGTTGGCCCCGCCACCCGCCAGGCCGCCGCCGCCGCCCCCAAGGCGACCAAGGGCTAGGCTACAGCATCGGTCACCCCGGCGTAGGCCGCAGAACCCGCCTTGTTCAGATGCCCGCTAACGCGTGGCTGTATGGAAGCTTTCCACCAGACTGCCGGCCACCAGTCGCCAGCCGTCCACCAGGACGAAGAAGATCAGCTTGAAGGGCAGGGACACCACCACGGGCGGCAGCATCATCATGCCCATGCTCATCAGCACGCTGGCCACCACCAGGTCGATGACCAGGAAGGGCACGAACAGCAGGAAGCCGATTTCGAAGGCCCGCTTCAGTTCTGAGATCATGAAGGCCGGGGTCACCACCTGCAGGGGCAGCTGCTGCACGGTCTGGGGCTTGGGGGTCTTGGACAGGCGGACGAAGAGATCCAGGTCCTCGCGGTCCACCTGGGCCAGCATGAAGGTCTTGACCGGGGCGCCGGCGGCCGTGAAGGCCTGGGGCAGTTCCATCTGCTGGTCCAGCAGGGGCTTGATCCCCTGATTGTATGAGGTCTGGAAGGTCGGGCCCATGACAATGGCGGTCAGGAACAGGGACAGGCTGATGATCACCGCATTGGGCGGGCTCTGCTGCAGGCCAAGGGCCGTGCGCAGCAGGGACAGGACCACCACGATCCGCACAAAGGCCGTGGTCATGATGACAATGGACGGGGCCAGGGACAGGACGGTCAGCAGGCCGATCAGCTGGACCACCCGGTTGGTCAGGCCAGAGCCCGTGCCCAGGTCGATATTCACCGCCTGGGCGATGGCGTGGGTCGGCGCGATCATGGCCGCCAGTGTGGCGATCAGGGCAAGGCCGGCCGCTCGCCGGACATCGTCCCTGTGCCAGGACCCGAAGGTCGAAACCCAAAGGCTGCGCAGGCGGTCAAGCATCGAAAACAGCCTTTGTCGGTTGGGGAACGGGCAGGGGAGGCAGGGTCTTCAGGGCCTGGCCTTCGCCCAGCAGGAGCAGCTGCTCCTCGCCGTCGCAGGACACCAGGACCAGCCGCCGTGCGGGATCCAGGATCAGGGTCTCGACCACGGCCAGTCGCCGCATCCTGCCCTTGGGGATCAGGTTGGTCAGGGCGTCAGGACCAAACCGCCGCAGGGCCACGGCGGCAAGCCCCACCAGCCCCAGGGTCAGGGCGAGGGCGAATATGGCGCGAACGGCGTCAGCGAGGTTCATGTCCAGATCAGTCCAGCTGGCCGGCCAGACGGGCGCCGGTCCGCGCGAGATATGGCCGGGAGGGTCTTAAGGACCGATTAACCCTATTTCTTCACCATATTGACCATGGACATCACCGACATTCCGTTGTTCGCCATGCTCAAGTCGCGCATGGGCTATCTGACGGAACGTCAGAGGGTGATCGCCCAGAATGTGGCCAATGCCGACACCCCCAACTACATGCCCCAGGACCTGAAGCAGTACAGCTTCCAGTCCCACATGGCGGCGGTTGCGCCGCCGCCGGGGCCGATGTCGGTGGCGGTGACCAGCCCCATGCACATCGCCCACACAGCCACCTCGCCCAATCCGCCGAAGGTCAGGTCCAGGAAGACCCTGGACACCGAGACCACACTGGACGGCAACAGCGTCGTGCTGGAAGACGAGATGCTGAAACTGACCGACACCCGCATGAACTATGAGGCGGCGGTCAGCTTTTACCAGAAGTCGCTGAATCTCCTGAAGATGGCCGCCCGGCCGCCGAGCCGCTAGGAGCTGATCCATGGCTGAAATCAAGTCCGCGGGTTCCGCCGCCCAGACCATCGCCACCTCGGCCCTTCGCGCCCAGCAGGCGCGGATGCGGATCATCGCCGAGAACATCGCCAATGCCGGTTCGACCTCGAAGACCGCAGGCGGCGATCCCTATCGCCGGCAGATCCCGGTCTTCAAACCGGTCAGGGTGGATGGCGGCGAGGGGGTGCGGATGACCAAGGTCATGCCCGACACCTCCGACTTCAAGATGGAATACGAGCCGGGGCATCCCTCGGCCGACGCCAGCGGCTATGTGAAATTGCCCAATGTCGACTCCCTGGTGGAAGCGCTGGACATGCGCGAGGCCCAGCGGGCCTATGAAGCCAACCTCAATGTCATCGAGACGGCGCGCAATATGGACATGCGCACCCTCGATCTCCTGCGCAAATAGGGGGCCTTAAGCCATGATGACCGCCCTTGCCGCCGCCAAGGCCTACGCCGCCGCCGGCCAGACCACGTCAGCGACCTCTGGCCTCGCCGGCGCTGCCGAAGGGGGCATGGACTTTGGCGCCCTGGTCAAGAACGCCATGACCGACGCCATGCAGGCCTCGAAGAATGCCGAGACCCAGATCGTCAACCACACCCAGGGCAAGGCCCAGCTGATCGATGTGGCCACCGCCATCTCGGCCGCCGAGACCAGCCTGGAAACCGTCATGGCCGTCCGCGACCAGGTGATCAGCGCCTACCAGGAAATCATGCGGATGCCGATCTAGGGCGCCTGCCCTGGCTAGACAGCCAGGGAGCCGAGCGCCTGTTTGATCGCCAGCAGGGACTGGCCCGCCACCATGCCCTTCCAGTCGTCCTGATCGCCATAGAAGGCGTCCCGGATCTGCGCCTTGATCGCCCGCCCCTGAGCATTCATCGGGTCGCCATGGGCGTGGACCCAGGCGTCGGCCCGTACGGCATCCAGCACGGCCCTTGGGTCCTGGGTTCCCACCTCGAGCGCCATGGAGGTTACCTCGGCGTGCTTCAAAAGGTCTGACGCCGCAGACAGGCCATCGCCCCGGATTTCGGCTGAAGTCGAGGTGCCGTCCGTGGGTGAGGTTATGGCCGCGCCAAACCAGCGGCGGGCCCGTTCGAAGCCGGGACTGCCCACCGGGTCCAGGACGATCTGTTCGCCATAGCCCCATCGGCCCAGGCCGGTGTGATAGTCGATGATGCCTATGCGTCCGGCCTGCCCCAGATAGTGCTCGAACAGGGCCGTCTGGGTCCGCCGGGACCAGGTCGGCTCAAGGCCGCCGAAGAATATGCCCTTCGGGTGAGTGTGCTGACCGCCGGTGGCGGCCTGCTGGAGGGCCCGGCTTCCCCTTTCAGCGTTGAAGGCGCTCATGGCCTTCCGGCAGGCGGCCTGGACCTCGGGTGTCCAGGCCTCGGGGCAGAGCGCCTCGGCCAGATCCTCATAAAGCGGGTTGGCCGGAAGTGGTTTTGAGAAATCGATCCAGTTGCGGTTGAGGTCGACATTCTCGTGAGTCACCCGCCGCAGCCAGGCGAACCCATAGGGGTTGATGGCGTGCACCACCATGACCGCGACGTCCCCGGGAAGGCTCCCCGCGCCGCCACGGCGCAGCCAGTCGATCTGGGCGCCCGATCCACAGAACCCTTCGACCCCATGGGTGCCGGAAATGAGGACCAGAACCGACCGGGCCTGCCTGGGGCCGAACCAGGCGACATCGGTGGCCAGTTCACTGCCGTCCGGGCCCCGCTCAGGATGGGTGATGGAGTCCAGCGCCCCGTTGGCTTCGCGCGCCGCTTCCAGGAACTTGGCCCGGGCCTGCGGGTAGTCGGCGCTGAAACTGTCTGCGCTGTTCATCGAAAAGGGTCTCCGCCTGGCGCCTGCGCCCCTGCGACGCGCCGACCCTGATAGCGGCATTCCGGGGCGTGGAACAATGGCCAGCTCCGGTCAGTGCGGCGGAGGTCGGGGTCCGCTTCAATGGCCTGGGCGGGGCCGGCCAAGCCCACCGCAGCCGATTGACGCCGCAGGAAGGCCGCCATAATCTTCCCCCGGCGGATCACCCGCCTACAGGACATCCGAGGACCATGAACACGAACAGCATCTGATACCCGAGCCCGGCCCAAGGCCATTCGAGTAGTGGAGACCTGTCGTGTCTGACGCCCCCTATGTCGCCTTCCGCGACCTTTCCTATCAGTATGACGGCGCGACGGCGCCCCTGTTTTCCGGCCTGTCAGCCCATCTGCCCCGGGGCTTTACCGGGGTGCTGGGCGCCAATGGGGCAGGCAAGTCCACCCTGTTGAACCTGCTCTGCGGGCGGCTGAACCCGACCTCTGGCCATGTGGAGGGCGGCGGGCAGGCCGTCTGTTGCGAACAGCGAACCGACCACCCGCCGCCGGAGCTGGACGCCTTCCTGGAAGACTGGAGCGCCCACGCCGCCCGGCTGCGGGGCCGGCTGGACATAGAGCCCGACTTCGCCCTGCGCTGGGATACCCTCAGCCACGGGGAGCGGAAGCGGGCCCAGATCGCCTGCGCCCTGTGGCTCAGCCCCGACCTGCTGGCCATTGATGAGCCCACCAACCATCTGGACGCCGGGGCGCGGCGGCTGCTGATCGACGCCCTGAAGGGCTTTCGCGGGGTCGGAGTGATTGTCAGCCATGACCGCGCCCTGCTGGATGAACTGTGCGTCCAGTGCATCTGGCTCGAACCACCGGGGGTGCAGGTCTATCCCGGCGGCTATTCCGCCGCCCGCGACCTGCGCCAGGCCGACCGCGAACATCGCCTGGCGGAGCGGGACAAGGCGGCCCGCGCCCACAGGGCCCTGGAACAGGAAATGGCTGTCCGCCGGGAGAAGGCGTCCCGCGAGCACCAGCTGCGCTCCAAGCGCCACCTTGATCGTCACGACAGTGACGGCCGGGGCAAGATCAACGCCGCCCGGGTGGCCGACAGCAAGGCCGGCGCCCCCCTGCGCCAGATGCAGGGCCGGGAACGCCAGGCCGCGGACCGCCTGGACGCCGCCCGGGTGGACAAGGAATACCGCACCGGCATCTGGCTGTCGGCCCAGGCCTCCCGTCGCGACCGGCTGTTCGCCCTTGAACCCGGCGAGATCCCCCTGGGGGACCACCGGGTCCTTCGCCATCGGGCCCTGTCCATGGGACCCACGGACCGCATTGCCCTGGTCGGTCCCAATGGGGCGGGCAAGTCGACCCTGCTGGCCAAGATCCTGTCGCAGATCCGGGTTCCGCCGGACCACCTGATCGAAATGCCGCAGGAGGTGTCGGCGCCGGACGCCGCCCGCCTGCTGGACGAGGCCAAGGACTTGCCCGCCGCGCAACTGGGCCCGGTGATGACCGCCGTCAGCCGTCTGGGCTCCCGCCCCCAGCGCCTGCTGGAGACCGCCCGACCCAGCCCCGGGGAAATCCGCAAGCTCCTCCTGGCCCTGGGCCTGTCCCGCTCACCCCAGCTGCTGGTCCTCGACGAACCCACCAACCACCTGGACCTGCCCTCCATAGAAGCCCTCGAAACCGCCCTGACCGACTGCCCCTGCGGCCTGCTGCTGGTCAGCCACGACCTGGTGTTCCTGGAGAAGCTGGAGGCGGTGACCTGGCGGATCGAGTTGGACGGGGAGGGGAATGGAACGGTGGTCTTGCCGTGATGGATATGCCATCCTTTGCAAAAATGGCATAACTGGAAAATCTGTCATTATATGTTATGATGTCTTGTCGGGAATTCAGGGCGGAGTTGCAAACATGACAGCCATACATGGCAAGCTGGCAGAAGGCGGGCGCCTGGTGCTACCCGCCGCCTTTCGCCGGGAACTGGGTCTGGGCAAGGGCGACGGGGTCATCATGGAGCTGCATGGCGATGAGGTCCGCATCCGCCCCGCCAGCGCGGCCCTGAAGCGTCTCAAGGCCAAGCTCAGCGCCGCAGCGGCAGGGTCCGTGGTCGATGACCTGATCGCCGACCGGCGGCGGGCCGCTTCGGATGAGTGATCCTGTCTACGTCCTGGACGCCTCGGCCCTCCTGGCCGTGCTGTTTGACGAGCCGGGCGCTGACGCCGTCGAGGTCGTTCTGCCGGGCGCCCGGATGAGCGCCGCAAATCTCAGCGAGGTGGTGGCCAGGCTTTCAGACCTGGGCCTGGACCGGGAAGACATCCTCAAGGACCTGTCCGAGCTTGATCTGATCATTTGCGACATGGACCGACCCCAGGCCGAGTTCGCTGGACTCCTGCGCCGGACAACCCGACAGGCCGGCCTGTCCCTGGGCGACCGCGCCTGCCTTGCCCTGGCCGCGTCACTGGGAGCTGTGGCTGTCACCGCCGATCGGGCGTGGGAGGATCTGGAAGTGGACGTTCAAGTTCAGGTGGTGCGCTAGAAAGCCCTGGTGGTCAGGGACCTTGAGAATGGTCCCAAATCTCCTTCCTCAAATGCAGCGCCCTATGAACTGGACAGGAGGGCTGCCCCAACTGAACCATCCCCACCCCCCGCGCGTTCTCCCCGAAAGAGGACCGCCCCATGTTCAAGCTTGCCGACCTGCCCTACGCCCATGACGCCCTGGAGCCGGTGATTTCCAGCCGGACCCTGCACTTCCATCACGACAAGCATCACGGCGGTTACATCAAGACCCTCAACGCCCTGCTGGAGGGCGCCGAGACCGCGCCGACCGTTCTGGAAGACGTGATCCGCGAGGCCTCCATGTCGGGGGACAGTAAGGTGTTCAACAGCGCCGCCCAGGCCTGGAACCACAGCTTTTTCTGGGCCTCGATGACCGCCGAACCCCAGCGGCCTGACCGGGACATGGACGCCGCCATCCGCTTTGGCTTTGGCGATCTGGCGGGGCTGAAGCTGGCCTTCGTGAAGGAAGGGGCCGAGCATTTCGGCTCAGGCTGGGTCTGGCTGGTGGCTGACCGGTCAGGCGATCTCAGCGTGAGGTCCACCCATGACGCCGACGACACCCTGGGTCAGGCGGCCCTGACGCCCCTGCTGGTCTGCGACCTGTGGGAGCACGCCTATTACCTGGACCATCAGAATGACCGGAAGGCCTACTTGGAAGACTGGTTCGACGCCCTGCCCAACTGGAATTTCGCCGGCGAGCAACTGGCCGCGGCCAAGGGCGAACTCGAGCCCTGGCGGCACCCAGCGGGGTGAGGGGGCATCAGACTCCGGCGGCTTTCCATGGGTCGATCAGTGTCAGTCCCGCCGCCCTGAAGGCGCTGGCGTCGCGTGAGGCGACTGCGAAGCCGTGGGCGTCGGCTATGGCGGCAATATAACCGTCAGGCGTGGGAAAGCCTTGGCCGGCCGCCCGGGCCCTGACGGCGAGGTCGCCGTATCTTTGAGCAGCCAGCGCGTCGAAGGATAGGACCCTTCCTTCGAACAGGCCCAACAGGCCATCGATGACGGTCGCCAAGCCCTCCCGGCGTCGGCCGTGGGGCAGGGAAGCGACCCCAAACCTGAGTTCAGTCAGGGTGATGGCGGACAGGAAAAGGGTTTCCACCGCCTGGTCGTCGAGCCATTGCCGTACTGCGGGATCGGGCTGCGGTTTCATCGCCTCCGAGACGACATTGGTGTCGAGAAGGATCATCCGAAGGTCATGGGCTCGGCCGGGCGGCCGTCGCGGGCCGTGTCCAGCGCCTCGATGTCGGCATTCGTCAGGCCAGCCCTGCGGCTCAGTTCCGCCAGGGAGGCGCCCAGCTTCACACGTTGTTCTGACTGAACCGAGGCTTCAAGTATCGAACGTATCTCGGCCTCTGTGCTCCGGTTGTGCCTGGCAGCGCGAGCCTTGAGGGCGCGGTGAGCTGCGTCAGAGAGATTGCGTATGGTGACAGCGGCCATGGCGGCGATGGTCTCCAACCGAACAGGAATGATATCACAATAGCCATAGTGATATCAGTTTTCAACAGGGAGTTTCACGTGAAACAAAACCAGAACATCGCTATCTCCGCAACCCTTCGTTAACCATAACCGGCGCATCTGGTCCCTCAGGTTTTCCATGCAATGGAGGGGGCGATCATGACGGGCGCCGAAGTTCTGGACGTCGGTCGTGAGGCGATCTGGCTGACCATCCAGCTGTCCGCCCCTGTGCTGATCGTCGGCCTGATTGTCGGGGTCGCCATCGGCCTGCTGCAGGCCCTGACCCAGATCCAGGAGGCCACCCTGGTCTTCGCCCCCAAGATCGTGGCGGTCTTCGCCTCCCTGCTGTTCTTCCTGCCCCTGATGGGCGCCCTGATGAGCAGCTTCATGCGGTCTATCGCGGCGCGCATAGCAGGCATGTAGCCAGGTGGAGCCCTACGCCACCACCCAGCAGATCTATGCCGGCGCCCTGATCTTTGCGCGCCTGGCCTCCCTGGTCATGACCATGCCTGGGGTGGGCGACGCCTCGGTGCCGCCGCGCATCCGCCTGTCCTTCGCCTTCGTCATGACCCTGGCCCTGACCCCGGTCATCGCCCCGGTGCTTCCGGCCATTCCCCCTGCTGTCAGCGACATCGCCGGGGCGGTGATCAAGGAGGTGCTGGTCGGTCTGATGATCGGCACCATACTGCGTCTGTTCCTGACCGCCCTGGCCACGGCCGGCGAGATCGTCTCGATCCAGACCACCCTGTCCTTCGCCCAGACCTCGGCGCCGGGCATCGCCCCTGGCTCGACAACCTTGGGCACCTTCCTGGGCCTGATCGGTCTGGTGCTGATCATGACCACAGACCTGCACCACATGTTCATCGCCGCCATAGTGCGGTCCTACGCCATCTTCCCTTTCACCCGGGATATTCCCGTGGCCGACGCCGGGGAGCTGGCGGTCCAGACCGTGTCACAATCGTTCAAGATGGGGCTGCAGCTTTCAGCGCCGGTGGCAGTATTCGGCCTGATCTTCAACATCGCCATCGGCCTGATCGGCCGGGTCATGCCGCAGTTCCAGGTCTATTTCGTCGCCTCACCCCTGATGGTGCTGTTCGGCCTCTCGATCTTCGCCATCACCCTTGGGGTGGTCGGGCTGGTCTGGGTCGACGGCTACCGCGTCCTCATCCGTAATTTCGCAGGCTAGATCATGGCCGAGGAAAATGATGCGGGGACAAAGTCAGAGGAACCTACCAGTAGGCGCCTCGAGCAGGCTCGAGAGCGCGGCGATGTCGTCAAGACCCAGGACCTTCCCCAGCTGACCTCCTTCGCCGGGGCGGCGGCGGTCCTGCTGATCTTCGGCGGCTGGCTGTCGCACAATCTCAGCGCCGCCCTCATGCCGTTCCTCGAGCATCCCGAAGCCATCCACCTGCAGGGGGGCGGGGGCGTCCTTGTGGCGCGCCAGGCCATGCTGGCCGCTGCGCCCTTCATGCTGCTGGTGCTGGGGGTGACCGCCATAGCCGGGGTGGCCGGCCACCTGATCCAGACCGGTTTCATGTGGACCCCGGACAAGCTGACCTTCGACTTCGGCAAGGTGAACCCGGCTTCGGGCCTGCAGAAGCTGTTCGGGATCGACGCCCTGGTCCACTTCGCCAAGTCCCTGGTCAAGGTGGGCCTTGTGACCTGGATCGCCTATGCGGTGATCAAGCCGCACTGGCCTGAACTGCAGCAGCTGGCCCAGCAGGATCCCATGCTCATGCTGCCCTTCGCCCTGGGCATCATGAAGCAGCTGGTCTTCTCCATAGGCTCCTTCATGCTGGCCATAGCCGGGTTCGACTGGTTCTGGCAGCGCCAGCGCTACATGACGCGCCTGATGATGACCAAGGAAGAGGTCAAGGAAGACTTCAAGCAGAGCGAAGGCGACCCCCACATCAAGGCCCGGCAGAAGGCCCTGCGGATCCAGCGGGCCCGTCGTCGGATGATGGCCAATGTGCCCAAGGCCACGGTGGTGGTCATGAACCCGACCCACTTCGCCGTGGCGCTGAAATATGAGGACGGCGAGGGGACGGCCCCCCAGTGCGTGGCCAAGGGCGTCGACGCCGTCGCCCTGCGGATCCGCGCTGTGGCCGAGGCCGCCGGGGTGACCGTGATCGAGGATCCCCCCCTGGCCCGGGCCCTCTACGCCTCGGTGGAGATCGAGGACTACATCCCCCTGGCTCACTACGAGGCGGTCGCCAAGATCATCGGCTTCATCATGAACGGCAAGAAGAAGCTGCCGGGCGCCGTATGACCGGCAAAAAATCTGTGAAATCCTTGGTTTGTTCAGGTTGATGTATGCTGACACCTGATTCGAGCGGGGCTGTTCCCCGTCCCGAGGCAAAACCCGCGGCGCAAACCATGGCCAAGCCCAAAGCTTCGAAGAGAAAGCCCGCCGACCTCTGGGTGGCCGCGACTGTCGGTTCGTTCCTGGCGGCCGTGGCCTTCGCCGCCGTACCGGCCCTGAATGGCAGTGTGGCGACCACTGGCGGCATGCTGCTGCTGGTCGGCCTGGTCTGCGTGACCGTGGCTGGCGTCTTCGCCCTGCTGATGACCGGTGATCCGCCCAGCGAGATCGAGCCTGGCCCCGACACCCTATTGCTGGCCCTGGACGAACCCGCCGCCTTCGCCGCCGCTGACGGTCGCATCCATGTGGCCAACGCCGCCTGGGCCGAGCTGTTCGGCGACCATGCCCGTCTGCCCAAGTCCGGTCCGGCCGCCGCCAACCTGTTCGCCGCCCTGGGCGCCGCCCGCCGGGGCGAGACCGGCAAGGCCGTGCTCAAGGTTCGCGGTCAGGAGCATCACGCCACGGTCACCAGCGTGGCCGAGCGCCGCTATCTGGTCCGGCTGTCCGGCCCGCCGCCCGAGCCCCTGGCCCTGCCCACCGCCGCCGCCGAGGTCCTGGCCGCCTTCAGCAACGCCTCACCGCCGCCGCCCAAGGTGCTGGACGCCTTCGCCGCCGCCTCGCCCTTTGGCGCAGCCCTGCTGGATGGCGAGGACGCCTTCACCGCCACTATCATCGAAGCCAACCCGACCCTGGCGGCCATTCCCGGCTATGCCGGCCCCGGCTCGGTGTTCGGCGAACTGATCGAACCGGTCACCCGGGCCGACGCCGCCCGACGCCTGGCCGAGCAGCCCCACACCGAGGCGGCCCTCGAGGTGCGCCTGGCCAAGGACCCCACCAAGATCGCCCATCTCTACCTGTCCAAGTCGGCGGGGCGCTGGGTGGCCTATCTGGTGGACGTGTCCGAGCAGAAGCAGATCGAGCTGCAGCTGGCCCAGTCCCAGAAGATGCAGGCCATCGGCCAGCTGGCCGGGGGCGTGGCCCACGACTTCAACAACCTGCTCACCGCCATCTTCATGCAGCTGGACGTCCTGGCCAGCCGCCACCCGGTGGGCGATCCCTCCTATGAGGGCCTGAACGAGATCCGCCAGACCTCGACCCGCGCCGCCGACCTGGTGCGCAAGCTGCTGGCCTTCTCCCGCAAACAGACCGTCCAGAGGGAAATCCTCGACCTGGGCGAACTGATCAGCGAGTTCGAAGTCCTCCTGCGCCGGGTGCTGCAGGAAGACGTGACCCTGCGCACCGAGTATGGCCGCAGCCTGCCCCATGTCCGCGCTGACAGGGGCCAGCTTGAAACCGCGGTGATGAACCTGGCGGTCAACGCCCGGGACGCCATCCGCAGCCATGGGGGCTCCACCGTCACCATCCGCACGGCCAGGGTCTCGGCAGAGGATGCCCAGGTCATGGGCTATCCCGCCGCCCAGGGCGAGCAGGCCATGATCGAGGTGTCTGACGACGGTTCGGGCATTCCCGCCGACGTCATCGACAAGATCTTCGACCCCTTCTTCACCACCAAGCCGGTGGGCGAGGGGACGGGCCTCGGCCTGGCTACGGTCTATGGCATTGTCAAACAGTCGGACGGCTGGATCGCCGTGGATTCCACAGTCGGCAAGGGAACTGCCTTCCGCATCTTCCTGCCGGTCCACCTGCCCGTCGCAGGCGCTGCGCCCATCGCGGCGGCCGCCAAGCCCGTCCGGCCCCAGGCCCGCGACCTGTCCGGCGCTGGCCGCATCCTGTTTGTCGAGGACGAGGACGCCGTCCGTGGCGTCGCCGCCAAGCTGCTCCGCGCCCGGGGCTATGAGGTGATCGAGGCCGCGTCTGGCGAGGAAGCCCTGGAACTGGCCGAGGAACATGCCGGCTCCATCGACCTGATGATTTCCGACGTGGTCATGCCCGGCATGCAGGGACCAGACCTGCTCAAGGCCGCCCGCGGCTATCTGGGCGGGGCGCCGGTGATGTTCATTTCGGGCTATGCCGAGGCAGAATTCTCGAACCTGCTGGAAGGGGAGGCCAACATCTCCTTCCTGGCCAAGCCCATCGACATCAAGACCCTGGCCGAGCGGGTGAAGCAGGAGCTCCAGCGGGCGGCCTGAGTTTGACAGACTGGTTCGAAAATGGCCCAATTTGTAGAATTGGGCCGTGGACCACCGTTCGGAGTCTTCCAGGTCGATGATGGGGCTTTCATGAAAGCGGCGAAACTCGCGCCCAGCGCGGCGGATCGACCGCGGCATATCCAGATCCTCGACGAAGCCGCGCGGATGATCAATACCCGAGGGGTGTCGTCCAAGCCCCTGTCGGACCTGGCTGAACGGCTGAACCTGTCCCGTGCGGCGCTCTATTACTATGTGAAGGACCGGGAAGATCTGGTTTTCCAGGTCTATCGCCGGACGTGTGAGCTCCTGGATCAGGCCCTGGCCGGCGCCATGTCGGCCGGTCCGGACGCCATGGCCGTGGTCCAGGAATTTATCGCACTGGCCATGGCCCCGGAGGCGCCGGACCTCAGCGTCCAGGCGGAAATGGGACTTCTGCGGCCCGATGACCGGGATATCGTCCAGCGGGATTTCGAGAAGGTCGTGGGGCGTTTCGCGGGTCTGTTGGCGCAGGGACAGGCGCGGGGTGAAATCCGGCCGTGCGATGTCTTCATCGCCGCCAGAACCATCATCAGCATTGTCATCTCGGTCCCGGCCAACAGCCGCTGGGCGATGAGCGCCCAGGGACCCGAAGTCGGCGACCGCCGACTGCAGATCGCCCTGGCCCAGGACATGCTGACCCGGGGATGGATGACCGATCGATCACAGGTCCTGGACCCATTGCCGGTCGATCTGGAGGTGTTCGCGATTGCCAAGGTTGACGCTTTTGATCGCGCGGCCTTGGCCCGTGCCCGACGCGAGGCGATACTTGTGGCGGCGTCAGGTTTGTTCAACCGGAAGGGCGTGGACTCCACATCGCTGGACGAAATCGCCCTGGCTGTCGGCGCAACGAAACGTACCCTCTATCAGCTGGTCGGCGACAAAACGGCCCTGACCCTGGCATGCGCGCGGCGCACAGGACAGATTTTCCGATATGTCCTCCATCAGGTGCTGGAATCCCTGGACGGCGGCGATCCTACCGCGGAGGCGGTTGTCAGATGGCAGCGAAGCCTTGCCATGGCGCAGCTTCGCCGGGACGTTGAGCCCGTGAGAGGCTCAGGCGGCATGGACGGCATGACCGAGGACGCCTTCCTTGAGGTGCGGGACATCATCCTTGAAGACAATCAGGTCCGTCAGGACCTGCTATCGAAACTCCAGACCTCCGGCCAGATGCGGCGGTTCGGCGAGCTGAGCCTGGTGGGCCCGCCGAACATCTGGTGGAACTCGATGAACTGGCTCAACCGCCAGGACGTCGACGAGGCCCGACGCGCCCTGATCGCCGCTGAAGTGGTGGAAGTCCTCAGCCTGGGACTTCGCGCCCTCTGAGCTCGGATACTCAAATGTAGAATTCCTTGACGCTTTGCGACGTTTCAGTGAAATATGACACTGAAACGTAGAATCTGGTCCTGTCCATGGGATCGGCGCGCATTGAGGGGAAACATTCATGACCAATTCCAAGGCCTTGTCCGGCTTGCGCCTGACCACCCTGCTTATGACTGGGGTCAGCCTGTCCCTGATCGCGCCCAGCGCCTTTGCCGCCGAGGATACGGCGACCGTGCAGGAAGTGGTGGTGACCGCCCGTCACCGGGAAGAAAACGCCCAGAATGTGCCGGCAGCCGTGACCGCCATCAGCGGCGAGCAGCTTGCGGCCAGCAATACGGTGGGGATCGGCCAGATCTCGCAGATGGTGCCCAGCGTCCAGTTCCAGACGGTCAATGCCCGCAACTCTCAGATCAACATCCGCGGCCTGGGCAATAATGTCGGCCTGGCAAATGACGGCCTAGATCCCGGCGTCGGCTTCTATGTGGACGGTGTCTATTACAACCGGCCGGCTGCAGCGACCTTCGATCTGATCGATCTGGAGCGGATTGAGACCCTGAGCGGTCCCCAGGGTACCCTCTATGGCAAGAACACGACGGCCGGCGCCGTCCTGGTGACCACGGCCAGCCCGTCCTTCAATTTCGGCGCCGCCGGTGAAGTGAGCGCCGGAAATTACGGCTATGTCCAGGCCAAGGGCTCGGTGACCGGCCCGATCATCGCCGACCGACTGGCGGGGCGTTTTTCCTTCTCCTACACCGACCGGGAAGGGTTCCAGACCAACCTCTTCGACGGCAAGAAGATCAATGACTACAACAATGTGACCGCCCGTGGTCAGATGCTCTTCACGCCGACCGATGACTTCAAGGTCCGGGTGATCGCGGACTACAACCGCCAGCAGATGCACTGCTGCTCGGCCGAGATCAGCGGCCTGTGGAACCCGCCCACCGGCGTCAGCTTCCCGGCCATCGCCGCCCGGTTCGGTTATACCCCAGTTGTCGGCCAGGTGGATGTCGACGCCCCGGTGAAGGCCAATCAGGAGAGCGGCGGGGTTTCGGTCGAGGCTGACTGGGACCTGCCCGGCGCGGTCCTGACCTCGATCACCGCCTGGCGGTACTGGAACTGGTCGCCGGCCAGCGACCTGATCCAGTCCCGACTGGATGACTTCAAGAAATCCCAGGTCATCGACCGGCAGAACCAGTTCACCCAGGAACTGCGCATCGCCTCCACAGGCGAGAACACCGTGGACTATGTGGGCGGCCTCTACTTCTTCCGTGAAAAGCTGGAGGCTTATGGCACGACCCAGTATGGCGCGGCCGCCATTCCGGTCCTGGTCAGCCCGCTCCTGCCTGCCCTGATCCTCAATGGGGTCACCCAGAGCAATAACAACGCCTACAAGACCGACAGCTATGCCGCCTTTGGCCAGGCGACCTGGAATGTCAGCCCCAAGGTGAGCCTGACCGGGGGCCTACGATATACCTCTGACACCAAGAAGGGGTCGTATAATGCCGTCGTGACTGGCGGCCTGCCCCTGGCCGGTCCGCTGGCGGCCTTTGCGGCCATCCGCGCGGGCTTCGCCCCCGCCGGCGGCTTTGTCGCCCGGTCGAAGAAGGACGCCTGGGGCGGGCACCTGAACCTGACCTATGACGTCAATTCCGACATCATGACCTATGTCAGCTATTCCCGGGGCAGCCGCTCCGGCGGACTCAATCTGAATTCCCTGCCCAATGGCGCCAGCGCGGTCATCGCCCCGGAGACCATCGACGCCTATGAAGCCGGCATCAAGACCCGGCTCTTCGACCGGCGCCTGACCCTGAACGCCGCGGCCTTTGTGGAAAAGGATGAGGACTATCAGGCCCTGACCATCGATCCGGTCCTGCTCAAGGCCTATCTGTCAAACATCCCCGAGGTCACCTCCAAGGGCATCGAAGTGTCCGCCCAGGGGCGGCCCAGCGAGAGCGTGTCCTTCTACGCCTCGGTGACCTATGACGAAGCTGTCTATACGAAGTTCCCGAACTCGCCCTGCACGGCGGAACAGCCCCTGCCGGTTCCGGCTACCTGCAATCTCAGCGGCGCCGCTCTTCCCGGGGTTCCCAAGTGGGCGGCGTCAGGCGGCTTTGAGTACCATCGGCCGGTCAGCCTGGGCGGCAAGGAGGCCCAGTTCTATCTGGGGGTCGATGACAGCTTCCGCTCCAAGCTGAACTCAACGGCGACCGTCTCGATCTACGGGATCCTGCCAAGCCGCAGCCTGGTCAACGCCCGGGCCGGCCTGCGGTCGGAAGACCGGTCATGGGACGTCTATGGCTGGGTCAAGAACCTGACGGACAAGGACTATCTGACCTCATCCCAGGCCCTTTCGCCCGGCTACGTCATCGGTTTCCCCGGTGATCCGCAGACCTGGGGCTTCACCTTCCGGGTTCGTCGCTAGGGCCCCTGCATCCGGGCAGGCCTGGCCTGTCCGGGGCAAAGTCGTCGCCTATCGGCGAAGCACGCGCCTTGCCTTCCCGAGGCGCGTGTCCTCGCCTTCACGACCTACCGGGACAAGCTCCATGCAGCGCAGAGACCTTCTGACCGCCCTTCTCGCCATCGGCCTCAGCCCCGCCGCCCGGGCATACGCCGCCGAGGGCGACTACCGCACTGCGGCTCACAAGGCCTGGATCTTCGCCCTGCCGCTGATCGAGATGGCCAATACCCGCAGTCAGGGCGGAGCGCCCAACACCCTGGCCCACAAGCGCACCCTGACGACCTGGCAGGATCGCGGCGTCACGGCGCCCAACAACGACACCCTGTTTTCCTCGGCCTGGATCGACCTGACCCGGGGGCCTGTCACCCTGACGGTTCCGCCGACGGGATCGCGCTACCAATCCATCCACATCATGAACATGTACACCGACGCGGACGCGGTGCTCAGCCCCCGGACCATCGGCCACAAGGGCGGCGTCTTCACCCTGGTGGGGCCCGACAGCAAGCTCAAGGGCCCGCAGATTGTCCGCATGACCACGCCGCACGGCTGGATGCTTGTCCGGACCCTGGTGGACGGGATTGCAGACCTGCCAGGGGCGACCGCCGCGCAGGACGGTCTGAAACTGGCGGCGCCAGGATGCGACCCTGCCCCGGCCTTCCCAAGGCGCAACGCCAGGGCGGCGGAGGTGCTGGGCGCCGCAGCGGCCCTGATGGCCTCGGACCCGCCCCTGTCCAGAGACAGGGCGCATCTGGACTGGACCAGGCTGGTGGGCGGCAAGGCCCTTCCGGCCCTGACCTCCGACCAGTGGGCACAGGTGGAGCTGGGCATTGCCGACGCCAAGGCCGAGCTGTTCGGCATGGTGGGCAAGAGCCGGTTCATCGAGGGCTGGAGTTATCCCCTGCCCAGTCTTGGCCTGTTCGGCGAGGACTACAGCTATCGCGCGGTCGTCGCCCTGGTCGGACTGGCCGCCCTGCCAGTGGCCGAGACCATGTACATGCAGCCTGAAGGCGACACGGGGCGGGGCGAGTTCCAGGGTGACGGGCTGTTCCGGTTCAGCATGAAGACCCCGCCCCCGGTCGACGCCTTCTGGTCCTTGACCCTCTATGAAATCACCGACCAGAAGCAGCGGTTCCTGACCCACAATGTCCTGGATCGCTATTCCATCGGCGATCGGACGCCGGGTCTGAAATACAATACCGACGGCGGCCTGGACATCTGGATCGGCCGGACCGATCCCGGCGGCGAGCGCACGGCCAACTGGCTGCCGGCGCCGGCCAGGGGGCCCTACACCCTGTCCCTGCGGACCTATCTGCCCCGGCCGGAATTCCGCGACGGCCGTTACCGCTTGCCCCCCATTGTCGCCGCGTGATGGCAATCTCCGGAGATCTGACCATGTTGAAGACTGGATTTCGCGCCCTGCTGACCACGGCCCTGGCCGCCGCCCTGCTCGGCGGGCCCCTGGCGGCCCATGCCGCCGGTGCTTCCGCAAAGCCGGATTTCAAGCCCGTCGGCGACTATCTCCGGCAGCTGGTGGACACCGGGAAATTCCCGGGCGCCAATGTCCTGATCCTGAAGGACGGCAAGGAAGCCTATTATGCGCAGGCTGGCCTGATGGATGTGGAGGCCAGGCAGCCCGTCCGGCGGGATACGATTTTCCGCATCTATTCCATGTCCAAGCCGGTCACCACGACCGCCGTGATGATCCTGGTGGACGAGGGCAAGCTCAAATTCAGCGATCCGGTCACCAGGTACGTTCCGGAGTTCGCCAACCTGCAGGTCTATACGGGCATGAAGGACGGGGTCATGCAGACCGAGCCGGCCCGTCCCATGACGGTGGAAAACCTGCTGACCCATACGGCCGGTCTGACCTATGCCTTCCAGCTGACCACGCCGGTGGCGGCCATGTACCAGAAGTCTCCGCTGGGCGGGGACCGGTGGCGGTTTGACCCTGCCTATGCCGGGGGCGGCGAACTGGCCCGGACCCTTGCCAGCATGCCCCTGGCCTATCAACCGGGTGAGCGGTTCCACTACAGCATGGCGCTCGATGTCGCCGCCCTGGTGGTCCAGCGCGCCTCGGGCGTGCCCTTCGGCAAGTTCCTCCAGACCCGGATCTTCGAGCCCCTGGGCATGCCCGACACCGGTTTCGACATGCCGGCGGAAAAGGGCGGTCGCCTGGCTTCGCTCTATGGGCCCACGCGTGACGGCGGCCTCAGGGTCACCGATGTCGGCGCCACCAGCGCCCTTCTGAAACCCATCCCCGGTTTCTCGGGCGGCGGCGGCCTGCTGTCCACGGTGGACGACTATGCCCGGTTTGCCGAAATGCTGCAGGAAGGCGGCGCCCTGAACGGACGGCGAATCCTGTCGCGCAAGTCCATCAGGCTGATGATGTCCAACCACCTGACCTCCGACCAGTTGGTGGAGCTGAAATCCACCGCAGGCTTTGGCCTTGGCGGTTCCGGCGATGGTCTCGGCTTTGGCTATGGCGGGTCAGTCCTGACCGACGGCAAGTCTGCAAACGACCCTGGTTCGGTCGGCGAATATGCCTGGGGCGGGGCGGCCAGCACCACCTTCTGGGTGGATCCGGTCAAGCATGTGGTGGTGGTCTTCATGACCCAGGTCATTCCGCCCGGACGGGCCCTTGTCCGCGATGACCTGCGCAACCTGACCTATCAGGCCCTCGGGAAATAGGTCCCGGCCCCCTCTTCGGGCGACTCCGGCCCTTGCCAGATCGGCCTGTCCGGGCATCAATCCCGGAAAGGGGAGATTCAACATGGTGCGACGTCAGGTCCTTCTGGCTACGGCCGCGGTCACCATCGCCATCAGCGCGGGACTGTTGCTGACCGTCCGTCAGGCCGGAGCAGGCACGGATGCCCAGCAGCCGGCGGCGGCCCCCGCGGGCTCGGGCGCGCAGATCCCGGCAGACCAGAGGCGCGCCTATTTTGGTGACCTTCACCTGCACACCACCATGTCCCTGGACGCCTGGACCTTCGGCAGCAGGGTGACCCCCGATCAGGCCTATCGTTTCGCCCGGGGCGAAACGGTCATGGTGCCGGCCACACAGATGTCCGCCGAGCATGGCATCGCCACCACCCAGCCCATGCCGGCCCGGCGGGCCTGGCCCCTGGACTTCATGGCCGTGACCGATCACTCGGAATACCTGGGCGGGTTCACCCAGCTGGAATTGCCGGGCAGCGCCTTTTCATTGTCCGCCATTGGCCAGAAGTTCAAGGAGGCCGGTCGCGCCGGCTTCATCGTCCTGACCATGATGCGGGGAGAGGCCGAAACGGCCAAGGCCCTGGCGGCTGCGTCCGAGGCTTCGGATGGCTGGAATCTGGAAATGCGGGCGGCCAACGCCAACTACCAGCCGGGCAAGTTCACCACCTTTATCGGTTATGAGTGGTCCGCCTCGCCGGGGCAGGGCATCCACATGCACCGCAATGTGATCTTCAGCGGCGACACCGCGCCGACGCCCTTCTCGGCCAATGATTCAAATCGTCCCGAAGATCTCTGGAAGTATCTGGAGACCGCCCGCGCCAGGGGGAGCGACGTCCTGGCCATTCCCCACAACAGCAACTTTTCCGACGGCCGGGACTTTGACTGGAACAATTCGGACGGTCAGCCCATCGATGCGGCCTATGCCAGGGCGCGGGCAGTCAATGAGCCCCTGGTGGAGATCGCCCAGACCAAGGGTACGTCCGAGACGACGCCGGAACTCTCGCCCAATGATGAGTTCGCCGGTTTCGAAGTCATGGACCGGCTCTACAAGGGCCAGACGTCCCCCAATCAGCATGGCTCCTATGTCCGCGAGGCCCTGGGCAGGGGGCTGACCATTCAGAACAGGATCGGCGCCAATCCCTTCAAGATGGGGCTGGTCGGCGCTTCGGACGCGCACAACGGCCTGTCGGCCAGTGATGAAAACGCCTTTGCGTCCGGGGAGGCGACCCTGGATCCCCGCACCATGCTGCCCACCGGCGCCAATGCGAAAAGGGCCCTGGGCATGGGGCCGCCGCCGACCCTGCGCCCCAATGGCCAGAGGGAAAATGACCCCATCCAGTTCGGCTCTGCGGCCCTGACAGGGGTCTGGGCGGAGGAGAATACCCGGGGCTCGATCTTCGCCGCCCTGAAGCGCAAGGAGACCTTCGCGACGTCCGGAACCCGCATCCGGGTGCGGATGTTCGGCGGGTGGACCTTCTCCGACGCCATGCTGAAACAGTCGGGCTGGGTGGCCAGGGCCTATGCGGCCGGGGTGCCCATGGGGCGTGACCTGCCGCAAAGACCGGCCCAGGCCAAGGCGCCGACCTTCATTCTCCAGGCATCCAAGGACCCTACGGGCGCAAACCTCGACCGCATTCAGGTGGTCAAGCTCTGGGTTGAGAACGGGGTCCAGAAGGAAAAGGTCTTCAATGTCGCCCTGTCGGGGAACCGCAAGGCGGGCGCTGACGGTCGCGCACCCCCCGTTGGCAATACGGTGGACCTGAAGACCGGACGCGCCAGCAACACCATCGGGTCGGGCATGCTCACCGTGGCCTGGCGCGATCCAGAATTCGACCCGAAGAGTCCGGCGGTCTATTATGGCCGGGTGCTCGAGGTGCCCAGCCCACGTTGGTCGACCCTGCTGGCCATCCACAATGGCCTGCCCCTGCCGGCCAAGGCGCCGCCCACCATCCAGGAGCGGGCCTGGACCTCGCCCATCTGGTTCACGCCTGGAGCTTAGGCGGCCCAACCTGCTTGAAGCCGGCCGTGGCAGGGTGTTACCTCGAAGGGCTGAATTGAGGCCGGTTACGGTCCGGTCCCTGGAGGCCCTTCAGCCCACCTGGAGGATGCGCCTGTCATGACCGCTGCCCGAAATCCCGCCGCGCCCGCAGACTTCGATCCCCGGCCCCGCATCCAGCAGGACGGGCAATGGTTCGTGGATCTGGATCACGACGGCGTGGTCGCGCCCTATGAGGACTGGCGACTGCCTGCAGCGGACCGGGCGAGGGACCTGCTGGGTCGCATGACCCTGGCCGAGAAGGTCGGCCAGATGCTGCACGGCACCCTGGCCTCAACCGGCCCCTGGGGTTTTCTGGGTCACGGTCCTGAATATGACCTTGAGAAATGCGAGGCCCTGATCCTCAAGGCCGGTGTCACGGCGGCCATCACCCGACTGGTGGCCGCGCCCGGCGCCTTCGCCGAACAGAACAACGCCCTGCAGGCCATAGCCGCCCGGGGACGCCTGGGCATTCCCCTGGTGGTCAGCACGGACCCCCGCCATCACTTCCTGTCCATCATCGGCGCCAGCGACGTGGCCTTCGGCTTTTCCCAATGGCCCGAGACCCTGGGTCTTGGCGCCATTGGCGACCGGGAGCTGGTCCGCGCCTTCGCCGACATTGTCCGGCAGGAATACCGGGCCGTGGGAATCCAGATGGCCCTCTCGCCCCAGGCGGACCTGGTCACCTCGCCCATGTGGCCCAGGATCGAGGGTTCGTTCGGCGAGGACCCCGGCCTGGTCCGCGCCCTGACCGGCGCCTATGTGGAGGGCCTGCAGGGCGGGCGCTCAGGCCTGACCGCTGACGGCGTCGCGACCGTGGCCAAGCACTGGGTGGGCTATGGCGCCACCGAGGACGGCTTTGACGGCCACAACAGCTATGGCCGCTATTCGGCCTTTCCGGGCGGGGCCTTCCAGCACCATGTGAACGCCTTCCTCGACGCCTTTGAGTTCAAGGTCGCCGGGATCATGCCCACCTACAACATCCTCAAGGGCGTGCTGGTGAACGGCCAGCCGGTGGAACCTGTGGGCGCCGGCTTCAGCCGTCTGCTGCTCACCGACCTGCTGCGCGGGACCTGCGGCTTTGACGGGGTGGTGATTTCAGACTGGGCGATTTCCAAGGACGCCAACCAGGCCTGCCTGACCGGCGACCCGCCCCAGCAACCCAAGGACATCGCCATGTCCTGGGGGGTTGAGCATCTCTCGCCTGTCGAGCGCGTCGCTCTGGGGGTCAATGCGGGCCTTGACCAGTTCGGCGGCGAGGATGACCCGGCCCTGCTGCTGTCGGCGGTGGAGCAGGGGCTGATCACCCTGGAACGCATCGACCAGTCGGTCCTGCGGGTCCTGACCCAGACCTTCGAGCTGGGCCTGTTCGACCAGCCCTTCGTGGATGAGGTCAGTGCCGACAGTATGGTGGGTTCGCCTGCGTTCCGACAGGCCGGTCTGGCCGCCCAGAGGCAGTCCCTTGTCCTGCTCAAGGACGGTCAGCTTCGGGACGACGACATCGTCATTCTCCACGGCATGGGGGACGGCGCCCTGAAGGCCCGAGGCCTCGCCACCACCGACAATCCCGCAGAGGCCACAGCGGCCCTGATCCGCCTGTCGACCCCTTACCAGACCCTGCACCCCACCTTCTTCTTCGGCAGCCGTCAGCATGAAGGGGACCTGGACTTCAAGGACGACAACCCTGACCTGGCCTTCCTGCGCAGCCTGCCGTCCGGCCTACGCAAGATCATTGTCATCCACCTGGACCGCCCGGCGGTCCTGACCAATATCGCCCCCCTGGCCGACGGCCTCTATGCCGAGTTCGGCGCCAGCGATGAGGCGATGCTGGACGTGGTGACGGGCAGAGCCACTGCTGGAGGACGGCTGCCCTTCAGCCTGCCCAGGTCCATGGAGGATGTCCGCAAGCGCCGCTGGGACACGCCGGATGATGATCCTGACCCGCTGTTCGCCAACGGGTTTTCGGTGAAGGTCTAGTCCTCGTCCTTCAGGTCGTGGAACCGGTCGTACCGGACCTCCAGCACGAAATCGTCCTTGCGGTGCAGGACATCGGCGAAGGCGGCGCCACGGACGATCTCGTCGGCTATGTAGGAATTCCGGGCGTGGATCATCTGGGACAGGGTCTCGTCCAGGCCTGAAACCGAGACAATGATCTCGGCCTCGGTGGACTGCAGGGCCTCATGGTCCATGTGGAAGAGGGGGCTGGCCTCGTTGATCTCGTGCATGACCGTCCACGACAGGCGCAGGAGGGGGTTCTCGCTGCGCACCAGGGGCAGGGTGTAGAACCGGCGCAGGGTCTTGCCCTCGGCGGTCACCTCGTCACGCATCAGGGTCAGCTTGGCCTGGGCGTCGACGATCCGGTTGTCCCGCTCATTGACCATCCGCAGCATGAAGTGCGGCTTGCCCTCATGGGTGGTGATCACCGCCTTGTTGCTGAACAGAATGCGGGCTGTGGGCCGGGCGAACTTGGAAAACACCAGACCCGCCACCACGCCGGTATAGCAGAAGCCAAACAGGGCCTCGGTGGTCACCAGCAGGTTGGCCGCCATGGTCCGCGGGACCATGCCTCCATAGCCGATGGTGGCGAAGGTCTGGACGCTGAAGAAGAAGGCGTCGGCGAAGGAGCCCGGTCGGGCATTGGCTATGCCATCCCCCAGGGCCAGATAGGCGCTGGCGAAGACCAGATTGATCCCCAGAAACACCCCGCCCAGCATCAGGCCGATGGTCCGCCAGCTGCCCCCCAGCAGACGGATGTAGAGATCGGAAAACACCGCCCGGCTGCGCCCGATGGGAATAACCCGGAACCCGTCCCCCCGCGCCAGGACGCGAGGGTGTTTCGGCGAGAGGTCGGGGGGAGGGCGCTTCATGCGAAGAGGTTAGCAGGGGGCTGTAGGCGTGTCGCGGGGGTGAAGCAGAGTCAGACTGGCTCGCCCACACGCTCCCCTTCGACATCCTCCGCAAGGTCGCTGGCGGTGATCACCACCAGACCGGTCGACCAGAGCGGAAGCCTGCGGACCAGGCCGGCGCCGGAGAATGCAAAGAGCGCCAGGGTCGGATTTCCATGGGAGATCCTTTCAACGGCTAGGGGTGAGCAGCGGGTTGGACTGTCGCAGAAGCGCCAGGGCGGGTTCGCCAGAGTGACCAGGCGATTCCCCCGGCGAGGATGGCCAGGGTCACGCTCAGCGAAACCCATGCTGGAAACTTTTCCCACCCGAGCAGATCGGCGACGAAGATCTTCGAGCCGATGAAGATCAGCAGCACGGCCAGAGCATGCTTCAGATAGGCGAAGCGATGAATGATGGCGGCCAGGGCGAAATAGAGCGCGCGCAGGCCAAGGATGGCGAAGATGTTGGACGTGTAGATGATGTAGGGGTCGGTGGTGATGGCGAAGATCGCCGGCACCGAATCCACCGCGAAGATGACGTCGGCGATTTCGATCAGCAGCAAGGCCATGAACACGGGCGTCACATGGGTCGCCAGCCGGCCGGTCTTCTGATCTGCCATCCTGACGAAGAAGCGCTCTCCGTGCAGGTCGTCGGTGACCCGCAGCCAGCGTCGCATGACGCGCAGAAGCGGGTTGTCCGCCAAGCTGTGCGACTTGCCGGCCATGGCGAGCATCTTGATCCCCGTGAAGATCAGGAAGGCTGCAAAGGCGTAGAGGAGCCAGGAGAACTCGGCGACCAGGGCGGCCCCGCCGGCGATCATGATGGCGCGAAGAATAATGACGCCAAGAATTCCCCAGAACAGCACCCGGTGCTGATATATCTGGGGAATGGCGAAGTATCCGAAGATCATGGCGATGACGAAGACATTGTCCATCGCCAGGCTTTTTTCGACTACAAACCCGGTCAGATACTCAATGCCGGACTGGGCGCCGAGGGTGAACCAGACCCAACCCCCGAAGCCGAGGCCCAGGGTAAGATAGCCGAGCGACATCAGCAGGCTTTCGCGCACGCCGATTTCACGATGCTTTCGGTGCAGGACGCCGAGATCGAGCACCAGCAGCACGACGACGAGGGCGAGGAAGCTCGCCCACATCCAGATCGGCTTTGACAGAAAGTCCTGGGTTAGAAAGTCCATATAGCCTCCGGTGCCCCTGGGGTGATCAAACGCGAATGTCGAACGTGTGCGGGCTCACGCGACGCCTGGTCATTTGGTCTTGAAGGGCGTTGACGGGCTCGACCGGCCGTTCGGTGGAAACACTGCGATGACCCGCGGCCTTGGCGACGGTTTGGGTGAGCTGGACGGACAGGGCTGCGGTCCAGGGCGAGACGAGGGGAGGCCCGACCCTCATGGCGTCCGACCCTGATCCGCCACGAGGGCGCGGCCCCACAGCGACGGGCGCAGTTTCGTCTGTCGGGTGCCCCTGGCCTTGATAGGGGTGAGGACCGCCTGCATCAGCAGGCGAAGGCGGCGCAGACGCGCAAGCAAGATGGACACCATTGAGCCACTCCTTCTCGAGAAGGGCGCGATCGACGCTGAGGCGCCGGTGTTCGAAGGGGGGAGAAACAAGCCGGACCCCATCATCGAGCGCACCCGATGCGATCCGACATCACGATCACGATGATCGTCAGAGGGGCCCGGGCCGCAGCCGGTACATGGGGAGGCGAGCCGCGATCTGCAAGACCTCGGGTCTGCCTTGTTGCGCACAGCCAAACGGAGCGGGCATCATCAGGGGTGTTCAGCCCCGTGCGCAGCCGGACCGGCGCCCAACCAAATGGGCCAGATCATCAATGAATCATTCGCTGGGGCGCTGGCCGCCGAGCGCCCGATTCCATCCACCAGAGCCTCAAGCCGACTGATCATCTGCCAGGTTTGCCTTTGACATCCCGTCCCAGGCCTTGAAGGTTCCAATGGCGTAGGTCGCGCCATAACCAAGCACCACAAACGAACTCCAGAAGATGAAGCCGTCCACCAGGTCAGGCCTGAAAATCAGGGCCGGGAAGAGAGCCAGACCCCGGGCGAGGTAGATGGCGGTGATCACCACCAGGCCGGTACGCAACAGGGGCAGCCTGCGGATCAGACCCGCGCCGGAGAAGGCATAGAGCGCCCAGATCGCCAGGACGGAGGCAATGCCAAGGGTGACCAGGGTCGGCATGATGGCCCCCCGGGCCGCAGCCCGCGCCATGCGCTCGCCGGCCCCGAAGGCCCGGTACCAGTCAGGGCCACCAATGATGATGGCGATGTGCATGAGGGAGGCCAGCAGGCTGAGTATCCCCGCAGCGAGAAGCCATTTATTGGCGGTCCTGGGCATTGCTGATTTCCTCCTGGCCTCAGCCAGCAGCCCCTGTCTTCCTGACCCTGATGCGGCCCTTCAGGTCCGCAAGCACTGCCTGGACGTTACCGGCATCATCACAGGATGGAACCCGGGAGATCAATTCGATTGACGCTTCGTGCCGCCGGTCCGGAGCCAGGAGCAGGGCGGTTTCGAAGGCGAAGGACCCGTTCGGATTGAAACCGGCCTTCAGGATCTCCGCCATGCCGCTTTCGGCCGGCATGGCGGCGGCGGCTGCGGACGTCATGCTGACACAGCCCGAAGCACGGGCCAGGAATGAGGGGCCGGGCCAGGAAGCCGGAGCAAGGTCATCATAGTTCAGGGGAACATCCTCGACGAGGCGCTCAGCGACCACGGAAATGACCTGTCCGGGTGTGACATAGCTCACGAGGGAGACATCAAAGTGGTAGCCGTTGTCCTCCGACTTCGTGAAGCTGTGCGGACCGGTAGATCTGAAGCCCGCAGGGGCGGCGACCCTCATGGCGGGCGAGCGCACCGTTACGACGCCTCCGGAGACCCGAAGTCCTGAGGCGCGAACTTCGGAGGCCGCCACCGGAAATCCCGAGCAGAGCATGAGGATCAAGATCCCGATGGCGGGGGCGGCTCTGACCTGAATTCTGGATTTCAGCGAGGGCATCTGACCATGAACGCCCGCCTTGTCGGGCAGATCAAGCCCCTAATCCACAAACAAACCTTGCTTCTCGGGCCGCAAAGCCTCATCTAGCGCGGCCCGTGATCCCTTTTGTGTGTGGCGCGGCGCTCCAGGACATTAAACTTCATGCCATTTCCGACTGTTCACCCCGCCTTGGCGCGCGCTTTGGCTGCTCAGGGCTATGCCGAGCCGACCCCGGTACAGGCCGCCGTGCTGGCCGATGACGCCGCTGGCCGAGATCTGCTGGTCTCCGCCCAGACCGGATCGGGCAAGACCGTGGCCTTTGGTCTGGCCGCTGGTCCGACCCTGCTGGGTGACGCCGACAAGCTGGCCTACAGTGTCGCGCCTCTGGCCCTGGTGATCGCGCCGACCCGGGAGCTGGCCATCCAGGTCAATACCGAGCTGTCCTGGCTCTACAAGGACGCCGGGGCCATTGTCGTCTCCTGCGTCGGCGGCATGGATCCGCGCCGTGAGCAGCGGGCCCTGCAGGGCGGCTGCCACATCGTTGTCGGCACCCCCGGTCGTCTGAAGGACCACCTGGAGCGCGGCAATCTGGACCTGTCGGCCCTGCGGGTCGTGGTCCTGGATGAAGCCGACGAAATGCTGGACATGGGCTTCCGGGAAGACCTGGAGGAAATCCTCGACTCCGCGCCGGAAGGCCGCCGGACCCTCATGTTCTCGGCGACCATCGCCAAGGAAATCGCCGGCCTCGCCCGCCGCTATCAGACTGACGCCCTGCGGATCGACACGGTCAACCGCAACCAGGCCCATGGCGACATCGAGTACCAGGTCATCCGTATTGCGCCGAACGAGATCGAGCACGCAGTGGTCAATGTCCTGCGCCTGTTCGAGGCGCCCGGCGCCCTGGTGTTCTGCAATACCCGCGACGGGGTCCGGCACATGCATGCGGCCCTGCGCGAGCGGGGCTTCTCTGTCGTCGGCCTGTCGGGCGAGCTGGGCCAGAGGGAGCGTTCCGACGCCCTCCAGGCCCTGCGCGACGGCCATGCCCGGGTCTGCGTCGCCACCGACGTCGCGGCCCGCGGCCTTGACCTGCCGGACCTTGGTCTCGTCATCCACGCCGACCTGCCGGTGAACAAGGCCGGCCTCCTGCACCGTTCGGGCCGCACCGGCCGGGCCGGGAAGAAGGGGGTCTCGGTCCTGCTGGCGCCCTATACCCGCCGTCGCAAGGTCGACATGCTGCTGGCCTCGGCCCACATCGAGGCCGTGTTCCGCGGCCCGCCCACCGCCGAGGAAATCCGCGCCAAGGACCAGATCCGCCTGCTGGAGGATCCCATCCTGGCCGAACCGGCGGCGGAAGAGGATCTGGCCCTGGCCTCCAAGGTCCTGGAGACCATGACGCCGGAAGTCATTGCTGCGGCCCTGATCCGTCTCTACCGCAAGGGTCTGCCCTCGCCGGAAGACCTCTATGATGATCCCCGTGACAATGGTCAGCGCACTGTTGGCTCAAAGGGCGACCGCGGCGACCGCGGTGAAAAGGGCGAGAAGTGGCGTCCCGAGCGGGATGACCGCGATGGCGGTCCCGTGGGTAGGCCCGAGCGCATGGCGCCGGAAGACGTCACCTGGTTCCGGGTCACGGTGGGCCGGGCCAACAATGCCGACCCGAAGTGGCTGATCCCGCTGATCTGCCGGCTTGGCCATGTGACCAAGAAGGAAATCGGCTCGATCCGGATCTTTGATCGCGAGACCAAGTTCGAGATCGCCAATATCGCCGCCGACAAGTTCACCAATTCCGTCAAGGCCACCGAGGCCGACGAGATCAAGATCGAGCCCTCGACGCCTCCCGGCGGACGGCCCGAAGGCGGTGGCGGCGGACCGCGCAAGTCCTTCGACGGCAAGCCGCCCTTCAAGCGCGGCGAAGGCAAGCCCCCCTTCAACAAGGGCGAGGGCAAACCCCCATTCCAGCGAGGAGAGGGCAAGCCCGACGGCGACCGTCCCAAGCCCTGGGCCGGCAAGGACCGCCCGGCAGGTGAGAAGTCCTACGGCGACAAGCCCGCCTATGGAGACAAGCCTTCCTTCGGGGACAAGCCCTTCAAGGCCAAGCCCTATGGCGACAAGCCCGGCGGCGGTGGCGGAAAGCCCTTCAAGGGCAAGTCCAATGACGCCCCCCGTCCGCCCCGTGGCGAAGGCAAGCCCTTCAAGCCGGCCGGCGGCGGCAAGCCCTTCAAGGGCCCCAAGCGCGACAAGGGCTGAGTTCCATTTCCGGTCATACCGGAGAAGGCCGCTCTTCGGGCGACCTGACGCTCACAACCCTATGAACTGGACCCCGGCCTCCGCCGGGGTGACCGGTTGTTGTTGATAGCGCGCGACCGAACTCCACCTCCCGGTCATACCGGCGAAGGCCGGTATCCAGTTCGTAGAGAGCGGCGCTTTCTGAAAGGGCTCTACTGAGCTCCGGCCAGGGCCAGAAGCGACACCAGCCCAACCTGCATGCCCTTGAGGCTGCTGGATTTTTCCACATCCACCCATTCGTCCAGGGCGTGAGCCCGGCCGGCGGCGCCGCCGGAGCCGATGGTCACGGCGGGAATGCCAAGGCTCATGGGCATGTTGGAGTCGGTGGATGAGGCCTCGAAGCTGGTCTCGAAGCCCAGGGCCTCGCTGGCGGCCTGGGTGAATTTCACAATGGCTGCGGACTCGTCCGTGCGGCCGGTGGGGCGCTCGCCAATCACCTTGGCTTCATAGGTCACCGGGCCGAACCGGGTGGAGCGGGCCTTGTTCTCGGACGCCACGGCATTGGCCATGATGTCGTTCAGCTGCTTGTCCAGCTTGGCCAGTTCCGCCGCGCTCTCCGAACGCAGGTCGACCTGCAGGAAGACGTCGTGGGGTATGGCGTTCACCGAGGTGCCGCCGCCCACCACGCTGGCGGCATAGGTGGTCTTGGGCTCGGTGGGCGTGGTGATGGCGTAGAGGTCGGTCACGGTCCTGCCCATGGCGGCCATGGGATTGACGATGCCATAGGCGCCATAGCTGTGGCCGCCCGGGCCGTGGAAGTTGATGTTGTAGCGCTTGGACCCCACCCCCTGATTGACCACGAACCGCGGGTCGGCGCCGTCCATGGAGATGAAGGCCTTGATGCGGCCGGCATACTTGCCCTTGTTGAACAGATAGCGGACGCCGCGCAGGTCGCCGGCCCCTTCCTCGCCCACATTGCCGACGAAGAGGATGTCGGCCTTTGTCTTGATCTTGCCGGCGTCCATGGCCCGCAGATAGGCCAGCAGGGTGGCCAGGGACCGGGTGTCGTCGCCGATCCCGGGAGCCATCAGTTTCGTGCCCTCACGGCGGACCTTCACATCGGTGCCTTCGGGAAAGACCGTGTCCAGGTGGGCGGCGAAGACCACCACCGGGCCGCCGTCAACGTGGGCGGTCCCCGGGCGCAGGCCCATGACATTGCCCTCGGCGTCGGTTTCCACCTCGGTCAGGCCGGCGGCCTTGAGCATGGCCAGATAGGCCTTGCCACGCTCGGCTTCCTTGAAGGGCGGAGCGGGGATTTCCGTCAGGGTGATGAGGTCCGCCACGGTCTGGTCGTGGGTGTCGGAAAGGGTCTGGACGGCGATCTTGTAGCCCTTGCTGGCCAGGATCTTCTGGACGGCCTTGTCGGCGTCTGCGGCCTGGGCCGGGGCGGAAAGCAGGGCCAGGACCGCGGCTGCGGCCAGGAGGCGGGGAAGGATCATTGCGACTTCCTAGGTGCGGTTACGGGCGACGGCGCGGGCCTCGCGGAACGAGACCAGCCGCTGGTTGGCTTCATCCCAAAGGGCCAGACGGACGGTCTTGAAGCTCTCCCACAGGCCGATCCGGCTGACCGCCTTCAGCTCGGGGTGATCCTTCAGTATGTCCGACAGGCGGTAGAAGGGGATACGGCTGGACAGGTGGTGGACATGGTGGATGCCGATATTGGCCGTCAGCCAGCGCAGGACCGGGGGCAGGTCGTAATAGGAACTGCCGCGCAGGGCCGCGTCGTCCCGGTTCCAGTCGTCATTGCGGGCCCAGGTCACGCCCTCGAACTGATGCTGAACGTAGAACAGCCAGACCCCGATGGTGGCGGCCACCACCATGGTCAGGAAGTTGATCACCAGCACCGGCGCGACGCCGACCCACCAGATCAGCAGGGCGAGACCGACGGCGATTCCGGCCAGATTGCCCAGGGTCGAGCGCCAGGGCCGCCATCCCTGCTTCATCAGACCGATGGGCAGGCGCTGCTGGAAGAAGAAGACGAAGACGGGGCCCAGTCCGAACATGACCAGGGGGTTGCGATAGAGCCGGTAGCCCAGCTTCTTGATCGGCGTCAGGGCCTCGTATTCCGCGACCGTAAGCATTTCGATGACCCCCAGGCCGCGCCGGTCGAGATTGCCCGAGGTGGCGTGGTGGATGGCGTGAGTCTGGCGCCAGTAGCTGTAGGGGGTAAGGGTCAGGACGCCGATGGCCCGGCCCACCCAGTCATTGGCGGCCCTGGCCTCGAAGAAGGCGCCATGGCCGCAGTCGTGCTGGATCATGAACATCCGCACCAGGAAGACCCCGGCGGGCAGGGTGAAGATCAGGGCGAAGGCCGGATGGCCGAAATTCCAGGTCAGCCAGCCCAGCACCCAGCAGACGGCCAGGGCGGCGGTGGTCAGGATCAGCTCGAACAGGCTGCGTCCCAGGTCTGACTTCCGGTAGGCGGCGAGCTTCCGGTTCCAGTCTTCCATCTGTGTCACGGACGAATCGGCTCCAAAAATCGGTTGCGATGTATATCCATCATGTTTGCGCCGTTTGTACGACGGCTGGCGCCTCCAGAGTCAGGAATTCTCCATGCGTGAGCGGATTACCGTCCGGGTCCTGCTGTTTGATCCCGACAGCCGGATCCTGCTGATGAAGGGCCGCCTGCCCAACCGGCCGCTGAACTCCGGGGTCTGGTTCACGGTCGGCGGCGGGGCGGACCCCGGAGAAACCCTTGAGGCCTGCGCCCGCCGGGAAATCGCCGAGGAGTCCGGCTTTACCGAGGTCACCCTGGGACCTGCTGTCTGGCGGCGCTCCGCCCCGGGTATGCTGCCGGACGGCGAGCGGGTCATGCAGATCGAGACCTATATGGTCGCCTGGGTTCCCGCTGGCGAGCCGGTCCGCGACAACTGGGAGGCCCACGAGCATGATCTGGTGGACGACATGCGCTGGTGGACCCTGCAGGACCTGGCGACCTGCGTAGAGCGGGTCTTTCCCGAGCGCATGCTGGAACTGCTGCCCGAGGTGGCGGCAGGGCGGTATCCGGACGAGGTGCTGGACATCACCGTTCCGCGGGGGTGACCGCCCCTGGCGCCCAAAAGAAAACGGCCCGGCGTGAACCGGACCGATATCCAGCTCAGATGCAATTGGCCTTAGCCGCCAGCCCGGACAAGGCCGGGATCCGCATCCTGATGGGTCAATTCCTGCAGTATGGCTGTCACCATGGCGGCGGGATTGACCGGCTTCGAGATCAGGCCGTCAAAACCCTGCCCGCCGATCATGCCTGGCTGTTCCAGATCAGCATCAGCCGTAAATGCGAAAATGGCGGCCTCGCCGTTTTCACCACCGGCTTCCCTGATCCTGCGGCAGGCCTCGACCCCACCCATGACCGGCATACGCACATCAAGCAGGATGGCGTCAAAGGTCTCGTTTCGTGCAGCGATAACGGCGTCCTGTCCGTTCTCGACCAGGGTCACGCTGGCGCCAAGGCCGGTGAAGATCAGGCGAACCAGTTCCCGATTGGTTTCATGATCGTCGGCGACGAGGAGCTTCAGGCCATCCAGATTCATTGGGGGCTGACGGGCCGCGTCATCGACACTTGCCGGTCGAGGTTCGACAGCCGGGGCCGGAACCTTCATCCAGAAACAGGCGCCCACACCCATGGTCGAGGTGACGCCGATCTCCCCGCCCATGGCCTCCGCCAGACCCTTGCAGATGGCCAGCCCCAGGCCGGTGCCGGGACCTCCGGATGAAATGGCCCCGTCAATCTGGGAAAACCGCTGGAAGAGGCGCTGTTGGTCAGCAGGCGAAATGCCCGGTCCGGAGTCGTGGACTTCAAACCTGAGGCAGTCACCGTCCCGGGAAAGCACAACCCGAACCCCGCCCGCAGCAGTGAATTTTACGGCATTGCCGACAAGATTGAGCAGGATCTGGCGAACCCGATTGGCGTCCAGGAGGCTGTGTCCGCCAACGCTGCCTTCGGTTTCCAGGTTCAGCGACAGGCCCTTGGGCGCGGCCTGGGGGGTCAGGAGGTCGAGGGTTTCCCGGCAGAGCTCAGCCACATCGGTGGGCTCGGGCGCAAGAATGATCTGCCCCGCTTCGAGTTTCGAGAAGTCGAGAATGTCATTGACGGTTGCAAGCAGGGCCTGGCTGGCGCTGCGCACACGCTTCAGATACCCGCCGGTCTCTGCAGTAATCCCGGCCTGGTTCGAAGCAAGCTCAGCGAACCCGATTATGCTGGTGAGGGGGGTTCTCAGCTCATGGCTCATATTCGCCAGGAATTCCGCCTTGGCTTCGGCTGCGGCTTCGGCGGCCCTGGTTGCTGCACGAAACTCGGTCACGTCCTGGATGGCCCCGACAATCACTGAGACACGGCCGGATTCATCCTTCTGGATGTCCGTCTTGCCGGTGATGATCCTCTCCTCGCCATCTCCGCGGCGAATGGTGACCTCATAGTCCAGGCATTCGCCGTACTTCACCGCGCGGCGAAACAGGTTTTCCAGTTTTCCGGCGTCGGCTTCTGAATAGAAGTCCCGCGAGGCGCCCCAGACAGGTGGATAACTCTGCCTTTCAACCCCGTAGATCCTGTAAAGTTCGTCCGACCATTCCACTTGCTGGCTTTCCGGAAACGCCCGCCAATGTCCAACCCGGCACATCTGTTCCGCCAGGTCGAGAAGGTTCTCCTTCACAGCAAGTGACTTTGCCGCCTTCCGCAATTCAAGCTCGTCGACGACGATGTCGGCCAGAACCCGCAGGCGCTTCAGTTCCCTCTCGGTGGGCGCCTCGCGCACCTTGTTGTCGATGACACAGAGGGTCCCGAGATTGACGCCATCACGGTCGGTGAGAACAGCGCCGGAGTAAAAGCGGATGTTCGGATCACCCGTAACCAGAGGGTTCTCAGCAAAGCGCGGATCGCGAACCGGATCTTCCACGACGAAGGTGCTGTTCGGCTCCAGCTGGATGGCGTGATCGCAGAAGGCCCAGCTGCGCGGGGTTTCCGTCGCTTCCAGGCCGAACCGGGACTTGAACCACTGACGGTCGGCGTCGATCAGGGAGACGAGGGCGATCGGCGCGTCGAAAATTTCAGCGGCAAGTTCCGTCAGGCGGTCGAAGCAAGCTTCGGGACCCGTATCGAGGACCTCGAACTGTCGGAGCGCCCGCAGGCGTCTTTCATCGGAATCAGCGGCGGCCATTCTTGCGATCTCGTACTCGTCCCCTCTTCCGGGTAACCGGGCACGGTTAATCCTGCATGAAACCGTCCAATGCAGCGACAATTGGCCCCAAAAGAAAAGGGCCCGGAGTTACCCGGGCCCTGATCCAGTTTCCGTTCAGCCAGTCCTAGAAGGACTTCTTCACGCTCACATACCAGTAGCGGGAATAGGGCTGGTAGACCGTGCCCAGGAAGCCGTTGGACGACAGGGGCGGTTGCTCGTTGGTCAGGTTACGGACGCCGACCTTGACCTTGGTATTGCTCATGAGGCCCTCGTCGAAGGCCACTTCGCCATAGAGGTTGGCGGTCAGCTGGGACTCGATAACCCAGGGCGAGCCGGCGGAGTCCAGCAGGCCGGTGTCGTCGATGGGCGAGACATACTGGGTGAAGGCGCCGACCGTGAAGGGATCGAGGTTCCAGGTCATGGAGGCGTTCCACTTCCACTCCGGACGGCCGTTCTGGGCCACCAGATTGCCGCCGCCAGTGATGGTGGTGCCGGCGTTGATCTTGCCTGCAGCCCGGGCGGCCAGCAGTTCGGCGATGGCCGGGGAAGGCTTCTGGTAGAACTTCAGCAGGTTGGCGGCCGAGACCTGGACATTGAAGTTACCCAGGCTGGTGCCCTTCAGGCTCCAGTTCAGGGCGTAGTCGATGCCCCGGGCCTGCTGCGGCAGCAGGTTGACGTACTGGTCCTTCACATAGAGCACGGTGCCGACCGGGGTCAGGCCCGAGCCGGCGAAGGCGGTCACGTCGTCAGCCGTGGCTGCGGCGCGCACGACATTGGGGTTCGAGCCGCCGGTGGTGCGGGCCAGATAGTCGGCGATCAGGGCGTTGCCTTCACCGAACAGGCCGACAATGCCTTCCTGCTTCACGTCCCAGAAGTCGGCGGTGAAGGTGAATCGGCCGAACTCGGACGGGATGAACTTGGGTTCGAACACCACGCCGAAGCCGTAGGTCTCGGAGTCTTCCGGCTGCAGGTCGGGATTGCCCGAACGCTGGGCCGAGACGCTCAGCGACCGCGAGCAGGCGCTGAAGCTGGTGATGCGCTTTGCCCGCAGGTCGGCTTCGCAGCGAACCCAGTCGGTGCGGGTATTGGCCCGGGTGATGACCGAGGCGTTGATCTGCTCGAGGTTGGGCGCCTTGAAGCCCTGGGCCCAGGAACCCCGCAGGCGGACGCCTTCCACCAGGTCCCAGGCCATGGCCACCTTGGGCTTGGCCACATTGCCGAGGTCGCTGTAGTCCTCGAAACGACCGGCCAGCTGGAGCTCGACATTGCGGACCAGGGGAATGCCCATTTCCGGCGAGATCACCGGCACGCCGAATTCCACATAGGCCGAGGTGACCTTGCGCTTGCCCTTGGTGTCCGGAGACGGGCTGGTGCCCACCAGGTCACTGCCATAGACAATGCCGGTCACCGAGTTGGTGTAGGTGATGGTTCCGTCGACGCGGGCGTCGCGGTCATCCTTCTGGGTCTCGCGGCGGTATTCGAGACCGGCCGCCATGCCGACATCGCCGGCCGGCAGGGTGAAGAGGTCGGCCTTGTTGATGCGGAAATCCCAGGAGGCCAGGGTGCTGATGCTGTCGCGGGTCGACTTGATCCGGATGGCGTCGATGGCGGCCGTGCTGCTGGGATTTGCATCCCCATTGCTCGGCTGGGCGACGGTGCCGCCGTTGAACGGGTTATAGGCGCTGGAGGTCGACAGGGCGATCTGGCGCTGGGCGGCCGTGGCGCTGATGCCGTCGGAAACGTCCTTGGCTTCGGCTTCCGAATAGAAGGCCGCCGACTCCCACTTGAAGCCGAACTTCTCGCCCTTCAGGCCCATCAGGAAACGGATCTGGTCGTTGTCCACGTCGACCCGGGACAGGCCGGCGTCCACGAAGGCATAGCTGGTCAGGGTGACCGCAAGGCCCGTGGCCGGCGCCGTTGTGCCGGCGATCCGGTTGGGGTTGGCGACACCGCCCAGGGTGGCTGCGCCGAAGGGGTTGTAATAGGCCGTCGCCGGGGCGGTGATGACCTGGGCCGAATTGGTGGCGACCGGGGCCTGCAGGGCGGTGCTCTCGGCCTTGTAGATGCCGAACTCGCCGAAGGCCGTCAGACCGTCCGTCAGTTCATAATCGCCGGTCAGGAAGACATTGAGGCGCTTGACCTGCGGCATGACCGACAGGCCCGAGGCGGCGTTGTCGAAGCGCAGGTTGCGGTCTTCCGCCGAGGTGGCGGCGGCGGCGTCGTCAAGGCAGACGCCGGTTCCCAGGGTAACCAGGCAGCCCGTATTCGTGTTGGGCTGGATGTGGAAGGCGCCGCCCGTGCTGGTGATCAGGCTGGTTCCGATGCGGACCGAGGAGGCGGCGGTGAAGCTGCCCCACGGGGTGGTGGTCGCGCGGCCGTCGACGCCGGCGGCGCCGTCAAAGCGGGTGCCGACAAACAGGGGGCGCTTGTCCGACGAGGCGGTGAAGTCCTGGTCGGTGGACTTCAGCGCCGTACGCTTGTCGTAGTTCAGGAAGGCGGTGAGGTTGCCCCGCTCGAAGTTCCGGCCCCACAGGCCATTGAGGCTGTACTCAGCCATGTGGGTGCTTTCGGCCGAGCCGTACTGGGCTTCGAACTGCAGGCCGTCGAAATTGTTCTGCAGGACGGTGTTGACCACGCCGGCCACGGCGTCTGCGCCATAGATGGCGGCGGCGCCGTCACGCAGGACTTCCAGGCGCTTCAGGCCCGTGGTCGGAATGGCGTTGGTGTTATAGGTCAGGGTCGGGACCAGGCTGATGCCGTCGGCCTGGCTGGTGGGGTGGTTCACCACCCGGCGGCCGTTCAGCAGGACCAGGGTGTTGCCCGAGCCGAGGTTACGCAGGTTGACCGAACCGATGTCGCCACGGGCCGAGTTGCTGCTGCCTGGCAGGAAGCCGGAATTGTAGTTCACATCGCCCATCTGCGGGATGGAGCGGAAGAGTTCGTCGCCGGACGAGGCGGCGACGGCCTGGAGCTGATCCTGGCCGATGACGGTGACGGGAAGGGCGGCCGTGACCTTGGCGCCTTCAATGCGCGAGCCGACGACGATCAGTTCATCGACGGTTTCAGCCTTGCCGGCATCAGCAGCAACCGCTGAAGTGGCCCAGGCCGAGCAGATGGCCGTGGTCGCGAGAATAGCAGCGCGCAAGGTCGCCTTTGTCGTCATCATCTTGGTAGTTCCCCTGAAACAGCCTGTTTCCCGGTCGACAACCCTGAAGGTTTCTAGCGCCGGGCTTTGATTTCTGGGGGTGTTTTAGGGCTGTCTGCCCAAAGATCAATAGAAGGTGAGGTTATCGACCTCGATCCAGACCTTCTCTCCGGCCTTGCGGGATGCCGTCACCGAAAGGGAGGTGACGTCGCCGCCTGTCCAGGGGTTCCGGCCCGCCAGGGCGCTGAAAGGCAGTTTCACCGTCCGCCATTCCGGGCCGGCGGTGAAGGGCTGGGTCCAGCGACCGGCCACGCCATCGAAGCCGAGGCTGTAGGCCCCGTCTCCGCGCACCTGCATCTGAACGCCCGAAAAGCCGCTCACATCCATGGGCTGGACCCCGCCCCGGGACAGGGGGAAGTTGGCGCCGGCCACGGGATTGGCCTTGATCGACATGCGGGCGTCGATGGACAGGGCGTGGCCGCCGTCCTGCCGGGCGACCACCTGGGCCACTTCCAGCGAGCGATCAATACCGCCATCGAATTCATCAGTGCGCAGGGTGTCCAGGGCCGTGCGGCCATCTGCCCGCTCGAAGTCATCCACCAGGGCCGTTTTCAGCACCTGGGCCGGCAGGGTCTTTGCGGCGTTGGCGGTCATGGGTGGGGCGCCCGGGCCGAAGACCAGCTTGCCGTCGATGAACACCCGGTCGGTCTTGTGAACATCGGCAATGTCCTTCCAGGGCGCGCCCTTGATCAGGACCAGGTCAGCACGTTTGCCAACGGCGATGGTTCCACGGTCATTGTCCTGGGACATCAGCCGGGCGCTGATCGAGGTGCCGGCCGCCAGGGCCTGGCTTGGGGTCAGGCCGGCGCGGACCAGCAGTTCCATCTCATGCAGGGTGGAATAGCCGTGCTTCGTCCCGGGCATGCCTGCATCAGTGCCGACCCCGACCGTGACGCCGGCGTCGAACAGGGCCTTGGCGTTGGCCAGGGCGTATTCGAACTTGCGGAAGGCCTGCTCGGGTCTGCCGCCCTCGGGGTCGCTCGCAGCCTGGCCCGGCTTGACGGGCTCATAGACGGCCAGGGTCGGGGCAATGCTGGTGCCGCCGGCCTTCATGGCGGCGATGGTCGCCGAGTCGATGGGGCGGTCCTGCAGGCTGTGGGCGATGATGTCGACCCGCGCCTTGCCGGCCACGACGCCCCGATCAACGCTGACCGTATGGGTAAGGACCTTGAGGTTCTGCTTGTGGGCCGCCTCGACCAGGGCGCTGAGGGTCCAGCCGTCCATGCTGGTATTGTCAGGCGCCATTCCATAGCGCCAGCCATCGGTGAAGGCCTTGATGAAGTCGGGGTGGTAGGGCGCCAGGCTCTCAATGGCCCGCCGGGCGGACTCCGGGGTGTTGACCCACTTGGTGGTTGAGGTGTCGGCCCAGTCAGCGCCGTGGCCGCCGGGGGTCGAGACCCGCGCGGCATAATAGACATGGGGAGAGGTCAGGTTGGCCAGCCAGGCCCGCTTGGGGGCATAGCTTTCGGGGGCGGCGTGGAAGTCGTTCACGGTCGTGACGCCGGCCGCCACATAGGCCGAGGCGATCTGCGGCAGGGTCGCCGGGGCGCCGGCCGGGGTCCAGTGGGTGTGCAGGTCATAGAAACCCGGCAGCAGGGCCTCGCCCTCGGCCTTGATGACCTTGGCGCCCATGGGGATCCTGACCTTGGGACCGACGGCGACGATCCGGCCATTGCGAATGATCACATTGGCCTTCTGCGGCGCGGCGCCTGTGCCGTCAAAAACGTTGGCGCCGACAATGGCCACCACAGACGGCGCCGGTGCCGCCAGTGCGGCGCTGCTGATGGCGAGGGCCGCGGCCAGGGCGGTGGCGGAAAGGTGCTTGGCGCGCGTCATGTCTGGTGTCCCCGATTGTTCAGCCACAGTCTTAGCGGAGTTTTCGTCGATTCCGAGGGGCGGACCGCGTCATTGCGGCAAATCGCGCCCGGGTGTCTATTGACCGGGCGAAACGGCGGAAGGTCGTGATGACATCAGGGATGGTTCGATCAGCCTGGATTGCCGCAGTGCTGCTTCTGGCGGCCTGCACGGGGCGCGGCGCCGCGCCACAGGTCCTCACCGACGCCCAGATCCTCAACGCCCTTAACCAGAGGGCCGGCGCCCACGCCTGCTGTTTCTATATGGGCAAGGACCCCAATGGACGGCCGCTCTATGGCCGGCTGAATGGCGCACGGGAACTGCATTTTGTCGTACGCAGTCAGGTGGGACGGGATGCAGTGGCCTGTGGCTGGTCCGGGTTTGCAGCGCCCCTGGGCGCAGACGGTCGTCGAAAGCCGGCCGGACCTGATGTGGTCTTCATTGTCCGGGATGGTCAGGTCTATCTTCAGGAGGATGTTCCTGGAGAGGAATTCGAGCGCTGGCAGGACGACCTGTGCGGCCCGGCCTGGATCAAGCCGCGGATGGTGGGTGGCGCGCTTTAGGACCCAGCCTGGTCAATGAAGGCCTTCAGGGCCGCTTCGGCGCCCTTCGCATGGGCCCAGAGCGCAGGATCCTCCAGGTCATCTGGCGTAACCGACGTCGGCCAATGAAGCTCCACCAGGCGCTCCAGACGTTCGATCCGGTCCAGATCCAGAATGTAGCCGGGGTGGACGGCGGCGAGACCAGCCTGCGACAGGGGAACCCGGAGACGCAGACAGGCCGGGCCACCGCCATTGCGCATGCTTTCGCGGACATCGACGTATTCAACATGTTCGATATCGCCCGCCCTGGACACGATCTGGTCCACAGCCCTCTTCGCCGAAGGGTTTTCTGCGGCTTCGGCAGGCAGGATCAGCCCCATGCCGCCGCCGGGCAGGCTGACGAGCTGTGAATTGAACAGATAGCTTGAAACACTGTCGGCCAGGCTGAGGTCGCTGACCTCGATGATCCGGGCTCCTTGTAAGCGGCGGCGGATGTCGTCGCCAAACCCCTGCATGTCGGTGAAGGCCTCGGCATGGCAGAGCAGGAGGTCAAGATTGGAGACCGCCACCACGTCATTGTGGAAGGCGCCGGCGTCCACGGCCGTCTGCGACTGTTCCACCAGAATGCCGCGACCTGGCGCACAGTGTCCGCACAGGGCCTGGCTTGCCCGGCGGGTCTGCCGGACCGGAAAGCGTCCGGCAGTGTCGGCGCCGTGGACGAAGATGTTGAGGCCCGGAGCGCCATGGTCCGGGGTCAGACGCATGTGGTTGGCCGCGCCTTCATCGGCGAAGTGGGCGCCCCAAGGCATGGCCGGCTCGACAGCGAACCGGTCGGGGTCGCGGAAAACCTTTTTCAGGAGCTGGAAGGTGTCATCGGCTTCAAGGGCCCGGTGCAGCATGGTGGCCAGGTTGGCCACCAGCAGGCGGGTGCGGCCATCATGGGTCTCTGGTCCGGCAATCACAGTTGCGGCGTTGGCGCGCCACATCGAGGACGATGAACAGGCGGCCCGGAACAGGACCGGGTCCTCCTGCGCGACCTCGGTCAGGATCTCCTCGTCCGTTCCCTGGCGTCCCATTGCGCGCAGCAGGTCCGCAGAGGGGCGAAGGGGTGGCGGCAGGAAGCCCTGGGGCAGGCCCAGTTCGATCATCCGCCGTGCCTTCGCCAGGCCCTGCAGCGCCGCCCGGCGCGGATTGGCGATGGCCCCGGCATTGTTCTGGGAGGCCAGGTTTCCGGCGCTCAGGCCTGCATAGTTATGGGTGGGGCCCACCAGCCCGTCGAAATTGATCTCGATGGCGGTCATGCTGCACCTGTCTTCGGATCAAGACCGTTTCCGATCCGGAATGTGGTTTCAGACATCTCAAGGCCCGCGACGGGATAGGCGCAGTAGTCGGCGGCGTAGAAGGCGCTGGGCCGGTGATTGCCCGAGGCGCCAACCCCGCCGAAGGGGGCTGCAGAAGACGCGCCGGTGGTCGGACGGTTCCAGTTGACCACGCCGGCCCGCATGCCCCGCCAGAAGCGGTCAAAGAGGGCTTCGTCGCCGCCGATCAGGCCAGCGGCAAGACCGAACCTGGTCTTGCCGGCTTCAACCAGGGCCTGGTCAAAGCTGCTGACCCTGACGACCTGCAGCAGGGGCCCGAACAGTTCGTCATCGGGCAGGTTCGCAACGGCGCCTACATCCATCAGGCCGGGGCGCAGGAAGGGACGGGAAGGGTCAATCCGCTCCAGTCCCTGAATGACCTTGCCTCCAGCAGCGATCAGGGCGGCGTGGGCGCCGAGCAGGGCGTCAGCCGAGGGATTGTCTATGACCGGGCCCAGATAGGGCTCCGGGTCATCGAACGGTCCCCCGATCCGCAGGCGGGCCGTGACCTCCTTCAGGGCGTCGATCAGGCGGTCGCCCCGGACACCTGTCTCCACCACAAGCTTGCGCGCACAGGAGCACCTCTGGCCCGCCGAGATGAAGGCTGACTGGACGATCATGTGGGCGGCGTCTTCGGCCTGGTCGACGTCCCAGGCGATCAGCGGGTTATTGCCGCCCAGCTCCAGGGCCAGCACCTTCCAGGGGCTGTCCGCCAACTGCCCATGGATCATCCGGCCGGCCTTCACGGATCCGGTGAACAGGACCCCGTCAATGTCCGGATGGGTGACGAGGTCTGCGCCGACCTGGCCAGCGCCCTGTACGACCTGAAGCACGCCGTCCGGAAGACCCGCATCCTTCCAGATTTCCGCCATCAGGGCCCCGCAGGCGGGGGTCTTCTCACTGGGCTTGAACACCACGGCGTTGCCGGCCAGCAGGGCCGGGACAATGTGACCATTGGCCAGGTGCATCGGAAAGTTGAAGGGCCCCAGAACGGCCAGAACGCCGTGGGGCCGATGGCGCAGGGCCTGTCTCACCCCTGCGGACTCCACAAGGCTCTCACCGGCCCTCTGGTCCTGGGCCCGGATGGAGATGGCGACCTTTGCGGCGACGCTGTCGGCCTCGGTCAGGGTTTCCCAGAAGGGTTTTCCGGTTTCCTCGGCGATCAGGCGGGCTATGGCGGCGCGGCGTTCCGTCACCAGGCCTGCGAAGGTCAGGGCAACCCTGCGGCGGTCCTCCAGCGGGGTTTCGCCCCAGGCGGAAGCCGCGCTCCGGGCGGTGTTTACGGCCCGGTCTAGGTCGGCGCGGCTTGATGCAGCGCCCTCCCAGATCAGGTCGCCGGTGCAGGGATTGAAGGACTGAAGGCTAGAAGCGGACATGGCGCACCTGATCTCCGGCCTTGACCCGCAGGCTGTCGGCCAGGCCCTGGCTGATTTCGACGGCCCCATCGGTCGGGTTGAACGCGCCCTTCGCGCAGCGGAAGTCCGGGCCCTGACCGGCGCAGACCAGCCGGGTTTCGCCCTGGTCCCCGGCGACCACTCGGTGGATCCGGGCAGACTGGCTGTCCCTGACAGCCACCAGATCGTCGACATCGGCGAACAGCGTCGGACCGCCGTCGAAAATGTCCACATAGCCCTCGAAGCGGAAGCCTTCTTCCAGCAGGAGCTGCATGGCGGGGCGACCGTGATCGTGGGGCTTGCCCAGGGCGGCCTGGGCGGCGTCGGACAGCAGGCTGACATAGATCGGGTGCCGGGGGCCGAGATCGGCGATGAACTGGTTGCCGGTCAGGGCGTTGGTCCGGTCGGCTTCGGCGAAGTCCATGTCGTAGAAGCGCTGACCCAGGGCGTCCCAGACGGGAGAGCCGCCTGCGTCGTCCTGATAGCCCCTCATTTCGGAGATCACCTGAGGCCCGAACCAGTCGCGATGGCTGGCGAGGAAGAGATATCGCGCCCGGGCCACCAGCCGGCCTGCCGCCATGCCGCGGACGCTGGGCAGGATGAACAGGCCGCCTACTTCGGCGGCGCCATCGAAGTCATTGGCGAGGTTGAGAATGTCGTGGGAAACCCGCTTGCCCAGGGCCTGGGACGCCCGGTTCTGACGGGTGATCCGGTAGCTGTAGAAGGGCCAGGTCACCCCGACTCTGGGAAAGATGCAGGCTGTCCCCACGACCTCGGGTCCGGCGCCGGCCGTCGACTGCTCGACAACCAGCAGTATGGGGGACCCCGCTTCCCTGGCCTCTGCCGAGGTCACGGCGGCCGCGCTCGCGCCAAGCTTTTCAGCCAGGACATCACGATCAGCCTGGAGGTTGGTCATGCCGGGGCCAGCGACCCGGGCGAGGTCATACAGGCCCTCAAGATCGCCCGGCAGGGCGACCCTCACGACCAGTGATGTTGTTGGCTGGTGCTCGCCCATGACTGTCCCCGCGCTCCGCTGAACGGAGCCGCCGCAGTCTACCGGTTGCGCCACTACAGGGGTGACGGTATCAAGGTCGCCTCACCGAATTATCTGCGGCGGGAGTTTCCCATTTCAGCAGCCCCTGCGGTTGACCGCATTGACCAGAAGATCCTGGCGCGACTCCAGGCCGACGGACGGGTCAGCAACAAGGCGCTGGCTGAAGCCGTGGGCCTGTCGGCGAGCGCTTGCCTGGCCCGGGTTCGCCGTCTCGAAATGGAAGGTCTGATCCAGGGCTACCATGCCGATATCGCCGTCGATCGCCTGGGGCCCACCGTCGCCATTTTTGCCGAGGTCACCCTCGGCCAGCATCATCCCGGCGACTTCGCCCGCTTCGAGACCTTTGTCAGGGACTCCCGCGAAATCGTCGAGGCCGCCCAGGTCAGCGGCGCCTACGATTATCTGATGCGGGTGGTGGTCGGCGACATGGAGGCCTGGCGGGAGTTTTCCGACCAGATCCTCAATTCGAACCTCGGGGTCACCAAGATTTCGTCCCATGTGGTGATGAAGACCGCAAAGGGCTTTGCTGGCGTGCAGGTTTCGCCCTCGCCAGGCCGGGATTGAAGACCACTCACAGTTGGTGTCCTGGCCTGGAAAACACCGCCTGAGGTTGGCGCCGTTCTTGCCGCTCCCTCTCCCGTCTGTGTCGAATTGACGCAGGTCTGACGATGGGGAGGCCTTCACATGCGCAGCCTGGCGATCGTCGCCCGAAAGGGTGGCGCAGGAAAGAGCACCATGGCCATCCATCTGGCCATTGGCGGGCACCTGCGCGAACGCTTCACCCTGCTGGCCGACATGGACCCCCAGGCGTCAGCCGTGGAAGCGCTCGGTCACAGGAAGAGTTCGGGGCCCCTGGTCCGCGCGACCACAGCCCGAAAACTCTTTGTATGTCTGGAAGATGCCCGGAAGGCTGGAATTGAAGACCTGGTGATCGATACGGCCGCCGGGTCCGACGCTGAACGCCTCGAGGCCATCCGCCTGGCCGACGCCAGCCTGATCGTGGTGCGGCCGACCTATCTCGACATTGTCGCGGCTGCGCCGACCGTCTCGGCGGTCCGCGGCCTGGGCAAGCCGGCCATGATCCTCCTGAACCAGGCGCCGCCGACCCTGAAGGGCGAGGAGCGACCAGACAATGCCCGGGCGATCGCCGCCCTGGCGCTGTTCGGCCTCCCGGTTTCCAGCGCCATCATCCGTCTGCGCCGGTCCTACCAGCGGGCGCCCCAACTGGGTGTGTCGGTTGAAGAGAGTTTCGATGATGAAGCGGCGGCCGAAATGGCCAGCGCCTGCGACACCATCTGGGCCTTCCGCCAGGCGGCGGGCTCATCACTTTCCCCGGGTCGTATCCGATATCTCCATCCTGCCGACATCCAGTCAGGGACACTGGTCGAGCGGCTGGTCCGCACCTGAGGCGGGCGGCCTTGCAGGAAGAGCCCCTAGGCCCTTGGTTCAACCGCCGCAAAGGCCACCACCGCAATCTGTCGCAGACTGGCGGCGTATTCGTCGGGCGTAACGCCCCCGGCCGATCCTGATTTCGCGCCCCGGGCGGCGGCCAGGATGGTGGTCGCGAGGCCTTCTCCGGTCAGACCCGTTCGCGTCAGGGAGATATCGCCCGAGCGATCCGCGGCGGTGATCAGGTCTGCGATCCAGCCCAGATAGGCCTTGTCCGACAGCTCAGCGATGTCGGCCCCGACAGTTGACCTTGCATCTCCCAGTTCGGCCAGGAATTCGGACCCGCCAAACCGGGCGTGCATCCAGCCGTAATTGGCCTGAAGCAGGCCATTGAGGCGTTCCAGGAAATTGGCGCCCTGGTCCACGGCCTGCTGGCACCGGGCCTGGGCCTCTTCGAAATTGGCCATCTGCATGGCCCGGAACACCGCCGCCTTGCTGTCGAAGTAGAGATAGAGCGTGCCCTTGGCGACGCCCGCCGCCCGGGCGATGTCGTCCATGGAGGTCCGGCGATAGCCGAAGCGCGTAAAGTGTCCGGTCGCGGCCGCAAGTATGGCCTCGCGTTTTCCGGGCAGTGTCGGCGCGGTTTGCGGATCGGACAGGGACATGGCTCCCAATGGGATGAGTTGAGGGTTGACTTCAAGCCAAAGCTGGCAGAATGACCAGATACACGATTTTGGTCATTTGGTCAGGAAGAGTCATGAAGACCCGTAAACTTGGTTCGAAAGGCCCCACCGTCTCCGCCCTGGGCCTGGGCTGCATGACCATGAGCCCGGTCTATGGCCAGGCCCTCGACGAGGCCGAGGCGGTCGCCACCCTGGAACTGGCCCTGGATCTCGGAATCACCTTCTGGGACACGGCCGATGTCTATGGCATGGGCCATAACGAGACCCTGATCGGCAAGGTGCTGGAAGGCCGCAGGGACAAGGTCTTCCTGGCGTCGAAATTCGGCATCACCATGAAGGGCGTAAATGGCGACCCGGCCTATGCGGTCGAGGCCTGCGACGCCAGCCTCAAGCGCCTGGGCGTCGAAACCCTTGACCTCTTCTATCTGCATCGCGCCCAGCCGGGTCGGCCGATCGAGGAAACGGTCGAGGCCATGGCCGGTCTGGTCAAGGCGGGCAAGGTCCGGCACCTGGGCCTGTCGGAGGTTTCGCCCGAGACCCTGGAGCGGGCGTGCAAGGTCCATCAGATCACCGCCGTGCAGAGTGAATACTCCCTGTGGACCCGCGACCCCGAGGACGGGATCCTCGCCGCCTGCGAAGCGCTTGGCGTCGGCTTTGTGCCCTACAGCCCCCTCGGGCGGGGCTTCCTGACCGGCGAAATCCGCAGCCCGGACGACTTTGAAGAGGGCGACTGGAGGCGGGGCAATCCGCGCTTCCAGGGCGAGGCCTTCACGGCCAATCTGAAGCTTGTGGACAAGGTCATCGCCATGGCCGCAGCCAAGGGCGTCGCGCCCTCCCAGCTGGCCCTGGCCTGGGTCATGGCCCAGGGCGAGCACCTGGTTCCCATCCCGGGCACCCGTCGCACAAAGTATCTCCAGCAGAATTTCGGGGCCCTGGAGGTCCAGCTCACCGCCGCTGACCTGGCCGAGATCGACGCCGCCTTCCCCCGGGACCTGGCAGCAGGCGCGCGGTATGCTCCGGCCATGATGGGCGCCCTGAACGGCTAGGCCGTCCGCTCCTGACAACTGACACAGACATTCCAAGAGGAACCGATCCCATGTCCCAGACCATCTTCATCACCGGCGCCTCCACCGGCCTTGGCCGCGCCACCGCCCTGCTGTTCGCCAGCAAGGGCTGGAAGGTCATCGCCACCATGCGCAGCCCTGACAAGGAAACCGAGCTCGGCAAGGTTCCGGGCGTCACCGTCATGGGCCTGGATGTGACCAACCCCGCCCAGATCGCTGAAACCGCCAAGGCTGCGGTCGCCCTAGGCCCCATCGACGTGCTGTTCAACAATGCCGGCTACGGCCTGGCCGGCGCCTTTGAAGGCGCGACGGACGCCCAACTGGTGGACCAGCTCAACACCAACCTGCTGGGCGTCATGCGGGTGACCCAGGCCTTCCTGCCGGCCCTGCGCGAGCAGGGTAAGGGAACCATCATCACCACCACCTCGATCGGCGGTCTCGTGGCCTTCCCGTTCAACTCTGTCTATCACGCCACCAAGTGGGGCCTGGAAGGCTGGAGCGAGAGCCTGGCCTTCGAACTGGAGCCCTTCGGCGTCAAGGTGAAGACCATTGCGCCGGGCGGCATTTCCACCGACTTCGCCGGCCGCTCCCTCGTCTTCACCACCCACCCGGCCTATATGGAGGCCATCGGCAAGACCATGGCGGCCTTCTCCGATCCGAACCGTCGTTCCTCCAGCTCCACGGCCGAACAGGTTGCCCAGGCGGTCTACGACGCCGTGATCGACGACGCCGACAGGATCACCTATGTGGCCGGTGAAGACGCCAAGGCCAATTACGCCCAGCGCTTGGCGGTCGGCATCGATACGTTCCGGGCAGGCATCAAGCAGATGTTCCTGGGCGGCTGAAGACCCTGACTGGCGGCGGGGCAGGGCCTCGCCGCCGGCTCATCAGGATCAGGGCTGAGGCATTTGCGACATGATGGTCGCCACGTCGAAATAGTCCCGCCAGTAGGTGATCTGGCCGTCATTGACCTCATAGACGCCGGTCACCGGCAGCTCGACCCACTTGTCGCCGAACAGGTGACGGTCCAGGCGCTCGAGGAAGACGATATTGCCGACGGTGGATTCCCGCAGGACCTTGAACTCGTTTTCCGTGGTCGGCGCAAAGAAGGGCTCCAGCACGGCGCGGACGCCAGCCGGTCCGATCACCGTGCCGAAGGGTGCGGGGTTGATGTATTCGCACTTGTCTGAGACCAGCTTCAGGGCCTCGTCATAGTTCAGCGGCTCCATCAGCTTCATGAACTTGCGGCAGACGTCGATCGGCGATGCGGACATTGGGCTCTCCTGAAAAATCCTGTGATCATGGTTTGCAAGGATCGGGCGTTCCGCAATTACCCCGCAGGTCATCGGTTTGCGCCCGCCGCGCCCCTGAACAGGGCTTCGGTCTCTGGATCGGCCGGGAACAGGGTCTCGATCCGCAGTTCGTCGGCGGTGACGTCCTGGGCCGTGCCGAAGGTGGCGACCACCGCAAACATGGAGATCCTCAGCTCGCCCACCTGCATCTGGAAGGGCATGACCGGCAGCAGGGCTGTGTCTGCGGCCGACCAGAGGACCTCGAAATCCTGATGGGGCGCCAGGTCATCCAGCACAGCCTGCATCTCCAGGCCGCCCAGGGTTTCGGCCTCCTTCTGGGCCCGGCGCCACATGAGGGGCCCCACAGCTGACCAGTTGGTGATGAAGGGCCTGATGCCGTTCGGGTGGAACATCAGGCGCATGAGGTTGCGCTGGCCGCCACCGATCCGCTCCCAGATGTCTTCCCCCAGCATGGCGCCCAGCATGTCGAAGGACCTGTTGGACATGGCGACATTCCAGGCCCGGTCCAGGGCGATGGCGGGGAAGGGCTCATGGGCCGACAGCATCATCTGCACGGCAGCCAGGACCTGGCCCATCTGGGGGTCGTCCAGGGTCCGGGTGCGGAAGACCGGCGCAAAGCCCGCGGCGGTCAGCCAGGCGTTGCGGTCGCGCAGGGGCACATCCAGTGTCTCGCTCAGCTGCAGGATCATGTTGCGGCTGGGATTGGCCCGGCCTGATTCCAGAAAGCTCACATGCCGCTGGGAAACTCCCGAAGCCAGGGCCAGGTCCAGCTGGGACAGGCGGCGCTTCTGGCGCCAGTCGCGCAGGTGACGGGGAAAGCCGGCTTCGGCCTCGGGACGGGTTTCCGGATTGGACAGGGACACGCAGGACTCCCGAAGTTTGATCCTACATGTCGCCCGGGCCGTGCTCGGGTCAATGACCAGAGAGGTAATTGACTGCATGCAGTCCTGGGCGTGTCATCAAGGCTCAATCTTGAGGGAGAGCAGCATGTCCGGGCTCTGGCGTTCGTGGTTTTTCATCTGGTGTCTGTCCATCGGCCTGTTCGGGGTGGTTCTGGCGGGCGGCGCCCTTCCGGCGACTGATGCTCCGGCCCGGCTGGTGCTGGCCATGCTGCAGGGGCCCAGCCCGGCCCTGTTCGACGCGCCTCTGCGGTTCAGCCTTGGGGTCATGGGCGGGGTCTCAATCGGCTGGGCGGTGATGCTGCACTTCGTCGTCCAGGAAGCCATTCGGCAGGGCGCTGCGGGTCGGTCCCTCTGGAACGCCATTACCGCAGGGATGATCAGCTGGTTCGTCATTGACTCGACCCTTTCCTGCGCCACCGGTTACGGGCTGAACGTGATCCCCAATATCGCCCTGACCGCCATGTACGTCGTGGGTCTGCTGAGGAGCGGGGCCTTGAAGGCCGAGGGGTGATTTTCCCCTCTCCGACCTGACACAAAACCCGTGTAGCGTCGGGGCCTGACCTGAAAGGCCCCGACCATGCTGTCCCTCATCCTCGCCGCCGCCCTGACTGTTTCCCCTGGCTGTGATCTGGAGAAGCCCAGCGGGGCGCCGGGCTGTACACGGGCGGCGGTGGACGCCCTGCCCATGACGGCGATCCAGGCGATCGGCACCCACAACAGCTACAAGATGGCCATTGCGCCCGCCGAAATGGCGACGCTGAAGGCGATCAACCCGAAGACCGCCGCCAGCCTCGACTACGCCAAGCCGCCCCTCAAAGACCAGCTGGACGCCGGGGCCCGGCAGATCGAGCTGGACTACGTCCATGATCCCGAAGGCGGCCGCTATTCAAACCCCCTTGGCCTGAAACTGGCGAAGGAGAAGGTTCCCTATGACAACAGCCTCATGGCGGCGCCGGGGCTGAAGGTCATGCATGTACCGGACCTCGACTATCGCAGCGTCTGCCAGACCTTTGTCCTGTGCCTCAAGGAGATGCGCGACTGGTCCCGCCGCCACCCTGACCATGTGCCAATCCTGGTGATCATGAACCTCAAGACCGACCAGATCCCGGTCCCGGGCGCGACGCAGCTTCTGCCCTTCGACGTTGCGGCCATGGACAGTATCGACGCCGAGATCCGGTCAGTCTTCCGCCCCGGCGACCTGATCACCCCCGACAGCGTCCAGGGCCGCTATCCCACCCTGCGTGAGGCTGTGGCTGCAGGCGCTTGGCCGAAGTTGAAGTCTGCCCGGGGCAGGTTCCTGTTCGCCATGGACGAGGGCCCGGCCAAGTCCGACATCTACCGCGCCGGCCGCAGGAACCTCGAGGGCCGGGTCATGTTCGTCAATGTGGATGAAGGCCAGTCGGCGGCGGGCTATATCACCCTCAATGAGCCGAAGACCCAGGCCGCCCGGATTGCGGCGGCAGTCAGGGCGGGGCTGATTGTCCGCACCCGCGCCGACGCCGATACCGTGGAGGCCCGCACCAATGACCGCTCGACCCAGATTGCGGCCTTCAATTCGGGCGCACACTATGTCTCGACGGACTACATGACCCCCGATAGGCGGTTCAGCACCTATGAGGCCCACCTGCCCGGCGGCGGCGTGGCGCGGCTGAATCCGGTGACAAAGCCCTGACGGTGCAACCGCAACCTCGAGGACGACACAGTGACTGACACCGCACTCCTCATCATCGACGTCCAGGTCGCCATAGTCACGGGCGCTTACCGCGAGGCCGAAGTGCTGGCCGCGATCTCGGACATGGCGGGCCGGGCCCGCGCCGCCGGAACGCCCGTCATCTATCTGCAGCATGGCGAAGACAGCTACGAGCCGATGAGGCGGGGTGCGGCGGGCTGGGCCATCCATCCGGAGGTGGCGCCTCACGAGGGCGACACTGTTATCGAAAAGACGGCTTCGGACGGCTTCTATCAGACAGGCCTTGCTGACCAGATCGCGCGGCTTGGGGTCAGACGGCTGGTCATCTGTGGCCTCCAGACCGAGTTCTGTGTCGACGCGACCGCCCGGGCCGCCATCTCCCATGGGTTCGACGTGGTCCTGGCTTCTGACGCCCATACGACAGGCGACGCGGTGAGCCCCGCGGAGACCACCATCCGGCATCACAATTATGCCCTTGGCCACCTGGCCCATCCCGATCACCGGATCCTGGTCCGCCCGAGCGCTCAGATCGAGTTTGTCCATGCCGGCAACCTAGGCTGAGCCCCTGAGGTTCTAACCACCGGTCACCCCGGCGGAGGCCGGGGTCCAGTTCATAGGGCTGTGAGCCTGCCTAGCGCCCCAGGAGCAGGTTTTCCGGAGGTGCCGCGACCTACGAACTGGATACCGGCCTTCGCCGGTATGACCGGGGGTGGGGGATCGGCAGAGACCACACAACCAACGCCGGTATTACCGGTGCGGAGCTCAGTCCGGCTTTGGACCGGGATAGTGGGGCAGGGCGTCGTCGAGGGGCAGCCAGGTCGCCTTGGACCCGGTGTGAAAGTGGAAGCCCAGGACGGTCTCCACCGGATCATCCAGGGTTCCGGCCCGCAGGCGCAGGACGTCGGGCGTGTCGGGTCTCTGGCTGAAAATGGGCGAGCCGCAATCACCGCAGAACACCCGGACCTTGCCCGGCGAGCTTTCAAACGCCCGCAGGGACGTCACCTCGCCCAGGAACTGGAAGTCCGCAGAGGGCACCGGAATATTGGTCGCGAAGGCCGAGCCCTGGGCCTTGCGGCACTGGCTGCAGTGACAGACCTGGATCGGCGCAAGGTCCCCATGGATCTCGAACCGGACGGCGCGGCAGAGGCATGAGCCGGTGTGCATTCATAGTCCCCTTAGTAAGTCGCCAGTCTCGCGACATGCCGTCATATAGAGTTGGAAATTTGAACAGTATACCGACAATAGAAGTCACTGATCTGTCGCAATTCCAACACGTATAGTGAAAATATCTGCAAAAAAACCGATGCAAGCCTGATCTAGACACCGGCCCCAGACCACAAAAAGGGGCTTTTCGTGCGCATTTCAAATTATCTGGCTACCACCAGCCTTGTCGCCATCGTCATGGCGGCTTCAACCCCGGCCATCGCGGCCGATGCAGCCGCCGCCAACGGCTCGGAGGCCCCGGCCCTGGAAGAAGTGGTGGTCACCGCCCAGAAGCGCACTGAAAACCTGCAGGACACGCCGATCTCGGTCTCGGTGCTGAGCGCCAGGGCCATGGAAGACCGCCACGTTCAGTCCCTGGTCGACCTCGGCGACGGCGCCATCCCGTCCCTGAAGGTTGCGCCCTTCTTCTCCCGCCCCGGCGCCCTGATCATGAATGTCCGTGGCATCGGCGTTCTCTCGGACAGCAATCAGCCCGCCCGGGACCAGGGCGTCGGCGTCTATGTCGACGGCGTCTATATGGGACGCCCGCAGGGTCTGGGCTCAGCCCTCTATGACATCGAGAACATTGAAGTGCTGAAGGGGCCACAAGGCACCCTGTTCGGCCGCAACACCGAAGGCGGTGCGGTCAACATCGTCACCAAGAAGCCCAGCGGAAAGTTCAAGCTCTCTGCCACGGCGGGCGCTGGCAATTTCGGCTCCTACAAGAGCGAACTCCACCTCGACCTGCCAAGCTTTGGTGATTTCGCCCTCAAGCTGGACGGGGTGATCACTGCCCGTGACGGCTGGGTGCAGAACCCCCTGCAAAGCGCCAGCGATTTCGGCGGCTATACCAAGCGCGGCATCCATGCCGGCCTGCTCTGGACGCCGTCGGCCGACTTCAGCGCCGACTACGCCTATGACACCTCTTACGACTCCACCACGACGCTCTACGCCCAGCTGCTGGTTCCTGGCCCCCTGAAATATGCGGCCATATCCCAGGTCCAGACCAGCCGCGCCTCCACCGCCAGCGTCGGCAGCCCCCAGCAGCCCAGCATCGGCAAGACCTCCGGTCACCGCCTGACTCTGGACTGGAAGATCAATGACAACATGACCCTCAAGTCGATCTCGTCCTTCCGGGACCTGAGCCAGGGTCAGTATGACAACGGCTCGGCCTCGGGCACCATGCTGAGCCAGTCGGGCGTCTTCACCGGGGTTACCTTCAGCCGCTACAGCCTGGCCCAGTTTACCCAGGACCAGAAGAGCCAGGAAATCCAGCTGATCGGCGATACCGAGACTGTGAAGTACGTGGTCGGCGCGCTCTATTATCAGGAGAACGTCCAGGACAACGCCCAGGCCTTCAACACCAACCAGTTCACTGACGCCGCCGGCTCGGCCTACACCATCCTGTCCCTGGACCCCACGAAGCAGCGGATCGATCGCGCCAGCCGGGTCGAGACCACTTCAAAGGGCGTATTCGGTCAGGCCACCTGGACCCCGAAGGTCCTCGACGAAGCCCTGCACATTACGGCCGGCGGTCGCTGGACCGAGGACCAGAAGGTCGGCCAGCTGTTCACGATCAATGGCGCCCTGCCTGTGGTCAATGGCGTGTCCGCCGCCCGCAACCTGAACACCTCCTGGTCGCGCTTCGATCCGCTGATCAATGTCGCCTATGACGTCAGCAGCGACGTACTTGTCTACGGAAAGTGGAGCAGCGGCTACAAGTCCGGCGGCGCCAATTCCCGCTCGCTGTTCTATTCAGCCTTCAATCCAGAAGTCGTCACCATGTTCGAAGTCGGCGCCAAGACCGAGTTCTTCGACAACCGCGCCCGCCTGAATGTCGCGGCCTATGCCGGGACCTACAAGGATATCCAGCTGGACTTCAGCGCCCAGTATCTTCAGACCGATCCCGTTACCGGCCTTCTGCTCAGCACCCTGCGCACCACCACGGAGACCACCAATGCGCCGGGCAATGGTGATCTGAAGGGCTTTGAAGCCGACTTCACCCTGGCTGCCACCGACAACCTGACACTTTCGGCCAGCTTCGCGCACAATATCGTCGACATTCCGGACACCCTGAACCCCTTCCGGCAGTCCAACGGCCAGCTGATCACCGTTCCGATCCCGATCTATCAGGTCTACACGCCCGAAAATTCCGGCAGCCTTGCCATGGACTATGAGGCGCCCTTCATGGACGCCAGGTTCATCGCCCACCTCGATGCCAACTATGACTCCGGCTATTATTCCAACTACACCGACGTCGCATATGACCCGGTGACGCGGGCTGTGACTGTCAAGCAGCCCAAGGGCGACAAGGCCTTCATCGTCAATGCGCGCATGGCGATAACGGAGATCCCGACCTCGGCGGGCAAGGCGACCTTTTCGATCTGGTCGCGCAACCTGCTCGACGAAGAGCACATCTTCGCCAACTTCATGAGCACGGCCGCAGGTCTCAGCGGCTTTTACAACGAGCCCCGTACGGTGGGCTTTGAAATCAATCTGAAGATGTAAGGCCGAAAGGCGAGGGGCTTTCCGCAATGAGGACCATGACCATGTTACGTACACTGAGCCTCGTTGCGGCCCTCAGCCTGGCGGCGACGCCAGTCCTGGCGGAGGTCGCGCACCGGGCGAGCCCGGCGCCGGTCGCCGCCAGCAAGGCGTCCTACCCGCGGACCATCCCTCTGGAAGGTCAGCGGAACTTTCGGGACCTCGGCGGCTATCGCACCGCCGATGGTCGCCATCAGGTGCGCTGGGGCGTCCTCTACCGCTCCGGCAGCCTGACCCAACTGACCGACAAGGACTACGCCGTCCTGGCGCCCCTGGGCATCACCTCGGTCATCGACTTCCGCTCTACAGCCGAGCGCGCCTCTGAGCCCACCAACTGGCGGGCTGGCGAGCCTGAAATCCTTTCGAAGGCCTACACCTCAAAGGGTGAAGCCGCCCTCATGGGCGCCATGCAGGGGCCCGACGCGTCCCAGGCCAAGGTGAGGGAGGCCATGATCGGCTTCTATCATCAGATGCCCGAGCAATATGCCGACCAGTACAGCGAGGTCTTTCATCGTCTGGCGGCGCACAAGTCGCCACTCCTGTTCCATTGCACGGCGGGCAAGGACAGGACGGGCCTGGCGTCTGCCCTGGTCCTGAGCGTCCTCGGCGTGCCACGGGACAAGGTGATCGAAGACTATGTCCTGACCGAAAAGGCCGGCGACTTCCGGGGCGCTGCAGCCTCTGCGCCGCCGCCTCCTGGGGACAAGGATCCCTATGCCTACATGCGCAACACCAAGTCCGACCTCATCGCTCCCCTGATGCGGGCGGACCCGGCCTATCTGGAGGCCGCCCTGGCCCAGATCACCAAGGACTATGGGTCAGTCGAAGCCTTTGTCCGCAAGCGCCTGGGCGTGTCTGCCGCAGAGCTCGCCACCATTCGCGCAAGGCTGCTGGAGCCCGTACGCTAGGGTCACAGGATCAGGCCCTGGTCCTCATGACTGGTCCCGGGCCTTGCGCTGGTCATAGTCCGCCCGTGCCCTGACCACCCGGGGCAGGGCGCCCTCGGCCCAGCCGGCCAGGGGCATGAAGAGGGTGACGAATTCGTCGCCGAAGGCGGTGAGCTCATAGCTGACCTGGACCGGCGACGTGGCGACCACCGTCCGGACCAGGTATCCGTCCCGTTCCAGCAGACGCAGGTTTTCCGTCAGGACCCGCTGGGTGATGTCGCCTATGGCCCGCTTGATGGCGGAAAACCTCAGGGGACCATCGGCCAGGGCCAGGAGGATCAGGGTCTGCCATTTGCCGCTGACCATGGCCAGGACGTTGCGGATCGGACAGTTGGCGCCGTCCTGCAGGGAGGTGACGGTTATCTGCAGCATACCGGGTATCCAAAAGGTGCGTAATTGACACTTGGTATCAGATTGATACCGAGCCCTGCAAGGCCGCAATTCCGGGCCAGACCAGAGGACGCTTCCATGACCCAGACCCCCATCAGCCCGACCCGCCAGATCGCCGAAGCCGCCCAGACAGCCCTGTTTACAGACTTTGATTCTGACCGGGCGCAGACCCTGATCGCCCCCGACTACATCCAGCATAATCCCGCTGTTCCCACGGGTCGTGAGACCATTCTGGGCTTCCTGCCGGCACTGAAGGCCAGCGGCCTGAAGGCCACCACCCACCGCACCCTGGCGGACGGTGACCTGGTGGCCTTCCACAACACCTATGAGAACGCCGACCTGTTCGGCGGCCCCAGGCTGGCAGGCTTTGACATCTACCGGGTGGCGAACGGCCAGGTGGTGGAGCATTGGGACAACCTGGCGCCCCTGGCCCCGGCCAATCCCTCCGGCCGTACCCAGACCGATGGCCCGACGGCGGTGACTGACGTGGCGCTGACCGAGGCCAACCGGGCGCTGGTGAAGGGCTTCATCGAGACCATTCTGATCGGCCAGGATTCTCCCGCCATCACCGACTTCATCAGCCAGACGGACTATGCCCAGCACAATCCCGGCATTGCCGACGGCCTGGACGGCCTCAACACCGCCCTGACGGCCATGGCCCGGGAGGGGCTCTCCATGACCTATACGCGCCTGCACCGGCTGGTGGCCGAGGGCAATTTCGTCCTGGCGGTTTCGGAGGGTCAGTTCGCCGGCGCCCACTCGGCCTTCTATGACCTGTTCCGCCTGGAGGCCGGCAGGATCGTCGAGCACTGGGATATCATCTCGGAAATCCCAATGGAGATGGCTCACAACAACGGCAAGTTCTGAGCAGGGGTGCGACAGGGCGCACCTTGCACCGCCTGGCGCCCCGTGCAATCCGTGATCATGATCGATTGCACCACAGCTTACGGTTTAAATTTTCAATTTCCGGCCCTGGACGCAACTGTAGGTCGGTCGTTGCGGGACCATGGGGAATTCGCCCGGATGGAGCTGGACTTCCTGGTGGAGTCCGCTGTGGGGCAGGGGACCTATATCGATGTGGGCGCCAATATCGGCTCCATCGCCCTGCCTTTCGCGCGCCGCAGGCCCGACTGGCAGGTCGTGGCGATCGAGGCTCACCGGGGAATCGCCGGTCTGCTGAACGCCAATGTCCTCAACAACCGGCTGTTCAACGTGGAGGTCTTCCACGCGGCCGCCGGGGCTGAGCCGGGTCTGGTGCAGTTTCCCAAGGCGCCCCTGTCCCAGCACCGGAATTTCGGCCAGATCGGCATCAATCTGACCGAAGAAGCGACCGAACCGGTCATGGTCGTCCGGCTTGACGACATCGCCCCGGCCGACACCCGTCTGGTGAAGATTGACGTCGAGGGCTATGAGCCCGAGGTGCTCAAGGGCGCCAAGGATCTGATCGCCAGAAAGTCGGCCATCTGGCTGGCTGAAGCCACCATCCAGCACCCCGAAGCCAGCCGTCAGGTCATCGCCACCTTCATGGACGCCGGCTATCAGGTCTTCTGGTTCTTCGCGCCCTTTGTGACCTACATTGCGGAAAAGGGCATTCCGGCCAACAGCACCGGAGGCGACGCCAATATTGTCGCCCTGCCGCCGGGGGTCGAGAACATCTGGAACCTGACCCCGGTCACCTCTCCTGCCGAGAGCCGGCCTGGCCACAGCGCCGCCTACCCCTATATGGGGCGGTATGGTTACAGCCTTGTCGGTCCGAAATAGGGCCTAGGCCGTGTCTGACCGGGCCTGACGGGCTAGCATGCCCACCCCAAGCCAGACACCGAGGATCGGGCTCATGCCCAGGCCCAGAAGCGGGACGGGGTAGGCGCCGACGAAAGGCGTCAGCACCCATCCGGCCAGCAGGGCGCTGAGGGCGGCGGCGCCCAGTCTTGCTTCACCTGATCGAAGGGCCATAAGCGGCCAGACCACCACGGCCAGCAGCAGGCCGCTCGCGACAACGCCAAGCAGGGGACTGTAGGCGAAGGCCAGGCTGATGACGCCCTCAACCTCCGGAACGGGCGGCAGGGGGTCGCGCCGGGTCCAGGCCATGGCGGTCAGGACCAGGCCTGTCAGCACCACCGCAGCCCTGACGGCTGGCCTGCCCGGACTGAGCAGGACAATGACGAGGCTGGCGGCGGCGAGGCTCGTGACCTGGGAGGCGTCGGGCTGGGCCACCAATATGGCGCCGCAGACCAGGGCGGGGCCCCAGGGCCAGGGACCTTTCCCGGCCAGCCCTGCAAGGGCCACCACCGCCGACGGCAGGACCAGCATGGCGGCGTTGAGGTGAACCGGCCCCAGATCCACCCATCGGCGGACCCCTTGCATGTCGGCGCTGAAGAGGGTGAGGAGCAGGATTACTGGCGACAGACGCAGGACCAGGGCCTGCAGCCCCGTCCACCGAACCGCTGCAATCCCTGTGGCCAGCAGGGCTCCGGCCCCCCAGGCTCCGAAATTGCGCAGTCCAAGGGCCAGGGGCGCGCCCTGGGACACGGTTATGAAGACACCAAGAGCGACGGTCGCGAGGGACAGGAGGCCGAAGGTCGCAAGAGGTCTGGAGGCGGTGGTCAAGGCTGGTCGCCCTCCACCCACTGGAAGACCTCGATCAGCGGAACCCCGAACGCCCTGGCGATCCTGAAGGCGGCCTCCAGGGACGGCGCGTACTTGCCGGCCTCGATGGCGGCTATGGTCTGCCGGGTCATGCCGATCTTCAGCGCCAGCTCGGACTGGGTCATTTCCCCGTGCTCGAAGCGCAGGCGCCGGATGTGGTTGGCGATGGGGGGAGGGGCGGCCATGGCCTAGAGGCTCCGCCGGAACATGACGATCTGGGCGGCGGCCACGACGAAGGTTGCGATGACCAGGTCCAGCAGGGCGAAGTTCAGCAGGTCGATCTTGCTGATCTCCATATGCCCGGGAATGGCCAGGGCCAGGACCCCGACCATCAGGACATAATAGCCGATGGACCGGGCGCGCATCTGGATCAGGGCCTCGCGCTCATCGGCCAGGGCCCTGTCCGCCGCCGGGGTCAGACGGGCCGCCAGGGCGTGCAGGCCGACCTGCAGGGCTACGAGACCGACCACGCAGGCCAGCAGAAGGTGAAGGACTTCAAGGCTCGGGACATGGACAAGTCCCGTGGCCAGGGCGCCGAAATAGATCCCGAAACACAGGGCGACGCTGACCAGGGTGATCCAGGCTGAGGTCTCGCGAAAGGACATGTCGGGCTCCATGATGGAAAGTATTCTTGACATAATGTAAATAATCACTGACATCATGTTCAAGTTTCTTGACCTGTTGATAGCCAGACAAGGTCGCCGCTGCAACGCCTCAAAGGAGCGTCCCGTGAACTTCAGACTTCTGCCCCTGATCGCCCTGCTCGGCCTCACCGCCTGTCATGACCTGAACGCCATGCATGACCGCATGCGGGCGCATCTACATGGGGGACCCCATCACGGCGGGGCAGCTGGCCAGCCGGGCTTCAACATGCAGGGCAATGACCAGGCGGCCTTCTTCGCCAACCCCAACGCCCACGCCTTCTATGACCTGTCAGTGAAGACCTTCGCCAATGGCGCCGACAAGGTCGACTTCCCAGCCTACCAGCAGCAGTCCTACGCCATCTTCCGGGCCCTGGGTTCATCCATGGGCGGCTCGCCGGACGCCATGCAGGACCACCTGAAGGACATTCCGGCCCAGATGGTCCAGATCGTGAAGGACGATCCGACGGCCCTGAAGGACTATGAAAGCTTCATCACCGCCATGGTCGGGCCGCAGTAGGGTCCCTAGTCACCCCGCACGGCTGCCTCAATGGCGGCGATGTCGATCTTGCCCATGTCCATCATGGCGGTGAAGGCCCGCTGTGCGACCTCGCCGCCCCGGGCCATGGCGTTGGACAGGGCCCGCGGGGTGATCTGCCAGGAGAGGCCCCAGCGATCCCTGCACCAGCCGCACTGACTTTCCTCGCCGCCATTGCCGACAATGGCGTTCCACAGGCGGTCTGTCTCTTCCTGGGTGTCGGTGGCGATCTGCATGGAGAAGGCCTCGCTGTGCTTGTACATGGGCCCGCCATTCAGGCCGATGCAGGGCACGCCCATCAGGATGAACTCCACCGTCAGGGCGTCTCCCGCCTTGCCGCCGCCGGGATAGTCGGTGGGCGCCCGGCTGACCCCGGTGATCTTCGTGTCCGGAAAGGTCTGCGCATAGAAGGTCGCCGCGGCTTCGGCGTCCTTGTCGTACCAGAGGCAGAGGGTCATGGGGGACATGGGGTGCTCCTTTCGGGGGCTAGCTGACGAAGCCCAGGCCGCCTGCGATGAAGATCAAGGCTGGGGGCAGGATGGTCCACAAGGGCGATTTCGGGAAGGCCAGAACACCGACGCCGCAGGTCAGAAGCAAGCAGATCCCCATTGTGAGTATCAGACCCTGATCTCCACGGGCGGCGGCCACGGCGCCCAGCCCGGTGAGACTGGTCAGGGGGCCAGCCATCAGAAACCAGAAGGCGGCCCTGCGCTCGTCGGATTCGGCGAAACGGCCGGTGAAGCCCTCCCGCAGGGCCGCCAGCAGGATGCCCCGGTAACGGGTCAGTCCAAACCCGATGTGGACCAGACCAAGCCAGATCAGGTATTTCGCAGCGAGCATGACCATTTGGTTTTCCCGGGCGGGTAGGCGACGGGTGAACGGTATCAGGACCCCCGCCGGATCGCGACACCGACATGCACAGTTCATCCCGCGCGACAAGACCCGTTTGGGTCAAGACAGGCCGCGCAGGGTCCGCAAGTCTGCCCGAAACCGCGTGACCGGGGCGCCTGCCTGACTCCGGATCGCCGTTCGGGAAATCAGCCAATGTCGAAGTCCAATCTGTCTCGCCGGGTCCTTCTGTCCTCAGCCGGGGCCCTTGGCCTGGCGGCCCTCGCCGGTCCGGCCGCCCGGGGGCAGACCCCAGCTGGCGACTTCGCCGTGGTCGAGGGCGCTGTCGCCTCCCTGGCCGGGGTCAAGCGGGTGATCATCGCCAACTTTGTCTGCGCCTTTCAGCTGGACGGCGCCGTGCGCAAGGACAACGCCACCCGGTTCGGCAACCTCGTCCTGGGGGGCGGAAACGCCCGGGAGGTGGCCGCCCAGATGGTCTGGCAGAATCCGGACACCGCCATCATGCAGTCCATCGCCGATGAGGGCCTGGCCGCCTTGAAGGCTGACCTGCGGGCCAAGGGGATCGAAGTGCTCGATGAGGCCCTGCTGGCGGCCCAGCCGGCCTATGCCAGCATCCTCACCGGCACAGGCCTGACCAATCACGGGACCTATACGGTTCTCAACATCACGGACAATTCCGGGACGGGCGCCCTCAACGACCTCGACCATAACGGGACCGTCCAGGTGGTCGGCGCCACCGGCCTGCCGCCCTATAACCTGTCGCCCTTCGAGGGCAGCACCTGCTGCTATCTCAACGGCAAGACCTATCCGTCCAAGACCGCCTATTATGCCCCGGGCTGGGAGATCGAGATCGGCAAGGCCCTGGACTGTGTGGTGATCAAGGCCTGGCAGTTCATCAACTTCACCCAGATCTCCGGCGGGGTGGTCCGCAATGGCTGGGCCGGGGGCGTCGGCGGCTCGACGGTGGAGTTCTCGGCGACGGCCCAGTCGGCCGTGCGGTTCCGCGAGGAAAAGACCCGCCTGTCCTTCCGCCTGCCCACCAGCACCAACGCCAAGCGGGTGGTGCGCTCCATGGGCCCCAAGGATGGCGACGTCATCGTCACCCTGGCCCGGCCGGTCCTGGTGGGAAGCCAGTACTATGAGGTGGCCAGCACCGGGGCGACCGCCGGCCAGTCCCTGCGCGCCTCCCTCGGCGGAACCACCCACTTCAACTTCGCTGCGACTCTGAGCGATGCGGCGGCCTACCGGAAGGATGTGGGCCTGCGCATGTCAGGGGTGCTGAAGGGCCTGGTGGGCGCGGCGTTCGGGGGGTAGGGGGCTAAACATCGCCGGGCGGATCGGCTCTTATGCGGGGCCATGCCGCCAGGAGCCCTGCCATGACCCCGCACTATCTGGAAATCGTCACCGAGGACGTCGACGCCGTCTGCGCCGCCTATGAGGCCGCCCATGGGGTGAGCTTCGGTCCCGCCGTGCCTGAACTGGGCGGCGCCCGGACCGCCGTCATGGCCGGCGGCGGCGAGGTGGGGGTGCGGGGGCCCTTGAGGCCCGGCGAAGCCCCGGTGGTGCGGCCCTACTGGCGGGTGCAGGACATTGACGCGGCCGTGGCTGCGGTTGCGGCCCAGGGCGCGACCATCGCCATGGCGCCCACGGACATGCCGGGGCGGGGGCGGTTTGCAATCTACCTCCAGGGCGGGGTGGATCATGGGCTTTGGGAGGTTTGAACCCCGGTCACCCCGGCGCAGGCCGGGGTCAAGTTGATGGGGCTGCGTAGTGGGCCAGGGTCCCAAGAGCGACCCCTCCGGAAATGCCGTGACCTACGAACTGGATACTGGCCTCCGCCGGTATTACCGGGGGTGGGGGTAGATGTCGCGACCTATCAGCCCCCCACCGGTCACCCCGGCGGAGGCCGGGGTCCAGCTTATAAGGCTTTGAGCATGATGGGCGCCCGAGGAGCGGCCTTTCCCGATGCGCCGTGACCTAGGACCTGGATACCGGCCTCCGCCGGAATGACCGGTGGGCATTTGACCTCACCCCCATTCCAGCGAATGATCCTCCCAAAGCCTGGGGAGGCGAAGCGTGCATCTAAGTCTGATCGACGGGTCGATTCTGGGGCTCTACCTGGTGGTGGTGCTGGCGGTGGGGTTTCTGGCTTCCGGGCGGACCCGGAGCGGGACGGACTTCTTCCTCGCCGGGCGGTCGATCCCGGCCTGGGTGTGCGGCCTGGCCTTCATCTCGGCCAATCTGGGGGCGCAGGAAGTCATCGGCATGGGCGCTTCGGGCGCCAAGTACGGCATGGCCACGGCCCATTTCTACTGGCTGGGCGCCATACCGGCCATGGTCTTCATCGGCATCTTCATGATGCCCTTCTATTACGGCTCGAAGGCTAGGTCGGCCCCGGAATACCTGCGCCTGCGGTTTGACGAGAAGACCCGGGGGCTGAATGCGCTCAGCTTTGCGGTGATGACCATCATCGGGTCGGGGGTGTCCATGTACGCCATGGCCAAGCTGATCACCGTATTGCACGTGCTGGACGCGCCGTTTGCGGCCCTGCACCTGCCCCAGACCTGGATCTTCCATGCGGCCATACTGGCCTCGGCCCTGGTGGTCATGACCTATATCTACGCCGGGGGGCTGCGGGGGGCGATCTATAACGAGGTCCTGCAGTTCTTCCTGATCGTGGCGGGATTTGTCCCCCTGGCCTGGCTGAGCTTCAAGGCGGTAGGGGGCTGGCAGGGCCTGACCACCACCCTTGATCCCTCCTACCTGCATGTGTGGGAGGGGATGGGCAGCCCCGAGACCAACCGGATGGGGATCGACGCCGGCAGTCTGATCATGGGCCTGGGGTTTGTCCTGTCCTTCGGCTACTGGACCACCGACTTCCTGGTGGTGCAGAGAGCCATGGCGGCCGACTCCATGGGTGCGGCCCGGCGGACCCCCCTGATCGCCGCCTTTCCGAAAATGCTGTTTCCCTTCCTGGTGATCGTGCCCGGTCTTGCGGCCATGGCCCTGACCACGGCCTCCATGAACCCGGCCCACGCCAGTGGCGTTGGGGCCAGTCCGGCCGCAGCGTCCCAGGGGATCATTCCGGTCAAGCTGGACGCGGTGACGGGCAAGCCCATGCTGGATGCGGCGGGCAAGCCCCAGCTGGACTATGACCTGGCCACGCCGAACCTGCTTATCAAGAGCCTGCCCACCGGCATGCTGGGCCTGGGGCTGACGGCCCTGCTGGCCAGTTTCATGTCGGGCATGGCGGGCAATGTGACGGCCTTCAACACCGTCTGGACCTATGACATCTACCAGGCCTACATCCGCAAGGAGGCGTCGGACGCCCACTATCTGACCATGGGCCGGATCGCCACGGCGGCGGGGATCCTGCTGTCCATAGGCGCGGCCTATATGGCCACCCAGTTCAACAACATCATGGACCTGATCCAGCTGATCTGCGCCTTCGTCAATGCGCCGGTCTTTGCGACCTTCCTGCTGGGCATGTTCTGGAAGCGGGCCACGGGGCATGGCGCCTTCTGGGGCCTGCTGGCCGGGACGGCGGCGGCGGCCCTGCACCATGGCCTGACCCTGTCAGTGGGGGCCGTGGCGGGGATCAAGGGCGGCTGGCTGGGCCTGGTCCACACCTATCCCAGCGAAATGGCCCAGAACTTCACCACCGCCATCTGGGCCTGGAGCGTCTGTTTCGTCCTGACCATTGTCGGCAGCCTGATGACCAAGGCCCATGACGAGGAGTCCCTGGTGGGACTGGTCTATTCCCTGACGCCCAGGGTGGATGAGCCCGCCAGCGCCTGGTTCAAAAGCCCGGTGGTGCTGGGGGTGATTGTCCTGGCCGCCACCCTTGCCCTCAACATTGTCTTCTGGTGATCCCCATGGATGTCCGCATGCCCATTGGACTGCTCTGCGCCGGGATCGGCCTGCTGCTGATCCTGGCCGGGTTCATCACCCCGGCGGCCGAGCTGAAGCTGGAGGCCATAGGCTTCAACCTGAACCTGGTCTGGGGGGCGGTGATGCTGGCCTTCGGGGTCGGCGCCATGGTCATGGCCCTGCGGGCGGAGAAGCATCGGGATTAGGGGAGATGGCGCCGCGCTTTTCTGCTCGATTTTCGGGGCGGGGCGTGGTTTTCGGGGGGCATGATGCTCGTTAAAGCCACCGCCGCCGACCTGACCGCCGCCGCCGCCCTGGTGAACTCCGCCTATCGGGGGGACTCCTCCCGGCAGGGCTGGACCACTGAAGCCGACTATGTGGATGGCCAGAGGACGGACCCGGAGACCCTTGCCCGGGAACTGGCCGAAATTCCCGGCGCCCGGCTGATGCTGGTCAAGGCCGGAGATGAGATCAAGGGCACGGTCTGGCTGGAGCCGAAGACCGAAGAGGTCTGGTATCTGGGCATGCTGGTGGTCCGTCCGGGCGAGCAGGACCAGGGATCGGGCCGGGCCATTCTGGCGGCGGCCGAGGATCTGGCCCGGGCCGAAGGGGCCCGGCGCATGGAAATGACCGTGATCTCGATCCGCGCAGAGCTAATCGCCTGGTACGAGCGCCGGGGTTATCAGAAGACCGGCGAGACCCGGCCCTTTCCCTATGACATTCCCAGGTTCGGCGAGCCGCAGGTTCCCGGCCTGGAATTCGTCGTTCTGGAAAAAATACTTTAAAAACAATAAGTCGGGGAGAGACGACCATGATGGATGCAGATCCGAAGGGCCTTGGCCTTTCCCCCGTTGGGCTGGCGAAGATCGATAAGACCCTGGCCGAGTTGATCGCCGCGGGAGAGCTGGCGGGCGCCGTCACCCTGGTGGCCCGGCATGGCAAGGTGGCCCACCGCTCGGTCCAGGGGATGAAGGATCTGGCCACCGCCGAGCCCCTGAAGTTCGACACCATCTTCCGCATCTTCTCCATGACCAAGGCGGTGACGGCCGTGGCCATGATGATCCTGCGGGAGCAGGGCCTGTGGTCCCCTGACGACCTGGTGTCCAGACACCTGCCCGAGTTTGCCGACGTCAAGACGCTGGACGGGCAGGCTGCGGCGCCGACCCTGCTGCACCTGCTGACCCACACCATGGGGCTGGGCTATGGCTGGAACCCCGAGGATCCGGTTGATGTGACATACCTGGCCAATGGGGTCTGGGGCCAGCCGAACCTGGCGGAGATGTCCAAGGCGATTGCGGCCTGTCCTCTGGGCTTCATGCCGGGCAGCCAGTGGCGCTACAGCCTAGGCATGGACCTGCAGGGCGCCCTGATCGAGAAGCTGTCGGGGATGAGCCTGCCCGACTTCATGCGCGAGAAGATCTTCACGCCGCTGGGCATGGTCGACACGGACTTCTTCGTGCCGGCCGAGAAGATGCCCCGGCTGGCCACCCTCTACCGGATGAGCAAGACCAAGGGCCTGACCAATTCCAACCTGCCGATCATTGTGAGGGGCCCCGAGGCCATTCCGCCCCTGCCGGGCGGCGGGGGCGGACTCTATTCGACGGCGACCGACTATGCCCGGTTCGCCCAGATGCTGCTGAACCGCGGCGAGCTGGAGGGTGTGCGGATCATCTCGCCGGACTCCGTGGCCGAAATGAGCGCCCAGCGCCTGTCCGACGAGGTTCTGGGGGGCGGCTATGGCATTGGCCTGCAGCAGATCCGGCCGGGCTATGGGCAGGCCTATAACGGCGCGGTCTTCCATGATCCGGCGGCGGCGGGATCGCGGGTGGGCAGGGGGACCTATCAGTGGGATGGCGCAGCCGGGACCTGGTTCTGGGTGGACTGGGAGAATGACCTGATCTTTGTGGGTCTGATCCAGCGGATGGCGGAAGACAATTCCCCTCGCCTGCAGTCCATGACCCAGGACCTGATTGCAGGGGCTCTGGGGTAGCCAAACCCACCACCGGTATGACCGGGGTTGGGGCGGCGGCGTTCCGGGCCGTCTCTTTTCACCACGAAGGGCGCCAAGGCCACGAAGGCGACGGGTCTTTGTGACCTTTGTGGTGATCCTGTCTTTCCCCGGCATGGCCGGGGTTGGGTGTCATCAAAGCTTCACTTGGCCGGTCCGGGAATTCGACTATTCCGGAAATATGGAAATTACAGATGCTGTCGGCGCTCTGAGCGCCCTGGCCCATCCCGGTCGGCTTGCGGTCTTCCGCCTGTTGGTGAAGGTCGGCCCGCAGGGTCTGGCGGCCGGTGATATTGCCCGGACCACCGGCAGCCTGGCCAATACCCTGTCGGCGAACCTGAGCATTCTGGCGGGCGCAGGTCTGGTGACCTCCCGACGGGAGGGTCGATCCATCATCTATTCTGCGGGCTTTGATCGCATGCGTCAGGTCCTCGGCTTTCTGGTGGATGACTGCTGCAATGGCTCGCCGGAAATCTGCGGCGATCTGAAGCTGTCCGACGAAGTCTGCTGTTAAGGGGGGAGATGACCATGAAGCGGCCTTACAATGTGCTGTTCCTGTGCACGGGGAATTCCTGCCGCTCGATCCTGGCCGAGGCCCTGGTGAACCGGCTGGGGAAGGGTCGGTTCGTCGGTTGGTCGGCGGGGTCCATGCCGACGGGCAGGGTCAATCCCAACGCCGTGGCCCTGCTGGACAAGCTGGACTACTACACCTCGGGTTTCAGGTCCAAGGCCTGGGATGAATTCTCCAGGGCGCAGAACCCCGACGCCCCCGAGCTGGATTTCGTCTTCACCGTCTGTGACAACGCCGCTAGCGAGGTCTGCCCCATCTGGCCGGGCCAGCCCATGACCGCCCACTGGGGGGTGCCTGATCCCGCCGACGCCGAGGGAAGTGAGGCGGAAATCGCCCTGGCCTTCGCCGAGACCTATCGGCGACTGCAGAACCGGATCGAGGCCTTTGTCAGCCTGCCCCTGGCGACCCTGGACCGGATGACCCTCCAGGCCAAACTGACCGACATCGGCAAGACCCGGGACGAGGCCTGAGCCATGGCTGACGCGCCGTTCAGCCTTGGCCGCAAGCTGGCCGCCGAGGGGCTGGGAACCGCCCTGCTGCTGGCCATTGTGGTGGGTTCCGGGATCATGGGCGAGACCCTGGCCGGCGGGAATGTGGCCATAGCCCTGCTGGGAAACACCCTGGCGACGGGGGCCGGCCTGGCCGTGCTGATCACCATTCTGGGGCCGATATCGGGGGCCCATTTCAATCCGGCGGTGAGCCTGGTCTTTGCGGCGCGGCGGGAGCTGGCCTGGGGCGAGGCCGCAGCCTTCATCACCGTGCAGATCATCGGGGCGATCCTGGGGGTCTGGGCGGCCCACGCCATGTTTGCTGAACCCCTGGTCCAGGTCTCCACCAAGCTGCGGGACGGACCGTCGCAGATGCTGGCCGAGGTGATTGCGACCTTTGGTCTGGTGGCGGTCATTCTGGGCTCGGTGCGGTTCCGGCCCGAGGCCACGGCCTGGATGGTCGGGCTCTACATCACCAGCGCCTACTGGTTCACGGCCTCCACCTCGTTTGCAAACCCGGCGGTGACGATTGCGCGCAGCCTCAGCGACACCTTTGCGGGGATTGCACCGACCTCAGCGCCCGGGTTCATCGCGGCCCAACTGGCGGGCGCCGGGATCGGGCTGGGGGTGATGGGGTGGTTGCTGAAGGGGCGGGACTGAGGTCCCGCTACCACCGGTCACCCCGGCGGAGGCCGGGGTCCAGTTCGTAAGGCTGGGCGGTTATCGGGCGCCCGAGGAGCGGATTTTCCGGACATGGTGTGACCTATGAACTGGATACCGGCCTTCGCCGGTATGACCGGGGGTGGGGGCTGCTTCTGCGGTCAAATGTTCTTCTTTTGTTCTTGACGACTGGAGTCGTTTCCGGTAAGTTCTGACCAGTTTGAGGGAGTGGGTCTGCGGCCAGGGGCGGGCCTTACTCTCCGACACATTCCAGACAGGTTGGAGGCTCCATGTTCAGACCACTCCTCAGGGGGCGGGCGATTGCGCCTGCGCGCCTGCCAGATTGCGACTGTGCGGCCAGGCTGGCGGCGGTTGAGGCGCGGCTGGCCCTGGTTGAGGGCAGGGCGGCGGCAAGGCCGCCTGCGAAGGCGAGGGCCAAGTCCACCGCCAAGCCCCCTGCCAAGTCCTCTGCCAGGGCTGCGCCGCCCGGGACTTCGAAACCAGATCCTGATCCGCCCCGGGACCCCCGGGGCTGGCCGGAAGGCTATGAGGTGGAGGTCCGCCAATTCTGACGCACATTCCCGAAATCTGGCGGCCGAGAGACTATCAGGCCGGCCTGATCGACTATCTGCAGAAGGGCGGAACACGGGCCGATGTGGCGGCCCATCGCCGGTGGGGCAAGGATGAGGTGGCCCTGCACTGGGCGGCCATGTGCATGGCCTCAAAGCCCGGCCTTTACTGGCACATGCTGCCCGAGCTGGCCCAGGGGCGGAAGGCCATCTGGGACGCGGTCAATCCCCACACCGGACGCAAGCGGATCGACGAGGCCTTCGCCAGACACCTGCGCACTAGCACCCGGGACGCCGACATGAAGCTGACCTTCGCGAACGGCTCGGTCTGGCAGGTGGTGGGGTCGGATAGTTATGACCGGCTTGTGGGGGCCTCGCCCTTGGGCGTGGTGTTCTCGGAGTGGGCCTTGGCCAAGCCCGACGCCTGGACCTATATGCGGCCGATCCTGGCGGAGAACGGCGGCTGGGCCCTGTTCCTGTGGACGCCCAGGGGCCGGAACCATGCGGTGCGGGCCTTTGAGAGCCGCAGTCGGGATGGCGACTGGTTCACCCTCAAGGCGCCAGCCACCGAGACCTCTGTGTTTACGCCCGACCAGCTGGCCCAGGAAAAGGCCGACCTGATCGCTGAGTGCGGCTCCCAGGCCGAAGGGCGGGCCAGGTTCAATTCGGAATACATGGTGGCCTTCGACAGTCCGGCGCCAGGCGCCTATTACGGCGAGGCCCTGGAGGCGGCGCAGGCAGAGGGGCGGATCACCTCCGTGCCCTACGACCCGACGCTCAAGGTCGACACCGCCTGGGACCTGGGGATCGACGACTATACGGCCATCTGGTTCTTCCAGACGGCGGGCCGGGAGGTGCGGGTCATCGATTATTTCGAGACCTCCGGCGAGGGGCTGCAGGCCATTGTCCGGCAGGCGATTGCGGGGAAGCCCTATGTCTATGGCCGCCACTACCTGCCCCACGATGTGCGGGTGCGGGAACTAGGCGCCGAGGGGCGCTCGCGGCTGGAAACCCTGAGCGGTCTGGGCCTGGCGCCCATCGAGGTGGGGACGGCGGCGGGGCCGGAGGAGCGCATAGCCGCAGCCCGAGCCATGATCCCCATGGCCTGGTTCGACGAGGCGGCTTGTGCGGCGGGCCTGGAGCGGCTGAGGGCCTATCGCAAGCGCTGGAACACCGGAACCTACAGCTTTTCAGGACCCCTGCATGATCAGGCCAGCCATGGGGCGGATGCGTTTGGTGAGTATGCGCTGAACCGGCGGCTGGTGCGGGCGGTCAGGCCGGTGAGGGTGATGGAGCGTGGGCCTTTGGACTGGATGGGGTAATCGTAGCGCATGGAGCTACAATCGACTTGAATGTGTAGCGCGATGTGCTACAGAGACGGAGCAGATCGGCAAGATGATCCGGAGTTGGAAAAGTCAGGCTGCCAGGCGGATCTTTGAAGGTCGAAATCCGGGCAAGGGCTTTGCGCCTGACGCCTTGAAAGCTGTACGGCGCAAGCTTCTGCAGCTGGACGCAGCCGTTCAGGTTGACGACCTGAGGTCGCCGCCCGGCAACCGGCTGCACCCGCTCACGGGGGACAGAGGCGGACAATGGTCAATCCGGGTAAACGACCAGTATCGCATCTGTTTTGTCTGGGGCGATGAAGGGCCGGAAGATGTTGAGTTTGTTGACTATCACTAGGGCGATTGGCCATCGGAGCGCGGGCGTATGACGGATTTCACGACCTTTGAAACACCTGCCCCGCATCCCGGCGAGCATCTCCGCGAAGACTATCTGCCGGACTATGGGTTGACGGCGGGGGCGCTGGCGCGGGCCATGGGGCTGAAGGATCGTACGCGGATCGAACGTTTGATCCGCGAGAAGCAGCCGGTGACGGCGGACACGGCCCTGCGGCTGGCCAGGGTGTTCGGCACCAGCGCCGATTTCTGGATCAACCTCCAGACGACACACGATCTTTCCAAGGCGGCCATAGCTGCCCGGGATGATCTGGCGAAGATCCAGCCGCTGGCACCGCGGTGATGGACAAAACGGCAATAGCGCAACCAACCCGTCGACAGCTGATCGCGGGACTGGCCGCCGCACCCATGATGGCTGGCGGTCCGCACATTGCCGCAGGCGCCGACCTGGTTGCGGCCGCGCGCAGGCAGATCGGCGTGACCAAGGGGTATGACCCGGCCTATCGGAAGCTGGCCTATCCCAATGGCGATGCACCGATGAACACCGGGGTGTGCGCCGATGTTATCGTGCGGGCAGCCAGGGTCGCCTGGGGCATCGACCTGCAACAGCTGGTGCATGAAGACATGGCCGCCAACTTCAAGGCCTATCCGGGTCGCTGGGGACTGACCAAGCCTGACAGGAATATCGACCATCGACGGGTGCCCAATCTGGAGACCTATTGGCGGCGGTGCGGTGCGAAGGTCTGGGAGGCATCAGAGTCGGCCATGATCACCGGATTTCCCGGGACGCTCGAGGTCGGCGACATCCTCACCTGGCGCGGCTTTCCTCGAGGTGGACCGCATGTGGCGATTGTTTCGCACACAGGCGTCTTGCCAAGGGTGGTTCAGAACCATGGTTTTGGTGCGCGAGAGGACCTGCTGCTGACCCTGTGGCTGGATGCGGCCGCCGGGCACTATCGCTGGCGCCCGGCCCTTAAGCCCTACCGCCCGTACCAGCAGGCATAGCGGGCGATGACGTCGCCGTTGGTGTCGGGGAGGATGGTGCTCCAGCGCAGGTCGCGGCCCTGGAAGCGGGTGCTGATGAACTGGCGGTCGCTGAGCAGGTTGAGGCTGACAATCCGCAGGTCGGACCGGCGGCAGTCGATCTCGACACGGAAGTTGGACTTCTTGGTAGGCAGGCCATCGATCACATAGCCCCTCTGGTGCAGGACAAAGACCGAGATGGCGACAATGCCCGGGGCCACGAAGTCCATATTGGCGTTGTCGATATAGGCCTCGCCATACCGGCCGCCAGTGGCGCGCGGGTCGATGTCCACCACCGGCAGCCAGCCCGGGGGGCAGTTCCAGGCCTGGGCGGCGGGCGCCAGGGCCGTGGAGATGATGACCGTCGCCGCAGCGATGAGATTGCGAATGCTGGACATGGGACCCCCGTCGCCTGCGTTAACCTTTTCCCGGCAGGGAGGGGAGCGGCGGCGGATTGTCAAAGAATTTCTCGCCAGAGGATTGAGAGAATTAAGAAAACTCGCCTGAGAGGCGAATTTGGCTGCATTCGGTCACCCCGGCGGAGGGGAGGCCGTGAACATTAATTCACTTCGGGTCCGCTGGTGGCTGAACTAGCCTCAGGCTGGGCTTCTGTGGGGCGGGCGATGATGGCTGGACTTGCTGATGGCGCTGCGGCGCGCCGGGCTGCGCGGTGGGCGGGGGCCTTCTACCTGGTGATCATGGTGGGGGCGATCTTCGCCGAGGCTGTGGTGCGGGGCGGGCTGGTTGTTTCCGGCGATGCTGCGGCGACGGCGGCGAAGATTTCGGCCTCGCAGGACCTGTGGCGCTGGGGTGTTCTGGCCGATGTGGCGGTGGCGATCGGCGATGTGGCCGTCGGGGTCCTGCTGTTCCTGCTGCTGGCGCCGGTGAGCAAGGCCCTGTCCTTCGGGGCGGCGGCCTTCCGGCTGGTCTATTCGGCGGTCATTCTGGCCAATGCCGGCCTGTTCCTGGTTCCAGTCCTGCTGGTAGGCAATCTGGATGGAAAGTCAGCGGCGGAGGCGGCTCAGGCCATGGGCCTGGCCATGTATTCCCTGCGGCTGCACACCGCGATCTTCGCCATCGGCCTGATGCTGTTTGGCCTGCATCTGGTAATGGTTGGCGCCCTGGTGGCCAAGGCGAAGTTCCTGCCGCGGGTCCTGGGCTGGGCCCTTGGGTTTGCCGGGGTCTGCTATGTGGTGAACAGCGCCCTGGGGATTGTCGCGCCGTCCGTGGCGTCGGGGCTGTTCCCGTGGATCCTGCTGCCGGGCTTCCTGGCGGAAGGGACCCTGACCCTCTGGCTGCTGATCGCCGGGGTGAAGGCTCAGGCCTGGGACGCTCAGAACCAGGGACGCTGAGGCGACCCGCCGACAGGACCTGCACGGGCTGAGGCCCAAAACCGACGCAGTTTAAAAACCAACCCAACGCCCCCAACCGGGGCGCAAGGAGTCATGTCTGATGAAGCACAGCGATCTGCTCAGTGAGGCCCAGGCGGCCTTCGCCCTGGCGAGTGAGGCGGAGGGGGAGAACCGTCGGGCGGCGGCGGATGATATCCGGTTCGCCCGGCTGGGGGAGCAGTGGAGCCCGCGGGTCATGGCCGAGCGGCAGGCCGAGGGGCGGCCCTGTCTGACCATCAACCGGCTGCCGGCCTTCATCCGGCAGGTGGTCAATGACGCGCGGCAGAACAAGCCGGCGATTGTCTGCCATCCGGTTGGGGACGGGGCGGACCCGAAGACAGCCGAACTGCTGAACGGCCTGATCCGCCACATCGAGCAGTCCAGCGACGCCGAGGTGGCCTATGACACAGCCCTGGATTTCGCGGTGACAGGCGGGTTCGGCTATTTCCGGATCAATACGCGCTACGCCGACGATGACAGCTTCCATCAGGACCTGGCCATCGAGCCGGTGGCCGATCCGTTCAGCGTCTATGGCGATCCCTTCGCCACGGGGGCGGACTCCGCAGACTGGAACCTGGCCTTTGTGGTGGAGAGCCTGACCCGCAAGGGCTTCGAGGCCCGCTGGAAGGGGGCGGAGGTCTGCGACTGGACCGGCGGCGAGGGGGCTGACCGGCGATCCGGCGGCGGTGGCCGGGACGGAGCCGACCGGGTGCGGCTGGCCGAGTTCTGGAAGCGGGAGACGGTGAGCCGCAGCCTGCTGGCCCTGTCGGACGGTCAGGTGGTGGGGCAGGATGTCTATGAGGCGCAGAAGGCCCTGTTCGATGCGGCGGGCGCGACGGTGGTTGGGCGGCCAAGGCCGGCGACCAGCCACAAGGTGACGCAGTACATCCTCTCGGGTGCCGAGGTGCTGGAGACCGTGGACTGGGCCGGGCGGTACATCCCCATCGTGCCGGTCTATGGGGAGGCGATCCATGTGGACGGCGCCCGGCGCCTGAGGTCTCTGGTGCGGGACGCCAAGGATCCGCAGCGGATGTACAATTACTGGCGGACGGCCTCGACCGAGCTGGTGGCCCTGGCGCCCAAGACGCCCTTCATCGGCCGACGGGGGGCGTTTGATACGGACGCCGCCAAGTGGGCCAGCGCCAACACCCAGTCCCACGCCTTCATCGAATATGACGGCCCTGAAGCCCCGCAGAGGCAGCCCTATGCCGGGGTTCCGGCGGGGGCCCTTCAGGAGGCGCTGAACGCCAGCGACGACATGAAGGCGATCATGGGCATGTATGACGCCAGTCTGGGGGCGAAATCCAACGAGACCTCGGGCAAGGCGATCATGGCCCGGCAGAGGGAGGGGGACGTCTCGACCTTCCACTATATCGACAATCTGAGCCGGGCGATCCGGCATGCCGGGCGCATACTGATCGACCTGATCCCCAAGGTTTACAGCGCGCCGCGGATGGTGCGGATCCTGGGGCCCAATGGCGAGGCGGAAATGGCGGCGATCAACCAACCCTTGTCGGGGTCGCTGGAGAAGGTCTTTGACCTGTGCGTCGGGCGCTATGACCTGACGGTGAGCGCCGGGCCGTCCTACACCTCAAGGCGGGAGGAGGCGGCCAGCCAGATGATCGAGCTGATCCGCGCCTATCCGCCGGCTGCGCCGCTGATCGGTGATCTGCTGGCCAAGAACCTGGACTGGCCGGGGGCCGATGAGGTGGCCAAACGGCTGGCCAGCCTCGTGCCGAACCGCCCCTAGGTCTTGGCTTCGGTGTGCCGGGTGAAGCTGTCGAGAATGGCCTGCCAGCCTTCCCTCTGCATTTCGGCGGGGTTCTCGGTTTCCGCATCGAAGGTGACCCGCACCAGGACACCGCCGTCTTCGGGCAGGAAGTCGATTTCAGCGACGCGGTCGCCCATATCGTAGGCCAGGCGGCGCCCGGTCTCGACCTCGGAATAGGTTCCGGTGAAGTCAAAGCCGAAACTGCCGTCCTTGGCCTCCATGCGGGAGGAGAACTCGCCGCCGACCCGCAGGTCCACGGTGGAGGCGGTGGTGTGCCAGTCGTCGGATGCGGCGTTCCAGGCGATGATGTCAGCCGGGGTGGTGTAGGCGGCCCAGACGACAGGCAGAGGCTTGCGGACCAGCCTTTCAACCGTGATTTTCATTACCCAACTCCCTGAAATTGTTGAGTAACGCAGGCGCACTCAGATCGGTATCAGGTTATTCTAGAGCGGCAGGGCCGCGGTGCAAGCCGGGATTTCCGGCTTGCCGAACCGTGACCTCAGACCCGGGTGGCCAGGTAGTAGAGGGTCGAGGAGGCGGTCTCGTGATCGCCGCTGACCGGCACGCCGGAGTCATTGATGGCATGGGTCAGGTTGAACTGGGCGTCGGCCAGCTGGCGGCGGACCACGCCGATGGAGGTGTTGTAGTGGGGGGCGGCGAACTGGTCGCCCGGATCGGGGTGGAGCAGATAGTCCGCCGTGGTCTCGGCCCAGGCCTGGGCGCGGACATAGTTGCGGATGCGCAGGGCGGGCTTGAGCAGGTTCTTCAGCATGGCGACCGGTGAGCTGGCGCGCTCGATGCGGAAGATGTCGCCCAGAATGCGGCGGCGATGGACCCAGTCCATATTGTGCGAGCTGAACATGAAGATGCCGCCGGGGCGGACGACGCGATGGACCTCGGCCAGGACCTGGAGGCGGTCGGCGTGGCCGACACAGTCCAGGCCGTTGTAGGAGAACAGGACGAAGTCAAAGCTCTCGTCGGCGAAGGCGCTGAGGTCGCGGGCGTCGACCTGACGGAATTCATGGGTCGGATAGCGTTCCTTCGCCGCGTCGACCATGGCCTGGCTGTAGTCAGCGCCGACATAGGCGGCGGCCCTGGCGAAGCTTTCGGTGGTGCGACCGCCGCCGACGCCCATGTCGAGGACCCGGCCGTTTTCCCAGATCGGACGGGCGATGTCGAAGGCGGTGACCTCGGCCTTCAGCAGTTCGGACTGGGTGGCGTACCACTGGGCGATCTTGGGGCGGACATAGACGTCCAGATTGGCGGCGACGACGGCGTTGGTCATGGGACTCGTCTTGTTCGTGAGTGTTAACCGGGTCTGTGAGCAAGACGGGCGCCAGCGGGGCGGAAACCCTCAGGGGGTGAGACCTTCGCCTGGCGCGGGAAATTGTTCCTGTTTTGTTCTTGACATATGGACTCGTTAGGGCTACGATCTCTTCAAGTTGACGAGGTGCGCCCGACGGGGATCCGCGGCGCCTGGACCCCCAGCTGTGCCATTTTGGCCGGTCGTTTCAGACGGCGGCTGAACCTTCCTTCACTGAAAATCCGAGGTTTCGAGAATGCGCAAGGACACGCCCGAAGGGGCCGTGAGCGATGACCTGTCCCTGGACGCCGACACGCCGCCCCTGGCGGAGATGGAAGGCGTCGATCCTGAGGTTGACGCCGATGATGACTATGAGGTCGAGCATCAGGGGCAGGTCTATCGCGTCCCTTCCGCCCTCCGGGACCTGGTCGAGGCTGGCGCCGGTCACGCGGCGGGCGCGGCCGAGCTGGCCCGCCACAGGGCCGAGCTGGAGGCCCATGCCGAGCGGGTAGGGGCGAGCCTGGCCGACCGGGCCCAGCTGCATCTGCTGGACCAGCAGATCGCCGGATTCGAGGGGGTGGACTGGCCAGGTCTCGGGGCCGCTAACCCCGAGCAGGCGCGGGCCCTGTGGGGTCAGTATCAACAGGCGCGGCAATTGCGCGACCACTATGCCGAGGCCCTGACCCATGCCGATCAGCAGGCGCAGATCGAGGCCGACCGCCAGGCGGCGGCCGAATGGTTGAAGACCGGTCAGGAGCTGAGCCGGACCATTGACGGCTGGTCGCCACAGGTGGCGGCGAAGCTGGTGGAATATGCCAGGGCCTTCGGCGTGACCGTGGATGAACTGCGCGAGATCGCCGACCCGCGGCTGTGGCGGATCCTGCACCGTGCCCATGCCGGAGACGAGGCCAGGGCGGCCCGGGACAAGGCCTCCCAGGCGGAGAAGCTGGCGGCTGTGCGACCTGCGGTGCGGGTGTCCGGGGGCTCGGCGGGGCCGGGAGGCGTTGCCGACGACATGCCGGTCCGTGACTGGATCAGCCGCCGCAACGCCCAGACCCGGCGGCGGTAGTCTCAGATCACCGGTCATGGCGGCGGAGGCCGTATGTCTTCACCACGAAGGGCGCGAAGGGACACGAAGCAGGGATTGAACCGGTCTTTGTGACCTTTTTTGGTGAACTCGTCCTTGCTGGCTGAGGCGGGTGACCCTTCCCCGGTCATGCCGGCGGAGTCCGGCATCCAGTTCACAGGGCTCTGAGTTTGAGGAGAGCCTGCGCCTTGGGCGTCTGGAGCGGCGCTGCGGCCCTTTGAACTGGACCCCGGCCTTCGCCGGGGTGACCGGGGGTTGGGGTTGGTTCGGGGCCGTAAGTTTTCACCACGAAGGGCGCGAAGGGACACGAAGCCGGGATTGAACCGGTCTTTGTGACCTTTGTAGTGAACTCGTCCTTGCTGGCTGAGGCGGGTGACCCTTCTCCGGCCTTCGCCGGGGTGACCGTCTTTATCGATCAATTTCAAAATTTTAGCGACCGCCCGTGGTGGGCGGGCGAGAGGAGGACTTATGCCCAACAGTTTGCTGTCGGCGACCACGGTGACCCGTGAGGCCCTGCGGGTTCTGCATCAGAAGCTGAACTTCGTCGGCTCGATCACCCGGGACTATGACGAGAGCTTCGCCAAACAGGGGGCCAAGATCGGCGACACCCTGAAGGTGCGGCTGCCCAACCAGTATGTGGTGCGCTCTGGCCCCACCCTGGCGGCCCAGGACACCACCGAGACCAGCGTCGACCTGAAGGTGGCGACCCAGAAGGGGGTGGATCTGAACTTCACCTCGGTGGACCTGACCATGACCCTGGATGACTTCAGCGACCGGATCCTGGAGCCGGCCATGGGCGTGCTGGCGGCCAATATCGAGTCCGACGCCATGACCATGTATGCCGATGTCTTCAACCAGGTGAACAATCACGGCCAGGCGGCGACCTTCGCCAAGGTGCTGCAGGGCCGCAAGATGCTGGTGGACAATCTGGCGCCCCTGGCCGGGCGGACAGCCAATCTGAACACCCAGGACAATGTGGATCTGGTGGACGGGCTCAAGGGCCTGTTCAATGACCGGGACAGCATCTCGGCCCAGTACCGCGAGGGCTATATGGGGCGGACCGCCGGGTTCGACTTCATGGAGAACACCCTGTGGCCCAGCCATGCCCGCGGCTCGGGGGCAGGCTATACCGCCAACACCCTGCCGGCCGCCCTGCCGGTCACGGCCAATCCGGTGTCGGTGCTGAATGTGACGGTGGGAACCGGGACCCTGGCCAAGGGCGAAGTCTTCACCCTGGCCGGCGTCTATCGGGTGCATCCTGAGACCAAGGCTACCACCAGCCAGCTGCAACAGTTCGTGGTCACCCAGGCCTTCGCCGGCGGGGCGGGACCCCTGTCGATTGCGCCGGCCATCATCCTGGCCGGGCCCATGCAGAATGTGGCCGTGGCCTCGCCCAATGGGGCGGCGGCCCTCAACATCGCCGGGTCGGCAGGGACCCAGCATGGGATCTCCATGGCCTATCACAAGAGCGCCTTCGCCTTTGCGACCGCCGACATGATCATGCCCCGGGGGGTGGATTTCGCCGCCCGTGAGGTGTTCGACGGCGTCTCCATGCGGATTGTCCGCCAGTACGACATCAACAGCGACAAGTTCCCCTGCCGTCTCGATGTCCTCTACGGTTTCAGGACCGTGCGGCCGCAGATGGCCGTGCGACTGGCCAACAACTAGGGGGCCAGCATGGGACTGAGCACCTATGGCCAGCTCAAGGCCGCCGTGGCCGACTGGATGGAGCGGAGCGACCTAGCCGAGCGGACGGCTGACTTCATCGCCCTGGCGGAGTCCCGGCTCAATCGCACCCTGCGGGCCCGTTGCCTGGAGAGCGACCAGATCCTGGCGGCGACGCCAGGGTCGAGGTCGGTTTCCCTGCCACCGGGCTTCCGTGAAGCGCTCGGCCTGTGGCTGGAGACCGCCACGGGCCGCTGCGCTGTGACCTTCCGGGATCCGGCCGATATGGAGGTGGACAAGGCTCCCGGGCCGCCGAGGTTCTGGGGGATCGACGGCGACCGGCTGGTCTTTGACCGGCCCTTCGACCGGGCCCAAACCCTGACCCTGCGCATGCTGGGCCGGCTGGTCCTGTCCGACAGCCAACCCGTCAACGGGGTCCTGACCGACTATCCGGACCTCTACCTGTTCGGCGCCCTGGTGGAGGCGGCCCCCTATTTGAGGGACGCCGACATGCTGGGCCTGTTCGCCGCCAGGTTTGACGCAGCCCTGACCGAGGCCCGGATCAAGGAAGGGCGCAGCCGCACCCTGGCGGCCCTGCGCCTTGAGCCCGCTGTCCTGGGGGAGGGGCGGCCATGACGGCGACCCTCGGGCCTGGCGTTCCGCCGGAGTTGAGGGCCTTGCTGGGCGAGCTGGTCGAGGCCGCGAGGCAACTGGCCGCCCCGACCTCGCCCACGGCCCTGTTTGCCTGCGCCGCCACTGATCTGCCGCCCCCCGGAGCCTGGCCCCAGGGCCTGTTGCTGGTGAGGGATCTCAACATTCTGGCCCATTCCGACGGGGTCCGCTGGATCCGCTCGGACACAGGAGGCGCAATCTGACATGCCATCTTCCTTCACCCCGCGCCTGCGTCTGGAAATGCAGGCGGCGGGCGAGAACCTGAACACCTGGGGCGCGCCGCGGCTGAACGCCGTGATCGCCCGGCTGGACTTCGCCATAGCCGGCTGGGTCACCCTGGCCCTGAACGGCGACTATGCCCTGGCGGCGTCGAACGGCGATGACGAGGCCCGGGCGGCCCTGCTGAAATTCACCGGGGCTGGCGGCTGCACCGTGACCCTTCCGGCGGTCAGCAAGCGCTATGAGGTGATGAACGCCGCCGGCGGGCCGGTGACCCTGACGACTGGAGCCGGCGCAACGGCGGGCCTTGGACCCGGTGAACTGGCGGCGGTGATCTGCGACGGCGCCAATGTCTACAAGGTGCGAGCGACAGAGTTCGGCGGCGCCCGGCTTTCCGGTGTCGGGGATCCCGTCAGCCCGCAGGACGCCGCCACAAAGGCCTATGTGGACGCCCAGGTCTTCGCCAGCTTTTCCGGCGCCCTGCCGGGGCAGGCGGGGAACGCCGGCGGCGTGCTCAGGACCAATGGGACCAGCCCGGCCTGGGCCACCCTGACCACAGCCGACCTGACCAATTACGCCGCCGATCAGGCCGCCCGGGGCGCCGCCCTGCGCGCCTTCGCGGTGGCTGCCGCCCTGACACTCTGACCCTCAACACAAGCGAGGCCCCATGCCTGCAACCCCCAACAGCATCATCACGCCACAGGTTCCCAAGGCCGGAACGGCCGCCCTGTCGGCGGCCAATTCCGTCCTGACCGACGCGCCGACCAATACAGTCCTCCTGGCCACGGCCGGGCCCAATGGCGCCAGGGTGACGAAGATCAGCGCCATACCCAGGGCGGCGTTGAGCGCCACCCTGATCCAGCTGTTCCGTTCAACCGACGCCGGCGTGACCAAGCGCCTGTTCGACTGCGCCCTCATGCCCGCCTGCGCCATGACGGCGGGGACGGACATTCCCACGACGGACTTCGGATACTCCGAGACCAATCCGGTCCTGCTGCAGGCCGGTGAAACGATCCATGCGGCGTTGGGTGCGGCGGCCAATGTCTGTGTCCTGGCCGAGTGGGGCGACTACTGATGCCCGGCCTGCGCGGCTGGCTGGGCCAGTCCCTGACCGGCGCCAAGCGTCCCGAAACCTTGGGCTATGTGGCCAATTTCGGCGCAGGGACCAGCACCTGGGTGTGTCCGCGAACGGGGCGGTACCGGGTTGTGCAGTGGGGTGGGGGGGGCGCTCGAGGTGGGGGCTCAGGCGGCGACGGTGCCGCCCATGCACAGACAGTCCGGTGGATCGTCGCCGGGCAGGCCTTGTCTTTGAGTGTAGGTCAGGCTGCAGACGGAGCCAATGGAGGGACTACGACAGTCCTCTTTCCTGATGCGACGCTTGTGACGACTACCGGCGGAGCTAGGGGCAATGTCGCAAGCCTTCCAGGGATTGCCTCGGGAGGTGACGTGAATGTTCCTGGACAGCCCCGCTCTGGTTTGAACGGCGGTGCGGCCGGTAGCTTTGGAAATTTCCAAGGTGGAGTAGGCGGCGCATTGGGAAGCGAGACGTTGTCCGGAGGAAATCCCGGAGGCGGTGCTTACGATGGCGGCGGTGCAGGACCCTGCGGCGGCGCTGGGCTCGTACTGATAGTCTTTGAGGGGAGCCTCTAAGCTATGAGAATTCCACTGGATCCGCCACCGGGACTTTGGGCTGAGGATACCTCCTATGCGGCTGCCGGGCGGTGGGCGGATGGGTCCAATGTGCGGTTCTGGCGGGGGCGGCCGCAGGTGATCGGCGGCTGGGAGCGGCTGACAGGTCAGACCCTGAGCGGGGTGTGTCGGGGCGCTTTTGGCTGGACGGATCGGGCCGGCATCCTGACCTTCGCATTTGGGACCCATACGGGCCTTCAGGTGTGGCGGGGCGGCGGACTTTTTGACGTGACGCCGGCGGGTCTTGCACCGGGCCAGGTGGACGGCGCGGGCGGGCAGGGGTTCGGAACCGGGACCTATTCTTCAGGCCGGTTCTCGGAACCGGCGGCGGGAGAATTCTTTCCGCGTACATGGTCTTTCGGGGCCTGGGGTGAGGTCCTGCTGGCCAGTCCGCGGGGCGGCGGCCTCTATGCCTGGGCCAACGACCCGGCGAGCGCTGCTGCGCCTGTGGCCGGAGCGCCGGGCCAGATCACCCAGATGCTGATGGCGCCGACAGATCAGGTCTTCGCCCTGGGCTGCAATGAAGAGGTCTCGGGGGTCTTCAACCCCCTTTGCCTGCGGCATTCGTCGGTGCGGAAGAACAATGAATGGACCACGGGACCCGCCACGACGGCGCGGGAATACATACTGCCGGGCGGCGGACGGATCGTCGCCGGGCGGGTGATCGGCACCTCCCTGCTGGTCTGGACCAATCACGCCCTGTTCCTCGGCAGCTTCGTCGGGGCTGTGGGCCAGCCCTGGCGGTTTGACCGGGTGGGAGAGCGGTGCGGCCTGATCGGCCCGCAGGCCGTCGCCATAGCCGGGCAGAGCGCCTACTGGCTGGGGCCTGACCTGCAGTTCTATCGCTATGACCTGGGCGGGGCGGCGGAGGTTCTGCCGTGCTCGGTGCGGCGGGACCTGGTGGAGAACCTTGCGGCGTCGCAGGGCGACAAGATCTGCGCCTCGACCACGTCCCTGTTTGGCGAGGTGAGGTGGGATTATCCCGACCAGAGGGATGGCGTAGAGAACAGCCGCTATGTGCTCTTTTCCACCCTGGACGGAGCCTGGAGCCGGGGGGAAATGGCCAGGACCACCATGATTGACGCCGGCCCGGCCGCCTATCCCGTCGGGGTCGACCCGCAGGGCGGCGTCTTCCACCACGAGCGCGGTCACAGCGCTGACGGCGCAGCCTTCAGCTGGTTCATCGAGACGGCCGATCAGGTGCTGGACGAGGACCTCACCGTCATGGCCCTGGGCCTCTGGCCCGATCTTGGTGATCAGGCCGGACCGGTAAAGCTGAGTCTGTTCAGTCGTCTGGCGCCGCAAGGTGATGTAGCGGTCAGCGGCCCCTTCGCCCTGGCGCCGGGACAGGCAAGGGCGGACTTCCGGGCGAACGGGCGGTTTTTCCGCATACGGTTCGCCGGAGGCTCGGCCCCCACGGCCTGCCGGATCGGCAAGCCGGTGTTCAAGGTCGCCCTGGCGGGAGGTCGCTAGGGGCCATGACCCCTGACATCTGGGCCCGGTGCAGGCCCTGGCTGCAGGCAGCCCTGCGCCCGGAGTGCGGGACCGAGGCGAGTCTGGTCGCTGACCTGACCCAGGGGCGGGCCCAGCTCTGGGTGGGAGAGGCCGCCGCCATGGTGACCCAATGCGTGGAAGATCCGGACGGCGCCTGCCTGCATGTCTGGCTGGCCGGCGGAGATCTGACTGACATTCTGAAACTCAAGCCCGGCGTCGAAGCCTGGGGGCGGGCGCAGGGCTGCAACCGGGTGACCCTGAGCGGGCGCAAGGGCTGGCGGCGGGTGCTTGCGGCCCATGGGTTTGTGACCGTGGGCGATGAACTGATGAGGAGGCTTTGATGGGAAAGAAGAAGACCAAGACCAGCTCGAGCGAGACCAGCCATTCGGTGGTGGCCCCGACCAATGCGGACTGGGTGAGCCAGGGCGCGCAGTCCCAGAGCGACCGGCTGACGGCCCTGGGACAGGGAGACCCGACACGGTTTGTGGCGCCGCTGTCGGATCTGGAAAGTCGGGCGGCGGGCGCCGCCGCAGGGTTGGGGCTGGGACGTGTGGCGGGAGGCGGACTTACAGCCCTGCCGCCCCTGAGCCCCGGTGGTCGGCCTGTGGGAGAGGCTGATCCCTGGCTGGGCGGCATTCTGAAGAGCGCAGCGCCCAGTGCTTCTGCGGCCAGCCTGCTGGACAATCTGGAAGCCTATCAGAACCCCTATCGCCGGCAGGTGACCGACGCCGCCATGGCCGACTTCGACGCCCAGGCAGGGCGGACGCGGGCGGCGCAGGATCTGAGCCTGGCGGGGGAGGGGGCATTTGCCGGATCCGGTGCAGCCCTGACCCGGTCGCTGACCGAGGGGGAGATGGCCCGGGCCCGGAGTTCACAGCTGTCGAAGCTGCTGTCGGACATGTTCACCTCCAGCGCAGGCCTTGCCGGGCAGGATGCGGACCGACGCCAGCAGGTCTCCGTGGCCAACGCCCAGCTGGCGCAACAGGACCAGTTCCAGAAGGCCCAGCTCTACGCCCAGGACCAGCAACAGAGGGCGACGACTGATCTGGCCTGGCAGAAGGCGCAATCCGACGCGGCCCTGGAAGACCAGCGCCAGAGGGCGCAGATGGCCCAGTTCCAGGCCCAGTTCGGTCTGGATGAGGACGCCAACACCCGGGCCAATATTGCGTCCCAGGCAGCCCTGGGCGCCCAGCTTCGGGGGGTGGACCAATCCTGGCGGCAGGCGCCCATGGCGACCCTGGCCCAGCAGATCGACATGTTTTCCGGCCTGCCCTCGGCCCTGTTCCACGGACAGGTGACCGACAGCAAGGGGACCGTCAATTCCACGACAACGGAGTCCGACGGGACCTTGGGAAACTATCTCAGCACCGCCCTGCAGGCGGCAAACCTTTTTGGACAGGCGCCATGGCTGAAGTCGAAAGCGATATGACCCTGGTGGCCCTGCAGAAGAGTCAGATCCTGACCCTGCAGCACATTGGCGACAATCTGGCCGCCCTGACCCGGCGCTTGGAGGGTCTGGCCGCCAAGGTGGACGATGTGCGCGAGCGGCTGGTGCGACTTGAGGCTCAAGAGGCCGGCAAGCTGGTGGACGCCGTGCGGGGCGAACTGAAACAGGCCCAGGGGCGACTTGACGCCCTGGAGTCCCAGCGGGACCGGGTGGCCGGGGTCGCCTGGTTCTGGGGCTGGATCAGTCGCAGCGCCCCCTGGGTGGCGGCAGGTCTGGCCGCGGCCCTGGCGGTGATGGGGCTGAAGGGGCGGCCATCATGAGTCGCGAGGTCGAGACCCGGTGGGTCTGGAGGCGGATTTTCAGTTTCGCGACCTGCGGATTGAACAGTCTGGGGGTCAGCGCTGTCATCTGTCGGCTGAATGACCCACGGGCCCTGGCCGGTCTGGGGCTGGCCCTGATCGGCGCCAATGTGGTGGTCGCCACACTCTATCTGGCCGGGGCGACGGTCACTGACTGGGCGCGACTGGCGCGGGCGGCCCGTGGTGGAGGGGAGAGCTGATTTGCTGATTCGTTTCAGACAGATGGAGTCGGAAGTGAAGGCGACTTCCGGAGGGAGGGGGCCGTCATGCGGATGACCTTCATTGTCTATGGAGGCCTGCTTGTCCTCGCCCTGGCCCTGGGCTTGTACCTCTGGGGCCGATCTGGCGGGACCGCAGCCCTTCGCCCTCGGCTGGCGACCGCCGAGGCCGCGGCCCGGGCCGCCCGACAGTCGGCGGAGGAGGCGCAGGCCTCAGGCCGTCGCATGGTTGATCAGGCCCGGACGGCCGGACAGGCCGCCGCCATTGCGGCCGAACTTGATGCTGACCTTTCACATTCGGAGACCGCCCATGCGCCCCTCAAGGCTGATCGTCGCGACCGTCTGCGCCGGGCTGACCAGCGCCTGTGCCAGCTCGACCCGCAGCTTGGCGGTTGCCGGGCCGCAGATCGAAATGCCCCCAGCCGCCCGCCAGCCCTGTGAGCTTTTTGTCCTGCCGAAGGACGCGACCGAGGCGGACCTCGATCGCGGCTTTGTCCTGCGCGGGGCGCAGATTGTCGCCTGTGACAGCGCCCGGCGGCTGGCAGTTGAGACCTTTGACGCCCAGCAGGCCCTGGGGAGGCCCCCTAGGCCTGGCTGGTTTCAGCGTCTGCTGTCCGGACCGCCCTGACCCGGGCCAGGACATAGGTCCGGATGTCCAAGGGCCAGGCCGTGGTCAGGCCCTCGAAGCGGGTATCGTCGTCGGCGTAGAAGGCGCGGAGGGCTTCTTCATAGTCCGGCAGGTTGCCCGCCAGGACGGAGAGGACGCGATAGGCCAGGTCCTGGGCCTGACGACGGGCGTTCTGGCCAGCGTTTTCCTTCCGGGCTGATTCGACCAGACGCCGCAGGGCCGCCGAAGCGCCGCCGGGCTGTTCATTCAGCCAGTCCCAATGGCGGGGCAACAGGGTGACCTCCCGGGGGACCACGCCGAGTTTTGGACGACCCCGACCCGCCTTCTCCGGGGCTGGCGAAGACTGTGCATAGCGCGCAGCGATCTCGGCGGCCTCGCCCCGCAGGTCCAGGTCCAGGGGGCTGCCGGTCTGATCGTCCAGCACAAGGACGGTCTGGGTCCGGGCGGCCAGAGCCACGGCCACCTGGGCCAGGTTGCCCTGGGCAATGATTTTCTGGTCGGCGAAGGCTGTAACGGACATGGGCTTGCTCCTGTTGGGCGCGGCCAATATCATCCGGGTAATAATAAGTCCAGCCTGCAACGGCCAGCATTCGGGCACGAAAAAGGGCGCATCGAAAACGATGCGCCCCGATCGCCGACCCGAAGGTCGGAAGAGATGGTGCCGCCGGGCAGGATTGAACTGCCGACCTCAGCCTTACCAAGGATGCGCTCTACCACTGAGCTACGGCGGCGAAACCGAGCGGCGGGCTATAGCCAAAGCAAAGGCTCCCGTGAAGGGCAAAAACGCCGAGACGTCACTTGACCTTCGTCTGACGCCGTCGCACCCCTGCTTTTCATGGGCAAATCGCCGAAACCGCCGCAGGATGACCGCCAGGCCAAACTGGCCGCCGCCCTGCGGGCGAATCTGCGACGGCGCAAGGCGGCGATCCCGCCCAAGGACAAGACAAGTGGCGGCTCAGGCGCCGCTGAGGAGTAGAGTTGGCGTTATTACGACTATTGGCTGAGGACGCCGAGGACCTGCCGGTCATCGCTTCTGCGACCCAGGACGCCGTTTGCCGGATCGGCGACATCGTGTTCGAATCAAAGGCGCGGCGGCTGACCCTGACCATGAACCGCTATCGCTGGGAGGGACCAGGGGGAGAGCGAGTGCGCTCGGCCCTGCAGATCGGCGGGGTTCTGGGGGTCAAGGCGCGGCGGCTGAGGCGGACGGCCAAGGACGCGGTGCTTGAGCTGCTGAGCCTGGAATTCACCCCCGGCGAGGCGCCCGGCGGAGTGCTGACCTTCCAGTTCGCGGGAGACGGAGACCTGGCTGTGACCGTGGAATGCGTCGACGCGATTCTGGCTGACCTTTCAGAACCCTGGTCGACTCCCCGCCAGCCCAGTCACGAGACGCCATAGCGGAAGCAGCCCGGCATCGCTAAATAGCGGCTATGCGCCGCTTCCGAACGACCGATCCAGACTTCCCCGTCGCCTTTGAGGCCTTCATCAATGAGCGCCGGGACACCCCAGCCGACGTGGATGCGTCGGTACGGGATGTGCTGGCGGCGGTGCGGCGGGACGGAATCGAAGCCCTGATCCGTTTTGGACGGGATTTCGACAAGGTCGAGCTCACGGCGGAGACCCTGCGGGTGACGCAGGACGAGATTGACGCCGGGGTTGCAGCCTGTCCGGCTGAGGTGCGCGAGGCCATAGCCTTCGCGGCGAAACGTATCCGGGCCTATCACGAGCGCCAGCGACCGGCCGACGCCGCCTTTACCGATGAGGCGGGGGTGGAGATGGGTTGGCGCTGGACCCCGCTGGAAGCGGTGGGCATCTATGTGCCTGGCGGCCGGGCGGCCTATCCCTCGACCGTGCTGATGAATGCCGTGCCTGCTTCGGCGGCCGGGGTGGACCGGATCGCCATGGTGACGCCCCCTGGTCGGCTGCAGCCAGCAGTTCTGGCGGCGGCGAAGGAAGCAGGAGTGACGGAAATCTGGAGGGTAGGCGGGGCCCAGGCTGTCGCCGCCCTGGCCTACGGCGCCGGACCCATTGCGCCCGTGGACAAGATTGTCGGGCCGGGCAACGCCTATGTGACCGCGGCAAAACGGCAGGTCTATGGAACCGTGGGCATTGACGCCCTGGCGGGGCCTTCGGAAATTGTCGTGGTCGCGGATAACCGCAATGACCCGGAATGGATCGCCGCTGACCTGCTGTCGCAGGCTGAACATGACCCGGCCGCCCAGTCCATTCTCATCACGGATGATGAAGCCTTCGCAGGCCAGGTCACCGATGCGGTCGAACGGCAGCTGACCACCCTGAGTACGGGGGCTGACGCAGCCGCTTCCTGGCGCGATCATGGGGCAATCATCATCGCCCCGATGGATCAGGCCCCGGACCTGGTGAACGCCATCGCCCCCGAGCATGTGGAATTCGCCATGGATGATCCGGAGCGGCTGGCCGACAGGGTCCGGCACGCCGGGGCCATCTTCCTGGGTCGGCATACACCTGAAGCCATTGGCGATTATGTGGCGGGGTCCAACCACGTCCTGCCCACAAGCCGGGCCGCGCGGTTCTCATCGGGTCTGTCGCTCTATGATTTCATCAAGCGCACCTCGATTGTGAAGTGCGACCCCCAATCCTTCGCAATTCTGGGGCCCCACACCGTCGCCCTTGCGGATGCAGAAGGTCTGCCGGCCCACAGCCGGTCGGCGGCGATCCGGCTGTCCCAGGGCAAAAACTGAACATGAACCCTTTCTGACAGGGGCGCCCCGGCGCCGTTCAGAGAGGCCTGTCTAAGGTGGTTCCCATCGAAGCCTCCCTCGCTTCGGTCGAGAAACATCGGAGACGAAACATGCGTAACCTGTTCAACGCGAAGTCCACTCGCAGCGCCGCGATGGCTCTCCTGGCCGGCGCAATTTCCCTGGTCGCCGCCGGTTCGGCGTCGGCTGATCCCGGCCCCCGGTTCGAAGACCGTAACCCGGCCCATGCCCGGGTGCTGATCGAGACCGATCACCACTGGGCGTCCAGAATGCCAGCGCCCGTCCGGTATGAGCGTCACGCCAGACCTTATGTGTCGATTTCGACGCAGGCCCTGCGCGCCGCTCCGACGATGGCTTCATATCGGGTGGGGCGCCTCCATGCCGGTGAGCGGTTCCAGGCCCTGGCCCGCGTCGGTCGCGGCGACTGGATCCTGGTCGGTCAGCGGGGCGTCGCTGTGGGCTATGTCTTCGCCGGAAATGTCCGGCCCCTGGACTATCGGTACTTTGGTCCGGACCATGTCCGCTACGACTACTGACAGGTTCTGAAGGACCGTCGCCTTCCCGGTATGGCCACATGCCAGTCGGGTCGACCACGATCCTGATGACGGAACGCCCGGCGTTGGCCCACGCCGGGCGTTTTGCCCTTGTCGTCCTGCTTGCGCAAAGAGACAGGGTGACGCGAGGGGCGGGTTTGGCCTAAAGGACTTGAGACCTCCCTGTCTGAACGCCATGGCCGACGACCAGAAATCCCTTCACCGACTGCAGTCCGTCGAACTGGACGAGGAATCCCTCGCTGCGGTGTCGCGCGACCAGGAGCAGGAACGGCAGATCGCGATCTTTGATCTGCTGGAACAGAACTTCTTTTTCCCCGAGGCGGCGTCAGGCGGACCTTATGATCTGCATATGGGCCTGATCGAAAACCGTCTGGTGCTGGATGTTCGCGGTCCGGAGTACGAACGGCGTCACATCCTCTCGCTCTCGCCGTTCCGCAGCCTGATCAAAGACTACTTCATGATCTGCGAGAGCTATTATCAGGCGATCCGCAATTCCACCCCACAGCAGATCGAAGCCCTGGATATGGGCCGTCGCGGCCTGCACAACGAGGCGTCGGAGCTTCTGCGGACCCGGCTGTCGGGCAAGATCGAGACTGACCTGGATACGGCCCGGCGGCTCTTCACCCTGATCTGCGCCCTCTACAGGCGGGGATAGGGCATGGCCGACGTGACGGGTGGGCCGTCCTTGCCAGGCGCGGTGCTCTTTGCCTGCAATTTCAACCGGGTGCGCTCGCCCATGGCCGAGGCCCTGCTGAAGCGGGAATTCGGCGACCGGGTCTATGTGGACAGCTGCGGGGTGAAGCTGGACGCCCGGGCCGAGGAACTGGGTCCGGTTGACCCCTTTGTCGAGGCTGTCATGGCCGAGGTGGGGTGTGACCTGTCGCGACACCGGGCCAAGACCTTTGATGACCTGAACGCCGACGCCTTTGATCTGGTCATATCCCTGACGCCCCAGGCGCAGCACAGGGCCGTTGAAATGACCCGGGGAAGGGCGGTGACCATTGAGTACTGGCCGACCTATGACCCGACGGATGCAGATGGCTCGCGGGAAGCACGACTGGCGAGTTATCGTGAAGTGCGCGACGCCCTGGCCACACTCATCGCCCAGAGGTTCGGCGCGCCCTGAGGGGTGAAATGCAAGACCGTATCGACCGAACGGGGGGCTGTAGGGTATAGAGGCGCTCTTTTGATCGCCACGGCTCCGATTCAGGACTGCGGCGGACGTCTTTTTGCCGATCTGTTTTGGAGCCTCTATGGCCAAAGAAGAACTCTTGGAATTCCCCGGGACCGTCAGTGAAGTCCTGCCCAACGCCACCTTCCGCGTGAAGCTGGAGAACGACCACGAGATCGTCGCCCATACGGCGGGCAAGATGCGCAAGAACCGCATTCGCGTTTCGGCCGGGGACAAGGTTCTTGTGGAAATGACCCCCTATGACCTGACCAAGGGTCGCATCACCTTCCGCGTTCGCTGAAGACGTCCATGGGCCCGTCGCGACTGGTGCTGGCTTCAGCAAGCCCGCGACGGCTGGACCTTCTGGCGCAGATCGGTGTCCAGCCCGATCTGGTGGCGGCCGCCGACCTGGACGAAACACCCTTACGCGACGAGACGCCCCGCCTGCTGGCGCTACGGCTGGCCAAGGCCAAGGCGAGTGCTGTCGCGGCAAACCAAGCAGACTCCTATGTTCTGGCTGCAGACACGGTGGTGGCTGTTGGCCGCAGGATACTGCCCAAGGCTGAAACAGAGGATGAGGTGCGTCAGTGCCTGACCCTGATGTCGGGCCGCGCCCACAAGGTGCTGACCGGTGTCTGTGTGATCGCGCCGGACGGAAGATCCGCGGCCCGACTTTCCGAAACCCGCCTGCACATGAAACGACTGACCAGCCAGGAAATCGAGGCCTATGTCGCGTCAGGTGAGGGCCTGGGCAAGGCTGGGGGATATGGAATTCAGGGCAGGGCTGGGGCCTTCATCATGGCGCTGGAGGGATCTTACACTGGGGTGGTGGGTCTGCCGGTCTACGAGACCGCCAACCTGCTGACAGGTCTTGGATATCGCCACGGATGACTGAGCGAAGCGCCTATCTGGACCGTGGAATCGGCGAGGACCGCGGGGTCATCCTGCTGGACGGTCGCGCGGAGCGGTTGCTGATCCGCCGCCAAGACGAAGACATCGGCCTGCAGGTCGGCGCCAGACTGGCCGGTCGTGTCCGCAAGGTCGAACCGGCCTTCGCTTCGGCCTTTCTGGACCTTGGCGAAGGGCGGGAAGCCATGATGGCCTTCAAGCCCGACAGCCGCCCGGTGGAAGGCCAGATGCTGGATGTGGAGATCCGAACCGCGCCGAGGCCGGGAAAGCTTGCGACAGTCAGGGTCATCGGCGAGGAGGATGGCGGGCCCCGTCTGCTGGCGCCAGCGCTGGATCTTGAGACCCTGCTTTGTACGCTCGGCAAGTGCGATGAGGTTGAATCCGGACCGGAAGCCCGGCGGATCGCCGATCTGGCCGAGGCGGAAGCTCTGGAAACCGTGCACCCCCTCGCCGGCGGTGGAAGTCTGGCGATCGAGCCCACCCGCGCCCTGGTCGCCATTGATGTGGACCTGGGGGATCGCAAGGGTCAGGACGCCAAACGCATCAGCCGGCAGGCCAATATGACGGCCCTGGCGGAATCCGCGCGGCTTCTGCGCCTTAAGGGGCTGGGCGGCATAGTCATCATTGATCTGGTGGGACGGGGGCATGACGCCCATGCCCTGCTGGCCGCCGCCCGTCTGGCCTTCGCCCCGGACAATCCCGGCGTCTCGATTGGCGCCGTGGGCAGGTTTGGCACGATGGAGCTGCTGATTCCCCGCCGCGACCGAAGCGTCCGGGACATCTTGCTGGATGAAGCTGGCCGGATGACGGACCAGACCCTGGCCCTGCGGCTGGTGCGGCTGGCGGAGACTGAAGCCCGGATGGATCCCGGCGGGCGACTTGTCGCCAAGGCCGAAACCGGTGTCGCCTCTGCTGCGCAGGAGTTCTTTTCAAGTTTGAGGGAAAAGGTCGGGAGTCGGGTGACCCTTTCGCCGCAGGATGGCTGGAACCGAACGCTCATGCAGGTGGCGCCGGCATGAAGAAGGTGACCTGCCCCATGTGCCGTCACGCCCCCACGCCGGACTATGCGCCGTTCTGTTCGCGCCGGTGCGCCAATCTCGATCTGCAGAAATGGCTGACGGGAAGCTATGTCCTGCCGGTCAATGAGGATGACGAAACCAAGATCGATGGCTCAGAAGACGAATCCTGACCTTCGGTCGCTGGACAGAGGCCCGACCCTCTTTTATAGACACGCCTCCCGCTACGGCGGGGTGCGCCTGGGTAGCTCAGTTGGTAGAGCAGCGGATTGAAAATCCGCGTGTCGGTGGTTCGAATCCGCCCCCAGGCACCATCCTTCCCTTACGTCCCGACTTGTCCTGACCTTGATCCTCGCGCCACAGTGCCGTGACGGGGCGTGAGTTCCCGTGGGGAGCCAGGATCATGACCGCCATTACCCGCCTGCTGATCGCCAATCGCGGCGAGATCGCCATCCGCATCAGCCGGGCGGCGCAGGAGCTGGGCATAACCGCTGTCGCGATCTTTTCAGAAGATGATGGCGCGGCGCTGCACGGGCGGCTGGCAGATGAGGCCATTGGTCTGAAGGGCGTGGGACCCAGGGCCTATCTCGACATTGAAGCGGTGGTCGCAGCGGCAATTGAGGCGCGGTGTGACGCCGTGCATCCCGGCTATGGGTTCCTGGCCGAGAACCCAGCCTTCGCCCGGGCTTGCGCCAAGGCAGGGCTGACCTTTGTCGGGCCCGATCCCGAAACCCTGGAACTGTTCGGCGACAAGGCGAAGGCCCGTGAACTGGCGGCCAGCCTTGGCGTCCCTTTGGCGCCCGCCACGGCCGGCGGCGCGAGCCTGGAGGATATCCGGGCCTTCAAGGCCAGCTTCGGGGCCGACATCATGATCAAGGCGGTAGCCGGGGGCGGCGGGCGGGGAATGCGGGCCGTTTCAGCCGCCGATGATCCTGCAGAGGCCTACGAAATCTGCGCCAGGGAGGCTGTGGCGGCCTTTGGCGACGGGCGGCTGTTTGCCGAGCGGTTTGTCGGTTCCGCCCGACATATCGAGGTCCAGATCCTGGGCGACGGCATTGAAGCCGTGGCAATTCACGACCGCGAATGTTCGATCCAGAGGCGAAACCAGAAGATCATTGAGGTCGCCCCTGCGCCGAACCTCTCCGATAAGCTCAGGGCGCGCCTGACGACCGCCGCCGTGGACCTGGCCCGTGCAGCGAAGGTGCGCGGCCTGACCACCATGGAGTTCCTTCTGGACGCCGCTGATGGCGAGACGGTCCTTTTCATCGAGGCCAATCCCCGGCTGCAGGTCGAGCACACCGTGACGGAGGCCGTGACCGGACTTGATCTCGTCCAGTTGCAACTGGCCATAGCTGCGGGCGCGACCATCAAGGATCTTGGCTTGGCGGAAGGCCCGCCCGTCGCCCTGGGCTTCGCCATTGAACTGAGGGTCAATCTTGAGACCCTGGCGGGCGACGGAAGCCTGACCAGCACGGCCGGCGCAGTGATCGGCCAGTATGAGCCGCCAAGCGGACCCGGGGTGCGGGTGGATGGGTATGGATATGGCGGCTATCGCACCAATCCTTCATTCGATTCCCTGATCGCCAAGCTGATCGTGCACAGCCCCTCGGGGGACTTCGCCGTGGCTGCAGCCAAGGCCTTGCGGGCTGTAGCAGAGTTCCGCTTGACCGGCCCCGGAACCAATCTCGGTCTGCTTCAGGCCCTGCTGGAGCGTGCGGAGGTCAGGTCTGCAACCGCGACCACGGGGTTCATCGAGGCCAACCTGGCAAGTCTCGCCGCGAGGGCCCTGGAATTGACGCCGGTCCCTGAAGCCCGGGACCTGGCTGCCGGGGTCAGCGTCGCGGTGGTCAACGGGCCATCCGGAACGATTTCGAGCCCGTCGCCAATGCGGGCGACCGTTGTTGGATTTGAGGTCGCTGAGGGCGACACGGTCAGGATTGGCCAGACCCTCGCCGTGCTTGAAGCCATGAAGATGCAGCATGTGGTCGCTGCCGCGCAGGCAGGGGTTGTGCGAATGCTGGCCTCGGCCGTCGGCGATGTCGTCGACGAAGGACAGGCCCTGGTCTTCATCGAGCCTGGTGACCAGTCTGAGGCGATCGAAGCCCGGGTGGAGGTCAACCTGGATTCCATCCGCCCTGACCTTGCGGCTGTCCTTGCGCGCCAGGCGCTGACCCTCGATGAGGCCCGTCCCGATTCTGTCGCCCGCCGGCGCAAGACCGGCCAGAGGACGGCCCGGGAGAATCTCGGCGACCTGTTTGATCCGGGCAGTTTCAACGAGTACGGCGCCCTGGCCATAGCCGCGCAGAAGCGACGCCGATCCCTTGAGGATCTCAGGAGCAATACGCCGGCGGACGGGATCATCACCGGGGTAGGGGAGGTGAATGGGCATCTCTTCCCGCCGGAAGTTTCCCGGTGCGTGGGTCTGGCCTATGATTTTACGGTCCTGGCAGGCACCCAGGGTCATTTCAGCCACAAGAAGACCGACCGCATCCTCGAGTTTGCGGAGCACTGGAAAACTCCGATCGTCTGGTTCACCGAGGGCGGCGGCGGTCGTCCTGGCGATGTTGATGTCACGACGGGCGCCTCATCCCTCGACACGACCAGCTTCACGACTTTCGCCCGTTTGTCGGGAAATGCGCCTCGCATAGCGGTGAATTCCGGTCGTTGCTTCGCAGGCAACGCCGTCTTCTTCGGGTGTGCGGACATCACCATTGCGACCCGATACTCGAATATCGGTCTGGGCGGTCCCGCCATGGTGGAGGGAGGCGGTCTTGGCGTCTTCACTGCCGATGAGATCGGTCCGTCGGAGGTCCAATGGAAGAACGGCGTCCTGGACGTGCTGGTTGAGGATGAAGCCGAGGCGGTCGCAGCGACCAAGCAGATCCTCTCGTGTTTTCAGGGGGCCGTCCCCACCTGGTCATGTCCGGATCAGCGGAAGCTGCGCCACCTGATCCCCGAGAACAGGGTCAGGGTCTATGACGTGAAGGCCGTGATCGAGACCCTGGCGGATGACGGCAGCTGGATCGAACTGCGCGGCGGCTACGGTCAGGGCATGATAACCGGCTTCCTGCGCGTTGAAGGCAGGCCCATGGGCGTCATCGCCAATGATCCCAGGTTCCTGGGCGGCGCCATTGACGGGGAGGGGGGCGAGAAGGCCGGCCGCTTCATGCAGATGTGTGATGCGTTCGGCGTCCCGATTCTCTCGCTCTGCGACACGCCTGGCTTCATGGTTGGCCCTGACAGTGAAATAGGCGCCGGGGTTCGTCGCGGGAGCCGGATGTTTGTCGTCGGGGCATCGCTCAGGGTTCCGTTCTTCACGGTCGTTCTGAGAAAGGGGTATGGTCTGGGCGCCCAGGCCATGTCGGCAGGCGATTTTTCGGCCCCCGCCATGATCGTCGCCTGGCCAACGGCGGAATTTGGTCCGATGGGCCTGGAGGGCGCAGTCCGGCTTGGCTATCGCAAGGAACTGGAGGCTGAACCGGACCTGGAAAAGCGCCAGGCCATGTTCGACGCCCGGCTTGCCCGGATGTATGAGGCTGGCAAGGCGGTCTCTGTTGCCGAGGTGCTTGAAATAGACGCGGTTATCGATCCCAAGGACACCCGCGCATGGCTGTCCCGCGGGTTGAAGGCGTGCCCGGTTGACCGCTCGGCCCCACGTCGGTCCTTTGTCGATGTCTGGTGACCCATCCAGGCCGACCACGCCCCGCGCAGACCTGCCGCAAATTTGTGCGCTGTCATTGAAGCGACCAGCCTGCTGACTATCTCTCAACATTGTACAGGACCAAGAATGCCGGCCGGAATTGCTGCACTGCGGCGTTTTTGGGGCAAAAATGGACAGCCAACCCCACTGAGCGGGGGAAAGTTTGTTGTGCATCGCAATAATCAGCGGATGTGTGTCGCAAAACCTTGCCCTCGGCGCGGTGCATGCCCCCTTGACCACTTCAAAAGGGATTGCCAAAGGACTTCTGCCGCCCGACTAACAAAGCGGTAAGACTTTCGGATCCCTGCGGGGAGCGAGGTCTGGCTCTGGACTGGATGCGTCCTCACCACACGGTGAAAACGACGTCAGAACAGAGACGGCGATTACCGCTTCGGTGCTTCGGACAGGTGACTGGACGTGGCAGCGGGCAAAATTCACTAGGGAAGAGACGCTCTGGCGCGACGACCCTCGGCCCAAACGTGCTAGACCAAGCAGGAACTGGCGACAGATGCTCGATATTAAACGAACGACTCCTTTCATCGCGCTCCTCGGCGCCATTGCGCTCATGAGCAGCGCCCCGGCTTTCGCCGCGGACCCCGCTCCCGCCGCTCCGGCTGCTGCTGACGCTGCTGCTCCGGCCGCTGCTGACGCCGCTGCACCGGCTGCCGAAGCCGCCGCTCCGGCCGCTGAAGCCGCTCCCGCGGAAGAACTTCCTCCGCAAATGAAGAACGCAGGCAAGGCCGGCGTCTTCCAGATGTTTATCGATGCCGACCCCGTCGTTAAGACGGTCATGATCGGTCTGCTGCTCTGCTCGGTCCTGTCCTGGGCCATTCTCGTGACCAAGGCCATCGAGTTCAACGGGCTGAACAAGACCGCCACCGCCTTCCTCGAAGCCTTCCGCGGCGCCAAGACGATCAACGAAATCGGCCGCACCGCTACTTCGGAAGAATTCGAAGGCAACCCGCTGGCCGACATGGCCGCCGCGGCTGCCCAGGAAGTTGAACTGTCGCGTCAGGCTGGCCTGGCCGTCAGCGGCGAACATCGCGAATCGACGCAGCATCGCGCCGAAGCCGCCGTGTCCGCCGTTCAGTCCTCGCTCGGCACACGCCTCTCCAGCGGCATGCAGTTCCTGGCTTCCGTCGGTTCCTCCGGTCCGTTCATCGGTCTGTTCGGCACCGTTTACGGGATCATGAACTCGTTCATCGGCATCGCGAACACCAACACGACCAACCTGGCCGTCGTCGCCCCCGGCATCGCCGAGGCTCTGCTCGCTACCGGCATCGGTCTCTTCGCCGCTATTCCGTCGGTTATCTTCTATAACTACTTCCAGACCCGCATCTCGGCCCTGGGAGCCCGTTCGGAAGGCTTCGTTTCGGAACTGATGAACGCTATCTCCCGCCAGCTCGACAAAGGGGCCTAAACCAGATGGGCGCCAAACTCTCAGGCTCTGGGGGTGGCAGGTACGCGGTTGAAGCGAACAGCGAGATCAATGTTACGCCCTTCGTGGACGTCATGCTGGTCCTTCTGATCATCTTCATGGTGGCGGCTCCAATGGCAGCCGTCACCGTCAAGGTCGAACTCGCGCCAGCTGTTGCAAAGCCAGACACGAAGTCACCTCCCAAGCCAGTCTATATCTCGATCCAGCCTACCGGCCGGATCTTCATTGGGGACTTTGCGACCGACATTTCCACTCTGGGTGATGATATGCGCACACAGATGGGTGGCCGTCGGGACCCGACCAAGGAGCGGATCTACATCCGCGCCGACAAGGACGTGGTCTATGGCGACTTCATGGGCGTTATGAACATGCTGCAGGACAATGGTTTCTACAGCGTGGCCCTGGTCGGCAAAGACGACAACAAACCGGGGGCAAAGTGACGCATGGCTGAAGACGCGACATTTTTGCATCACAACCCCTTCGACCCCCCCAAGCAGAAGTCCTCGGGGGCTATGGGCATAGCCTTGATCATCGCGATCGCAGCACACGCGATCGTCGGTTACATCATCTACAAGAAGAAGTTCGAGCTGAAGATTAAGCAGTACTCGGACGACGTCACTGACGTGCAGATGATCAAGCCGGTGGCCAAGCCTCCGCCGCCTCCGCCGCCTCCGCCGCCGAACACGCCGCCGCCGCCGCCACCAAAGCTGCAGCCGCGTCCTCCGGTGAACGTGCCGTCGGATCTGCCCACGATTCCGCCTCTGCCGGTTCCCCCGGTTGAGAAGCGCATCGAAGAGCCCAAGCCGCCGGCGCCCGCGCCGGAAGTGAAGCGCCCTTCGGTCATCTCCAATCCTGACTGGGCGCGTCGCCCGTCCGGAGAGGACATTGCCCGGTACTATCCTGACCGGGCGCAGCGGATGGGTGTCGAAGGCCGTGCGACGATCAGTTGCTCGGTTACGGCGAAGGGAACTCTGGAAGGGTGTTCCGTGGTCTCAGAAGATCCTGCAGACCAGGAATTCGGCTCGGCCGCCATGCGGATGAGCAAGCTCTTCAAGATGAAGCCCAAGGCCCTGGATGGCGCGCCAGTTGATGGTGGCACTGTCCGGATCCCGCTTCGCTTCACGCTTCCCAAGGAGTGATCCGAAAGGATCCATCCCAGGTGGGCTGATGAATTTGCCCCGGAGGTTCGCCTCCGGGGCTTTTTCTTTGTCCAATTTCCAAGGGGCCTCAGTCCCGACTTGATCGAAGGCCGGGGCCCGACTAGAACCCTCGTCTCGCGATAGGCCGCCTTAGCTCAGTTGGTTAGAGCGCTAGATTGTGGATCTAGAGGTCCTCGGTTCGAGCCCGAGAGGTGGTACCATCGCGAGCGACACCTTTCCGGTCGACGTCGCGGAACAGGCGGCGGAGTTCTGTCCATGAAACTCAAGACCCTCGTGATCGCCCTTGTCATGATGTGCACATCGCCTGCGCAAGCAGAGGCGCTTCTGTCGTTCCAGGACATCCTGGCCCTTCCCCATGGATCGGCCGCACAGCGGATCACCTATGGAAACGGTCCGCAGCAGTTCGGCGATCTGTACCTTCCGAAATCCAAAGGCCTGCATCCCCTTGTTGTCATGATCCATGGCGGCTGCTGGCGGGCAGACCTCCCGGGCCTTGAACTGCAGGCGCCGCTCAGCGAAGCCCTTGCTGCTCGCGGGTGGGCGGTATGGAATCTGGAATACCGGCGGCTCGGGCATGACGGAGCCGGATATCCAGGCACGTTTGAGGATGTTGGTCTGGGTATCGACAAGGTCAGTGACTTTGCGAGTTCCCGCAATATTGACCTGAAACGGGTTGTCTTCATGGGCCACTCTGCCGGAGGTCATCTGGCGGTGTGGGCGGCGGGGCGCAGCAGGTTGCCGGCCACAAGCCCACTTCATGCGGGCGAGCCCCTCGAGCCTCGTGCCGTGGTCAGCCTGGCGGGCATAATCGACCTAGAGTCCTACAAGGATCACGGACCGGACGCTTGCGGTGGTCCGGGCATTATTGACCGCCTGACAGGTTTTGAGACCCGGGGCGCCAAGGCCTTTGCTGATACCTCGCCCCCCAGATTCCTGCCCCTTGATCGGGGCCAGATGGTGGTTTCAGGCGCCCTGGACCCTATTGTTCCATCCTCATTTGGCGAAGCCTATGGCGCTGCGGCCATGAAGTCTGGCGATCCGGTTCAGGTCCTGACCATTCAGGGCGCCGGGCATTTTGAGTTGATCGCCCCCAAGTCGGCGGCCTGGATCCAGCTCTTTCCCCTCGTCGACGCCCTTGGCGAGCTTGGAGGTCGGCCGTGAGCGACGAACCGCGTCCCCGCAAGACTCTGAGCCTCAAGCCTGGCGTTGTGGTCACTCGTCCCCTGGGGCCCGAGCCGCTGGCGCCCTTGCGGCCTGCTCGGCCCTCCCGCCCGCCACGGGCGCAGAAACCGCCGCCTCCGCCGCCCCAGGTGTTCGGCTGGAAGTGCAAGCCCTGTGGACAGGGATTTGATCCTCCGACCGACGCGCCGGAGGACCAGGATGTCCGGTGCCCCAGCTGCAATGCCAGGGTCGGCAAGGTCGGCGACTTCGCCATGGACCCGCCGCCCAATCGCCTGAGGGCGCGCAGGGTCAAGACCGACCTTTGACAGGGGCGCTCGGGCAAGCGAAGACTGACGCAGACCCGGAAAGAAGGCGCTCATGTCGATCAATCGGCTTCCTGCAGTCATCACGACGCTGAACCCGTCGAACCACCCTTACCTCAACGGGGCCTGGACCCCTTTGCATGAAGAGGTCGATGTCGACGACCTGCAGGTTACCTTCGGGGCTATTCCCGATGACCTGGGCGGGATCTATCTGCGTAATACCGAGAACCAGATCCATCAGCCCCTTGGCCGTTATCACCCCTTTGATGGGGATGGCATGATCCACCAGATCGCCTTTTCCGGCGGTAAGGCGAGCTATCGGAACCGCTTCGTGCGCACCCGGGGATTCGCCGCCGAGCAGGAGGCCCGTGGCTCGTTGTGGGGTGGCCTGGCTGACCCGGTGCAATTGGCGAAAAGGCCGGGCTGGGGCGCCCATGGCTCCCTGAAGGACTCGTCCTCAACTGACATTGTTGTCCATGCCGGAAAGGCGCTCTCGACCTTTTATCAATGCGGCGAGGGGTACCGCCTGGATCCCCTTACGCTCGAGACGGAGGGCCTGGCGCCCTGGACGCCGATCGACGGGATTTCAGCCCATCCCAAGGTCGATGAGCACACTGGCGAGCTGATGTTCTTCAACTATTCAAAGCATGCGCCCTACCTGCACTACGGCCTGGTGGGGGCAGACGACAAACTCAAGGTCTACCAGCCGGTGCCGGTCCCCGGACCGAGGCTGCCCCATGACATGGCCTTCACCGAGAACTACGCCATTCTGAACGACCTACCGGCATTCTGGGATGCAAAACTGCTGGAGCGGAACATCCATGCCGTGCGGTTCCACGAGGGCATTCCGTCCCGGTTTGCGCTTGTTCCCCGGCAGGGTGGAGAGGTGCGGTGGTTTGAGGCTGCGCCGACCTATGTGCTGCACTGGCTGAACGCCTATGAGGACGGCGACGAGGTCATCCTTGATGGGTATTTCCAGGAGGATCCGACTCCGGCGCCCCATACGGATGCTCTGCCCGGCTATGAGCACATGATGGCCTTTCTGGATGAGCACAGCTTCCGCCCCAAGCTTCATCGCTGGCGCTTCAACCTGAATGACGGCTCGACCCGGGAAGAGCATCTTGATGAGCGGATCATGGAATTTGGCATGATCAACGCCAGGTATGCCGGACGGAAGTACCGCTACGGGTATTCAACGGTCGCCAAGCCCGGCTGGTTCCTGTTCACGGGCTTCGTCAAGACCGACCTGGAAACCCGGGAAAGTACGACCTTCATGCTGCCAGAAGGCGTCTATGCCAGCGAAGCCCCGTTCGCGCCCCGCATCGGGGCTGTGGACGAGGATGACGGATACCTGGTGAGCTTTCTGATCGACGAGAACCAGGGCCGGTCTGAGTGCGTTCTGCTGGACGCCAGGGACATAGCCAAGGGACCGATCTGCAGGATCGCCCTACCGCACAAGATCTCCAGCGGAACTCATGCGGTTTGGGCGGGTCGGGAAATGCTGGCCACCAGCACCTAAAGCTTTTTGGGCAGCATGGGAATGAACCCGGAGGTCCGCGCCACATAGTCCATGTATTCCGGACGCTTGCGGCGCATACGACCTTCAGTGGTGGGCACGCCGCTCCACTTTGTCAGGAGCAGGGTGATGAGGATCGGGCCTGGCAGGGAGGCTATGCCGATCGGGCCGGTTTCAGCGGCAATCAGGAAAAGACCCCACCAGACGCAGGCGTCGCCGAAATAGTTGGGGTGGCGGGTATAGCGCCAAAGGCCGGTATCCAGGATCTTGCCTTCATTGGCCGGATTTCCCTTGAAGCGCGCCAGCTGCCAATCGCCAACGGTTTCAAAGAAGATCCCGATGATGGCCAGCGACATGCCCGCCGTAGCCAGTTGACCCAGTTGCGTCGTCTGGGCGACCTGGCCGAGCTGGATCGGAAGACAGACAATGAACTGCAGGGGCGCCTGCAGGGCGAAGACAAGGATCAGGCTGGCCTTGGCAAAACCCCAGCCCCGCTCTGATTGAGCCTTGCCCATCATGGTGACATAGCGCCGATCCGGGCCATTCTTGCGCCAGCGCCAGAGCAGGTAAAGGCCCAGGCGCAATCCCCATATCGCGCAGAGAACTGTCAGGACCGTGGCGTGCGGTCCCCGTGCGCCGGTCATGAAGTAGGTGGATACGGCGACCACCACCATGCCCAGCGCCCAGAGGCTGTCGACGAAGCTGGGATCCTTGATGACGACATTGATCCCCCAGCACGCCAGGAAGAAGGCGCAAACGATCGCGAAGTTGGTCGCCAAGAGCTGGGCGATTTCCATGGGGGGAGCTCCTAAGTATGGCTGGCGGCGCGGACGCCGGTCTGGAGTTTGTCTGCAGTCAGATAAGGGGTCAAATCGCCGGCCTGGCGGTCAGGTCCGCCGCCCAGGCTGAGGCCGGCGCACCGCCACGCTGGGCTTCCATGACGCCGACATCAACATAGTCGCGCCAGGCGCAGATGAGGTTGCCGCGGAACTCCAGCACCCCGGCATAGGGGGTCGCGATGACCGTCCCGGATGTGGAAGTGTGTTCGTCCACGCCTTCAACAAAAAGACGGTCGCCGTTCTCAGCGAAGTCGAATATCCGCCAGTTGACGTTGGTTACCTGCGATTTGAAATTCTCGAGAAACTTCCGGGCCTTGGCCTTGCCGCGTATCGGCGGCGCGACGCCTGCGGCGTAGTGCCAGACAATGTCATCGGTCATGTGATCAAGCGCCCCATCGACATCGCCACGGGACCAGGCGGCGATCAGGGCCTTCATGACATCCAGCTTCAGGCTTGCTTGCTGCGCCATAGACTTTCCTCCGCACACCCTGTGACGCTTTTCACGTCATCAATACGAGCAAAGGGGGACATTGGATGCAAGTCAACGCGGCGGGGGCATTTTTGCCAGGTATTCCCGGATCAGATCCAGGCCCTCCTGGTGGATCAGGGATCGCCCCAGTTCCGGCATCATGACGCCGGGTTCAAGGGAAGCCATTCTGTAGAACAGGATGGACTGGTCCGGATCTCCCGGGGCGATGTCGAAATCCAATCCTCCCGATCCCCTACCGGCCGCCACAGGGCGCTTTCCCACACCAAGCTGGCTTGGCTTCTGCGTCTCCCAGTCGAGGAAGAGTCCGGAATTGCTGGCCATGCCTCGGGCGGAGTGACAATGGCCGCAATTGGCGTCGAGATAGGCGCGGGCCCGGTCAGCCAACGGGACCTGCAAGTCTGTCCAGTCCTCCGTTTTCGGAATCTTCTCCGGGGAAGGCAGACCAATCAGCAGACCTGCGTTTCGTAGATGCTGGAGCTGGTTTTCCTGACCCCCTGTATAGGTGTGCAAGCCATTGAGGTTGCGCGCCTTGGGCCCGATCGGAACGAGGGTTCCGGATTGGGAGTGGCATTCCTTGCACTGGTTCGTGTTGGGAACGGCATAGTCGATGGCCAGGGGGCGGCCGGACTTGTCCAGCGTATTGACCGTCAGGCGCGTGCCGGCGCGCTTGAGCACCGCCTCGGTCTGATCTGCATTCCAGACATAGGTTTGCGCCTCCCATCCCTTTGCCTTGCGGACGAGAATGCGGGTTTCCACGGAACGGGATGCTTCTCCCGGCCGGCGCAGGTCCGCCGGATAGGAGAAGGTCTTGACCAGGGTCGCGCCAACCGGAAGGTCAAGAACGCCCCTGGCGCGGTACCGGGCCGACCGGCCTGGCGGCAGGTAGAGATACCGTTCCTTGTCGGCATAGTCGGTGAACAGGGGCGTATTCAGGGAATAGGGCGTAACGCCCTCATTGGGACGGCGTCCACCTTCGTCCAGGAACAGCCGATAGGCTGCCAGTTTTGCGGCCGGCTTTTCCGCCATCAGGGCGGCAAGGTCCACCGGAGCTGGCGCGGCCCCAAGACAGGCAACCGCCGCAATCAGGGCGAAGAGCCGCCTCACGGCTTGAGTTTGGCCTGGGCCGCCGGCAGGACGACGGGCCTGGGTTCAGCCTGGCCGGGGGATCCCAGACTTGCCAGGACATCCGGATTGGCGGCGTCCAGGGCGCCGGCCTTGGGCAGGCGGAGATTGAGGACAGGCCCGTCCTTAAGCCAAAGCTTGACCGGGGCTGACACACCGCCAGCCTGGCTTACGCCATCCCAGAGAACCGGGGGCAGGGCGCCGCCGAGGGCCTTGGCGAGCATGGGGCCGCCAGCAAGATTGGGGTCCCAGCCATTGCGGCCAAATGTGTTGTCGCGAACCACCATGTCCCGCGGCAGGGGATTATAGGTCTTGTCCGTGAAGTCCTGGATGTAGGCGATGATCATCACGCCGGTGGTCTGGTTGCCGCTGATCGTGTTCTCAAACACATGGACATCGCGATTGGCCATGAGCATGACCCCGGTCCCCGTCGGAACACCGGCGACGATATTGCCCTTCGGAGCGAAGTTCGGCGTGTCATTGTCGATGACCTGATTTCGGAAGATCCGGGTGGAGTGTCCACCCATCTGGGGCAGATCCGGCAGGTCAAAGACCAGTATGCCGCCGGCGTTGCGGGTCGCGACATTGTCGTAGACGTCGGCGTTCATCGAGTTTTCGATCTCGATCCCGGCGACATTGAATTCGGCCCTGCTGTTGCGGACGATGATGTTCTTCGACTGCCCAACATAGATCCCGGCGTCGGAAGCGCCGCGCACGGTGACACGGTCGATGAGCACATTGGTGGAGGCCACGGGATAGACCCCATAGGCGCCATTGGTGGCCTTCGGGCCGCCTGTCCATTCGACGGTCAGGCTGAGGAAGCTGATCTGATCGACGCCCTTGGACTTGATCCCGTCCCCTCGGGAATCCTGGACCGTCAGGTCCCGGACCGTGACCCCGCTGGAGGTGATCAGCAGACCTTCTCCGGCGCCCTTCTGGCCGGCGAAGGAGAGTATGGTCCTGGCCTCTCCGGCGCCACGGACGGTCACATTGGGGATGTCCAGGGACAGACCATCGCTGAGGTCGAACCGCCCTGCGCCAAGGGCGACGACATCCCCTGGCCTTGCATCCAGCAGTGCGGTCTGCACCCGCTCCTGGGCGTCCGGACCGGCAGGGACCTCAAGGGTCTTTGCATTGGCCACGCCGGCCAGCAGCAGGCCGATCAGGGTAAGGGGCAGGGATTTCATGGCGTCCTCCTCAGGGCGTCTTGCGCGACCTATGCGGGCCAGATTGATCGTGTTACCGCGCGGAACGCAATCCTCTGTCTGCGGATCCGGGCCATGTCTGACAATCTCTATGAGTTGCTGTCCTCGCGCTTTCCTACGGCCCCGGATCGGGTCTGTTTCCGGCTGCTCGATGGGGAGTCCATTTCGTACAATCTTGTGCAGGCCAAGGTGGCGGCCATAGCCGGGCGACTGGTCGCTGAGGGGGTTGTCCCTGGCGACCGCGTGGCCCTGCAGGTTGAGAAGTCTCCGGAGGCGGTGATGATCTATCTCGCGACGCTCATGGCTGGCGCGGTCTTCCTTCCCCTGAACAGCGCCTACACCCCAGGGGAGGTGGATTACTTCCTGAAGGATGCCGAGCCCAGGCTCTTCATCCAGGACGCGGTGGGATATGTGGCGGGCGCACAGGATGCAGAGCCGCTCTCGAAGGCCGTGCCGCGGACATCAGCAGACCTGGCCTCGATCATCTACACCAGCGGCACGACCGGGCGCTCCAAGGGGGCCATGCTGACCCACGGCAATCTGGCGTCAAACGCCCTGGCCCTGCATCAGGCCTGGGGCTTTTCAGCAAGTGATGTCCTGCTCCACGCCCTGCCGATCTTTCACGTCCATGGTCTGTTTGTCGCCCTGCACTGCGCCTTCCTGTCCGGAACGCCCATGATCTGGTTGCCGAAGTTCGACGACGCCCAGGTGCTGAAGGGCCTGGCTGACGCAACCGTCATGATGGGCGTGCCGACCTTCTATACGCGCCTGCTGGCCAATCCCGACTTTACCCGGGAAAGGGCGGCGCACATGCGCCTGTTCGTCTGCGGATCTGCGCCCCTGCTGCCATCGACCTTCGCCGAGTTCCAGACGCGGACCGGTCAAACCATTCTTGAGCGCTACGGCATGAGCGAGGCTGTGATCATCACCACCAATCCGCTGACCGGTGACCGGCTGGCTGGGAGTGTGGGCTATCCCCTGCCGGGAGTGGATCTTCGGATCGGCGGCGGGGAGGAGACCGGGGTCATCGAGATCAAGGGGCCCAGCGTCTTTTCGGCCTATTGGCGCATGCCGGAAAAGACCACCGAGGAGTTCACGGCCGACGGCTATTTCATAACCGGCGATGTGGGGCGCCGCGATCCCGACGGGCGGGTCTGGATTTCGGGGCGGGCCAAGGACCTGATCATTTCGGGGGGCTTCAATGTCTATCCCAAGGAGATCGAACTAATCCTCGATGAGATGGACGGGGTCACGGAGTCCGCCGTCATAGGCCTGCCCCACCCCGATTTCGGGGAAGCGGTGTGCGCCGTGGTGATCGGCAAGGGCGACGATGCGGCCATGATCGCCGCTTGCCGGACCCAGCTGGCCGCCTTCAAGGCGCCCAAGCGGATATTCTTCGTGGAAGATCTGCCACGTAATGCGATGGGCAAGGTCCAGAAGAACCTGCTGCGGGAGCGGTATGCGGGGACGTTTGAGGGCTAGGCAAGGCCAAAGTCAGCCTTCGATTTCAGTTGAGGCCTGAACAGCAAAAGGGCCGCCCCTTGCGAGACGGCCCCAAAACTCTCTTGCTGAACATCCAGCCTAGATGAAGTTGGTAGCAACCAGATTGGCCGCAGACACACCTGTCAGCTTGATGGCCAAGCCTATCGCGTTGTTCCCGCCATTGTCGATGAAGACATAGGCGTCGGCGCCAACCGTGACGGCGACAATATCCGTATTGCCTGTGCTGATCAGGGCCGCAGCTGCGGTCTGAGCCAGCGCATAGGTCGCGAAGACATTGCTGTTCACGAAGTTGGCGGCGCTTCCGACAACGGTTGAGGAGATGATGTCGCCACCTGCGCCGGCCGTGAAGTCGGTGATGGTGTCTGGCGTCGCGCTGATCGAGGTGCCGGGCGTGAATACGAAACGGTCAATTCCGCCGCCGCCGGTAAGCTTGTCCACGTCGAGGCCACCGGCAATGGTGTCATTGCCTATGCCTCCGGCAATGGTATCCGCTCCGTTGCCGCCGTCGATCGAATCATTGCCGTTAATCGTGTCTATGATCGAGTCCGCACCGTCGCCGCCGGTAATTGTGTCGTTACCCGTGCCGCCGGTCAGCAAGTCATCGCCGATGCCGCCATCGATGATGCAGTTGCCGGAACCCACACTGATCCCCGTCGCGGTGATCGTATCGTTCCCTTCTCCGCCGATCAGGGTGTCATTGCCATTTTGACCATAGATGGAGTCATTGCCGGCCGCTCCAGCGATCGAGAAATCGCCTGACAGGCCTCGGACGGTGTCATTTCCATCCCCTGCGTCGATTGAATCGTTAGATGCAAAAATTACCTGGTTGAAACTGTCATTGCCGGCGCCAAGGGAGATGACGTCATTGCCGCCCCCAGCCGTCAGAGTGTCGTTGCCGTCGCCCATGGAGATAGTGTCATTTCCGGACGACGTATCATTGAGATTGTCGTCTCCAGCCCCTGCATCGATGGAGGACTTGCCAGACCCGGTCTGGGTGATGGAGTCGTTGCCTTCTCCGCCGACCATTGTGTCTGACCCGCCCCCTCCGGACAGCCAGTCATTGCCAATGCCGCCATCGAGGCTGTCGTTGGACGAACCGCCTGTGAGGGAGTCGTTGCCGTCTTCGCCGAGCAGGGTTGCTCCACCGCCAGAGCTTGCCGTCAGGGTGTCATTCCCAAGATTGCCGTTCAGGAAGTCGACACCGCCGGTGCTGCTGAGATTGTCATCTCCCTGACCACCGAGCAGAGTGTCATTACCTTGTCCGCCGACAAGCGTATCATCGCCCAGATTTCCAGTGGCCCAGTTCGTGCCTTCGCCAAGGTCGATATTGTCGTTCCCCTGACCGCCATAGAGGCTGTCATTGCCACCTGCAGCCGTGATGGTGTCATTGCCCGCATTACCGTTGACGGTATTGGCTCCTCCGGCAGCATTGATGGAGTCATTGCCGGCACCACCGAAGACAAATTCATTGCCGGCGCCGCCGAGAACCTTGTCATTGCCGTCGCCAGCATCGATGGAGTCATTGCCGCCAGCTGAGTTGTCGACAGAGTCATTGCCGCCTTCACCGAAGATGGTGGAGGTATTGGTGCCGTCACTACCATCGGTGATGGTGTCATCGCCCAGGTTGCCGTTCAGGAAGTTGGCGCCTGCGCCACCGCTGACCGTGTCATCGCCTTGACCGCCGAGCAGGGTGTCGGCGTCGGCGCCGCCGAGGATGCTGTCATTACCCAGGTTGCCGTTGACGTTGTTGGCGCCGTCGCCGGCCGTCACGGAGTCGTTGTCCTTGCCGCCGTAGATCACGTCGGCGCTGCTGCTGCCGGTGATGGTGTCGTCGCCGGCATTGCCCTGAATGGTGTCCGAGCCCTTGTTGGCCACGCCACCCGCGCTGCTGATGGTGTCATTTCCGCCGCCGCCATAGATCACGTCGGTGGTGGTCGCGCCCGTTAGCCAGGCATCATTGGCCGAACCGCCCAGGAGCAGCTTGGAGCCGTCCGAGAAGATCAGACCGCCGGTCGCCGAGGTGAAGCCGTCAAAGCTGCTGGTCGCGCCAAATTCCTTGGTCACGCCACCAAAGGTGATCGAAATGTGCGCAGGAATGGCCGGTGATGCACCGGAAGCCGCTACGGCGGCAATATAGGTCACGCTTGCGTCGGTGTTCTTGGAACCCGCCGTCGAGAACACCAGGGTGTCAGCTGCAGTAAAGCCGGCCGCTTGGGTCGCCGTAATTGTTTCGAAGAAGTAGCTTGTTCCGGCTAGGGCCATTTTACGCTCCTGAATCTCGTCACCCGGACGAGAAAATCAAACACCATCCGCGCCCCATCGAGGGCAGGAATGGCTCGATATCACTCGGGGGCGGGCTTAAGAAAGCAGAAACCCCGCCTTCGGCTCCGGAAGGCCTAATTTGACGCTACATTTTGCCGGTCGTGTCCGGCAGGCCCAGAATGCGCTTGGAAATGATGTTGTTCTGAACTTCCGACGATCCGCCGGCGATGGTCGAGGACTTGATCCTCAGCCAGATGCGCTGGGCCTCCCGTTCTTCCGGGGTGTAGTCGCCTTCCCAGCCCAGGCCGCGATTGCCCATGGCTTCGACCATCATTTCGCAGTGGTCCGTGGCGATCTTTGAATTGGCGTTCTTCATGATCGAGGTGGCCGCGGTCGGGCCATTGCCGCTGCGGGCCTCGGCGGCCACCCGCTGCAGGGTCAGGGCGAAGGCCCTGGCGTCCATGTCGTGCTGGACCAGGCGGGTCCGGAAGTCAGGGTCGGCCAGACGGTTGTCCTCATCGAGGCCGATGTAGTTTTTGGCAGCATTCCGCAGATCGGCAGGGTCGAAACGGGGCCGGCCGTCGCCGCCGCCGGACAGGCCATTGCGCTCATGCTGAAGCAGGCGCTTGCCGACGGTCCAACCGCCATTCAGGGGGCCGACCAGGTTTTCCTTGGGCACCTTCACATCGGTGAAGAAGGTCTCGCAGAAGGGCGAGCTGCCGGAAATCAGCAGGATGGGCCGGGTCTCGACCCCCGGGGTGCGCATGTCGATCAGCAGGAAGCTGATACCCTCATGCTTCTTGGTCGGATCTGTCCGGGTCAGGCAGAAACACCAGTCGGCGTACTGGGCGCCGGAGGTCCAGATCTTCTGACCATTGACCAGGAAGTGGTCGCCCTTGTCCTCGGCCTTGGTCTGCAGGCTAGCCAGATCGGAGCCGGCGCCCGGCTCGGAATATCCCTGGCACCAGCGCTTCTCGCCCCGGACGATCGGGGGGATGTGCCTCTGCTTCTGCTCTTCATTGCCATATTCCAGCAGGGTGGGACCGAACATCATGACCCCCATGCCGCCAATGGGGTTCCAGGCGCCGATGGCCCGCATTTCCGCTTGCAGAACCCGCGTCTCGGCAGGGGTCAGGCCGCCGCCACAATAGGCCCTGGGCCAGGTGGGCGTGCCCCAACCCTTGGCGCCCATGGCCTCTTTCCAGATCTTGTAGTCGCCCTCGACCGGAACCGGCGCCTCGGACGCCGCGATATCGCCCCGGTCCTTCAGGGAAGGCGGGAAGTTGGCGGCCAGCCAGGACCTTGCTTCCGCCCGGAATGCCTCGAGTTCAGTTGCGCCGAAATCAGCCATGGTCAGTCCTCCGCGGGTCCGGCCTGTTTCTGCGCCGGTCTTTGGGCTTAGAAGAGAACCGGGCGCGGCTTGTGTCAACGCGGAGGACGGGATGATTTTCCTGGATCGTGAGGAGGTGGCGCAGCGCCTGACCTATGACCTGGCCATTGAGGTCGTGCGTCAGGCCATGAAGGATTTCTCTGCGGGCGTGACCCGCCAGCACCTGCGCTCGATCCTGCCCCTGGGCGGCGACCGCGCCTTCGGGATCATGCCGGGCGCCCTGGGCGAGGGCAGGGCATTCGGCGCCAAGCTGATCAGCGTTTATCCCGAGAATTTCGCCAGGGGGATCCAATCCCACCAGGGCTTTGTCCTGCTGTTCGATCCCGACACTGGAGCTCCTGTCTGCCTGGCCCATGCCGGCGAGGTGACCGCCATCCGGACCGCCGCCGCCAGCGCCGTGGCGACGGACGTCCTTGCCCGGCCAGAGGCGTCGCGACTGCTGATCCTGGGCTATGGCGAACAGGCCGCAACCCACATCCGCGCCGTGTCAAAGGTTCGGAAGCTGACTTCGGTGCAGGTATGGGGACGATCAGCGGAAAGATCTGAAAGCTTCGCTGGCCGGATGGCTCAGGAAACCGGGCTCAAAGTCCTGCCCGTGGCCGAAGTAGAAGCTGCGGCCGCGAAAGCAGACATCATCTGCACCGTCTCCGGGGCCGAAACGCCGATCCTGCTTGGGCGCTGGGTCCAGCCAGGGACACACATCAATCTGGTGGGCTCAAGCCGGGCCGGGCCGGTGGAAGTCGACAGCGATCTGGTTGTCGCCAGCCGGTTCATCGCCGACAGCCGCGAGGGCGCGCTGGCCCAGGGGGCGGAGTTCCTGGTCGCCAAGGGGGCTGGCCTTGTGGGAGACGACCATGTGGTCGGTGAGATCGGGCAGGTGTTGAACGGGGCCCTGGAAGGGCGGCAATCGGCCGACCAGATCACCGCCTACAAGTCCCTCGGCCACATTGTTCAGGACCTGGCCAGCGTTCAGGCCCTCATGGACGGTCGCTGAGAACCGCTTCGACCGCTTCCATCCAGTGACGCACCGGCGCGCCGTCGCCGGTCGCCAGATGCATCCAGCAGCCGATATTGGCGGTGTAGACTGCTGCAGGCTGTGACGCATTGAGGGCCTTCAGCTTGTTGGCCTTCAGGGTGTTGGCAGTTTCCGGATGCAGGATCGAATAGGCGCCGGCTGATCCGCAGCACAGATGATTGTCCGCCACCGGTTGAGGTTCATAGCCCAGGCGGCTGAGAAGACTCGCTATTCTCCCCGTCAGCTTCAGGCCATGCTGGAGGGTGCAGGGCTCATGCACGGCAATCCTCGGCGCCACCGGACTACGCGCCAGGGACATGTCTGCGGACTCAAGTACCTCGATCGGGTCCCGCATCATGCTGGCGATGCGGCGGGCGAGAGGCAGGTAGACGGCATCGTCCCGGAACAGGTCCGGATAGTCCTTGATGAAGGCGGCGCATCCGCTGGAATTGACGATCAGGGCTTCAGCCCCTCCATCGATCAGGGCCGCCCAGGCGTCAAGATTGGCGCGGGCCTGGGCCCGGGCCGCCTCTGCAGCATCCAGATGAAAACTGACAGACCCGCAGCAGCGGGCCTTCGGAGCTTCCACAAGGGTGATCCCCAGCTGGTCAAAGACCCGGGCCGTTGCGGCGTTGAAATGGGCCGCCGCCGCCGACTGTACGCAGCCTTCCAGCATAAGCATGGTCCTGGAGTGCAATCTGGCGGGTCGCTCGCCCACCTCCACCCGGGGAGACAGCTTGTCCTTGAGGGCCGCAGGCAGGATTGGTCGCAACATCCGCCCCAGGGCCAGCAGGCTTGAGAACAGGCGCGGGGAAATCGTCAGGCGACGCAGGCCTTCCCGCAAGAGCTTCTCCGTCCACGGGCGGGGCACGGCCTGGGCGACAGCCTCGCGTCCGATATCCAGCAGGCGGTGGTATTCGACCCCTGAGGGGCAGGTGGTCTCGCAGGCCCGGCAGGTCAGGCAGGAGTCAAGATGGTCAAGGGTCAGGCGGGTCGGTTTGGCGCCTTCCAGGGCCTGCTTCATCAGATAGATGCGCCCCCTGGGGCCCTCCAGCTCGTCCCCGGCCAGCTGATAGGTAGGGCAGGTGGCGTTGCACATGCCGCAATGGACGCAGGCGCGCAGGGCCTTGGCGGCGACGGCGCCAGCTTCGGTGTCGGCCAGGGGGCCTTCTATGGCGGTGCGCATGTCAGAGCCCTTCGTAGAGGCGGCCGGGATTGAAGATCCCGTAGGGGTCCATGGCGGCTTTCAGGCGCTCATGCAGGCGGAAAACGGCAGGCGCCAGGGGCTGGAAAACCTCGTCGCGGGCGCCCCGGAACAGGGTGGCGTGTCCGCCCAGGGACGCGGCGGCCTCCCAGAGGTCTGGCGCCTCAGCGTCCTGTTTCACCCAGCGAACGCCGCCAGCCCAGTCCCAGACCGGACCCCAGTCCGCAGGCGCAGTCCGGGTCTGACCAATGGCGATGCGCCAAAGCCTCTGGTCCCCCGCAAGGGCCGGATGGGTCAGGTTGGCGATATCGGTCCAGAGGCTGAGGGGCTCATTCTCGCCGCCGAGCTCCCGGGCTGTTCCGGCAACCGCCGCTTCACCGCCGGACAGGCGCAGGTGAAGGCGCTCGCCATCGTGAAATGCCCCCGACAGAGGCAGGGGGCGGCGCATGAGGTCGATGACCTTCAGCCGGGCTGTCTCGGAGGCCAGGTCGAAGGCCAGGGCCCGTTCCTGCCTCGGTCGCGGGGTGACCCTGAGCGAGACATCCAGGATCAGGCCCAGCCCGCCCTGGGCTCCGGCCATCAGGCGGAAGGCGTCAAACCCCGCCACATTCTTGAACACCGTGCCGCCAAAGTGCAGGGACTGACCTTGGCCATCGAGTATGCGGGCGCCCAATACGAAATCCCGCAGGGCGCCGGCGAAAGGCCGTCTGGGGCCTGACAGGCCGGTCGCGACAGCGCCGCCGAGGGTGGCGGAGGGGCCGAATTTCGGGGGCTCAAAAGCCAGCATCTGCTGGTTCTCGGCCAGCGCCGCCTCGATCTCCGCCAGGGGCGTGCCCGCTCGGGCGGTGATCACCAGTTCGCTGGGGTCATAGTCGATGATCCCCTTGTGCCCGGCTATGGAAAGGGTCTTGCCTTCCACCGGCCGGCCATAGAAGGCGTGGGTTCCGCCACCGACCAGTCTCAGGGGGCGGTGTGTCGCCGCCGCCGACTGGACCGCTTCTGTAAGGGCGCGGGATTGATCCACCTAGAACCGCTCCAGATGCGGGTGGGGCAGGACGCCCTTGTGCACGTGAAGGGCGCCGTATTCAGCACAGCGGGCCAGGGTCGGAATGGTCTTGCCGGGATTGAGCAGGCCCTTGGGATCCCAGGCGGCCTTGAGGGCGTGGAAGGCGTCGTTTTCGCCCTGGGTGAACTGGACACACATCTGGTTGATCTTCTCGCGGCCAACCCCGTGCTCGCCGGTAATGGTGCCGCCCACCTCCACGCAGAGTTCCAGAATGGCGAAGCCCAGGGCTTCAGCCCGTTCGGAATCTCCCTCAATCTCGGAATTGTAGAGGATCAAGGGGTGGAGATTGCCGTCTCCGGCATGAAAGACGTTGGCCACGCCCAGGCCGTGGGCCTCGGCCAGCCGGGTAATCTCTGTCAGCACCCTCGGCAGGGCCCTCCGGGGAATGGTGCCGTCTATGCAGTAATAGTCATTGGCCAGCCGCCCCATGGCCGGAAAGGCGCCCTTTCGGCCGGCCCAGAACCGCTTGCGCTCGGCCTCGTCCCGGGCGACCCGAACCTCAAAGGCGCCGGCGCCTGAAAGCAGGGCCGAGACCCTTTCGATCTCTTCGGCGACATCGGCTTCCTCGCCATCCAGTTCGCAGAGCAGAATGGCTGCTGCGTTCTTGGGATAACCGGCCTGGGCGAAGTCCTCGGCGGCGCGAAGGGCCGGGCCGTCCATCATTTCCAGACCGGCCGGCACGATCCCTGCCGCCATGATCGCGGCCACGGCGCCAGCCGCGACCTCGACATCATCAAAGCTGGCCAGGATCACCTTTGCGACCTCGGGCAAGGGGGTCAGCTTGACCAGGACCTCGGTCACAACCCCCAGCAGGCCCTCCGAGCCGGTCATCAGGGCCATCAGGTCATAGCCCGGGGCATCCAGGGCCTCCGAGCCCAGATGCACGAGATCGCCGTCAATCGTCACAACCTCCAGCTGGAGGATGTTGTGGACGGTCAGGCCGTACTTCAGGCAATGCACCCCGCCGGCGTTCTCGGCCACATTGCCGCCGATGGAGCAGGCCAGCTGGGAAGACGGATCCGGCGCATAGAACAGGCCCAGATGGGCGACAGCCTCGGATATCGCCAGATTGCGGACGCCAGGCTGGACCCGGGCTGTCCGCGCCTGGGCGTCTATCTCCAGGATCCTGTTGAACTTGGACAGACTGAGCAGAACACAGCCGGGGAAGGGAAGGGCGCCGCCGGACAGGCCGGTGCCTGCGCCCCGTGCCACCACGGGAACCCCCAGGGCCGAGCAGGCCTTCAGAACCGCCTGGACCTGGGGCACGGTCTCGGGCAGGGCGACAGCGCCGGGCATGCTGCGATAGGCCGCCAGACCGTCGGTCTCATAGGGTTTCATGCCCTCCACCGATGTCACCAGCCCGCCAGCCGGCAACAGGGGCTCCAGGGTCCGGCGCAGCAGGCCGGTTCCGACCTGGCCAAACGGTCCGTCCACCTGTTCATCAAAGGTATCAAGCATGGGCGCCCTATCCCGGCCGCGAGGGAAAATCTCGCGATCAATCCTTTAGCCTCAACCGCGCCTTCGGCTACAAGGAGGAAATTGCAAATTCCAGGGAGACGAAGATGGACCTCGGTCTGAAAGGCAAGACAGCAATCGTCACGGGCGCCACCCGGGGCATAGGTCGGGCCATTGCCGACCTGTTCGCCGACGAAGGCGCCAATGTCGCCATCTGCGCCCGCAAGGCCGACGAGGTCGAAGCCGCGGTCGCAGCCCTGAAGGACAAGGGCGTTTCCGCCTTCGGTCAGGTGGTGGACATTGCCGACGGCGCGGCCCTGCAGGCCTTCATCAAGGCATCAGGCGAAGCCCTGGGGGGTGTCGACATCGTGGTCTCCAACGCCAGCGCCCTGGTCCAGGGCTCGAAGGAAGCCGACTGGCGGGCCATGTTCGAGATCGACATGCTGGGGGCGGTCAATGTCCTGGAGGCCGCCAGGCCCTTCCTGGAAAAGGCCGGCGCCGAAAAGGGCGATGCGGCCCTGATCATCATTTCCTCGATCTCGGCGGCGGAGGCCGCAAATCCTTCGGCCTATGGCGCCATCAAGGCGGCCCAGATCCACTTCGCCAAGGGCGTCGCCAAGGCGAATGCGTCCAAGCACGTGCGCTGCAATGTGATCTCGCCCGGCACGGTCTTCTTCGAGGATGGCGTCTGGGGACGGGTGAAGGCGGGCATGCCGGCCTTCTTCGAGCAGACCCTCAAGCGCAATCCTACAGGCCGTATGGCGACCCCGGAGGAAATCGCCGCCGCAGCGGTCTTCCTGTCCAGCCCCCGGTCAGCCTTCACAACCGGCATCAACATGGTCGTCGACGGCGCCATCAGCGCCCGCGTCAACTTCTGAGGTAAATCCGATGATTGAACGTCAACTTGATGTGCCGACCACGGCCGGCGCCACCACCACCTTCATCGTACACCCAGACCGGGATGGTCCCCATCCCCTGGTGATCTTCTACATGGACGCCCCGGCCATCCGGGAGGAACTACGCGACATGGCCCGGCGGTTCGCCACCAGCGGCTATTACGTCATGCTGCCCAATCTCTACTACCGGGCAGGTGAAATGGAGCTGGGGCCGATCAATCCCGATCCCGAGCATGGCAGCCGCAAGAAGATGTTCGAGCTGATGAATGGCCTGACGATCGACATGGTCATGGAGGACACCGACGCCCTGCTGGCCTTTGCAGAAGCTGATCCCGCGGCGTCGACGGCCAAGGTCGGACTGGTCGGCTACTGCATGAGCGGTCAGTTCGTGGTCAATGCCGCGGCGCGTCATGCGGACAAGGTCGCCGCCGGGGCCTCGGTCTATGGCACCTTCCTGGTCACCGACAAGCCGAACAGCCCCCATGTCATGGCCCGCAAGGCCAGGGGGGAACTCTACTTCGCCTGCGCCGAAATCGATGTCTGGGCGCCGGCCGAGACCATCGCCGCCCTGGACGCCTCGCTCAAGGCCGACAGGATCAACGCCGAGGTGGAGATCTATCCCGGCGTTCATCACGGCTTCGCCTTCCCGCAAAGACCCGCCTATGACAAGCCTTCGGCGGAGCGGCACTGGGAGAGGGTTCTGGCCCTCTTCCGGCGTAATCTGGGCTAGGCGATCAGGTCGTAGACGTCGGCGGGGGCCCGGATCTGCCGGACCTCGCCGGCTATGCGGTGGAAGGGATGAACCCCAAGGTCTTCGCCCTGGGCTTCAAGCAGGCTCCAGCGAAGGCTGTCCAGACCTGCGGCTATGCCTGTGGTCGAGGCGCCGCCGAAACGGGCATTGCACTCGATGATGTGCGGCCTTCCATCCGGGCTGATCATGATCTGCAGGACCACAGGACCTGACAGGCCAAGGGCGTTCAGCACCCGGCCGGCCTCGGCCTCAATGGCAGGGTCGCGGAAGGTGGTGGTCACCTGGGACTCTCCGTTGACCACAACCTCCCGGCGGCGGAGCACCAGGCCTTTCAGCCTGCATTTCCTGTCCAGCCAGGCGTCGACGCTGATTTCCCCACCCGCCACATAGGGCTGGAAGATGGGTTGATCCAGAAGTTGGGCGTGGGCCCTGGCCGCCGATCGGTCAACATTGATCGCGACGCCGCGGGAACCGGCGCCGAAGCGTTCCTTCACCACAAAGCGATCGCCGGGAAGGTCTTCCAGATCCAGGACGGTCGGAATGACCGGCAGGTTGTTCAGGCCGCCAAACCGGGAGAATTCCAGCTTGTCCAGGCAGGTGTTCACGGCGACCGGGCTGGAGACCAGCACCTCGATCCCGGCCTGGCGGAAGGCCCCGGCGTTCTGCGCCCAGAACATCAGTTCGCCATCACGGGTCGGCAGAACCAACTGAACCCCCCGCGACCTGCATCCCTCGATCAGGAGGTCGAGGTTTTCGGGGCGCGTGGTGGGCATCTGCCAGAAGGCCTTGCTGATATGTGCCGTCAGGGCTTCGCCATTGGCGTCGCCGCAGATGACCTCGGCTTCCGGATCGACAGCCTGGGCCGCCGTTTCCAGAGCGCGGAGCAGGGGAACCTTGCGGGAGGCGCTGGACAGCAGGACCTTGAGCTGGGCTGGCGCGGAAAGTGGCTTGGCCAGCCTTGAGCGCTCAAAGGCGATCATCTCCGGAATGGCCTCTTCAAGGCCATGGACCGGTCGCCAACCGAGCACTTCATCGAGCAGGGAGAGGTCAGCCTCGGAAGCCTCAAATGGAATGTCGGACTCTTCCACCGTGAAGGCCATGTCGGGGAAGTGACCGGCCAGGATTTCGATGACTTCACTGACCCGCCGCGCCCGGCCTGACCCCAGATTGATGATGCCCGTCAGGGACCCGGTCTCGCACAGTCGGATCAGGCCCTCGGCGGTGTCCGCAGCGTAGATATAGTCGAACAGACCCTCAGGCCGGAAAACGGTGAGGGGCTCGCCCTTCAGCAAGGCGCGGATCCAGCGGGAGATCACGTCCCGGGAATTTCGTCCATAGCCCCGATAGATCCGGGCGCAGACCGTTGAGAACCGGTCGGCGACGAAGGGCTCGAGGTAGCGGAGCTCGATCTCGTGAGCCAGCTTGGCCATGCCGGTCAGATTGCGCGGCAGTATGGGATCGGTCTCTTTCAGCCGGGTCGGCTGATCCCTGGCGGCGTCGAACTGGTAGAGGTCGGGATCATAGATCAGATAGCTGGAGGCGAAGACCACCCGCTTCAGGGAGGGTGCATCCTTGGCCAGGGTCATGAGGTGGTGGCTCAGACCCACATTGTGCGAGAAGTTCTCTTCCCAGAAGCCGTAAGTCTCGGTGGACCGCTCGAAGGTCGCCGCCAGGTGGATGAAGACGTCCGGCGCGAAGGCCTCAAACTCGGCGGTGGTCATGGCGTTCAGGTCGCCGCGACGATAGATGACCTCCGGCCCGAAATCCGCGGGCCGTGGCTTGAGGTCTCCCACGAGGACTGTTGCGCCGCGCTTGAGCAGGCGTGGAACGATTTCCTGTCCGATCACGCCAGCGCCGCCGCTGACAAAAACGCGTTTACCTTGCATCGGTCGTCACACAGCCATGGAGGAGGGAGTCGATAAAATCGTCATTGATCCGGACATGACGCCGCAGTCGGCCCTCTGGAATGAAACCAGCGGCTTCAAGTCGGGCGATATGGGCGGTTCGGTTGGCGTAGGTCTCGGTGGTCAGCCGGTTGAGCCCCAGGTCGTCGAAGGCCAGGACCTTCATCAGGCCGAAGAAGGTGTCGAAGGCCTCGGCATATCGCGCCGCATCGGCGGCCAGGTCCGGGCTCACCAGAAATGACACCTCTGCACGGCGATGGGGCCAGGCAATGTGAACCAGGCCGCCATAGCCGATCCTCTGGCCATGTTTCAGGAAGGTCACGAGGATATTGGCGGGCTCGGCCTGGGGCATGACCGGCCAGACATGCCGGTCATAGTAGGCGATCTGGTCAGCAGGCGAGAGGGGCGACTGTTGGCGCAGGACGTCCATCTGGGCATTGCGCCACAGGCGGATGTCCTCGATGTCGTCAGGCTGGACGGGACGGACAGCATAGTCGCCCAGCGCAATCAGCGGCCTTGGAAGACAGGCATAGCTGGCGGGCGCTGACATGGTCTCAGTCGACGACGAGGTAGGAGGTCAGGGGGTTGTTCGGGTCCCGGCGGAGGGCGTAGCGGGACAGACCCAGCACCTCCCGGACCGCCAGGGTCTCGCCCGGGAATTCGGGACAGTTCAGCTCGTCAAAGGCCAGGACCGTGCCCCGGGTGATGTGCGGCAGCAGGGCCTCCAGGCAGGCCTTGGTGGGCTGGTAGATGTCGAAGTCGAAATAGGCCAGGGCCACAATGGTTTCGGGGTGGTCGGTCAGATATCTGGGCAGGGTCTGGGTGGCGTCGCCCTGGACCAGCTCGAATTTCTTCTTCTGGGGGATCGGGGCGTTGGCTTCGTGGAAGTTCAGGACGGCGTCCAGTTCGTCCTTCCAGTTTTCGCTGACAGCGTAGTCGCCCACAGCCACCGCACCGCCGTCTTCGCTGCTGACCGACGGGAAGCCTGAGAAGGTGTCAAAGCCGACAATCCGCCGGTTGTAGTTGAAGGGTTCGTGGATCCCCCTCAGGGCGGAGAATAGGGCCAGGTTCTGGCCCCAGCGGACTCCGAACTCCATGATCACGCCGTGGACCGGCACGATCATCTGGTAGAGCTGCTGCATGAAGTTGATCCGCGACAGGGTCTGCCGCGTCAGGAACAGGCCCAGATTGTCGAGGAGTTCACCGTCCGGAATGGCCGCGCTGCGCAGCCGGGCGGCCAGTTGCGCCTTGTTGGAAACTTCCGATGCGGTTGAACCGCCAAGGGTTCGGATGGGGGGCGGCGAGCTCATGGGACGCTCCTTTGCAGGACAAAGGCATACGTCTTAAGCATGAACGGAGGGTTTTTTTGCGTCTGCTGCCGGCCAACAGAAAACGCCCGCCGCCGGCGTGAAGCGGGCGACGGGCGCTGGAATATCTGGCGTCCCGGACGTCGACTAGAGCCGGCGCGGAATGATCACCTTCAGGGATTCATAGCCCTTCACGAAGCTGGAATAGACCCGCTTGGGCGGGGCCACGACCTGGATGTCGGGGAAGCGCTTGAGGATTTCTTCCCAGATGATCCGCAGCTGCAGCTCGGCCAGGCGATTGCCGACGCAACGGTGGATGCCGAAGCCGAAGCTGATGTGCTGACGGGGACGTTCGCGGTCGATGATGTAGGCGTTGGGGTTCTCGATGACCTCTTCGTCCCGGTTGCCCGAGACGTACCACATGACAACCTTGTCGCCCTTCTTGATCAGCTTGCCGCCGATCTCGTAGTCGCTGAGCGCAATACGGCGCATGTGGGCCAGCGGGGTTTGCCAGCGGATGGTTTCGGAGACCATGGAGGTCACCAGTTCCGGATTGGCCCGCAGCTTGGCGTACTGGTCCGGGTTCTGGTTCAGGGCCAGCACCGAGCCGGTGATGGTGTTGCGGGTGGTGTCATTGCCGCCGACGGTCAGCAGCACGACGTTTCCGAAATACTCGCGGGGCTCCATGTTCCGGGTGGCCTCGCCATGGGCCAGCATGGAGATCAGGTCCGCGGCCGGCGGCGCATTGACCCGCTCGTTCCAGAGCTTGGTGAAGTAGGCGTGGTATTCGACGAAGATCTGCATCTTCTGTTCGATGGTGTCGATCAGGCCCTGACCCGGGGCGGCGGTGACTACGTCTGACCAGTAGGTCAGCTTGCGGCGGTCAGCCTGGGGCATGTCGAACAGGGTCGCCAGGGTCATGGCGGTCAGTTCCATGGAGACCTTGTCCACCCAGTCGAATTCTTCGCCGATGGGCAGGTTGTCGAGGATCGCTGCGGCCCGCTCGCGGATCAGGGGCTCCAGGGTCGCCAGGTTGATCGGCGAGACGATGGGGCTGACTGTCTTGCGCTGGACGTCGTGCTTGGGCGGGTCCATGGCGATGAACATGGGCAGGGGGCCTTCGCCGCCGGTCTGGTTGGCGATGGTGATGCCGCCCTCGGACGAGAAGACCTGGTGGTTCGTGTCCACGGCCATGATGTCGTTGTACTTGGTGATCGACCAGTAGGGGCCGAACTCGTGTTCTTCGGTGTAGTGGACCGGGTCTTCCTTACGGAGACGCTCAAAGTACGGCCACATGACATCGTCTTTGAAGAGCTGCGGCTGAGCCGGGTTAATCTGGTCCAGCGGCATGCTGTAGGCCAAGGCCTGATGGTCTTTGGCCAGATCCACGTTTCCGTCGCTCATCGTCGTGCTCCCTTGCGTCGTCCTCAATTCATGACGCTTGCGTCAACTTAGCTTGAAAGTCCGTAAACGCCAACGGCTTGCCGTGAAAATCCGTCACCGATTTTCAGGATGATCTTGACGCCGGGCGAGGGGAGACCTCTCCAGAGGCCATGCGCGCCTTCCATGACATCATCGACCCTCTGGACCCCAGGATTTCCGCCTATTGCCAGGTTCGGGAGAAGGATCTGGTAGGGCGGGACGGGATTTTCATCGCAGAGGGCGAAGTTGTGGTCCGGCGACTGGCCGGGTCGGCCGAGGTCGAGCCGGTTTCCCTGCTTCTGGCCCGCAAGCGCCTGGCGGGCATGGCGGATGTCATCGACTCACTTCCGGCCGAAGCTGAGATCTATGTCGCCGACCAGGAGGTGATGGACACCATAGTCGGCTTTCCCATCCACCGGGGCATATTGGCGATCGGACGACGGAAACAGATCCGGGACGCCGCCCGTCTGCTCGCCGACCTGCCTGCGCAGGCCACGGTTCTGGCCGTCTGCGGCATAGCCAATCATGACAATATGGGTGGTCTGTTCCGCAATGCAGCGGCCTTCGGCGTCGACGCCGTGCTGGCCGACCATGACTGCTGTGATCCGCTCTATCGCAAGGCCATAAGGGTCAGCGTCGGCGCCGCCCTGACCATGCCCTTCGCCCGGCTGTCCAGTGACGAGGACATGATCTCTGTCCTGACAGGCGCCGGATTCCAGCCTCTGGCCCTCAGTCCCCAGGGGGAGGTGCGGCTTGTGGATCTGAAGGCGTCTGAACGGCGCGCCGTGCTGATGGGGGCGGAAGGACCGGGCTTGCCGCAGTCCTATCTGGAAAGGTCAAAAACCGTGACCATTCCCATGGCGCACGGTTTTGACTCACTCAATGTCGCGACCACCGGAGGCATTGTCCTGCATCACCTGCGGTTCGCGAAGGTCTAGGGCCTAACGCGCCCGGCGCTGGGGCTGGGCGTCGGCTTCTTCGATCAGGGACCGGGTGAGATTCAGGATCGCCGTGCGCAGGCCAGGCTGCTTCACGCTGGCGAAGGCTTCCAGCAACTGGACAGCGCCCGGAACGGCAAGCTTCTCGAAGAGGGACGGATCGCCGGCCTGCTCGGTGGCTTCACCCACCAGATCACCGACGGAGGTGTCCAGCTTGTGGGCGATGCGCACCAGCATGGAGGCTGAAACCCGGTTGGCGCCGCGCTCGTACTTCTGGACCTGCTGGAAGCTCACGCCCAGATGCTCGGCCAGGGTCGACTGGGAGACGCCCAGCCATTTCCGACGGACCCGGATACGGTGGCCGACGGCGATGTCGATGGGATCGGGCCCGGTGTCTGCAACGGTGTCTTTCACAACTTTATCCTTCGTCTACGCAAAGCGCCGCGTATTGCGGCCTTGTCGCACATTTGGCTGCGTTTTCGCTAGTCCTTTGTTATTCGTACAAAATCCCCGATTTGAGCATAGTCGGGAACGCGGCCCCTGGTTGGGCAATCGGCCACACACAGCCTTTCGATGAGGTGATCTTTATTGGTAAATCCCGACAAAATTGCGCCCGGACTGCAATGAATGATGTTCAGAGGTGGACAAAGGCCCCCGGACTGAAATCATGATCTCTCCAATGCTTTTTCCCACGACGCGCAGGTCAGGCGCCGCGCTTCGAGTTCGAGGACCCGATGAGTCGCCCTTACGAAATCATTCAGGTCCGACCCAGGCGTAAGGCCCGCCCATGATGGTGATGATCAAGCGCCGGGGATATCACGTCGGCAATCTGCGGGCCCAGTTGATGGAGGAGGCCCGGGCCTTGCTGGAAGAGGGCGGCCTGGGACAGGTCAACCTGCGTGGCCTTGCGGCCAGGGCGGGGATCGCTGCAGGCTCGGTCTATCACCACTATGCGTCCAAGCAGGCCCTGCTGGCGGGCCTGGCCGCCAACGGCTTTGGCGAGCTCGAGAGCGCCCTGCAGGCCGCGGCCGACGCAGCCCAGCCCATACCGATCCGGGCCTGCGCCCTGGCCTATTTCGGCTTCGCCCGGGCCCAGCCGGCCCTCTACGCCCTGATGTTCGATCCTGTCATGCTGTCCGAGGCCGACGTCTCCGCTGCGCGGGCCAGGGCCTTCGCCGTGCTTGAAGCGGCCATTGCCGCAGCCGCCAGCCAGGCTGACCGCGATCCGCAGACCGTCCACCGGATTTCCCTGGCGGTCTGGGCCTGCGGCCATGGCGCCGCTTCCATGACCCTGGCCGATGACGCCGAAGAGCAGGGGCGGCTGATGGAAGAGGTCATCCAGGGGCTCGAAGCCCTGTTCCGCAGGCGGTAGCCCACAAACCGGAACGCCCGCCGGTGTGAACCGGCGGGCGCTGGAATTCCGGGATCTCAGATCGCCCTATTTGTAGACGAAGGCCGCGTCGTCGAGATCGATTTTCGGGATCTCGTCCTTCTCGGTCCAGTAGTCCTGGGAGTGACGCCATTCCGGCTTGTCACCGGCCTTGGGCAGCAGGTGCATGCCCCGCATCAGATATCCCGGATTGAAGTTCTCCGGGTCAATCCAGGGGCCCAGCTTCATGTTGTGGTCCTGGGGTCGCAGGGCCGGAACCACGCTCTTGGCGCCCTTGGCCTTCATGTGGTTCAGCATCCGGCAGACAAAGTCACCCACCAGGTCGGCGCGGAGCGTCCAGCTGGCGCGGAAATAGCCGAAGACCCAGACCATGTTGGGCACGCCGGTGAACATCATGCCGCGATAGCTGACCGTATCGCCGAAGTTCAGGGGCTTGCCGTCAATCGTGAAGTTTATGTCGCCCAGGACGCTGAGGTTGAATCCGGTCGCCGTGATGATGATGTCGGCGTCCAGGGTCTCCCCGGACTTCAGCTTCAGGCCGGTGGGGGTGAAGGTCTCGATTTCGTCCGTAGCGATGGAGGCCTTGCCGCTGAGGACGGACTTGAACAGGTCGCCATCGGGCACAAAGGCGACCCGCTGACGCCAGGGGCGGTAGGTGGGGGTGAAGTGCTTTTCCACCAGTTCGTCGCCGATGATGGCCCGGACGCCGTTCAGCAGTTCCTCGCGGACAATTTCCGCGTGCTCGAAGGAGTTCTTGGCGAAGACCGCCCCGTCATAGAGGCGCTTCTTGCGGACGATCTCGTGGGTCCACATGGGGTCGATGTCGAGCTGGCGCAGGGTGTCGGCCAGGTCGTCCACATTGCGGCCCGGGATGAAATAGGTCGGCGACCGCTGCAGCAGGGTCACGTGGTCGACTTCGTCGGCAATGGCCGGCAGGACGGTGGCGGCAGTGGCGCCAGACCCGATGATGACGACCTTCTTGCCCTTCAGATTGGCGTCTTCCGGCCAGGTCTGCGGGTGGATGATCTGGCCCTTGTAGGTGTCCATGCCCGGCCATTCGGGGGTGTAGCCTTCCGAGTGGCGATAATAGCCCTGGCACATCCACAGGAAGTTGGCGGTGATCTTGACCTTCTCACCCGTGGCCTTCTTCACGGCGTCGATGGTCCACCTGGCGTCGGCGCTGGACCAGGTGGCGTTCTCGATGTGGTGGCCGTAGCGGATGTGCTGGCCCAGGTCATTCTCGTCGATGACCTCGTTCATGTATTTCAGGATTTCTTCGGCCGAGGCGATGGGCGCGCTGGTCCAGGGCTTGAACCTGTAGCCGAAGGTGAAGAGGTCGCTGTCAGAGCGGATGCCCGGATACTTGTGGGTCAGCCAGGTGCCGCCGAAGCTGTCGAGGGTCTCCAGGATGACAAAGCTCTTGCCCGGGCACTGATCCTTCAGATGGTAGGCCCCGCCGACGCCGGAAATTCCGGCCCCGACGATCAGGACGTCAAAATGCTCCACCGACGTGGAGGCGGGACGTTCAAGGGTGGCGGTCTGCGTCATGGCGCTTCCTCGGTCTTTTTATTATCGATGATAACCTAGGTGGAGTTTCTACGTTTCCGCTCCTTGATCAAGGTCAAACCGCAGATTTGCCGGACGCGGGGTCAGATGGGTTTGTTCGTGCGCTAACTGATGGTCACGCGCAAAAATCTCCCCTGAACCCTTGCCGATCCGCCGGATTGCGGTTAGCCATGGCCATATCCGCGGAATTCTTCTGCGGCGGACAGGCAACAGAACCATGTTTGGTCAGACCGTAATGATGTGCGCAGGCGCCGGGCTTTATCGCCCGAGCAATTGGCCGTGCCCGTCTCTACCCGTCCTGACCCTGAAAAGTTCCGAGCCTCAAAATGTCCGCCGTCTCCGTAAGATCCCTCTCCAAGTCCTATAGCTACGCTCGCCGCGCCAAGGGTTGGCGCGGGGCCTTTTCGGCGCAGACCGTGGCGGTGGACGCCGTCTGCGAGGTCTCGTTCGAGGTTGAAGCCGGGGAGCAGGTGGCCGTCATCGGGCCCAATGGCGCAGGCAAGTCCACCACCCTGAAAATGCTCACCGGCGTGCTGGAACCCAGCGCGGGCGAGGCTGAGGTTCTGGGCCTGACTCCCTGGCGGTCGCGCAAGGCGCTGGCCTACCAGATCGGCGTGGTGTTCGGGCAGAGATCCCAGCTCTGGGCCGACCTGCCCGCCCGGGACAGCTTCAACCTGCTGCGGCGCATCTATGACCAGCCCCAGACGGTGTTCGACCACCGTCTTGGTGAGATGATCGAGCGGTTTGATCTGGCCGACTTCATCGGCCAGCCGGTCAGCCGCATGTCCCTTGGCCAACGCATGCGGTGCGAGATCACCGCCAGCCTGCTGCATGGGCCCAGCCTGCTGTTGCTGGATGAGCCGACCATCGGTCTGGATGTCACGGCCAAGGCGGCGATCCGCGACTTCATCCGGGACCAGGCCCAGGCCAAGGGCCTGACCGTCCTGCTGACCAGTCACGACACCCGTGACATCGAACTGGTCTGCGAGCGGGTCATCGTGGTCAATCAGGGGCGGATCGTCGTGGACCAATCCACCGACCAGCTGCGCCGCCGGTTCCTGGGCCGGAAGATCATCACCTTCCAGTCGGCCGGGGCCCTGCCGAGCCTCGAGCTTGCTGGCGTCGTCCGACGGCCGTCCGCCCCCCACACGACGATCCTCGAAGTGGACACCGCCAAGGCGCCGGTGGCCCAGGTCATCGCCCTGGCCATGGCGTCGGGTGACATCGAAGACGTCACCATTGAAGACCCGCCCATGGAGGAGGTCATTCATGACATCTATGCCGATCTCCGCTGAGAAGGGGTCAGTCTTGAATCTGGACTCACTCCTGGCGGCCCTGGTCCTCGGCGCCCGTCAGACGGCGGCGGGGTGGCAGATCCTGGCCGGACGCTGCCTGTACTTTGTCCTGCTCATGGTCGTGATCTCGGCCCTCTGGGACAAGGTCGCTGCAGATCAGGTTGTCGGGGCGGTGCGCCTGCCCGGAGACCTGGCCCTCTATGTCGGGGCGACCGAGTGGATCACCCTGTCCATTCCGGCCTTCCACAGCATTCTGGAGGGAGAGATCCGGAGCGGTCGTCTCGAAACCCATCTCCTTCGTCCCAAGGGCTATTTTCCCCTGTCCCTGGCCCAGGCCTATGGCGGGTCCCTCGTGCGGCTGGGCGCCCTGGGGCTGACGGGACTTGCCATGCTGGCGGTGTCGGGCAGGACCTGGCCGCCTCTTGAGGGGTTCGCCTTTCTCGCTGTCCTGGGGCTTGGCGGGCTGGCGGTAGGCCTTTTGCTCTATGCCCTGGCGGGCCTCGCCGCCTTCTGGACGCGACGGGTTCTGCCCTTCCAGCTGGTCATCCAGAAGCTGATGTTCCTGCTGGGCGGCCTGTTTGCGCCGGTCACCCTCTATCCCGCCTGGCTGTCGGACTTCAGCCAGGGAACGCCCTTCGCCGCCCATCTCTATTGGGCGGGGCGGCAGATGCTCGAACCTTCACTGCCCAGCTTCCTGCAGGGGCTGGTCTGGCAGGGGGTCTGGATCGGGCTGCTCACCATGGCCTGCGCCGGCCTGTGGAGCGCTGGTGAAGCCAGGGTGCTGCGGGAGGGCGGGGTATGATCGGTCTCTACGCCGCCCAGGTCAGGGCGGCCATTCGCGCATCCCTCAGTGATCGGGGCGCCTTCACCCTGCAGGTGGGCGGCATGGTCCTCAATGACCTGGTCTTCCTGGTCATGTGGTGGATGTTCTTCGCCGGATTCCACAGCGTCGGCGGCTGGGCGAGGCCCGACATGGCCCTGCTGATGGGTCTGATGATGACCCTTGTCGGCGTCACGGGCGTCTTCGCCGGCGGCTATCGTGACATGGCGGCGACCATACTGAATGGCGAGCTGGATGGCCTGCTGACCCAGCCCAAAGGGCTGATCAGCCGATTGCTGTCCCGGGAGAGTCTGGCGGGCGCCTGGGGCGATCTGGCGGGCGGGGCGGTCCTGCTGATCTGGTTTTCCGGCCTGTCCCTGGCAGACCTGCCCTGGACCCTGATCGCTCTGCTTGTCGGCGGGGTGGTCTATCTGTCGGCCTCCATCACCTTCGCCAGCCTGGCCTTCTGGGCGAGCGGCGCCCGCAGCTTTTCCCGCGAGCTGATGGACTTCACCCTGCTGTTCTCCACCTATCCCGGAACGATCTACCAGGGTGCGGTCAAGGTCATCGCCTTCACCCTCCTGCCAGCGGGCTTCATCGTGCTGACCCCCGCCAGTCTGATCCGTTCCCCGGGTCCGGAAGCCTTGGCGGTGGTGATCCTTGCGGCTGGCGGCTACGCTGGTGCGGCCCTGGGCTTGTTTCATCTGGGGTTGCGGCGATACCGGAGGGGAGAGCGCCTCGCGGGCTAGATCAGGTTGGCTGTGGTTTTCCAGGTAAATTCAGATGGATAGGGCCAGGACCCGAATCACGGTCGCCGGCGCCGGAGCCTTTGGTCTGACCATCGCCGGGAGCCTGGCCCGGGCAGGCTTTACGGTTTCGGTCTTCGACCCTTCCGAGACCAACGCCTCCAGCGTCGCCGCCGGCATGCTGGCGCCGGTCTTCGAGACCCTCCTGGATCCGGTCGCCGCCGGGCACTTTCCCCTGCTTCTGGCGGCGCGTGACCTTTGGCCGAAGCTCGCCAGGGAGGTGGGCGTCAAGCTGGACCTTGGCGGGGCCATGGCCGTCGGCGATGGCGATTTTCTGGGCGCGGTCGCTGCAGGATTTGCAAAGCTCGGCCTGACCGCACAGGAACTGGCGAGGTCGGATCTGGAAGCCGCTGCGACGGGTCTCGCTCCGGCCTTGATGGAAGGTCTGCTGACCCTTGAGGACTGGCGGCTGGACGCCGCGGCGGCGCTCGCCGCCCTGAGGAAGTCGGCGACGGAAGCCGGCGTCGTGTTTCGCAGGCAATCGGCCGCCGGGCTGGAAGGCGCTGACAGACTGGTCATAGCAACCGGCGCCGCACAGGGCCTGACGTCAGTCGCGCCGCTGCTGAAAGTCCTGACGCCGATCAAGGGGCAGATCCTGCGTGCTGGGGCATCAGGCTTCGACGGCGTGCTGCGCCTGCCCAACGGCTATTGCGTCGGCGGCTCCGGAGGGTTTGCCGTGGGCGCAACCATGGAGCCCGGGGTTGATGATCTGGCGCCGACGGAGGATGCCAGAATGCGCCTTGAGGCCGTCGCCCGGGATGCCTTCCCCGACCTCGAAACGAACTTCGAGACCCAGGTCGGGGTGAGGGCGGCTACGCCCGACGGCCTGCCCATGATCGGCTGCACGGCGGACCCGAATGTCTTCCTGGCGGTGGGCGCCCGGCGCAATGGCTGGCTCCTGGCGCCCATGGCGGCGCAGATCATCACCGCTTGCCTGACGGAGGGTGAGGCGGGACCATATGCCGCCCGCCTGGACCCCATGCGGTTTGTTTAAGTTCTGGAGCAGACATGTCCGCCTTCGATTTCACGGACGAACAGGAAGCCATCCGCGAGAGCGTCACCCGGGTCTGCGCCCGGTTCGACGCCGACTACTGGCGCAGGACCGACGAGACCGGGGAATTCCCTGAAGCCTTCATCGCGGCCATGGCCGAAGGCGGCTGGTTCGGGACGGTCATGCCCCAGGACCTTGGCGGCGCGGGGCTTGGCCTGACCGAGGCCTCGATCATGATGCAAGCTGTGGCCCAGTCGGGCGCGGGCTTTACAGGCGCCAGCGCCATGCACCTGAACATTTTCGGGCCTATGCCTGTGGCAAAATATGGCTCCGAGGCCCTGAAGAAGAAGGCCATTCCGCGGATCATTTCCGGCGAGGACAAGATCTGCATCGGCATTACCGAGCCGGACTCAGGCCTCGACACCACCAGCCTGACCACCCGGGCCGTCCGCACACACGGCGGCTATGTGATCTCGGGCCGCAAGGTCTGGACCACCATGGCCCAGCGCGCCAACAAGATCCTGATCATCGCCCGGACCACGCCCAAAGAAGAATGCGCCAAGCCGACCCAGGGCCTCAGCCTGTTCTACACAGACTTTGACCGCAGCAGGATCAGCGCCACGGTCATTCCGAAGATGGGCCGCAAGGCCATCGAGTCCAACAGCGTCTTTATCGACAATCTGGAGGTTCCCGCCGAGGATCTGATCGGCGAGGAGGGCCGTGGTTTCTATTACCTGCTGGACGGTCTCAATCCCGAGCGGGTGCTGTTCGCCGCCGAGGCCGTGGGCCTGGGCCGCGCCGCCCTGGCCAGGGCCGCCAACTACGCCAAGGAACGGGTGATCTTCGGTCGGCCCATCGGCCAGAACCAGGGCATAGCCCATCCCCTGGCCAAGGCCTGGATCGAGCTGGAAGCCGCCAACCTTCTGGCCTTCAAGGCCGCCGCCCTGTTCGATGCGGGCAAGGAGTGCGGCGCCGAGGCCAATGGCGCCAAGTATCTGGGGGCGGAAGCCGGCTTCAACGCCTGCGAGACCGCCATACTGACCCACGGCGGCATGGGCTATGCCAAGGAATACGACGTGGAGCGCTATTTCCGCGAAGCCATGATCGCCCGCATCGCCCCCATCAGCCGCGAAATGGTCTTCAACTTCATCGCTGAGCGCGTTCTGGGCCTGGCGAAGAGCTACTGACGGGGGCCTGTCGGTGCGGCCTATCCTCCCAGACTGAAGCGGATCGGGATCTGGATGCCGGCGCCCTCGATGGGGCGACCGTCCCGCGTGGGCGGCGAGAGTTGGAAGTAGGGGGCGAGCTTCAGGGCCGCCTCTCCGAAACCGTAGGAAGTCGGGGTTTCTGACGCCACCTGACATCCGACTACGGCGCCAGCGCCGGTGACCCGGCAGGCCAGTACTGCGGACCCGGCCTTTTCCATGCGCAGGGCCCGGTCCGGATAGAAGCGGGCGAACTCCTTCGCGCCGGGCTTGCGGATCCAGGATGGCGAGGTGATTACCGGATCGGGGTCAGGCGGGGCGGTGGTGAGCGTCCCGGAGGTTGTCAGGGTCTCGATGGGCCCCGCTGGCGTGATGGTATGGGTTTGCGGGTCAGCCTTTATGGGCGTGGTCACCGGCGGCGCCCTGTCGGAGATGACGGGCGTATGGATCGGTGGGGGCTTTGTCGTCTGCGCCTCAGCCTTCGGGGGGTTCCAGAGGGTGATGGTGGTTTCCGGTGTCGCCTGGGCGTCTTCCTCGGCGGCCGGCGCGGTGAACCTCTGGACCGCCAGATAGCCGAACAGGGCCAAGTGGAGCGCCACCGAAACCCCAAGAACGACAGGCGTCGTGAGGCGGGAGGCGTTGGCCCGGGGCTGGGGCAGGCCCGGAAAGGCTGGAATTCGCGCAATCATCTGATCATTCCTTCCTGTTGGCGGCGCCTCTGATGGGGCGCCTGCAGGCAAGTGCGCGCCCTGATTGCGGCCGAATGTTGACGTAGGGGAAGGTGGTCGGTTTCAAATCATGGTTAGCGCGTCGTTAACCATAACTGCGGCACAGACAGGCCATGGCTATTCAAGGTTTGCGAGGGGTCGTAGAGGCGGCCATCCAGCGTGCGTCGACCGCGACGGGCGTCGACTTTACATTCCTCATGAAGACCGCCAACCGGGAGAGCAGCTTCAATCCCCGGGCCAAGGCGGCCACCTCTTCGGCCGCGGGCCTGTTCCAGTTCGTCGACCAGACCTGGCTCTCCACCCTGAAACAGCATGGGTCCAAATACGGCTATGGCCGCTATGCCGAGCTGATCACCAAGGGATCTGACGGCCGTTTCCATGTCGATGGCGCGGAGGCGCGCAAGGCCGTCATGGACCTGAAGCTGGACCCCCATGCCTCATCCCTCATGGCGGGCGAGCTGGCTTCTGACCATGCCTCATATCTGCGTGGCCGGACGGGCAGGGCGCCGACAGGGGGCGAGCTCTATGCTGCGCACTTCCTGGGTCCCCAGGGATCTGCCCGGCTCATTGAAGCCGTCCAGACCCGTCCAGGCGCCTCGGCGGCGAGCCTGTTTCCGGACGCCGCGGCCTCAAACCGCTCGATCTTCTACCGCGACGGTCGCCCGGCCACTGTCAGCGAGGTCTATGCCAATCTCACCCGCGCCGGCGGCAGCGGCGAGACGCAAACCTCCGGGACGGGGCCAGTCCAGGACTCGGGCTTCATCCAGTACGCTTCGGCCCGTCAGGCTGAGCGCAAGCGCGAACAGGACCAACTGGTGGATCTCATCCTGCGGGGCTCCCAGGATGCTGACACCTTGGGCGGTGGGGGAGGCGGCTCGAACACCGGCCGACTGACCGGGTCAATGTTCTCGACCGAAATGCTGAGGGTCCTGTCGGAAGCCCGGAACGACAAGGACAACTAGGTCCAGACCGCCAGGCCTTGAGATCGCCTGGCAAAAGGCCTTAGGTTGCAAATCGGATCTGCGTAACCCGGATGACCTGAGCTCATGGCGGACCTGACAGCGGCCCAGATCTTCGCGGCGCTTCACTATCGCGGCAATTATGTGCCTGCCGGTTACTACACCTATGGCGCTCCACAGGTCGGCCAGACCTGGGATGGATATTCCGCCACCAACAACGAACCGTTTGATCCCAATGTCTGGACAGGTCTGAATGCAGGCCAGTCGCTGGCCCTGGATCAGGCCATGGCCGCCTGGGACAAGGTCATCAGACCCAACTTCACACACACCAATCCGGCGACCCAGCAGACGACCATCCGTGTCGCCTTCAGCAATGACACGGACCTGAACAATATCTGGGGCTATGCCTCGACCGGAAATCTCGAGAACTACATCACCAGCAATCCGTCCTTCACCAAGGCCTTCCTCGAGAACAGCTTTGTCACCAATTTTGGCCGGCTCTATGACATCTGGATCAATGCCGAGCATGTGTCGGAAAGTTTCACGGCGGGGACCTACAACTATATCGCCCTGGTGCACGAGCTTGGGCATGCCATTGGCCTGAACCATCCCTTTGAAGGGTCAAATCCCCTTCCGGCTGAGTGGGACAACAAGCGGTATTCGATCATGTCCTATACGGACATTGATGAGTACGTGGTCTCCTTCGAACGGCGGGCGGACAATCTGCTCTACGGCCTTCGCCCCTGGGTCAATCCGACAACCCCCATGTCCTTCGACATCCAGGTCGCCCAGCAGATCTATGGGGCTGAGACCCTGGCTGGGGCCGGCGCAGACACCTATACCTTCAACCAGAGTTCCCCGACCTTCGAGACCATCTATGATCCCTCGGGCATGGATACGATCGACCTGTCCACCCATACCCGCGCTTCGATCCTGAACCTGACGCCCGGGACCTGGTCCAGTGTCGACTACTTCAAGATTTCCGATCAGATCGCCTATTGGCAGGCGCAGTTTCCCACCTATTCGGGCTCGTACATTGCCAGTCTCTTTTCTGACGCCAGCAAGGTTTACGAGTGGAAAAACAACGTCTTCATCATGGCCAACACCACGATCGAGACGGTGAAGGCAGGATCGGGGGCGGACTCGATCACCAGTAACGCCGCTGACAATTCCATTTTCGGCGGCGCCGGAAACGACACCATCACAGACCCCTCCGGCAGCAACTACCTGCGGGGCGACGACGGCAATGACAGCCTGTCCGGCGGGACCGGCTTTGACGACATCAACGGCAATATGGGCAACGACACAGCCCGGGGCGGCGCGGGCGCCGACTGGGTGGTGGGCGGCAAGGATAATGACGTCCTCTATGGCGAGGCCGGGAACGACATTGTCTACGGCAATCTCGGCGATGACACCTGCTATGGCGATGACGGCAATGACACCATCCGGGGCGGTCAGGCAGATGACTGGGTGATCGGCGGGGCCGGCAATGACTGGCTGTCCGGAGACCGGGGCGGCGACGCCGTCAGCGGCGGTCCGGGCGCCGACATCTTCCACAGTTCATCCGGCGCCGGCATAGACCGGGTCGTGGACTTTTCCCTGGCTGAAGGCGACCGGGTCCTGCTGGATCCAGGCACGGCCTATACCCTCAGACAGTCAGGCGCTGACACCATTGTCGACATGGGCAATGGCGATCAGGTGATCCTGGTCGGCGTGCAGCTGACCAGTCTGACCGGCAACTGGATCTATATCGGCTAGGTCGCCGCCCCATCTGCGATCATGGCGTCGATATCGGCGGCGCTATAGCCCAGTTCGCCCAGTACAGTCCGGGTGTCCTGGCCAATGCCTGGATAGGCCGGGCGCGGGCCCATGTCGGCGCCCGGGAAAACGGCCGGTGCGGCGGGGGAGCGATAGGTTCCGCCCTGGCCATCCTCAACCTCAACCCAGGCGCCTGCGGCTGCAGCCTGGGGATCAGAAGCAACTTCGGCGGGGGTCTGGACGGGCGCCCAGACCTGGTCGGCGTCATTGAGACGTTTGGCAATTTCGTCAAAGTCCAGGGCGCCGAAGGCGGACTCCAGTTCGGCCACCAGGGCCATGGCGTTGGCCTTGCGGGCCTTGCTGGTGGCGAAGCGTTCGTCATTGACCAGCTCGGGCCGCCCGGCGACAGGGGCCAGGACCTGCCAGTCGGCATTGCCGCTGCGGGGATTGAGCACGAACCATTTCTCGTCCCGGCTCTGGTAGAAATTCGCCAGGGGATCGAAGGGATCCTTGCGCGACCGGTTCGAGGCCAGCCGGCCCAGGGACAGCTGGACCGCCAGGTCAGAGCTCACCGTATAGATGCCGGTGGCCAGCAGGGAGGTCTGGACGTAGCGCCCGACCCCGGTCTGCTCGCGCTCATAGAGGGCTGCCAGAATGGCCGAGACCGTGGCCAGGGATGTGGTGTGATCGCCAACCCCGGTGCGCAGGATGAAGGGCTCGGAGCCCTTTGGGGTGTGCATGCGCGCGACGCCTGCCCGCGACCAGAAGGCCGTGACGTCAAAGCCGGGCTTGTCGGCGTCCGGACCTTCCAGGCCGTAGCCGGTGACGGCGGCGTAGACCAGGCGCGGATTGGCGGCGCGCAGGGTCGCCTCGTCCAGACCGGATCGCTTGAGGGCGGCGGGACGGACATTGGTAATGAAGACGTCGGCGGCGGCCGCCAGCCTGGCCAGGGCCTCGCGGCCGGCAGGCTTGGAGGTGTCCAGGGCGACGGCCCGCTTGCCGCGGTTGTCGACGGCGAAGGTGGGGTTGCCAGCAAAGGCGTTCTTGGCGTCGGCGAAGGCGTTACGCATGGGATCGCCCTGGGCCCGCTCGACCTTGGTGACCTCAGCCCCCCAGTCGCCCAGTATTCCGGCGGCGCCAGGCGCAGCGATATAGGTCGCGAACTCGACGACCTTCAGACCCTTGAGCAGCACGAAATCCCCCCGCTACAGTTTGCGCGGGCATAGTGACGGCTTCGCTCCGATGTCTCAAGGCGCGATCAGCTGACCAGTCGGAGGTTTGGCGTCGCGGGTTTCACGGCCAGGGCGTCGGCGACGGCGCGGCTGAGGGCCACCGCTGACACCGGCTTGCGCAAAATGGCGTCGGCCCCGGCGTCCCGGCAGGCCTGGGCCTGATCGGCGTCACCCTCGATCACCGCCACAATGGGCGCCCTTGCGGCTGGCCCATCGATCCTGCGGATCTCGGCGATGGTTTCCGGACCATCCATGCCGGGCATGTCCCCATCAATCATGATCAGGTCGAGGTCGCAGATCCTGGCCAGGTCAATGGCGCGCCGGCCGGTGGTGGTCTGGACCACCTGGTGGCCCAGTTGTTCGAGGGTGGCGCGAAGCATGGCCGCGGCCAGGGCGTCGTCTTCGGCGAAGAGCACCCGCAGGGTATCACGCTCTGATGGCTGCGGGACTTCGGCATCTCCGGGTTCGGCGCCGGCCGGGGCGACAGCCAGGGGATCAAAGGGCAGTTCCAGCCGGAAACAGCAGCCAACGCCGACCGCACCAGAGGCGGTCAGGCTGCCGCCCATCAACTGGGCCAGCTCCCTTGACAGGGACAGGCCAAGTCCGGCGCCCGAAGTCCCGGCGCTGGTGCGTTCCACGCGATGAAAGGGCTCAAAGGCCTGGGCGAGTTCCCGGGCGTCGAGGCCCGGACCAGTGTCGACGATTTCGACCACCATGCGGTCGCGGCCCAGGAGGGCGAGGCGCGCTTCGACCCGGCCCCGGACGGTATACTTCAGGGCGTTGGAAAGCAGGTTGGCCAGAATGTCCCGGACCCGGCCCGCATCCCCGAGGGCGGCTCCGCCCTGGGTCTCCAGTTCCGGGTCAATGAAGACCTGCAGCTCCAGGCCCTTGGCGGAAGCAATCCCGCGCTGGGTGGCGGCCAGGCTCCGCACCTGTCCCGGCAAGTCCAAAGCCGTCTTGCTGACCATCAGCTCGCCGGCGACGGCGGTTTCCGAATCCAGGGTCGTATTCAGGACATTGATGAGCTCATTGGCGGCCCGCAGGGCGTCTGCGACCTGCTCGCGGGTCGGACCGCTGCGATGACCGCGCTCGGCTGCGGCGGCCAGCAATTGGGTCACGCCGGTCAGGCCATTGCGGATTTCGTGGCTGAGGGTTGCGACGAGGTCGGACTTGGACTGGGCCAGGCGCCTGGCTTCATCCACAGCGCCAGCACGGTCAGCGATCAGGGCCTCGCGGTCTGCGGCCATTTCGAACTGTCGTCGCAGGACACGGTTGAAGATCAGGGCCAGGGCCAGGGACAGGGCTACCGCCCCAAGACATATGCGCCCCAAATCGGCGGTCTCGGGGTTCAGGCTGAGCAGCAGCACCGGTGCGGCTGCGGCGGCAGGACCGACAATCAGCAGGCTGGGCAGCCAGGGTGCGGCGAAGAACACCACGAGGATTGCGGCGGCGACTGACATCAGCAGCAGGGTCTCGCGCAAGGGGCCGGCGTGGTCGGCGAAGAAGGCGATCTCCGCAACGGCCAGGGACCAGACAAGGCCGCAAGCCACCTGCAGGCGCGACCTGACCTCGATCCGGCCCTGCGAGGCCGGAGCCTTGATCCAGGAAACAGCGGCGTAGAAAATGCCCCAGGCCGCAGCGAAAAGGGCGAAGCTGATGCTCATCCACACGGAATTGGGCGCCAGGCTACCGCCCCAGACGAAAATCGGCAGGCAGATGGCGAAGGTCGCCAGGGCATAGGGCAGGAGGGCCGCCTGGGCCTCGAGGGCCTGTCTGGTCAGGGCCTGATCCTTAACGGGACGCCCGGCGAGTTGTTCTTGCATGTAGTCGCACAATTCCTGGATGCAGCGAGATATTCGTGAAAGGTAAGACCTCAAAGTTTGCAACAGGTTACGGCGGCTCTTTGACAATCCACAATTTGGTCGATGGAACCGGCTTCCCGGCGCCTTCGAAACCGTTCATTAAGCCTAACGACTGATTATCACCCTTCGGGGACCCTCCCTTCGGGACGTATTGAGGCTGGCATGTCGACCACACGAGCCGCGCTGACGGATGAAGACGTCCGCATGCTGGTGAAGGGCGCGACGCCGGACGAGCGCGCCATCGCCGCCCACAAGATCTGCCGCTATGTCGACCGTAACACCCTGACCGGGGAAGAGCGCGAGCGCGCTGAGGACATCCTGCGGGTCATGGCCCAGGACGCCACTGAGCTGGTGCGCCGGGCCCTGGCGGTCACCCTGAAGGCCTCGCCCATGATCCCCCGGGACGTGGCCCTGCGCCTGTCCAGGGACGTCGAAAGCATCGCCCTGCCCATCCTGTCCATGTCGCCGGTCTTTACCGACGAGGATCTGGTGGAGATTGTTCGTCTTGGTGATCCTGTCCGTCAGGTTGTCATCGCCAAGCGCCCGCGGGTTTCCAAATCCGTGAGCACGGCCATAGTGGAGCATGGTGTCGAGCGCGCCGTCGAGGCGGTCTGCGCCAATGATAACGCCGACTTCGCAGAAGCGACCCTGGAGGAGGTCCTGGTCCGCTTCGAGCAGTCCGAGCGGGTCCTGGCGGCGGTGGCCTATCGCCACGCCCTGCCCATGTCGGTGACGGAAAAGCTCATCAACATGGTGGGTGATACGGTCCGCGATCACCTGCTGAACCATCATGAGATTTCCGCAGAGCTGGCCCTGGATATCGCCCTGGGCGCCAAGGAGCGGGCGACCATCGATCTGGTGGACCAGGCCGGCAAGACCGGCGACATCCGCAATTTTGTCGCCCACCTGCACAAGCATGACCGATTGACGGCCTCCCTGCTGCTGCGATCCCTGGCCCACGGCCATATGTCGTTCTTTGAGTGGGGCCTGTCCCAGCTCTCCGCCATTCCGCATCACCGGACCTGGATGATGGTCCATGACGCCGGCCCTCTTGGTCTTCGGGCCATCTACGAGAGAACCGGTCTGCCGGCCCGCCTTTTCCCCGCCTTCCGGGCGGCGGTGGACACCTTCCATACCATGGAATTCGACGGCGGCGCCAAGGATCGCGAGCGCTTCCAGGAAACCATGCTCCAGCGCTTCCTGACCCAGCCTGTCCATGTGGCCAAGGAAGACGTGGAATACCTGCTGGACAAGATGGACCGTCTGTCGACCGAAACCCGGTCCGAGAAGCGTCCGGCCCTCGCAGTCTGATCCCGCCAAAGGCCTCTTGCCTTGCGCCGCAGCGGCGCCCAAGCTGTGCCCATGACCGACAACGCCCCACGCATAGCGCCTGACAGCGAAATCAAGCCCGCCGCCACCATCCTCATCCTGCGCGATGACCCGACCTTCGAGGTGCTGATGGTCAAGCGTCATCACCAGATCGACTTCGCCTCAGGCGCCCTGGTCTTTCCGGGCGGCAAGACCCATGCGGGGGATGATGATCCAGCCTGGGCCGATCATATTCTCGGAGGCGAGGACCACGACGCCGTCCAGCGCGGCCTTCGCATAGCTGCGATCCGCGAAGTTTTCGAGGAAGCTGGAATTCTGCTGGCCCGGCGAACGGACGGTTCGCCCATGGGCGATCAGGTGGCCCCCATGGAGGTCCGCCAGGCGGTGGACGCCGGGAAGACCGCCTTCCTGGACGTGGTGCGGGACCTGGACGCCAAGCTGGACCTGAACACCCTGACGGTCTTCGCCCGCTGGATCACGCCGCCCATGACCCCCAAGCGGTTCGACACCTGGTTCTATGTGGCGCACGCCCCGGCTGACCAGCTGGCCGCCTGTGATGGCCGCGAGACCGTGGACGCCGAGTGGATTGAGCCCTCAGAAGTCCTGCGCCTGGCGCAGGCCGGAAAGCGCAAGGTGATCTTCCCGACCCGCATGAATGTGCAGCTTCTCGCCGAAGCCAGCAGCGCTGACGATTGCATAGCCCGGGCGCAGGCCCGCAAGCTCGTCACGGTCAGGCCGGAAATGAAGGATACGCCGAACGGCAAGGTCCTGGCCCTGCCACCGGACGCCGGTTACGGGATTGTCGAAGAACCCCTGGCCAACGTCATGTAGCCAGGGCTCGTCCTGTCGGCGCTCTAGGCGCTGAGCTCGGCGACGGTCTTTTCCAGCTCGGCGATCAGGGCGCGTCCGATGGGATGTTCATCGGTCTTGATCTCGTTGCGCACGGCGGCCTTGATGGCGTCAATGTGGGCGTCGATCAGGTTCATCGGCGCGTTGACGCGCTTTTCCTTGTCGTCGATCAGCTTGCACAGGGAAGCGCTGAAGCGGGTGACCAGGGGAAAGCCATAGGTGGAGCCCAGGCCCTTGAGGTCGTGGCAGCGCAGATAGAGGAATTCCATCGTCTCGACGTTCTGGCCCTCGTTCTTCACGCGCAGGCGCGCGCCGTCGAGCTTGACCACTTCATCGTTCAGCCACTGGGCGAAATTGCCCGACAGGCTCTGGAGGGCTGCCTCAGCCTTGGCGATGGCCGCCGGGTCAATGGCGCCAAACCGACCGCCGACCTTTTCACGCAGGGCGTTAGAGGCCGGGATCACCTGAACGGAGTTATCTTGGCTCAAGACACGTCACCTCGGATCACAATCACCCTGAAGGTTAATTCCCACCGGTTAACAATGGGTGTGGCGAGTCAGGGGCTGGATTTCGCCGAGACTAAACGGAAAACTGCTCGGCGAGCACCCGTTCTTCCAGGCTGCGGCCTGCGTCAAATAGCATCCGCATACTGACCTGGCGGTCTTCAGAAATATGGACTTCCACCACGTCGCGGACTTCCAGATTGTCGGCCACCGCCGAAACGGGACGTTTCTCGGCTTCGAGAATTTCAAAGGAAACCCGCGCGGTGTGGGCCAGAAGCGCGCCGCGCCAGCGGCGGGGGCGGAAGGCGCTGATCGGCGTCAGGGCCAGGACCTTGGCGTCCAGAGGAATGATCGGACCATGAGCTGACAGGTTATAGGCCGTCGATCCGGCTGGGGTTGAAACCAGGGCGCCGTCACAGGACAACTCGCTCAGCCTGACCTTGCCGTCGATGGAGATCCGCAGCTTCGCGGTCTGGCGGGTCTGCCTCAGCAATGACACTTCATTGATCGCCATGGCCTTGTGCACGACACCTGCGGAATCTGTGGCGAGCATTTTCAGCGGGTGGATGGTCGCCCGCTCGGCGTCATTGATCCGCTCGAGCAGATCATCCTCGGCGTATTCGTTCATCAGGAAGCCGACCGATCCCCGGTTCATGCCATAGATGGGACGGTGGCTGCCACGCTGGCCGTGCAGGACTTCCAGCATGAACCCGTCGCCGCCCAGGGCCACCACCACATCGGCCTCGTCCTGTGCGCACTGGCCATAGCGCGCCGACAGCCGGGCGAGCGCCTCCTGGGCTTCGGGCCGATCGCTGGCCAGAAAGGCCAGGCTGCGGACGGGAGGATTGGTCGTACTCATGCCGGCGCCAAAAGCCTTGGAACCTGGCCCAATGTCAAACCTGGTTTTGGTCAAGCAGTCTGAAGGCCCTGGCGGCCCAGATGGGGGATATCCCGCCAAAGGCCTGATCTATCCGTTCGGCGTCATCAGACCGTCCAAGGGGACGTGCGCCGTTAAGCCTTCGCACGGCGGCCAGCACCTGGGGGAAGACCGTGCGGTCCATGCCCACAGCCCGGCAGGCAAGGGCAAGCGGCTCGACGCTCTCTCCGTTCACAGCTGCGCGCAGGCGAGGCAGCGGAAGATCGCCCAGGCGGGCCAGCCCCTGAATGAAGGCGGCAAGCTGGCTGTCCAGCGCATTGCGAACCAGGTGTCCGCAGGTCAGCTGGCCGGCGCTGTGCATCTTGGCGATCTGGGCGCCGATGGCCGCGTCGTCAGACACCAGGGCGGGGTCGGAAACAGCGAGGGCGGTGTCCAGGGTTTCAGTCTTGAGGCTGAATCGCTCCGCCAGCCGGGCCCGCAGCGCAGGATCACACCAGGCATAGAGCCCATAGGCCTGGCTCTCGGAAAGTTGACGATGATCCGCCAGGGGACTGCGCAGGGCCGCCACTGTCCGTGCCGCCGCTGTCAGGTCATTGAGGTGGGACCGGGTAAGGTCCAGGCGCGGGTTTTCCGCCAGGGCCGTCAGGACGGCGCCGTCCTTGAGGCTGATGAGCAGGTCGGTCACCGGCGAGGGCAGGCCATTGCGTCGGGCGATTTCGATATGATGGTCTGGCCCGGTGGCGCGCACCAGGGCGCAGAGGTCGGCGCGGTCGAGGACCGGGCTGGACCTCAGGACCGTCGCAGCGGAGTCGATGGGGCCGGTCGCCAGGGCCCAGACCAGCTGTTGGCTGGGCCAGGGCGCCTCCGCCAGGTCCTCGGCAAGGCGCAACCGGGTTTCAGGGTCACTGAAGGCCAGGAGATTATGGGTCAGGCCTGACACCTGGCTGGCGGCTTCGGTGGGCACAGGCGCACCCTGTGCAAGCCGGCACAGCCTGACCACCGCCATGACCAGCCGGTCCCGGGCGGCGGGGGAGGCGGAGTCAGCGGAATAGCTCGCCAGGTCGCCGGAATATGCCGCCAGTCCCAAGACCGAATCCTTTTTGGTGCCAAGTGCTGGGGGGAGCCTGTTCCGGGGACGTGAAAACATGGTTACAAAATCGTGGAAACAGGACCTTGCCGCAAATTGATCGCGGCCGGGCCGCCCTCGGGGAGACGACATGGCTGAACCTCTGATCCTCGCCCTCGACCAGGGCACCACCTCGACCCGGGCCATCATCTTCAACGCCAGAGGCGAACCCCTGGCCGAGGCCGGCCGGCCCCTCGAGCAGTTCTATCCCCAGGACGGCTGGGTGGAGCACGACGCCACCGAGATCTTTCAGACCAGCGTCGCGGTCATCGCAGAAGCCATAGCCAAAGCCGGGTGCAAGGCCGGCGACATCACCGCCATCGGCATCACCAACCAGCGTGAGACCGTGGTCATCTGGGACAAGGTTACGGGCGAGCCGATCCACAAGGCGATTGTCTGGCAGGACCGCCGCACTGCGGCCACATGCGAACGCCTGCGCAAGGCCGGGCTTGAGGCCCTGGTCACCGAGACGACGGGCCTGCTGCTCGACCCCTATTTCTCGGGAACCAAGGTCGCCTGGCTGCTGGGCAATGTGGATGGCGCGCGGAGCCGGGCACAGGCGGGCGACCTGCTCATGGGCACCATGGACACCTGGGTCATCTGGAAGCTGACCGGCGGGGCGGTCCACGCCACCGACGCCACAAACGCCTCCCGCACCCTGTTGTTCGACATCCGCAAGCAGGCCTGGTCGTCCGACATGCTGGAAATGCTGGATGTACCGCCGCAGATCCTGCCCCGGGTGCTGGATTGCGCGGATGACTATGGCCAGACCGATCCGGCCCTGTTCGGCGCCGCCATTCCCATCCGCGGGGTGGCCGGCGACCAGCAGGCCGCATTGATGGGGCAGGGCTGCATCCGGCCCGGCGAGATGAAGGCTACCTATGGCACGGGCTGTTTCATGCTGGTCAATACCGGCGAGGCGGCGCCGACATCCCACGCCCGCCTGCTTACCACCGTCGCCGCCAGGGTCGGCGGCAAGACAACCTTTGCCCTTGAAGGCTCGATCTTCATCGCCGGCGCGGCCCTGCAATGGGTCAATGAGGGGCTTGGCGTGCCCGGCGGCGGCGGCGGGGTTGAGGCCCTGGCCCAGACCGCAAAGGCCGACCACGGGGTGGTCATGGTCCCCGCCTTCACAGGCCTTGGCGCACCCTGGTGGGATGCAGATGCCCGCGGGGCGCTGTTTGGCATGACCCGGGACACAGGCCTGGCCGAAATCGCCCATGCCGCCTTCGACGCCTGCGCCCTTCAGACCCGCGACCTGATCGAGGCCATGCGGGCCGACGCCTCCGAAGCCTTTGGCGAGGGTGTGGAGCTGCGGATCGATGGGGGCATGTCCCGTTCGTCCTGGTTCAGCCAGAGGCTGGCCGACCTGACCGGTGTGGCCGTGGGACGGGCCACCTATCAGGAGACGACAGCCCTTGGCGCGGCCCTGTTCGCCGGGGTAGGCGCCGGGGTCTATGCCGACGTCGCAGAAGCCGCCGCCAGCCGTCCGACCACGGAGCGGCATGAACCCAGTTCTGACGGCCACCAGAGAGAGGCCGCCTACGCCCACTGGCTGGACGCCGTGGCTAGGGTCCGGACGGAGGGCTAGGGTCCCCAAGCAACCCCGGTCATACCGGCGAAGGCCGGTATCCAGGTCGTAGGTCACGGCCCTTCCGGAAAGGCTGCTCCTTGGGCATCCGACCAATGCACAACCCAATGAACTGGACCCCGGCCTCCGCCGGGGTGACCGGTGTGTGGGTCAGGCCTCGACCCGGATGCGTCCGCCGCCGGCTTCCAGGCGGCCAACGACCCGGGCATTGGCGAAGCCGCCGGCGCGGACAAGGGCCATGACCTCATCGGCCTTGTCCGGCGCGGCCGAAATCAGCAGGCCGCCGCTGGTCTGGGGATCGCACAGCAGGTCGCGGCGCCAGTCGGGAAGGGCGTCGGCTCCGTCCACCGACCCGCCATAGCTGGCCCAGTTCCGCACCGAGGCGCCGGTTCGCACCCCGTCCTTGGCCAGGGCCTCCACATCGGGAAGGATGGCGGGCGCCTGGGCAGAGATCACGGCGGTCAGGCCCGAGCCCCGGGCGATTTCCAGGCCGTGGCCCAGCAGACCAAAGCCGGTGACATCGGTCATGGCATGGACGCCGTCCATGCCGCCCAGGGCCTGGCCCACGAGGTTCAGCTGGGTCGTCGAGGCGATCAGGGCGTCATAGCCGGCCGTGGAGATCTTCTCCTGCTTGAAGGCGGCGCTGAGGATTCCCACCCCCAGGGGCTTGGTCAGGATCAGTACGTCCCCGGCCTGGGCCCCGGTGTTTTTCAGAACCCGGTCAGGGTGGACCAGGCCCAGGGCCACCAGGCCATAGATCGGCTCAACACTGTCGATGGAATGGCCCCCGGCCACGGGAATACCCGCCGCGGCGCAGACCGAGGCGCCGCCGGCCAGGATCTGGCCGATGGTGTCCGGCGACAGCTTGTCGATGGGCATGCCGACAATGGCCAGGGCCATGATCGGGGTCCCGCCCATGGCGTAGATGTCCGACAGGGCATTGGTCGCGGCGATCCGGCCGAAGTCGAAGGGATCGTCCACCACAGGCATGAAGAAGTCGGTGGTGGCCACCAGGGCCTGGGTGTCATTGAGCTTCCAGACCGCTGCGTCGTCCGAGCTTTCGGTCCCCACCAGAAGATTGGGAAAGCTGGCGGCCGCCGGCATTTTCGACAGGATGTCCTGCAGAACCGCCGGGGCGATCTTGCAGCCACAGCCGCCGCCGTGGGCGAGGGAGGTCAGGCGCACGGGCTGGGTCATGGGGGCGTCCTTGCAAAGAAGTCCGCGCCTCATACCCCGGTTCACCAATCTGGCGCCAGCCGCTCGCATGCCCCCGCCGCGCTGTGCTAGCAAATCCCCATGGCCATCCAGACCACCTCCGCCGTCGACGCCGCGTCCCTGGCGAAATACGACGCCATCATCGACGTGCGCAGCCCTGGCGAGTTCGCCGAGGACCACCTGCCGGGCGCCGAAAACCTGCCGGTCCTGGACAACGAAGAGCGCGCCGAGGTCGGGACCATCTATGTCCAGGAGTCCCGTTTCCTGGCCCGCCGGATCGGTGCGGCCCATGTGGCCCGCAACATCGCCAAGCACCTGGAAAACGCCCTGACCGACCGGCCTTCGGGCTTCAAGCCCCTGATCTATTGCTGGCGTGGCGGGCAGAGGTCCAACGCCATGGCGACCATACTTGATCAGGTGGGCTGGCCCGTCACCCTGCTTACCGGGGGCTACAAGACCTATCGCCGGGCTGTGCAGACCAGGCTCTATGACGAGACCTCGCCTCTTCAGGTCATATTGCTGGACGGCCACACCGGCTCGGCCAAGACCGACATACTGAACCGCCTGGCCGCCTACGGGGTGCAGACCCTGGACCTGGAGGGCCTGGCCCACCATCGCGGCTCCCTGTTCGGCGCCATGGCCGGCAAGCCCCAGCCCAGCCAGAAGATGTTCGAGAGCCGGCTGCTGGCCGCCGTGGACGCCCTGGATCCCGCTCGGCCGGTGGTGGTCGAGGCCGAGTCCAGCAAGATCGGCCAGATCATGACGCCGCCCCTGCTGTGGAAGGCCATGCAGGTCGCCCCGCGCATCGAGGTCCACGCCCCCCGGGCTGAGCGGGCCCGCTACCTGGTGACCGCCTATCGCGACATCATCGAGGACCGTCAGGCCCTGGAAGCCGCCTTCGCCCGCCTGCCGGTCTATCCCGGGCAGAAGCGTCTCACCGACTGGCGGGCCCTGGCCGACGAAGGCGCCTTCGCAGACCTGGCCGAGGCCCTGATGGAGCACCACTACGACCCGGCCTATGACCGCTCGGCCCGCAAGGACGAACGCCCCCTGTGCGGGGTGGTCGAACTTGGGGAGATGACAACGTCGGGGCTGGAGGCTGCGGCCGGGGCGGTTGCGGAGTTGGTTAATCCGCGAGGAACGAGAGTTTCTCCGTGCGTAAAAATTGACAGCTAGCTGAGATTGAGTGAATTAAATCCGCGCCTCTGAATTGGCTATATTGAATCTTGGTTCAAAGTACTCGGAGACAGATTAGGCATGAAATCTCGCTTTAGCCTCATGAACAATGGTTTGTATCCGGAAACTTTGCCTCCGTGTTTTGACTCCAGAGATTCTGAGAGATCATTTCGCGGAATTGTTTCGGATTTAGACAACGGAAAGTTTCATGAAAGAAGAACAGAATATATAAGATATAGTGGCACTAAGCATGATGGCAGTAGAAGATTCTTTGGGACTCCAAATATTGTTTCATATTTTCATATTTCTACATTTATTTGGAGGAAATGGAAATTCATTGAAAGAAAATTGAATAAATCCCATTATTCAATTGGAAGACCTGTTCCCTTAGGGCATTTAGACGACAGAACAATTAAAGTACCTTCTCTATCTGAATTGTCAAAACACACATCGAAGAATCTAAAATTCTCACCATACATACTAAAGGCCGATATATCTCAATGTTTTCCAAGCATATATACACATTCTATAGCATGGGCTGCACACGGAATTTCTGAGTCAAAATCGGACACAAATAAAAACTCCAAGAAAAATCAGTTCAATGCGCTAGATTTCTTTGTCAGAAATTCCCAAAATGGAAATACTAGAGGTGTATTGATAGGGCCGGATGCCTATAGAATAATCGCGGAATTTGTCCTATCAAAAATCGACGAAGAATTGGAGAAATTGGTCAACAATATTATCATTGGCGCAGTTCGTCATGTAGATGACTACTACATTGGATTGAGGACCGAATATGATGCGCAGTCTGTTCTTTCTCATCTAAGAGAAGTGCTTGCTACATATGAATTGAATCTGAATGATCAGAAGACGAAGATATATTCAAGCTTAGATCCGATAAATGATCTTTGGGCCCAGAGGTTGCGTGATCATACCGGGCGAATTTTTGGATTTCCGTCTGAAGTAAATGATATTGAAAGGGCGATATCAGAATCAGTAAATACCTCCAAGGAGGTGGGATCTGACAGTCCAATGAAGATATTATTAAGAGCTCTTGATGATAGTAGTATATACATATCGGGAAACTGGGATTTCGTAGAATCCAATATTCAAAGAATTGTTCAAAAGCATCCACACGCACTAGACTATGCGTGTCTTATAGTCGCTAAAAGATATGCGAGAGGTCATTCAATTGACAAGGATGGATGGCGGTCCGTTGCGGAAATGATCATAAGTAGGGGGTTGTCATTGAATCATCATCACGAAGTAGTATGGATGCTTTGGTTGATGATTGTATGTGAAATTGGAATTTCAGATCAATTATTGATAGCGCTTTCAAAGTCAAATAATGGACACATTCGTGTAATGCTTATTCAAGCATTTGTAGATATGAAGATATCAAGGAAACCAGATATCAAGTTTGGTGCGAAACTTAATACGATGGATGCCAACTGGCTTTTAAATCTTGTTGGCAAATCAATTGGATATACGAGTGCACCGTTTAGCGGACTTTATGCCGGTGAATTCGGACATCTAGCTAGTCGAAACATAAAATTGATAGACTTTGATGATCACATATCAAAGCTGAAGAAGATCAATTCGAAGGCGATCAGCAGAACCAGATATGGATATGAGCATGATGAGGACGATGATGAAGACGATTATGATGGCCTGAGCGTGCTTACTGAGGGTTTTTGAAGTGAGCGAGTTGTGCCCTGATTTCAGTTGAGTGAGGATTGGGGGGAGTTGCTGTCGCTGCCTTCCACCCTTGACGCTGCTCGCAGTCGGCGCGACTTTGCAGACAAGGATCAAACCGAACATCCAAGGGAGGCTTCACATGGCCGACGGTTCAATGGCTGGCGTCATCTCGCTCAAGGGCAAGGTCAGCGCCGAGGAATGGCAGGCGCGGGTTGATCTCGCCGCCCTCTATCGTCTGGTCGCCCTGCATGGGTGGGACGACATGATCTACACCCACATTTCGGCCCGGCTTCCTGGAGCTGAGCATAACTTCCTGATCAACCCCTATGGCATGCTGTTCGAGGAAATCACCGCCTCGTCCCTGGTGAAGATCGATCTGGATGGCAACATCCTGCAGGACACGCCCTATTTCATCAATCCGGCGGGCTTCACCATCCACTCGGCGGTCCACACCGCCCGGGAAGACGCCCACTATGTGATGCATCTGCATTCCGACCAGGGTGTGGCCGTGGCCTCGCAGAAGGAAGGCCTGCTGCCCCTGTCCCAGCACGCCCTGATCGTCCTGCCGGACCTGGCCTATCACGACTATGAAGGCATCGCCCTGAATCTGGACGAGCGCGAGCGTCTGGTGGCCGATATCGGGACCAAGAACATGATGCTCCTGCGCAATCACGGCACCCTGACCGTCGGCGAGAACGCCGCCGACTGCTGGACCCGGATGTTCTTCCTCGAGCGCGCCTGCAAGCAACAGGTCATGGCCCTGTCGGCCGGCCGCGAGAACGTGCTGTTCGCACCGGAAGCCGCCCAGAACGAAGTGCGCAACCAGATGTCCCGGGGCATTGGCGGCAAGCTGGGCTGGGCCGGTAATCTGCGCAAGCTGGACCGGGCCCTGCCGGGCTATGACGCCTGAGGTCTGACCGCCAGGTATGAAACACGCGGGCGTCCCGAAAGGGGCGCCCGTTTTGTATGCGGAATCCGATTATTTTCACTTCGAAATATTTCGCCATCCGGCAGACACTGGACGCTCCTAGATTCGAGGCCCAAAGAGCACTTCGTCCTTGAGAGTCGGGCCACCGATCTGCGGCCCCTGGAGCTTCACCAACTTGTTGCGTCGTCACTTTTTCCTCGCAGGCGCACTGATCGTGCTGGTCCTGATGATTGTCGCAGGCGCCGTGAAGCTGCTGTCCCCGGCCAAGGGCGCGGGTGGCGGCGGGCCTGCAGCGAGCTCAGGCGGACCCGGTGGCGGTGGTGGAGCCGGCGGTGGCCGTGGCGGCCGCGGCATGCCCAGTCAGGTGACCCTGATCGCCGTAAAGCCTCATGTTTTCACCGATACGCTCGATGTCATCGGCGTGGCCAAGGGCAGACAGTCTGTCACCCTTTCAGCCGCGACGACCCAGCTGGTCAGCCGGGTGCTGTTCACGCCAGGTCAGACCGTGACCAGGGGCCAGGTCCTGGTCGAGCTGAAATCCTCGGAACAGGACGCCGGGCTCCTTCAGAGCCAGGCCAAGCTGGTCCAGGCCGAACGGGCCTATCTGCGCTGGAAATCCCTGGCCGAGAAGGGTTTCGCCTCCAAGGCCGCCGTCGACCAGTATGAAGCCGCCTGGCTGTCCGCCAAGGCTGACGTGACCGCCGCCCAGGCGCGGCAGGGCGACCGGATGATCCGGGCGCCTTTCTCCGGCGTTGTCGGCCTGTCGGACATAGCCCCCGGCGCAGTCATCAACCCCGGGGCGGCGATTGTGACCCTGGATGATCTCAGCGCCATCCGGGTCGATTTCCAGGTTCCCGACCGCTTCCTGTCCGCCGTGCGCCAGGGGCAGGCCGTGACAGCGACCGTCGATTCCTATCCGGGCCTGGAGGTCCACGGGGTGATCGCCCGGCTGGACACCCGCATTGACGAACGCACCCGCGCCCTGACGGCCCGCGCCGAATTTCCCAATCCTTCCCAGGCCCTCAAGCCCGGCATGATGCTCCATGTGGCGATCGCCAAGGGCGACCGTACTGGGCTCGCCGCGCCCGAGACAGCGGTTTCGGTCCAGGGGGACAATGCCTTTGTTTTCGCCGCCCAGAAGGTCGGCCAGAAGATGATGGCTGACCAGCGGATCGTGGTGACCGGCGTGCGTCAGGACGGTCTGGTGGAAATCAGGGAAGGTCTGGCGGCGGGTGACATGATCGTCGCCGACGGTCTCAACAAGGTTCAGCCCGGCCAGCCCATCCGGCCGGTGGGCAAGGGCGGCGGCAGGCCCGGCGCTGGTGCGCCCTCCGGCGCGGGCGGTCCTCAAGGGGCCCAGGGCGCGAGCCGGCCGGCCCAATGACCCTTTCCGATCTCTCCGTCCGGCGTCCGGTCTTCGCCGCCGTCGCGGCGATCATCCTGTGCGTTGTCGGCGTGGCCGCCTTCACCACCCTGTCTGTCCGCGAACTGCCCAGCGTGGATCCGCCGGTGGTCAGTGTCTCCACCACCTATCGCGGCGCCTCGGCAGAAGTTGTCGAAGAACGCATCACCCAGGTGATCGAGCGCCAGGTAGCGGGGATCCAGGGTATTGACCGGGTCAACTCCACCTCGCGGGACGGGGTCAGCCGGGTCAATGTGTCCTTCACCCTGGACCGCGATCTTGATGCGGCCGCCAATGATGTCCGGGACGCCGTCAGCCGGGTTTCGTCCCAGCTGCCCAATCAGGCGGATCCGCCGCAGATCGCCAAGGCGAATGCGGACGCCTCACCGATCATGTTCCTCAGCTTCCAGTCCAGCAACCAGACACGGCTGCAGCTGTCGGACTATGCCAATCGCTATCTGGTCGAGCGGCTCTCCACGGTCCCCGGCGTGGCGACCGTCAATCTCGGCGGCGGCCAGATCTACGCCATGCGCATCTGGCTTGACCCCAAGGCCATGGCGGCCCGGGGCATTACTGTCGACGACGTGGAATCGGCCCTCAACGCACAGAACCTGGAACTGCCGGCTGGCGCCCTGGAGGCGCCCACCAAGGACTTCACCATCCGCGTCGCCCGGGGGTATTCCACGCCCGAGCAGTTTGCCCGTCTGCCGGTCACCGCGGGGGGAACCACCCGGGCAAGCACGACGTCGGTCGCCGGGTCCAATGGCGTCCTGGGCACCACCGCCCAGGCAGGCGGAGCAGCCAATGCCGCGTCTTCGGCGACGGCCAGCGCCTCGAACCTGAACGCCTATGTCACCCGGCTCGGGGACATAGCCCGGATCGAGGAAGGCCCGGATGAGCGCCGTCGCATGTTCAGATCCAACGGTCTGGACATGGTTGGCATTGCCGTCACCCGCCAGTCACAGGCCAATGACCTGGATATCTCCGACGGCGTGCGCAAGGTCGTTGAAGAGGTCAACAAGACCCTGCCCAAAGGCACGCGGCTGAAGATCGCCACCGATTTCACGGTCTTCACAAGGCACGCCATCCAGGAAGTCTGGATCACCATGTCCATGTCCCTGGTGCTGGTGGCCCTGGTGAACTTCGTGTTCCTGGGCACATGGCGGGCGGCCCTGATCCCCTCCATCGTCGCGCCCATCTGCATATTGTCGACCTTCATCGTCCTGGCGCCCCTGGGCTTCTCCATCAATCTGCTGACCCTGCTGGCCCTGGTGCTGGCCATCGGCCTTGTAGTGGATGACGCCATTGTCGTGGTGGAGAACATCCAGCGTCGGGTGGATGAGGGAGAGCCTGCGGTCATCGCCGCCCAGCGCGGCGCGCGGCAGGTCTTCTTCGCGGTGGTCGCCACAACGGTGGTGCTGATCTCGGTCTTCGCTCCCCTGATGTTCATGCCCGGCTATATCGGGCGGCTGTTCGTGGAGCTGGCCGTGGCCATTTCTGCGGCGGTCGGCTTCTCGGCCCTGCTGGCCCTCAGCCTATCGCCCATGCTGGCCTCCAAGCTGCTGCGTAAATCCGAGAACGAAGGCTGGCTGGCCCGTAAGGTCGACCACGGCATGGGCAGCTTGCGCGCCTCCTACCACGCCTCCCTTGAGGCCCTGCTGGGCCGCCCGGCGGCGACGGTGGGCTCCATGGTGCTGGTGGTGAGTCTGGCCCTTTGCGCCGGTGGCCTTTTTGTATTCCTTCCGAAGGAACTGGTGCCGAACGAAGACCGTGGCCGGGTCGATATCTCGGTCCAGGGCCCTGAGGGGGCCGGTTTCGACTACATGCTGCCTGCCGGCGCCCAGGTCGAAAAGATCCTGCAGTCCTATGTGAATGACGGCTCGGCGGCGCTCTACACCTACAGCATGCCGCGGTTTGGCCAGAGCCAGTTCAATACCGGCAATGGCAACCTGTCCCTGCCTGACGACACCAAGCACAAGATCTCGTCCCCTGACCTAGCTGCGGACATGAACAAGAAGTTCGGCGCCATCACCAGCGTCCGCGCCATCGCCTCGGTAAGGCCGAGCCTGCAACGGGGCGGCGGTGGTGGTGGCGGCGGCGGGGTCGAAATCATCGTGCTCGGCGATGAGTATCCCGACATTGAACGGATTGTCCGCCCCTTGATGGCGGCGGCCATGGGCAATCCAGGCATGGCCCGGCCCAGGCTGGACTATGAGCCGACATCGCCCCGACTTCTGGTCTCCCTGGACCGTGACAAGGCCGCCCAGCTCGGCGTCCCGGCGCAGTCCGTAGGCAAGGCGCTGGAGACCATGTTCGGGTCCCGCAAGGCGACCACCTATGTGAAGGCTGGTCAGGAGTATGACGTCATCCTTCAGACCGACCGCGCCAACCGGATGAATGAGTCAGACCTGGACGGGCTCTATGTCCGCACGTCCAACGGCTCGCCTGTACCCCTGTCCTCAGTCGTGACCACCCATGTGCGGGGCGATACCCCCAGTCGCGAACGGGTCGACCGTCTGCGCTCCATCAGTCTGACGGTCCAGCTTAACCCCGGCTATACGGTCGGCCAGGCTGTGGATTTCTTCAAGGCGGAGTTGGGCAAGACACCCGGGGTAAATTACAAGTGGGGCGGCACGGCCCGGGACTATCTGGAAGCCAGCGGCGCCGTGGGCCTCGCCTTCGGCATGGCGCTGCTCCTGGTGTTTCTGGTGCTCGCCGCCCAGTTCGAAAGCTGGATCCATCCCCTGGTCATCATGGTGACCGTCCCGGTGGCGGCGCTGGGCGGACTGTTCGGCCTGCTGATCGCCGGATCGACGCTCAACACCTACAGTCAGATCGGTCTGATCATCCTGGTGGGCATAGCCGCCAAGAACGGCATTCTCATTGTCGAGTTCGCCAATCAGCTGCGCGATGAGGGTCGGTCAGTGCGGGAGGCGGTGATCGAAAGCGCCGCCCTGCGTCTGCGGCCGATCATCATGACCTCGATCTCGGCTGCGGCGGGCGCAGTGCCCCTGATCCTGTGGGGCGGCGCCGGGGGCGAGAGCCGCAAGACCATCGGCGTTGTGATCTTCTTCGGGGCGATCTTCTCGACCCTGCTGACCCTGTTCATCGTGCCGGTCTTCTACAACCTGCTGGCCCGGTACACGAAGTCACCAGAGGCCATCGCCCGCAGGATTGAGGCCTATGAAGGCGGCGAGCAGGCGCCCGCCGCCGCCAAATAGGCTTATTCCTTGGGAGCGCTGGTTTCGCTCTGGAGATAGGCGATCAGGTCGATGCGGTCCTGGGGCGCCTTCATGCCGGCATAGGTCATCTTGGTGCCGGTGATCATGGCCGAGGGCTTCTCGATCCACTTGTCCATCTGGGCGGCGTCCCAGCTGAAGGTCGCAGCCTTCATGCCGTCGGAATAGTTGAAGCCGGTGGACGCAGCGACCTTCCGGCCGAACACGCCCCACAGGTTCGGGCCGGTCATGTTGGCCCCGCCCTCCACCAGGGTGTGGCAGGCCTTGCAGACCGCGAAGAGCTGCTTGCCGTGGGCGATGTCGCCGCCATTGTAGGGGGCGGGCAGGGCGGCCACCAGGGCGGCCTTCTGCGCCTCGGTCACTTCCTCCGCCTCTTCGGCCTCGGGGGCTTCGGCCGCCTCAGGGGCCTCAGCAGATTCGGGCGCCTTGGCTTCCTCGGCCGGCTTGCTGCAGCTTGCGAGGGTCAGGCCCAGAATGGCCACGGCGATGGGAAGGGCGCGCATGTGTCTCTCCAGAAATTCAAAGTCTGGCGCCAGTCACTACTCCAACCGGCGGGGCGTGCAATCACCGGATTCCGCGTTTTCGACGTTCTTTCTGAATCACTTCGTCCAGGGCCTGAAGGAACCGCGACCGGTCATTGCGATCGAAGGGTTTGGGGCCGCCGGTGAACTCGCCCGTCGACCGCAACTGCTCCATCAGGGCCCGCTGGGCGATGGCCTGACCGATGGAGTTTTCCGTAAAGGGCCGCCCGGTGGCCGACAGGGCGTGACCGCCCGCCTGCAGCACCCGCTCGGCCAGGGGAATGTCATTGGTGATGGTCACATCGCCGGGGCTCACATTCTCGGCGATCCAGTCATCGGCCACGTCCGGCCCTGCGTCGACAATCATCCGGACGATCATCGGCGATTGGGGGATCTGCATGAAGGCGTTGGAGACCACCCAGGTCTTCAGGCCATAGCGCTGGGCGACCTTGTAGACCTCGTCCTTCACCGGACAGGCGTCGGCGTCGATGAAGACCTCGATGGGTTTGTCAGCCAAGGGGATGGTCCTTAAGGGCGCTGTGGCGCCGGTTAAAGGACACGAAATCCCAGACCAGGATTTCGAAGTCCAATCAAAACAGGAAACCGAAATATGCCCACCCGGGCGGCGCCCCGGTCCAGGGAAACCGTCGGCTGCCCGCATTGTCCGGCGCCCAAGCTCCGCAGGCGGTACGCAAACGTCACGGATCTGTAGCAGGAATGTCGCAGTCCCAAGGCACATGGCGCCCAAATCTTGAGCGTTGGGGGCTTATCAAATGTACAGCTATCGTCAGAGCCTGTTGGCTGCCGTTTCCGTGTTTGTTTCACTGACAGCCGGCGCCGCTTGCGCCGCCGAAGCGGCGAGCGACGTCAAGGTTGAGGAACTGGTGGTCACCGGCACGCGCGAAACCAGCCGCACCCAGTTCACCAGCCTCGCCCCGATCGATGTTATCTCCGAGAAGGCCATCCGGTCCTCGATCTCCAGCCAGGTTGGCGAAAACCTCGCCCAACTGGTGCCTTCTTTCATCGTCCAGCGACTGCCGACCTCTGATGGTCTGCAGTTTGTGAGGCCAGCCACCCTCCGCAACCTGGCGGCTGATCAGACCCTGGTCCTGATCAATGGCAAGCGACTGCACCGCTCAGCCTTCCTGGGGCAGCGCGGGGCCCAGTCCGCTGACCTCGGTCAGGTGCCCAACTTCGGCGTCAAGCGCATCGAAGTCCTGCGCGACGGCGCCTCCGCCCAGTACGGGTCGGACGCCATTGCCGGGGTGATCAATATCCTGCTCGACGACAAGCCGGGCTTTGCGGCCTATGCCCAGGGCTCCCAGTTCTACAAGGGCGACGGGGCAACCTACCAGCTGGGCGCCAAGGCCGGCATCGCCCTGGGCGAAGGCCATCTGAACGCCACCGCTGAATGGGCGGATGCTGGTTTCACCTCGCGGACCCGGCAGCGGGCCGACGCCATCGCTTTCGCCGCCGCCAACCCGACGGTCCAGGTCAACAACCCCGTGCAGCGGTGGGGCAATCCGGACCTGACCACCTATCGCGGCGCCCTGGACGCAGCCATGCCGCTTGGCGCGGTGGGGGAAGCCTACATCTTTGGCACTGCGGGCAAGACCGATGGCGTCAACGACATCAACTGGCGCAATCCTGCGGCCAACCCCTCCATCTTCAAGACCACCACCGTCTATCCGGGCTTCAACCTGCTCAACATCTATCCGGGCGGGTTTACGCCGACCGAGAGCATCCACTCCAAGGACAACCATATTGTTGCTGGTCTCAGGAATCGGGATGATGAGCACTTCACCTGGGACCTCAGCGTTTCCCGCGGCCGCAATGAAACCGAGTTCAACCTCGACAACTCGATCAATGCTTCGTTGGGTCCAGCAAGCCCCCGCAGCTTCTATCTGGGCCGCCTGACCCAGACCGAAGTCAACCTCAACGCCGACGCCGCCTATCGCCTGGACATGGCCGGACTGGCCGAGCCGGTCAACCTGGCCTTCGGCGCCGAACGCCGTCTCGAGACCTACCAGATTGGCGTGGGCGATACGGCCTCCTACGCCGTGGGTCCAGGGGCTTCGGCGGGCCTCGCGCCCAACGCCAACGGCTTCCCGGGCTTCAATGCCCAGCAGGCCGGCGAGTGGGACCAGACCAGCTATGCGGCCTATGTGGATGTCGAAGGCTCCCTGACCTCTGCATGGACCGCCAGTGCAGCGCTCCGTTATGAGGACTTCTCGGAATTCGGTTCCACGACCACGGGCAAGCTGGCGACCCGCTTTGAGTTCACTCCGGATTTCGCCCTGCGCGGCGCGTACTCCACGGGCTTCCGCGCGCCGACCCCGGCGCAGCTGAACTCGACCTCCACCTCGCAGGGTCTCGACACCGTGACCCTGCAGCTGTTCACCGCCGGCCGTCTGTCGCCGACCAATCCAGTGGCCGCGTTCCTGGGCGCCAAGCCGCTTTCGCCGGAGGAATCCACGACCCTGACCGGCGGCTTCGTCTGGCGGAACAGCAGCGGCTTCTCGGCCACGGTGGACGTCTACCAGATCGACGTCGAAAAGCGCTTCAGCAGCTCGGCCACCGTGGCTGTGACGCCGGCGATCAAGGCTCAGCTCGTGGCGCTTGGCGTGTCGGGCGCCTCGGCCTTTACGTCGATCAGCTGGTTCACCAACGACTTCGATACCCGCACCAAGGGTGTGGACATCGTCGGGACCTATACCCGCGAGGTTCTGGGTGGGAAGCTGGATCTCACGGGCGCCTACAACTACAACAAGACGACGGTTACGGCGGGCTCCATCTCGACCAATGCCAGCCAGAAGCGCCTGTTCGAGGAATCAAGGCCGAAGAACAACTTCACGGCTTCGGCCAGCTGGGCCCTGGGGCCGGTCGAGCTGACTGGCCGAGCCCGCTATTACGGGGCCTGGACGGACTCGACGGGTAATTCCACGGGTCTGATCTTCCAGGAGTTTGACGCCCTGACCCTCTTCGATCTGGCGGTGACCTATAAGGTCAACCCCACCCTGGCCATCAAGGTTGGCGCGGAAAATGTCCTCGACACCTATCCCGACGAGGCGATCTTCCAGGCCAGCCGCGGTCTCGTCTATTCGCGCAACGCGCCATACGACACCAATGGCGGCAACTACTACGTCCGGCTTGATGCACGGTTCTAGACCGGACCCACTGGCCCTGACGCGGCGCGGTCTCATGGGGGCCGCGCTGGCGGCTGGGCCGGCCGCTGGGGCGTCTGAGCGGGACTGGGCGCAGGTCGCCGCCCAATACACCGTCACGGCCGAGACCATTCAGCTGGAGAACGGAAATTGGGGCATGATGGCCCAGCCCGTCCTGGCGGCCTATGAGCGCCACCTGAGGCGGGTGAACCGGGAAACGTCCTTCTATTCCCGACGCGGCTATGGCGCGGATCTGGAGCGGGTCCGAACCCGGGCCGCGACGTCGCTGGGGGTTTCCCCCGACGAGATCGCCTTCACGCGCGGCGCGACCGAGGCCCTGCAGGCCCTGATCGGCGGCTATAACCGGTTGCGGCCCGGCGACGCGGTGCTTTACGCCGACCATGACTACGATGCGATGCAAACGGCCGTGCGCTGGCTCAAGGTGCGCCGGCAGGTTGACGTCATCAGCATGAACCTGCCTGAGCCCGCGACCCATCAAGGCTTGATCGATGCCTATTCGGCCGCCCTGGCCTCCCATCCCCAGGTCCGGATGATCTTGCTAACCCATGTCAGCCATCGCAATGGCCTGGTCCTGCCTGTGGCTGAAATCACGGCCATGGCCAGGGCAAGGGGAGTGGATGTCATACTGGACAGCGCCCACGCCTGGGGTCAGCTTGATTTCCGGCTTCCGGACCTGGGTGCTGACTTTGTCGGCCTGAACGGTCACAAGTGGATCGGCGCCCCTCAGGGGGTTGGCGTCCTCTATATCCGCCGCGCCCGGATTGGCGACATCGACCCCTTCATGGGGGAAGACCAGACGCCACCCGATGATGTTCGCGCCCGGGTGCACTCAGGCACCGCCAATATGGCGGCCTTCCTGGCCCTGAACGAGGCCATCGATTTCCATGAGGCGATCGGGGTTAAGGCCAAGCAGCAACGCCTGACAGCCCTGCACCGGGTCTGGAGCGAGCCCTTACGCTCTTTGGCGGGCGTGCAGGTCCTCACACCGACCGATTCTCGTCTCGTCAGCGCCATCGGGGCCTTTCGTCTTTCCGGCCGGACGACCGAGGCGGACAATGTCGCCCTGGCCAGACGCCTTCTGGATCAGTTCGGCATATTCACGGTGCATCGCACCGGGCTCGCCGGCGGGGCTTGCGTGCGCGTCACCCCGGCCTTGTTCACGACGGAAGCCGATGTCCTCAAGCTGGCGACGGCCGTGCGCGTGATCGCGCAGGGTCAAGTCTGACTGCGAAAACGTTCGGGGCGCTGTGGTGCCGGCTACAGGAATCGAACCCGTGACCTTCGGTTTACAAAACCGCTGCTCTACCAGCTGAGCTAAGCCGGCCCCAAGGGCGGTCGAATGCCATGACCCGGCCTCCGGGGCAAGGCGCGAGACGATGATCCCGGCTTGGAAGGCGGTCTGACCTGTGATCCTCTGGGGAAAACCAAAAGGGAGCACGGCCATGAAGTTCGAGGACTATCGCAAACACGACGCTGTCGGACTGGCGGGACTGGTGACCAGGGGCGAGGTGTCTCCCGTCGAACTGCTGGACGCGGCCGTGGCCCGGATGGCGCAGGTCAATCCGGCGGTGAACGCTGTGACCACCGACCTTGCCGACTTGGCGCGGAAGGCTCTGGCGGATCAGACCCCGAAAGGCCCCCTGGCCGGAGTTCCCTACCTGCTGAAGGACCTGGGCGCGGCCATGGCCGGGACGGTCACCACCAGCGGTTCGGCCATGCTCAAGGACGTGGTCTCGCCCACGGACAGCGCCCTGACCAGCGCCTACAAGGCCGCCGGTCTGGTGATCTTCGGCAAGACCAATACCCCGGAATTCGGACTGGTGCCGGTGACCGAGCCGGTCCTGCTGGGTCCCTGCCGCAATCCCTGGGACGTCTCGCGGACGCCAGGCGGCTCGTCAGGCGGGGCGGCTTCAGCTGTGGCGGCGGGCATTGTGCCGGCGGCCCACGCCAGCGACGGCGGCGGCTCGATCCGCACCCCGGCCTCGGCCTGCGGCCTGTTCGGCATGAAGCCTTCCCGGGGGCGGGTGTCCTTTTCGCCTGCAGGGGAGGGGTGGGGCGGCGCTTCCATCCAGCACGCCGTGACCCGCTCGGTTCGCGACAGCGCCATCCTGCTGGACATTTCCTGCCAGCCCCAGGCCGGCGACCCGTACTACCTGAGCGCACCGCAAAAGCCCTTTGCCGATGAGGTCCTGAGGCCCCCCGGCGCCCTGCGGATCGGCTTCACCACTGCCGCCCTGGCGGCGCCGGCCCTGGATCCGGAGTGCAAGGCCGCTGTCCTGGATGCGGCGAAGCTGTGCGAGTCCCTGGGCCACATTGTCGAGGAGGTGACCGTGCCCGGCGACCTGGCGGCCATGCAGCTGGCGGCGGGCAATGTGATCGCCGCCTCGGTCACCGCCAATGTTGACGCCGAGGCTGACCGTCGCGGACGGCCGATCGCCGACCATGAACTCGAGCCCCTGACCTGGGGCATGTATCGCCGGGGCAAGGGCGTTTCAGGGTCCGACTATGTGAGGGGTCTGGCGGCGATCCATGCCTATGGCCGGGCCGTGGCGCGGCTGTTCCAGGACTATGACGTGCTCTTGCTGTCGACCCTGGGCTGCCCGGCCATTCCGGTGGGCCATCTGACCGAGGATGTCTCGCTCTTCGTGGAGCGGCTGTTCCACTTCATGCCCAACACCCAGGCCTTCAACAATACCGGCCAGCCGGCCATGACCGTGCCTCTGAGCTGGAGCGCCGGCGGCCTGCCGATCGGGCTTCAGTTCGTCGGGCGGATGGCCGATGAGGCGACCCTGTTCCGGCTGGCGGGGCAGCTGGAGCAGGCCAGGCCATGGTTTGACCGGACTGCGCCGCTCTAGCTGAGGGTATCTGCAGTCCTGCGGCGCTGCTGGACCAGATAGGCCGCAATGACCCCTGTGGCGACCAGGCCGATCAGCAGGGTGGAGACGGCGTTGATCTCCGGATTCACGCCCAGGCGCACCTGGCTGTAGATCCGCATGGGCAGGGTGGTGGAGCCCGGCCCGGAGGTGAAGCTGGCGATTACCAGATCATCCAGGGACAGGGTGAAGGCCAGCATCCAGGCGGCGATGACGGCAGGGGCGATGTTGGGCAGGGTGACTTCGATGAAGGCCTGTATCGGTGTTCTGCCAAGGTCCCGGGCGGCCTCTTCCAGGGACTTGTCGAAGCTGACCAGCCGGGCCTGGATGACCACGGCGGCATAGCACATGGTCATGGTGGCGTGGCTGGCGGTCACGGTCCAGATGCCCCTGGGCGCGCCGACAGCGACGAACAGAAGCAGGAGGGACAGGCCCAGGATGACCTCTGGCATGACCAGGGGGGCATAGATCATTCCGGAGAACAGCAGGCGTCCCCGAAAGCCGCCGACCCTGGACAGGGCCAGGGCCGCCAGGGTTCCCAGAAAGGTCGCCACGGTCGCCGACACCAGGCCGACCCGCAAGGTGACCCCGATGGCGTCCAGCATCTGCTGATCCTGGAAAAGGGCGCCATACCACCGGGTGGAGAAGCCGCCCCAGACGGTCACCAGCTTGCTGGCGTTGAACGAGAAGACCACCAGCAGGATGATCGGCAGGTACAGGAAGGCCATGCCCAGCACGATCGAGGCGAAATTGAAGGGTGACGGGCCGCGCTTCATCGGGCGTCCAGCAATCTGGCCTGCTGGCGCTGATAGATGATGATCGGAACGATCAGGGTGGCCAGCAGGATGATGGCGACGGCCGAGGCGGCGGGCCAGTCGCGATTGGCGAAGAACTCGGTCCAGATGGTCTTGCCCAGCATCAGGGTGGACGAGCCGCCCAGCAGGTCCGGAATGACGAATTCTCCGACCATCGGAATAAAGCAGAGCAGGGCGCCTGCCGCCACACCGGGTAGTGACATGGGGAATGTCACCCGCCAGAAGGTCTCGAACCGGGTGCAGCCCAGATCGGCGGCTGCTTCCAGCAGGCTCTCATCCTGGCGCTCGAGCACGCTGTAGAGCGGCAGGACCATGAAGGGCAGGTAGGCGTAGACCAGGCCGATATAGACCGCAGGGTCGTTGTCCATCAGGGCGACCGGCGGGAGGCCCAGCCAGGCCAGGAGGGCGTTGAGCAGGCCTTCCGGCTTCAGGATGGCGATCCAGGCATAGATGCGGATCAGAAAGCTGGTCCAGAAGGGCAGGACCACCATCATCAGCAGGGCCTGGCGCATCCCAGGCGCGCACCGGGACATGCCATAGGCCATGGGATAGCCGACCAGCAGCAATATGCCTGTACCAATGGCCGCGAACTTCAGGCTCGACAGGTAGGAGGCCGCATAGACCCCGTCCTCGATCATGTGCCGGTAGGCGTCGAAATCCAGGCCTCGGGCAAAGGTCGCCAGGCCCGCCAGCCCCTCTGAAGGGTCCAGGCGCGGGGCATAGGGCGGTATGGCCAGAGCAATGTCCGACAGGGACAGCTTCGCCACCAGGACGAAGGGAAACAGGAAGAAGGCCGCCAGCCACAGGAAGGGCGCCAGGGCGGCCAGGCCTCGCCGGGGCGTGCGCGGCCGGGTCAAGCGGTCAGCACCACAGCCGCGTCCGGGCTGAAGCTCAGCCAGACCTCATCGTCCCAGTCGATGGGCCGCTCGACAACCCGGGCCGAATTGGCCCTGGCTGCGCGGACGGTCATGCCGCCAGGCACGGTCACCAGATAGGTGGTCCAGTCGCCCAGATAGCCGATGTCGGCGACCTTGCCGGCCATGCCATTGGCCACAGGCCCTGCACCGGCCGGGGGGCGGTCCTGGCTGACCTGGATCTTTTCCGGGCGGACCGCCAGCCAGACTGGCGTTCCCCGGGCCAACAGGTCATCCTCGCTTACTTCATAGCCGGCGGGACAGTTCTCCCCGGCCAGCTTCAGGACCTTGCCGTCGGCCGAGGTCACCCGGGCTTCGAACAGGTTCACCTCGCCGATGAAGTCGGCCACATAGCGGCTGTTGGGGGTTTCATAGACCTCGGAGGGGCGGCCGACCTGGACAATCTGGCCCTTGTCCATGACCGCGACCCGGGTCGACATCACCATGGCCTCTTCCTGGTCATGGGTGACGACCATGAAGGTCATGCCCAGGCGCTCCTGCAGGGCCACCAGTTCGAACTGGGTCTCGTCGCGCAGCTTCTTGTCCAGGGCCGCCAGGGGCTCATCCAGCAGCAGGAGCCGGGGGCGGGGGGCGATGGCCCGGGCCAGGGCCACGCGCTGGCGCTGGCCGCCGGACAGCTGGTCAGGCTTGCGCCGGGCAAGGCCCTCCAGGCGTACCAGGGCCAGCATTTCAAGGACCCGGTCCGTCCGCTCCGCCTTGGGCAGATGCTTCAGGCCGAAGGCGATGTTCTTTTCGACATTCAGATGGGGGAAGAGGGCGTAGGACTGGAACATCATGTTCACCGGCCGCCTGTGGGCCGGCCTGTCCAGAATGTCTTCGCCCTCCAGGGTGATGCGACCCTCATCCGGGGTTTCGAACCCGGCCAGCATCCGCATCAAGGTGGTCTTGCCGCAGCCGGACGGGCCGAGCAGGGCGAAGAACTCCTTCTCGTAGATGTCCAGGGAGACGCCGTTGACCGCAACCTCGTCGCCGAACTTCTTCACGACCCCATCGAACCTGATGAGGGGCTTGGCGGCAGGGTCTTCCCAGGGGGAAAAACTGAAGCGGACGGCGCCAATATTCAGGCGGCTGGATGCGGTCATTGCCCCGTCTGGACCCGGACCCACTGGCGATTGACCTCGCGAAGCAGGTCCTCTTCCTTGCCGGTGGTTACGAACAGCCGCTTGAAGACCTCGTCGGTCGGATAGACGTTCGGGTCGTCACGGACCGAGGCCTCCACCAGGCTTGTGGAGGCCGAATTGGCGTTGGCATATTTTGTGAAGTTCGAGGCGCGGGCGATTACGTCCGGCCGCATCATATAGTCCAGGAAGGTATAGGCTGCCCCGGTATTGGGAGCGTCCTTTGGCATGGCGAAGACGTCAAACCAGATCTGGGTGCCTTCCTTGGGAATGGCGTAGGCCACCTTGACCTTGCCCCCGGCCTCTTCAGCCCGGTCCTTGGCCTGGAGGATGTCGCCAGAGTAACCGACGGCCAGGCAGATATCCCCATTGGCGAGGGCGTCGATGTACTGGGACGAGTGGAACTTGCGGACATAGGGCCGGGCGGCGGACATCATGCCGGCGGCGGCCTTGTAGTCTGCGACGGACTTCGAGTTCGGATCGCGACCCATATAGTTCAGGGCGACGGCGAACATGTCCTCTGAAGCGTCCAGCCAGTAGACCCGGCAATCCTGCAGCTTGGCCAGGATCTTGGGGTCAAAGGCTATGGCCCAGGAGTCGATCTTCACGCCGGGAAGCCGCTTGGCCAGGGCTTCAGGATTATAGCCGATGCCCACCGTGCCCCACATGTAGGGGATGGTGTACCTGGCGCCCGGATCGAAGGGATCCATGTGCGCCATGATCTTGGGCCACAGGTTGCCCAGGTTCTTCAGCTGGCTCTTGTCCAGCGGCGCCAGGGCCTGGGCAGTGATGTAACGCGGGATGTTGTGATTGGACGGGACGACAATGTCGTAGCCGGTCTGACCCTGCAGGACCTTGGTCTCGAGGATCTCGTTGGAGTCGTAGGTGTCGTAAACGACCTTGATGCCGGTCTCGGAGGTGAAGTCTGTCAGGATCTTGGGGTCGATATAGTCCGACCAGTTGTAAAGATGCAGGATTTTCGGCTCATCAGACGGCGCCTTCCCACATCCGGCAACTGCGAGGCTGGCCGCGGCTGCAACAGCCGCCGTCAAGCGCTTCACCCAAATTACCATGCAACCCCCTCCGGTATTGTGACCCCCGTTATAGTCCGGGGGGGGCGCAGGTTAAGTGGGAAATTGCAGCCCCGGGATCATTCTTCAGCAGGGGCGGCGGAGGCCCTGCCGGGCAGCCAGCCAATGATGGCCCCGGCGACCAGATAGGCGACCAGCTGATAGGCCATGTTGAGCCCCACAAGCTTCAGGCCGACGCCCATATAGAGGTATTCGATGGCCATGGTGGTGAACCCGAAGGCGAACCAGATCATAACGGCCAACTTGATCGCTTTGAGGCCCGTCGCCCCCAGTTTCGGCAGCAGGACCGCCAGCCCGAGGCTCAGGATCAGGGTGTTGACCATGCCCAGGCTGCGCATGACCGCCATATCGCCCTCTACCGGGGCGCGTCCGAATGACTCTGTGTAGGCTGCGGTCCAGACATCGCCGAACAGCATGGCGTACCAGACAAATCCAAGGCCTTCCAAGGCGATGACTGTGACCGTTACTGCAACCCAGTTGATGCGATTAAACACGGAAACACCCTCCCCATTTTGCGTATAGGGAAATCTGGCCCATCCCGTTGGGGAAGGCTAGCGAAAAACGGTATCGGGATGCGCAGGTTCAGGTCCGGGGTTTCAATCGGCCGGGGCGGCGCCCTATAAGCCGGGCTCCTCCTCATTTCGAGAGCTTCCATGACCCGCGTCCTGATTACCTCAGCCCTGCCGTACATCAACGGCGTCAAGCACCTGGGGAACCTCGCGGGATCCATGATGCCCGCCGACGTCTTCGCCCGGTACAAGCGCGCCCGGGGCGTCGAGACCCTCTATATCTGCGCCACGGACGAACATGGCACCCCGGCCGAACTGGCCGCCGCCGCTGCGGGCCAGGACGTGGCGACCTTCTGCGCCGAGCAGCACCAGATCCAGCATGACCTTGGCCGCAGATATGGCCTCAGCTGGGACCATTTCGGCCGGTCCTCCTCGCCGCAGAACCGCCAGCTGACCCAGAGCTTCGCCCAGACCCTCTGGGAGCGCGGCTTCATCGAGGAGCGGGTGACCAAGCAGGTCTATTCCCTGGCCGACAGGCGCTTCCTGCCCGACCGCTATGTGGTCGGCACCTGCCCGCACTGCGGCTATGACGCCGCCCGGGGGGACCAGTGCGACAACTGCACCCGTCAGCTGGATCCTGTGGACCTGATCTCGCCGCGCTCTTCAGTGTCGGGCTCCACCGAGATCGAGATCCGCGACGCCAAGCATCTCTTCCTGAAGCAGACGGTATTCGCCCCGCGGCTTCAGGAAATCATCAACGGCAAGAAGGGGGAGTGGCCGGTCCTGGTCACCTCCATCGCCCAGAAATGGCTGGATGAGGGCCTGCAGGATCGCGGCATCACCCGGGATCTGGAGTGGGGCGTGCCGGTCAACGCTGCCGACTGGGGTCCGAACCCGCAAGGGGTGAAGCCGGACGCCGAAGGCCTCAAGGGCAAGGTCTTCTATGTCTGGTTTGACGCCCCCATCGAGTACATCGCCGCCACCTGGGAATGGGCCGACGCAAAGGCGCCCGGCGGCAAGGCGGCAGACAGCGACTGGGAGACCTGGTGGCGGGGCCCGGAGTCTTCGGACGTCACCTATGTGGAGTTCATGGGCAAGGACAATGTGCCCTTCCACACTGTGGGCTTTCCCTGCACCCTGATCGGGGTGAACGAGATCCTCGACCCGGACGGCAAGTGGCGGCCGGCGGACAATGCACCCTGGAAGCTGGTGGACACCCTCAAGGGCTTCAACTGGCTGGACTATTACGGCGGCCGGTTCTCGACCACCCACAAGCGCGGCATCTTCATGGATACGGCGCTGGATCTCCTGCCCGCCGACTACTGGCGTTGGTGGCTGACCGCCAATACGCCCGAGAGCAGCGACGCCACCTTCACCTGGGAGCAGTTCCAGGCCCAGGTGAACGCCGACCTGGCTGACGTGCTGGGCAATTTCGTCAACCGTATCCTCAAATTCACCGAGACCCGCTTCGAAGGCGTGGTTCCCGAGGGTGGCGAGGATGGTCCTCTGGAAATCAAGCTGGCGGCCGATGTGGCTGAAAAGCTTGCAGAACTGACCGCCATGCTCGATGCGGCTGAAATGCGCAAGGCCTGCCAGGCTGTGCGTCAGCTATGGGTGCTGGGCAATCAGTACCTCACCGAAGCCGCCCCCTGGACGGCGGTGAAGACCGACCGAGACCGCGCCGCTGTGGCCGTGCGCACGGGGCTCAATCTGGTGGCCCTGTTCGCCAGGGTGTCAGAGCCCTTCATTCCCTTCGCCGCCGAGGCCATTGCCGGCGGGGTGGGTGAGAGTGTCCCGGGGGCCTGGCCGACGGCGGAAAACGCCCTGAAGCTGCTGCCCCCCGGGCGGCCGGTGAAGGCGCCGGAGGTCCTGTTCCGCAAGGTCGAGGATGCTCAGGTGGCGGAATGGGCCGAAAGGTTCGGCGGGGCCTCCTGAGCCCTGGCTTCGTCCTCGGCTTCGAGGACGGGCAGGGTGTTGACCACGCCCCGGCAGATCATCAGCTGGCCGAAATAATAGAGGATCCAGACGCCGAACCCCACCCAGGCGGCGCCCTGGAGGGGGCCGCTGCGGGCGAAGATCAGCAGGTCCGAGACCACGAACATCATGGCGCCCAGGCCCACCTGATAGCGCGGGAAGCGGCTGGTCCAGGCCGTGGCCGCCATCAGGCTGAGCACCAGGGCGTAGATGGCTATGCCCAGCGCGCTGCTGCGGACCGTGGGCAGGAAGAAGGCGATCAGCACCACAGCCGGGATCAGGGTCAGGGCCAGGGCGATCTGGCTGCGGGTCAGGTTGGGCCGCCGATAGCGTTGATAGAGGCCGATGGCGATCCTGTGCCCCACCAGGAAGGCCAGGGCGCCGGGGATCATGCCCATGGCCTCCAGCAGGACGTCGCCCAGGGCGCCGAAACCCATGATGGCGGTGATCTCCCATCCGGCCCGGTTCCGCGCCGACAGGGCGGCCCAGACCGCCAGCAGGGCGACCCCCGATCCCTTCCAGACCATGCCGGCCAGGGGCGGCAGGTCGAGGTTCCAGCTGGCCATGTAGCTGACCCCGCAGATCACCGAAGCGGCCAGGATCAAGGGTTTCAGGGCGTCGCGGTTCATGGTCCGGGTCTCCAGGGTGCAAGGCGACAGAATAGATCAATCCGCCGCGGATGGGAGGTTTCCCTTGCAAAACAGCGTTCGGATTGTCGTCATGTGACGATCGGACCATCAGAGTCCTGCCGGCGGCCATCGCCGGACCGAAATTCAGGGAGACTTCTCATGAGCGACGGCGCCATCGATATTTCCGCAGAGACCCGCGCAAAGGCCTATGGCCTGCCGCTGGAAACCCTTGATCCCGCCCGGCCGGAGCTGTTCACCGAGGACAAGCTCTGGGCCTATTTCGAGCGCCTGCGCAAGGAAGACCCCGTCCACTATGTGGCCGACAGCGCCTTCGGACCCTACTGGTCGGTGACCAAGTGGAACGACATCATGGCGGTGGACACCAACCATGAGGTCTTCTCGTCGGCCGACGGCATCACCCTGGTCTCGCTGGAAGCCAAGGCCGAGAACTCCAACCGGCCGACCCGCCCCAGCTTCATCGCCATGGATCCGCCCAAGCACGACGTGCAGCGCAAGACGGTCAGCCCGGTGGTGGCGCCGGCCAACCTGCACAGGCTCGAGCCGATCATCCGCGAGCGGGCCGGCCTGATCCTTGACAGCCTGCCCATCGGCCAGGAGTTCGACTGGGTGGATCTGGTCTCCAAGGAACTGACCGCCATGACCCTGGCGACCATTTTCGACTTCCCCTTCGAGGACCGCCGCAAGCTGACCCACTGGTCCGACATGATGACCAATGCGCCGGGGCACGGCCCGGTCACCAGCTGGGACCAGAAGCGCACCGAGATCAGCGAGTGCTTCAACACCTTCACCGGGCTCTGGAACGCCCGCCTCAACGAGCCGCCGGCCAATGACCTGATCTCCATGCTGGCCCATGGCGAGCAGACCCGGGACATGGACATCCACGAGTTCCACGGCAATGTCGCCCTGCTGATCATCGGCGGCAATGACACCACCCGGAACACCATTTCCGGCTCGATCTACGCCCTGAACAAGTATCCCGAGCAGTACGCCAAGCTGCGGGCCAACCCGTCCCTGATCACGTCGATGGTGTCGGAGACCATCCGCTGGCAGACCCCGCTCGCCCACATGCGCCGCACGGCGACCCGCGACTTCGAGCTGAACGGCAAGATGATCAGGAAGGGCGATGTGGTGGTCATGTGGTACGTCTCGGGCAACCGCGACGAAGAGGTCATCGAGAACCCCAACGCCTATCTGATCGACCGGGAAAGGCCCCGCCACCACATGTCCTTCGGCTTCGGCGTTCACCGCTGCGTGGGCAACCGCCTGGCCGAGCTGCAGCTGACCATCATCTGGGACGAGATTCTCAAGCGCTTCCCGGAAGTCCGCGTCGTGGCCGAACCCCAGCGCACCCACTCGGTCTTCGTGAAGGGCTACGAAACCCTGCCGGTCATCATCCCGACGAAGAACTGACCGGGGAAAGTCCGGTCACTTCCGCTGGTGGTTGCGTTCGGCGGTTTCGGCGGCCGAGATGTCCAGCAGGTCGGGCATGGCGGCGTTGTAGGCCTCGACCCCCTTGAGGTCGATGACCACGGTCCTGTGGCCTTCCCACATCATGTGCAGGGCCACATAGAAGACGATGGCCAGGCCCAGATAGCCCAGCCAGCGGAAACGGTGCAGCAGCTGGGCGATATAGCTGGCGGCGAAGCCCACCAGGGTGATGGCGATCAGCAGGCCGGCCACCATGACCTGCGGGTGCTCCCGCGCAGCGCCGGCCACGGCCAGGACATTGTCCAGGGACATGGCGACGTCCGCCATCAGGATCTGGGTCAGGGCCTGACCCAGGGTCTTGGCCTGGGGCTTGGTGGTCGCGACCTCATTGGTGATCTCGACTCCGGTGGCGTCTTCGAGGGCCTGCTCCCCTTGGGCGGTCTCTTCGGCGTGCTGCTCGCGCAGCTCGGACCACATCTTCCAGCAGACCCAGATCAGCAGGATGCCGCCGGCCAGCAGCAGGCCGATCTGCTTGAGCATGAAGACCGCCATCAGGGCGAAGCCGATCCGCATGACCACGGCGCCCAGCAGGCCGTAGATGATCGCCTTGCGCCTCTGGTCCACCGGCAGGCCCGCCGCCGCCAGGCCCACGGCCACGGCATTGTCTCCGGCCAGGGCCAGATCAATCATCACCACCTGGAAGAAGGTGATCAGCGAACCGGAGTTTGGGAGGGCGTTGATGAAGTCCATGCCCCTAGATGGCGCGATGCGGTCCCAAGGGCAAGCCGCAGGAGCCCTTGCCCGGACATGACGAGCCGGGCAGGGTGGCGCAAAGACGTCCCCAGGACGCCAGGATGATATGCACAGAGGGAGGCCCAGATGACCCAAGCCCGCGAGCCCATTCTCGAGCCCGACCTGCCGATCATCGATCCGCACCATCACCTGTGGGACCGGCCCGCCTCAGCCATCGCCGCCCTGCCGCCGCCAAAACATGGCTTCGAGCACATTATCCGCATGTCGCCCCGCTACATGACCGAGGAGCTGGTCGCCGACATGCAGTGCGGCCACAAGGTCATCGGCACGGTCTATATGGAGTGCGGCTCCATGTACCGCGCCGACGGCCCGGCTGAGCTGAAGCCCGTGGGCGAGACCGAGTTCGTCAATGGCGTGGCCGCCGTCACCGCCAGCGGCCGGTTCGGCGACATCCGCGCCTGCGCCGGAATCGTCGGCCATGCGGACCTCAAGCTCGGCGCCCCGGTGGCCCGGGTGCTCGAGGCCCACATCGCCGCTGGCGGCGGCCGCTTCCGGGGCATACGCCAGAGCGCCTCAGCCGACGCCGACCCCGATGTCCTGGGGCCCCTGCACCGCATGGGACCCGGCCTCTATCTCAGCGACGACTTCCGCAAGGGCTTTGCGCAGCTGGCGCCGCTGAACCTCTCCTTCGACGCCTGGATGCTCGAGCCCCAGCTGCCCGACCTGATCAGCCTGGCCCGGGCCTTCCCCGACACCGATATCGTCCTGGACCATGTGGGCACGCCGCTTGGCATTGGCGCCTATGCGGGGAAGCGGGACGAACGGTTCGGGATCTGGCGGGACAATATCCGTGAACTTGCGAAGTCGCCGAAGGTGAACGTCAAGCTGGGCGGCCTGGCCATGGTCTTCCCGGGCTTTGACAGCTTCATGTCGGATCCGCCCACCTCATCTGAAGGTCTGGCGGCGGAATGGCGGCCCTATATCGAGACCTGCATCGAGGCCTTCGGACCCGAGCGCTGCATGTTCGAGAGCAACTTCCCCGTGGACCTGGGCAGCTGCACCTATGACGTCCTGTGGAACGCCTTCAAGGTCCTGGCGCGGGGCGCCGGCGACGACGAAAAGGCCGCCCTCTTCGCCGGAACCGCCCGGCGGGTCTACCGACTGGCGGTCTAGGTTTTATACCGGTCATACCGGCGGAGGCCGGTATCCAGTTCGTAGGGCGGGGCTTCTCCGGAAAGCCTGCTCATCGGGCGCTGGACTGGCCCACAGCCTTATGAACTGGACCCCGGCCTTCGCCGGGGTGACCGGAGTTTGAAGCTATCGGCTGGCTGAAATAGACCCGCAGGGGCGTCTCCACCCAGCGCCAGACGCACCAGCTGGCGGCGACGATCCCGGTCATCCAGGCCAGGCCCAGGACGATGTGCAGGGTCGGATCAATCGGCGGCAGGCGCCGCAGCACCGTGCCCAGCAGGTCCAGGGTCATGAAGTGCAGCATGTAGAGCGAGTATGAAGCCTCGCCCACCCGGTCGCCCAGCCAGTTCTCCAGCCACTTCTGGGGCCGCAGGACCAGGGCCGCCAGCACCAGGGGCACGCCGATGGTCACCCCCAGGGCGTCGGCCCACCAATAGGTCGGCGAGATGAAGATGGCGTAGATCAGCATGGCCGCCGCCGCCAGGCTGGCGCCCGCCATCAGGGCCCGGTCGGCCAGGGGCGACAGGCTCGGCCCGTCCTCCCGGATGCGCAGCCGGCCAATGGCCACCCCGGTCCAGAAGCCGAACACTGCCCGGGCGCCGCCGATGAAGAAGGTCTCGGTCGTCCAGCCCCCGTCCAGCCGGCCATAGACCACAGCCAGGGCCCACAGGGTCACCCCGCCGATGACGCTGACCACCCAGGCCCCACGCCCCAGATACCGCCGCCACAGGAAGAAGCTGAGATACATCACGATTTCCCAGGTGATGGACCAGGCCTGCAGCAGGAAGGGAAAGGCGACTCCGCCGGGATCGGAATCCGACGGCGCAGGGCAGAGGAACAGGTTGAGGGGCAGGGCCAGCAGGGCGTGCTGGGTCACCGGCAGGTGGTTCACCGCAATCCGCACAGCCCACAGGGCAAAGCCCACAAAGGTCGCCAGCACGATCAGGGGATACAGCCGCGCCAGCCGCAGCTGGCCAAACCGCGCCAGGGTCATGCCCCCGTCAATCCGCGGCCCATAGGCATGGGCGATCACGAAGCCCGACAGCACAAAGAACAGGTCGACCCCCAGATTGGCGTGGGGAAACAGCTCCCGCACCCCGAAGGCCACCGGCGCATGCAGCAGGGCGATCATCAAGGCCGCCAGCCCCCGCACCGTATTCAGCGCCCGGATCTCACCTGCCGTCTGGGTCATGCCAAAGCCCCGCCCAACGTCCCGAAACGGGACTCATCAGCCGTTACACGGCAAGGATCGGGCCAGCATTGGGAGCTGGCCGCCCCCCTAATACCGCCAGCTCGTCACATCCGCCCCGGCCGGCGCCGTCTTGGCGATCCGGTCCAGGATCTTCGGCAGGTACTGGAAGTTATAGTGCAGGCGGGACAGGTGGTTAGGGGACTGGCCGTTCCAGCAGTGTTCGTCCCGGTCGCCATAGGCGAACTCGCCGTCGAAGGCGGGGTCTTTCAGGGATTGCAGGGTGTCCTGGGCGTAGAAGACGGCGTTGGTCAGGAAGTAGTTGTCGCCGCGGCCCACATAGATGTGGATCTTGCCGTTCAGCTTGGGGGCCAGGGTCTTCCAGTCGCGGGCGATGATGTGGGTCAGGTCGTAATTGTCGCGCCAGTAGGCGGCGACCTTGGGGTCGATCTGGCCGGTCAGCTTGTCCCAGATCGGCTGGGGATAGCCGTCGGCGCCCCGGGGGCCATAGACCGCCTGCCAGATGTCGTACTGCCCGCCCGAGCGGCCCTTGTCGGCAATGGCCAGCTCCTGATGGTTTGAGTCCCTCTGGGTGGCGAAGATCTCGCCCATGTAATTGCGGATGGCGGGGCGTTCGATGGAGGTCGACTGGCCGGCCAGGGTATAGGCGTTCTGGTCCTTGTAGAGATTGACCACCGTATAGGCCCGGAAGTCGATGGGGTCGGGACAGGCGGCGAAGGCGCCGTTGTACATGTCGGGATAGAAGACCTGGGTGGCCAGGGCCTCCCAGCCGCCGGTGGAGCCGCCATAGGTGAACCGGGCCCAGCCCTGGCCCAGACCCCGGAAGCGCTTTTCGATCTCGGGGATCAGCTCGTAATTGATGACGTCGCCATAGGGGCCGAGATTGGCCGAATTCACCGCATAGCTGTCGTCGTAATAGGGGTTGGCGTGGTCGATCTCGACCACCAGGAAGCGGGGGAAGTCCTTGGAGATCCAGCGCTGGTAGAAGGCGTAAGCCTCCTGCTGCTGGATGCGGTTATAGCCGGCCAGGTGAAAGCGCTCGGAATAGTCGGGCTTGAGGTCCGGGTCCGGCGGGGTGGTGCGGAAGCCGGAAATGTCGTCGGGGAAATGGCCGTGGAAGACCATCAGGGGATAGCGGGCGTTCGGATGGGCCTCATATCCCTCGGGCAGCAGGACATGGGCGCCCAGATAGACCGGCCGGCCCCAGAACTTGGACAGGCGCTCGGACTTGATGCGGAAGTGTTTGACGTAAGGGGTGTCGGGCTTGGGGGCGATGGCGGGATTGGTCTGTGTCAGGGCCAGCTTGATGGTGGCGGGCCTGGCCGGGTCCAGGTGAATCCGCACGGGCTTTGAGTAGAGATTTCCGGGCTTTATGGCCCACTGCTGACCCTCGCCCCGGTCTGGCGGCAGCTGGACGACCTGGCCGCCCTCAAGGCGATAGGTCTCATAGCGGTTGAGGACCACCTGGATCGTGTAGTCCCCGGCCTTGAGTTTCGAGAGGCTGCGGGCCGGCCAGCCGAAGGCGCCGGCGTCGATGATGGCGCTCTGACCGGGCTTCAGGCCGCTGACATTGCGGCCGAAGATATAGGGGTTGGGCAGGGCCGATTCCGGCGTGACCTGATGGCGGGGCTCGCCCTCGGCCTTGCGCGAGATCAGCAGGATCAGCCGGCCGTCCTGCGGCGCGGGCTGGACCGAGGCCGGGAAGCTGACCGAGAAACTCAGGCCCGCAGCGAGGGCCATGGCCGGGGCTGCTGCAGTGAGGGCGGCGAGGGCCAGGATTTTCAGGGCGCGCATGGGGGTGACTCCGTTTGCCCGATGATTGGACCGGGGCGCGGGGAATGCAATATCCCCCACCGGTCACCCCGGCGGAGGCCGGGGTCCAGTTCGTAGGGCTGTGAACTGATCGCCGATCCGAGGAGCTGCCTTTCCTGAATTTCCGAGTCCTATGATCTGGATACCGGCCTTCGCCGGTATGACCGGGGTTTGGTGGCGCCTCCGTACAATTCCTGACCTTGCCCAAAGCCCGGGAAGCCCGCACCTTGTGGGCAACCAGAAAAACCACAGTTGAGGAAACACCATGTCGATTGATTTCGAGATCCCGGACGAGGCCAAGGCCATCCGCGCCAAGGTGCGCAAATGGGTGCACGAGGAGTGCATTCCCGCCGAGAAGCGCCTGGTGGACAAGGAGTCCTTCAAGACCGTCCTGGCCGAGCTGCGGGCCAAGGCCCGGTCCCAGGGTCTGTGGCTGCCCTTCATCCCCAAGGAATATGGCGGCATGGGGCTGGGCCCCCTGGCCAACGCCCTGGTGCAGATGGAGCTGGGCGAGAGCCATCTGGGCGCCCTGTCCATGAACAGCCAGGGGCCGGACGACGCCACCATGCTGACCCTGCTGGCCCACGGCACGCCCGAGCAGAAGGAGAAGTATCTCAAGCCCCTGCTGAACGGCGACATGCGGGTCTGCTATTCCATGACGGAAAAGGCGGCCGGCGCCGACGCCACGGGCATGCAGACCCGGGCGGTGAAAGACGGCAATGAGAACTACATACTGAACGGCGAGAAGTGGTTCTCGTCAGCGGCCAGCGCGGCCGATCTGGCGGTGGTCATGGCCATGACCGATCCCGACGCCCCCCGGCACCAGCGCTATTCCACCTTCATCGTCGAGCTGCCCAATCCGGGCTACCGGATCAAGCGCGACATCCAGACCATGGCGGTGGAGGGGCCGCTCAGCCACATCATGGGCGGCGGGCATTCCGAGATCGACATTGTCGACCTGAAGGTGCCGGCCGAGAACCTGCTGGGCGGGGAGGGACAGGGCTTCAACATGGGTCAGCATCGTCTGGCCTACGGGCGTCTGCGGCACGGCATGCACAATGTGGCCATGGCCCAGCGGGCCCTGGACATGGCCGCCGCCCACGTCACCCAGCGCGAAACCTTCGGCAAGAAGCTGTCGGAGCGCCAGGGGGTCCAGTGGATGCTGGCCGACTGCGCCAGCGAGCTCTACATGGCCCGGCTGATGTTGCTGCACATCGCCTACAAGGCCGAGAAGGGCATGGACCTGCGGCAGGAAAACTCCATCGCCAAGGTCTTCCTGGCCCACATGGTGCACAAGGTGGTCGACACCGCCATCCAGCTGCACGGGGCTCTGGGCTACAGCCGTGATACGCCGCTCGCCGCCTGGTACACCCACATCCGCTCCCAGCGGCTGGTGGACGGCCCCGATGAGGTGCACCGCTGGACGGTGGGCCGCAATGTGATCAAGGCCTATGAGAAGTTCGGCACCACCGCCTCGGCGGCCGGCGGCGACCTGCTCTGATCAGACCTTGGGGGTCGGTCTCGAAAAGAGACTGACCCTCGTACAGGATCGGCCCACGAAAAAGCCCGGCGGTGACGCCGGGCTTTGACGTTTCTGGAGGTGGGCTCTGGCCTACTTCTTTGGCGTGTCCTTGCCGTCGGCGTCGCGCAGGTCGGACACGGCCTCGGCGATCACCTGGACAATGCTGCGGCCATCGCCCGAAGGTGCGACGGACGGTGCGGGCGGGGTGATGATGGGCGCCGGCGCTGGGGCCGGGGTGGGCTCAGGTGCAGGGGCCGGGGCGTTGAACATCATGGCGTCGCGCTGGCGACGGCGGCGTTCCTCTTCCCTCTGGCTGTCATTGCTGCGGCGGGCGGCGAAGGCCAGGAAGGCGATCCCGACCATCAGCAGGCCGGCGGCCACCACCGACTTTGACGCTCCGGCCGACAGGCCCGGCAGGAGGAACTGCTTCTTGCCAGACAGGTCAGCGGCCTCGCCAGCGACGGCGGCGCCCTTGGGCTCCAGACCGGCCAGGGGCAGGGCCAGGGTGGTCGAGCCGCCGGTCAGGCTGGCGGCCAGATCCACATGCAGGGGGGTGCGGGCCACCGGCTGGGGGGCGACCTGCCAGGTAAAGACCGTGGCCTTGTCCTTGGACAGTTCGTTGGTCAGGGGGCTGGCGGGAATGACCTCATAGCCGGTTCCGGTCAGGGTTGCGGTGACGCTGGTCTGCTGGGCGAAACGGTCCAGGCCGTGGCGGGCGGCCTTGTCGCGGATGTCGCTGAACAGGGTGGCGGGCAGGGTCAGGGACACCGGGCCGGCCTGGCCCTTGGCGATGCCGGGGTCGACCACGAATTTCGCGCCGTCGGTCAGGGTCGGCAGCAGATCCGATTGCAGACCTGCCAGGCGGGGATCGGTGGAGGCCAGGGCCGGGATCATCCGCACGCCCTGGGCCGCTGCGGCCGCAGCGACGGCGACCTTGGCGGGATCCACCTTGGGGGCGTCAACCTTGGGGGCCGCCAGTTTTACGGCGGGAGGAACCACAAATGGCTTCGCGGCGATCACCGGCGGCGCGATCACCTGCGGCGCCTGGGCCGGCTTGATCACCGGCGCGGGGACAAGGACCTTGGGGGCGGCGGGCCTGACCATGGTTGGCGCGGCGGGGCGAACCACAGGCCTGGCGACCGGCGCCGGACGGGCTGCAACCCGGGGGGCTGCGGCGTGCGCCACATGTTCAGGGGCCATGCGCGGGGTAGGGGCGGCGGCGTGATGGCGGACGCCACGGCGGCCATAGGCGGTCTCACCAGGATTGGCGATGGGGCGGTTGGTGATCACTTCGACGCCGTCGGGGCGCATGGTCCGGATCAGCTTGTCAGCCTTGGAGGAGGTCACGGCGTCAGGGCCTGCCACCGGCCCGCCCAGCAGGCCGCTGCGGTCACCACTGGCGTCAGGCGACTGGCCATTGTCGGCGCCATCCCGGACAGGCGGGGCGGCAGGCAGGTCCACCGGCGGCGGCGGGCTGCAATTGGCCAGGAAGCTGAGTGCGATGAGCGAGACGCTCAGGCGGACGCCCTTTTGGAGACCAGTCGCCATATTCTGTTCCTTCAGCATCGCCATGCTCCGGTTTTCGGGCGCAAGGCGGGCTTTCACCCATTCCAACACACAATTCTCCAGCCGTTAAAGAGGGAAATTCGGTGTCATAGTATGGGTTTCACCTCAGGGGCGAATGCGGCTGGCCTCATACAACGCTACGGCTGCGGCGGCGGCGACGTTCAGGCTCTCAAAGCCCCCCGGCATGGGAATTTTCGCCAGTTCGTCACAGTGTTCCGCCACCAGCCGGCGAAGGCCTTCACCCTCAGATCCCAGGACCAGGACCACGGGGGCGCCGTCCAGGGCCTGCTCCAGGCTGCGCTCGCCGGTTCCTGCCAGACCCACCGTGCGCCAGCCGGCCTCGCTGAGGGTTTCAAGGGCGCGGGACAGGTTGATGACCCGCACCGCCGGAATTTTGTCCACGGCGCCGGCGGCGGCCTTGGCCAGGGCGCCGGACAGTTTCGGGGCGTGGCGATCCTGGATGATGACCCCCCTGGCCCCGAAGGCGGCGGCCGAGCGCAGGATGGCGCCGACATTCTGCGGGTCCGTGACCTGGTCCAGCATGAGCAGGACGGCGCCCCTGACCGGCTCGAAATTCTCAACGGTCAGCGAATCAGCCTCGAGGATTCGCAGGGCCAGACCCTGGTGGACGGCGCCCTGGGGCAGGATCTGGCTGATGGCCTGACCCTCGACCACCTCGAGAACCGGCAGTCGGCCGAATCGCTTTTCCAGCTCCTTTCCCCGGTCGGCGGTGGCCATCAGGCGGATGGGCGCAGGCCTTTTCGGGTTCTCCAGGGCGGCGACCACGGGGTGAAAACCCCACAACCAGTCGTCAGACACCGCGTCCCGTCGGGGTTTAAAGCCCGCAGGACCGGGCTTTCCGCCTGGTTTTCGAAAGGCCTTGCGGCTTGCGTTGCGTTCGGTGTGCGAGGCCACTATAAGACGCGCTCCAAATTGAGGCCGGACGAAAATCTGCGCCTTGATAGGGCTCTGTGCGCGCTGGGGGAATGTCCCGAGTGGCAAAGGGGGGGGACTGTAAATCCCCTGGCGTCAGCCTTCGTAGGTTCGAGTCCTACTTCCCCCACCACGCGCCGGAGCGAAAGCATTATTCAAGAGGCTCGAAAGGGCGTCGATCTCTGCGGGTATAGCACAGTGGTAGTGCAGCAGCCTTCCAAGCTGAATATGCGGGTTCGATTCCCGCTACCCGCTCCAACCTTCTAGACCGCCGGCAGGAACCCCATGGCCAAAGAGAAATTCGAACGCAACAAGCCGCATTGCAACATCGGCACGATTGGTCACGTTGACCATGGCAAGACGACGCTGACGGCGGCGATTACGATGACGCTGGCCAAGGCCGGCGGCGCGAAGGCCATGGCCTACGCGGACATTGACGCGGCGCCTGAAGAAAAGGCCCGCGGCATCACGATCAACACGGCTCACGTCGAGTATGAGACGGCCAACCGTCACTATGCCCACGTCGACTGCCCTGGCCACGCTGACTATGTGAAGAACATGATCACCGGCGCGGCCCAGATGGACGGCGCCATCCTGGTGGTGAGCGCTGCCGACGGCCCGATGCCCCAGACCCGCGAGCACATCCTGCTGGCCCGTCAGGTCGGCGTGCCGGCCCTGGTCGTCTACATGAACAAGGTCGACCTGGTTGACGACAGCGAGCTGCTGGAACTGGTGGAGATGGAAGTTCGCGAACTTCTGTCGTCCTACGAGTTCCCGGGCGATGACATTCCGATCACCATGGGTTCTGCCAAGGTGGCCATTGACGGCGGCGATCCGAAGATCGGTGAGCAGTCGATCCTGGCTCTGATGGAAACCGTCGACGCCTACATCCCGCAGCCGGAGCGTCCTGTGGACCTTCCGTTCCTGATGCCTGTGGAAGACGTGTTCTCCATCTCGGGCCGCGGCACGGTTGTGACCGGTCGTATCGAGAAGGGCATTGTGAAGGTCGGTGAGGAAGTCGAGATCGTCGGCATCCGCCCTGTGCAGAAGACGGTGTGCACCGGCGTCGAAATGTTCCGCAAGCTGCTTGACCAGGGTCAGGCCGGGGACAATGTCGGCGTTCTGCTGCGCGGCACCAAGCGTGAAGACGTTGAGCGCGGTCAGGTTCTCTGCAAGCCCGGCTCGATCACCCCGCACACCAAGTTCACGGCTGAGGCCTATATCCTGACGAAGGAAGAAGGCGGTCGTCACACGCCGTTCTTCACGAACTATCGTCCTCAGTTCTACTTCCGCACCACCGACGTGACGGGGATCATCCGTCTTCGTGAAGGCGTGGAAATGATCATGCCTGGCGACAATGCCGAGCTGGACGTTGAGCTGATCACCCCGATCGCCATGGATCCGGGCCTGCGCTTCGCCATCCGCGAAGGCGGCCGTACGGTCGGCGCCGGCGTCGTCTCGAAGATCATCGAGTAGTCTTCAGACACCACCCCATAGAAGAGGCCGCCCAGGGAAACCCGGGCGGCCTTTTTTATTGCGCAATGAAGCGGGTCGGGGAGGGGCCAGGGCCCCGTCCCCTTGTCGCCTAACGGACCTGCCGGACCGAGCTGATGGAAAGGCTCAGGCCAAAGCGGCGGAGGTCCGCCACATCGCGGTCAAAGGTTTCGCAGTGACCACGGAAGTCGCTGTCTGCGCAGACTTCCCAGGCGCCGCGTCCGTTGATCCGCAGGCTCTGGGCCTGATCGTTATGGACCCGGGGCAGGTTGCTGTAATTCATTCGGGCTTCGAAGGCCTGTCCGGAGAAGCCGACCACACTGTACAGGTTGAGGCTCGTTCCACCGTGCTGTCCGCCGCCATTCCAGGGCGGGGCTGGCGGCGGTGGAGGCGGAGGGGGGTAGCCTCCGTGGGACTCCACCGGGCGAACGGAGCTGATGGTCTCTCCAAGCCCGTAGCGACGCAGGTCCGGAACGTCCCTGTCAAAGGTCTGGCAGTTGCCGCGGAAGTTGGCGTCGGCGCAGACTTCCCAGTTGCCCCGCCCGGAAATCTTCAGGCTGATGGCCATGTCATTGTACTGGCGAGGAAGGTTCGAGTACTCGCGGGTCGTGTCGATCAGGTGGCCGTCATGATTGGCGTACCTGTAGAGGCTCAGGGTGGAACCGCGGCCGCCGCCGCCATTCCCGCCGCCGGGCGTCAGGGATCCGCAGGTCAGCTGGCCATTCAGATTGACCACCGAGGAGCAGGAGCCGAACTTTAGGCTGGTGGACTGGTAGCGCCCGAACCTGTCCTTGCACTGGCCGGTCATCATGGCGTCACGGCCATACCCGAAGGTGGTTATGTTCTGGCAGGACTGCCAATAGTCACCAGGAGGCGGCGGGGCGCCCCTTGCCTGGGCCAATCCGGATGCGGGCGCTAATGCCATGGCGCCCAGAACCAGTAAAAGTGGAAATCTCTGATCCCTTGATCGCATTTTCTGCCTCCCAAACCCAAACTGCTACCTGAGAATGTTTTCCCACGATAATTGCCATCTAAAAGGGTGGGCAAGGGCATAAGTGTCGAGCCTGGTGTATTTCAGTTGATGGCAAGTCTGCCCGCCAAGGGCTGATCCGGTGTGACCGGGCGCATCAGAGCAGCCTGAAACCGAATATGACCTTGCACTCGCCAAGCGCATTGAAGGGTGCTCCAGCGCTGTTCAGCCCAATCTTGGTGTTTGTCACCCTTGCTCCGAGGCATGGTCGCTGCTAAACGACCCGGCTCTAGTTGAGGGATGCGCGCCGGGAGCCTTTCCGGCGCGTTGTTCATTGGCTGGAGGCCAGACCCGCAAGGGTAAGGTTCGTAGGAGTGTAGCTCAGCTGGTAGAGCATCGGTCTCCAAAACCGAGGGTCGTGGGTTCGAGTCCCTCCACTCCTGCCAATAAGCGCCTATATTAGACCCCGAGGGCGGATCGCCGCCTTCATTGTAGAGAGTTTCGAGACCTTCGATGGCCAGGAAACCCGGCTCAACGCCGACAGCGATGAGGAACCGCGCCGCCAAGACGGCTGCGGCGATCGCCCCTGCCTCGCCTCTGGCGACGACGCCGGCGGCCCCCAAGAAGCGGGTGAGCATCGCCCAGTTCTTCCGGGAAGTCCGCTCTGAAGCTCGCAAGATCACCTGGACCACCCGCAAGGAAACCTGGATCACTTCGGTGATGGTGGCGATCATGGTGGTCATGGCCGCGATCTTCCTGTCCCTGGTCGACTGGATCTTCGGGACGGGCATTGCGCTGATACTGAAACTCGTGAACGGGGGTTGATCCAAAAGACATGAACGCCGAAGCGCCCGTCGTCGCCGCCAATCCCCGCCACAAGTGGTATATCGTCCACGCCTACTCGAACTTCGAGAAGAAGGTGGCCGAGTCCATTCGTGAACAGGCCCATTCCCAGGGTCTGGACGAAAACTTCTCCGACATCCTGGTCCCCACCGAAGACGTGATCGAAATCCGTCGCGGCCGGAAGATCAACGCCGAGCGCAAGTTCTTCCCGGGTTATGTCCTGGTGAAGATGGAGCTCACCGACGAGGCCTATCACCTCATCAAGAACACACCGAAGGTCACCGGGTTCCTGGGCAGCCAGAACAAGCCCATGCCCGTCTCGGAAAAGGAAGTCGCCCGCATTATCGGCGCCATCGAAGAAGGTGTGGAGCGGCCCAAGCCGACCATCCAGTTCGAGATCGGCGAGACCGTGCGGGTTACGGATGGCCCGTTCGCCAGCTTCAACGGCTCGGTGGAACAGGTCGACGAAGAACGCGCCCGCCTGCGCGTGACCGTGTCCATCTTCGGACGCGCCACGCCGGTCGAGCTCGAATACGGGCAGGTGGAGAAGGTCTCCTAACCACCCGTACAAACCCGTGGGAGGAGCGCCAGTCTCCGCACCACGGCTCAACCGACCGGAAACCGGTCAAAGAGGAGAAACATGGCCAAGAAAATTCTGGGCTATATCAAGCTGCAGGTGCCCGCGGGCTCCGCAACGCCTTCGCCGCCCATCGGGCCGGCTCTGGGTCAGCGCGGCGTCAACATCATGGGCTTCTGCAAGGAGTTCAACGCCCGTACCGAGAAGGAAACCAAGGGCACGCCCCTGCCGACGGTCATCACCGTCTATCAGGACAAGTCCTTCACCTTCATCACCAAGACTCCGCCCGCCACCCACTTCATCAAGCAGGCCCTGAACCTGAAGTCCGGCTCGAAGCTGCCGGGCCGGGATACGGCCGGTTCGATCACCCGCACCCAGCTGCGCGAGATCGCGACCAACAAGATGAAGGACCTGAACGCCAACGACATCGAGGCCGCGGCCAAGATCATCGAAGGCTCCGCCCGGTCCATGGGCCTGTCGATTGTGGAGGCCTAAGACATGACCAAGCTGACCAAGCGCATCAAGGCCCGCACGGGCGACCGCACTGTCGCCCATCCGGTGGAAGCTGCCGTCGCACTGGTGAAGGCCAACGCCACCTCCAAGTTTGATGAAAGCGTCGAAATCGCCGTCAATCTGGGCGTCGACCCCCGTCACGCTGACCAGCAGGTCCGCGGCGTGGTGAACCTGCCTTCCGGCACCGGCCGCGACGTCCGCGTCGCCGTCATCGCCAAGGACGCCAAGGCTGCTGAAGCCACCGCCGCCGGGGCCGACATTGTCGGCGCTGAAGAGCTGGTTGAACGCATCCAGGGCGGCTTCATGGACTTTGACCGCGTCATCGCCACCCCCGACATGATGGCCCTCGTCGGCCGTCTGGGTAAGGTGCTGGGCCCCCGCGGCCTGATGCCGAACCCGCGCGTCGGCACCGTGACCCCCAACGTGGCTCAGGCCGTGAAGGACGCCAAGGGCGGCGCCATCGAGTTCCGCACCGAAAAGACCGGCATCATCCACGCCGGCATCGGCAAGGCGAGCTTCACCGATGACCAGATCCTGGCCAATGTCCGGGCCCTGGTTGACGCACTGAACAAGGCCAAGCCGTCCGGCGCCAAGGGCGTCTACATCAAGCGTATCAGCCTGTCCTCGACCATGGGACCGGGCTTCAAGGTCGAAACCAACACGGTCGGCGTCTAAGCCTCACCGTCTTCGATCTGCGAAAGACAGGGGCGCTGCAGTCATGCAGCGCCCTTTTTCGTGGGCAAAAGATTGTCCCCCGGCTTCCCTCAGCTATTGTCGCGGTAACGAGAGGGAGGAAGGTCATGCTTCAGAGGCGTCTTGCGGCCCTTGCAAGCGGGGTTCTGATATCGCTCAGCCTGTCGGGGACCGCCCTGGCGGAGAAGTTCAACTTCGTCGCCCTGGGCGATACGGCCTACAATCCCGCCGTCGACTATCCAGTCTATGACGCCCTGATCAGCCGCATAAACGCCTCCCAGCCGGCCTTCAGTATCCATGTTGGCGATATCTGGGGCGCCTCGCCCTGTACCGAAGACGAGCACAAGCGGGTCCTCGGCTGGTTCGCCCGATATGAGCAGCCTGTGGTCTATACGCCCGGCGACAATGAATGGACGGATTGCCGCAAGCCGGAGGTGCTCGAGGCCTATACCCGGTATGTCGCCGGCAAGGCGACGCCGCAGGACTATGTCCTCCTATTGCCGCTCCGTGGTCTGGACGCCAATATGAAGGGCGAGGGCTTTGACAATCCCCTCGGGGCCCTTGCCCTGATCCGCAAACTCTATTTCGGAAAGCCCCAGAGCCTGGGGGCACACCCCATGCCTGTGGTTCGGCAGCCGGATGTCTCTGATTTCAAGGCTGTGGTTGAGAATGCCAGATGGGAGAAGGGCGGCGTTGTCTTCGCCACGATCAGCGTGCCCGGATCAGGCAATGGCTTCACCATGGTCGATCCTGTCCGGGCGACTGAAGCGATTGAACGCAATCGCGCCAATGTGGAATGGATCAAGGCGACCTTCGCCCAGGCCAAGGCCAGCAAGGCCAAGGCCGTTGTTATCGCCATGCAGGCGGGCATGTTCTTCGATCAGCAGGGCGATGAGTTCTCCGGAAAGCAACTGCGCGGCGGCGCCGAGGGGCCGTACTACTGGGTGGCCCTGGCCATCCGCGACCTGGGCTCCCAGTTCGGCAAGCCGGTCCTGCTGATCAATGGCGACTTCCATGATCTGATTGTCGACCGCCCGTTCCGGGTGGGGCAGGGCGAGTCCAAGCCGCCGCTCTATGGCAACATCACGCGGTTGCAGGTCTATGGCGCCCCTGATCTCAAGGCCGTTTCGGTGGGCGTCGATACTGACACGCCCTGGGTCTTCAGCTTCTCGCCGCTATACAACTGACCGATCAGGCCCTATCGCCTGCGCCCATCCTTGCAATCCTGGAGCCTGTCATGAAACGCGCCGCCATCGTCTCGCCCATCCGCACGGCTGTTGGAAAGTTTCAGGGGGGCCTGTCCAGCCTGACCGCCGGAGAGCTGGGGGCCGAGGTGCTCAAGGCCCTGGTGGAACGGACGAAGATCGACCCCGAGCGCATTGACGACGTGATCTTCGCCCAGGGCTATGGCTCGGGCGAGGCGCCCTGCATCGCCCGCTGGTCGGCCCTGGCGGCGGGCCTGCCGATCAGCGTGCCGGGCTATCAGCTGGACCGCCGTTGCGGCTCTGGCCTGCAGGCGGTGATCGATGCGGCCATGATGGTCCAGACGGGCGTTGCCGACATCGTCGTCGCCGGCGGCGTCGAGAGCATGAGCAATGTGGAGTACTACACCACCGACATGCGCAATGGCGCGCGGATGGGGTCTGTCACCATGCACGACCGCCTGTCCCGCGGCCGGGTGATGAGCCAGCCCATCGAGCGGTTCGGCGTGATTTCCGGCATGATCGAGACGGCCGACAACCTGGCGCGCGACTATCAGATCAGCCGGGAAGAGTGCGATGAATACGCCGCCATGAGCCACCAGAGGGCGGCGGCGGCCTGGGCGGCGGGCAAGTTCGACGACGAGCTGGTGCCGGTCTCGGTCAAGCAGAAGAAGGGTGATCCCATCATCTTCGCCAAGGATGAAGGCGTCCGCGCCGACGCGACCGCTGAAAGCCTTGGCCAGCTGCGCGCCATCGAAAAGGGCGGGGTGGTCACCGCCGGCAACGCCAGCCAGCAGAATGATGCGGCGGCCGCCTGCCTGGTGGTCAGTGAAGACAAGCTGGCCGAGCTGAACCTGGATCCCATGGGCTGGTTCGTCAGCTGGGCGGCGGCGGGCTGTGAGCCCTCCCGCATGGGCATTGGCCCGGTGCCGGCGGTCGAGCGCCTGTTCGCCCGCACCGGCATGGGCTGGGATGACATCGATCTGGTGGAGCTGAACGAGGCCTTCGCGCCCCAGGTCCTGGCCGTTCTGCGCGGATGGGGCTGGGACGAGCGCGACCGGCTGAACGTCAACGGGTCGGGGATTTCCCTGGGCCACCCCATCGGCGCCACTGGCGGCCGGATCCTGGCCAACCTGCTGCGGGAGCTGCAACGTCGCGACGGGCGCTATGGTCTGGAGACCATGTGCATCGGCGGCGGGCAGGGCATTGCCGCCATCTTCGAGCGGGCCTGATCATGGAGCAGGGGCATGCCAAAGGTTGACCTCGGCGCGGTTCCGGAACGCCGGGGCGTTGGCTATCCGTCGCCCTTTGACCAGCCCTGCGCTGAGCGTATCCGCAAGCGCCTTGGCGACGCTGGCGGCCTGACGGACTTCGGCGTCAACCTCATGCGGCTGCCGCCTGGAAACTGGTCCAGCCAGCGTCATTGGCACTCTGATGAGGACGAGTTCGTCTACGTCATCGAAGGCGAACTGGTCCTGGTGGAGGACGGCGGCGAAACCCTCCTGCGCGCCGGGGACAGTGCGGCCTTTCCCAAGGGAACGGGCGATGGTCACCACCTGATCAACCGGTCCAAGGTGACGGCGATCTACCTGGAAGTGGGGGCCAGGTCAGAGGCCGACGTCACCATCTGCTCGGACATTGACCTGATGAGCGCATCTGCAGACGGTTGCTTCAAACACAAGGACGGCTCACCCTACTGAAACCATAGGCAAGGTCGCCGCCCGGAGGACTCCATGGAGCTCAAGGCCACACGGTACGAGGTCGATCAGGGGGTGGCCGTGGTCACCCTGGCGAGGCCCAAGCGTCGCAATGCCTGGACCGGGCGCATGCACACGGAGTATCGCTGGATACTGGCCCAGGCCGATCAGGACCCTGCGGTCCGGGTGATTGTTGTGACCGGTGATCCGGAAGGTCAGGCCTTCTGCGCAGGAGCTGACCTTGGCGCCCTGGACGGGCACGCCGAGAAGGGCCGCTATGACAGCGGGACCGATGACACCATCTCCATGCCGGGCTTTGGCGTCGATCCGGCGTTCGACGCAACCTTCGCCTATCATTTCGGGATCGGAAAGCCGGTCATTGCGGCGATCAATGGTCCGGCGGCCGGGGTCGGCCTGGTCCTGGCGGCCTTTGCGGACCTGCGGTTCTGCGTGCCTGGCGCCAAGTTCACAGCAGCGCACGGACGGTTCAACTTCCCGGCGGAGTTCGGCCTGTCCTGGGTCCTGACACGGATTGTCGGTCTGACTCACGCCAATGACATTCTGCTGTCTAGCCGGACCTTCACCTCTGAAGAGGCCATGGCCATGGGGTTCCTGAACAGGTTGATCGCGCCGGAAGACCTCATGGCCCAGGTGCTGGACTATGCCCGAACCCTGGCGCGCAATGTCGCCCCGGGATCTGCACGGGAGTCGAAGCGCCAGATCTATCGGGACCTGCATCGCGACGCGGCGGCTTCGGTAGTCGCCGCCGAGCGACTGCTGGAGGCCATGATCCGCGAGCCGGACTACAAGGAGGGCGTCCGCGCCTGGACCGAAAAGCGACCAGCTGAATGGACCAAGGCATGACCCGAGACGAGCTGGCAGATCTGCTGGAAGAGTTGGCGGCCGATCTCGACACCATGGATCATCCCTGGCGTTTGATCGGCAGCGCTGCCCTGATGGTGGCCGGGGTGGACTGGCCGTCCTGTCAGGACATCGACATCCTGACGACCGCCATCGGCGCCCAGGCCCTGGAGGCCCGTTGGGCGATCCGGAGGGACACGGGATACCCCCTTGATGGCGAAGCGCCGTTCAGGTCGCGGTTTTCGACCTACGACTTCACCCACGGGCGTGTGGAAGTGATGGGTGATCTGATGGTGCGGGGCCCCTACGGCTGGACACCTCTGGATCCCGGGCCCGTGGCCCATCACCACTTCGCCGGAAGGATGTGGCCGGCGCCGGACCTCGATGATCAGGTCAGGATCCTTAAGACCTTCGGTCGACCCAAGGACCTGGAGAAGGCCGCAGTCCTGGCGGCCCATATCCTTGACCGTCCGCAGCAGGGCGCTTGAGTTTCCCCCGCGGCTCGTGTACACGCCGCCCCTTCTAGAGTTTCGCCTCCTCCGCCAAGGGGAGGCGGGTTCGGGGGTTCGCCCCCGATCCTGTCCATGAACTGCGAGGTTTCCGGGGCCACCGGAGACCATAATCGGCGGAAGAGCCCTTCCGTGATCGCGGGGAGACGGGGAGATGAGGTTTCCATTGGCTCGGCGCGTCAGCGCCTGGGCGTCGGAGACTGCGGCTTCTCAAGGACAGGCTGATCCAAGGGTCCGGGCAACCGGGCTTCAGGATCATATTGCGGCTTCGGGAATTGTCCCGAGGTCGGACCTGAGTATGGAGACCGCAATGGACCGCGCTCAAAAGCAGGTTTCGATCGAGACGCTCAAGGGCGTTTTCGAAGAGGCCGGCGCCGTGGTCGTGACCCACAATCTGGGTCTGACTGTTGCGGAAATGACCGATCTTCGGGGCCGCCTCCGCAAGGAAGGCGCCCATCTGAAGGTGGTGAAGAACACCCTGGCTCAAAAGGCACTTGCCGGCTCGATCGGTGAAGCGGGCGACGCCCTCTTCGCTGGCCCCGTCGCCATCGCCTATGCGCCAGACCCTGTCTCCGCCGCCAAGGTCGCAACCCAGTTCGCCAAAGAGAACGACAAGCTCGCCATCATCGGCGGCTTCATGGGTAAGGAAGTTCTGGACAACAAGGGCATCGGGGCGCTCGCCACCCTGCCTTCGCTGGACGAACTCCGCGGCAAGCTCATCGGCCTGCTTCAAGCGCCTGCGACCAAGATCGCCGGCGTCCTGCAAGCCCCTGGTGCGCAGATTGCGCGCGTTCTGTCGGCCTACGCCGCCAAAGACGCCGCCTGATCGGTATTTCCCAGATAACCAACCTCATCACCTAAAGGATAAAACCCTATGTCTAAGCTTGAAAAGCTGGTCGAAGACCTCTCCGCCCTGACCGTTCTGGAAGCCTCGGAACTCTCGAAGCTCCTCGAAGACAAGTGGGGCGTTTCCGCCGCTGCTCCGGTGGCCGTGGCCGCCGCCGCCGCCGCCGCCCCGGCTGAAGCTGCTGAAGAGCAGACCGAGTTCACCGTTGTCCTCACCGACGGCGGCGACAAGAAGATCAACGTGATCAAGGAAGTCCGCGGCGTCCGTCCGGACCTCGGCCTGAAGGAAGCCAAGGACCTGGTCGAAGGCGCTCCTCAGAACGTCGTCGAAAACGTTTCGAAGCAACAGGCCGACGAAGTCGCCAAGAAGCTCACCGAAGCCGGCGCCAAGGTCACCGTGAAGTAAGACAGACGCTTCCAGCGTTATGTTTCAGAGCGGGCCTGGGGGGAAACCTCCGGGCCCGTTTTCATTTGGACAGGCCCCAGTCCACCAGAACTTCCTCGGGCCTGGTCAGGGTTGACCGCAGGCCCGCCGGGCGATCGGTTTCCGGCATGCCGTTGATCGCCCAGACGATGGTCCGGCCGTCCTTTACATTCCAGAACAGGCCGGTCATCCAGCCATAGGCGTCCCCAAGGTGTCCGCGCCAGTCGGCGGTGTCGGGGCCGAAGAAGGCGTCTCCTGAGGGACCGGGGCGTCCCATGGGGGTCTGCATGCCCAGGCCATAGCTCTGGAAAACGCCTTCGTCGGTCTGTCCGTTCGGGTGGGACAGGTCCAGGCGCCAGGCAGGCGCTTCCATCATGGCGATGACCTTGGGATCCATGACCTGCCGGCCACGCCAACGGCCCTTTGCTGAAAACACCCGGGCCAGACGGTCCATGTCCTTGAGGCCCAGACGCAGACCGCCAAGCGGGGAGGTCAGGAAGCCATTGGCTCCGGGCTGATAGTCGTCGAGGCTGACGCCGGGAACGTCCTTCGCCTTCGCCAGGAAGAGCTCGGGGAAGGGCGGTGGCGGGGCGTCGACCTGGGGTGTCCAGGCGCCATCCAGCCAGCGCATGCCTGCCGCCGCACGGGCGCGCCTCCCTGCCGAAACGCCGCTCCAGTTAAAGCCAATGTCCAGGCCAAGGGGGCTGAACAGGGCCTGGTGCATGAAAAGGTCGAAGCGCTGACCGCTGAGGGCTTCGGCCATCTGGGCCAGGAGGGCGAAGTTCACGTCGGCATAGGTGAACCAGGCGCCCGGGCGATAAGTCGCCGGCCCGAACCACTGGCCCTCATCATAATGGCGCCCGCCTGGCAGGAAGGCTTCGCTGAGCGCGTGACCGAGGGGCACGGGATAGCTCGGCCCGTTCCGCAGGCCGCTGGTGTGGGAGAGCAGCATGCTGGGGGTGATCGGCGTGTCCGGAAAGGCCGGATGCCTCAGCCGGAAGCCGAGATGATCTGAAGCGTCGGAGTCAAGACTGACCCCCTTTGCCGAAAAGAGGGGAAGGATGGCGACCGTGGCGATCATCTTCGAGACTGACGCCACCCTGAACGGGGCCTCGAGGGTAAAGGTGTTGAAAACACCATCGGGGCCCCAGGCGCGGCCGAGCGCCAATTGTCGCAGCACCCGGCCGTCCGGGCCGCGGGCGATCAGTCCGGCGCTGAGGGTTCCCGGACCATTTTCCGGGGCGATCAATACGGGTGGCGGCGTCGTTGCTCCGGCCAGGCCCAGTGAGGTAAGGCCGAGGGCCACGGTGCGACGGTCCGGGGCGCGGGTCATGGGAGCCTCCATTTTGCGGCTTCAGCCGCACGACTCATGCTGGCTAGACCGAATTGCGAGGCGCGGGCGAGGGGGCTTCCCAAAAAAAACTGTGCAAAGGGCTTTTCTTCCGTGAGCAAAACCCCTAACTGGGCGGCTCCGCAAAATCCGACTTCGCTCTAGACACGATTCTGCGTGCGCATTCGTTCCGAGGCATGGCCCGTTACCCTCCGGCCATGCGAGGGAACGCCCCTGGCGTTGTTAGGGGCTTCCAGTGTCCGGCTCCCGTCTGGGGGTTGAGGGTGGACGCAGGATTTGAACACGACTTGACGCGCGGAAACCGTTCCGGGCGTCGCTCAAGGGAAAAAAATGGCGCAATCCTTCACCGGTAAAAAGCGGATCCGTCACTCGTTCGGCCGCATCCCCGAAGCCGTGCAGATGCCGAACCTGATCGAGGTTCAGCGCTCCTCCTACGAACAGTTCCTGCAGAGAGAGACCCGTGTGGCGGACCGCCGCATCGAGGGCATCGAAGCGGTCTTCCGGTCGGTCTTCCCGATCAAGGACTTCAACGAGCGCGCTGTGCTGGAATATGTCTCCTACGAATTTGAGGAGCCCAAGTACGACGTCGAAGAGTGCGTCCAGCGCGACATGACCTATGCGGCGCCGCTGAAGGTCAAGCTTCGCCTGATCGTGTTCGAAACCGACGAAGAAACCGGCGCCCGCTCCGTGAAGGATATCAAGGAGCAGGACGTCTATATGGGCGATATCCCGCTCATGACGGAGAAGGGCACCTTCATCGTCAATGGCACCCAGCGGGTCATCGTCTCACAGATGCACCGTTCGCCCGGCGTGTTCTTCGACCACGACAAGGGCAAGACCCACTCGTCGGGCAAGCTGCTGTTCGCCGCCCGCGTCATTCCCTATCGCGGTTCCTGGCTGGACTTCGAGTTCGACGCCAAGGACATCGTCTTCGTCCGTATCGACCGTCGCCGCAAGCTGCCGGCCAGCACCTTCCTGATGGCGCTGGGCATGGATGGCGAAGAAATCCTGTCGACCTTCTATGAAAGCGTTCCCTTCGAGAAGCGCGATGGCGGCTGGGCCACCCCGTACAAGGCCGAGCGCTGGCGCGGCGTGAAGCCGGAATACCCCCTGGTCAACGCCGAGACGGGCGAGGAAATCGCTCCGGCCGGCCAGAAGGTTTCGGCCCGTAACGCCAAGAAGTTCGCAGACGGTGGTCTTTCGACCCTGCTCCTGCCGCCGGAAGCCCTGACGGGCCGCTATATGGCCCGCGACCTGGTCAATATGGAAACCGGCGAAATCTACGCCGAAGCCGGCGACGAGCTCGATGTCGCCCTGATCCAGGCCCTGGCCGATCAAGGCTTCAACACCCTCGACGTCCTGGACGTCGATGATGTGACCATGGGCGCCTACATGCGCAACACCCTGCGCGTGGACAAGAACTCGTCCCGCGAAGACGCCCTGTTCGACATCTATCGCGTCATGCGTCCGGGCGAGCCGCCGACGGTGGAAGCCGCCGAGGCCATGTACAAGTCGCTGTTCTTCGACGGCGAACGCTATGACCTGTCTTCGGTCGGCCGCGTGAAGATGAACATGCGCCTGGAGCTGGATTGCCCCGACGACGTCCGCGTCCTGCGCAAGGAAGACGTTCTGGCGGTTCTGCAGACCCTGGTTGGCCTGCGCGATGGCCGCGGCGAAATCGACGACATCGACAACCTCGGCAACCGCCGGGTCCGTTCGGTCGGCGAACTGCTGGAAAACCAGTACCGCGTCGGCCTGCTCCGCATGGAGCGGGCGATCAAGGAGCGCATGAGCTCGGTCGATATCGACACGGTCATGCCGCACGACCTGATCAACGCCAAGCCGGCCGCTGCAGCCGTCCGGGAGTTCTTCGGATCCTCCCAGCTGTCGCAGTTCATGGACCAGACCAACCCGCTGTCGGAAATCACCCACAAGCGCCGTCTCTCGGCCCTTGGCCCGGGTGGTCTGACCCGCGAGCGCGCAGGCTTCGAAGTCCGCGACGTGCACCCGACCCACTATGGCCGGATCTGCCCGATTGAAACGCCGGAAGGCCCGAACATCGGCCTGATCAACTCGCTGGCCACCCATGCCGTGGTCAACAAGTACGGCTTCATCGAGAGCCCCTACCGCCGGATCAAGGACGGCAAGACCACGGAGGACGTGGTCTACATGTCCGCCATGGAAGAGGCCAAGCACGTCATCGCCCAGGCCAATATCAAGATCATCGACGGCGAGATCGTCGAGGATCTGGTCCCCGGCCGGATCAATGGCGAACCTTCGCTCCTGCCCAAGGCCGACGTCGACCTGATGGACGTGTCGCCCAAGCAGGTGGTGTCTGTCGCCGCTTCGCTGATCCCCTTCCTCGAAAACGATGACGCCAACCGCGCCCTCATGGGCTCGAACATGCAGAAGCAGGCTGTGCCTCTGATCCAGTCCGACGCCCCCCTGGTGGGCACCGGCATGGAAGCCATCGTGGCCGTGGACTCCGGCGCCGTCGTGGTCGCCCGCCGCACCGGCGTGGTCGAGCAGCTGGACGGGACCCGGATCGTCATCCGGGCGACGGAAGACAACGACCCGACCCGTTCGGGCGTCGACATCTATCGCCTGCAGAAGTTCCAGCGTTCCAACACCTCGACCTGCATCAACCAGCGCCCGCTGGTCCGCGTGGGGGACAAGGTCAATACGGGCGACGTGATCGCCGACGGTCCGTCGACCGACCTGGGCGAACTGGCCCTGGGCCGGAACACCCTCGTCGCCTTCATGCCCTGGAATGGCTACAACTTCGAAGACTCCATCCTGATCTCCGAGCGCATCGTGCGGGACGACGTCTTCACGTCGATCCACATTGAAGAGTTCGAAGTGATGGCCCGGGACACCAAGCTCGGTCCGGAAGAAATCACCCGCGACATTCCCAACGTTGGTGAAGAAGCCCTGCGCAACCTCGACGAAGCCGGCATTGTCGCCATCGGCGCCGAAATCCTGCCGGGCGACATCCTGGTGGGCAAGGTCACGCCAAAGGGCGAAAGCCCGATGACGCCGGAAGAAAAGCTGCTCCGCGCCATCTTCGGTGAAAAGGCCTCCGACGTTCGCGACACCTCGCTGAAGCTGCCCCCCGGCGTCGCCGGCACGGTGGTTGAGGTCCGGGTGTTCAACCGTCATGGCGTCGAAAAAGACGAACGCGCCCTGGCCATTGAACGGGCCGAAATCGACCGTCTGGGCAAGGACCGCGACGACGAGTTCGCCATCCTGAACCGCAACGTCACCAGCCGTCTGCGTACGCTGATCGTCGGCAAGGTCGCCGTTTCCGGTCCGAAGGGCCTGGGCCGTGGCGAAGTCACCGCCGAGAAGCTGGACGAAATCGCGCCCGGTCTCTGGTGGCAGATCGCCATGGAAGACGAAAAGGCCATGGGTGAGCTGGAGGCCATGCGCCGCCAGTTCGACGAAGCCCGCAAGCGCCTGGACCGTCGTTTCGAGGACAAGGTCGACAAGCTGCAGCGCGGCGACGAACTGCCTCCTGGCGTGATGAAGATGGTCAAGGTCTTCGTGGCCGTGAAGCGCAAGCTTCAGCCCGGCGACAAGATGGCCGGCCGTCACGGCAACAAGGGGGTTATCTCCAAGATCCTTCCGATCGAGGACATGCCCTATCTGGAAAACGGCCAGAACGTCGACATCGTGCTCAACCCCCTGGGCGTGCCCAGCCGGATGAACGTGGGTCAGATCTTCGAAACCCACCTGGGTTGGGCCGCAGCCGGTCTTGGCCGTCAGATCGCCGAGCTTATGGAAGCCTGGCAGAATGGCGGACAGAAGCAGGCCCTGATCGATCATCTCCGCAGCGTCTACGGCCCCGATCAGGAGCTGCCCGACACCGAGGAAGAGCTGATCGAGCTGTGCAAGAACCTGTCCAAGGGCGTGCCCTTCGCGACCCCGGTCTTTGACGGCGCGCACATCGACGACATCGAGAACCTGCTGGAAAAGGCGGGTCTCGACCGGTCGGGTCAGTCGACCCTGTACGATGGCCAGACGGGCGAACGCTTCAAGCGTCCGGTCACCGTGGGCTATATCTACATGCTCAAGCTGCACCACCTGGTGGATGACAAGATCCACGCCCGCTCCATCGGTCCGTACAGCCTCGTTACCCAGCAGCCGCTGGGCGGCAAGGCCCAGTTCGGCGGTCAGCGTTTCGGGGAAATGGAGGTCTGGGCTCTGGAAGCCTACGGCGCCGCCTACACCCTGCAGGAAATGCTGACGGTGAAGTCCGACGACGTGGCGGGACGGACCAAGGTCTACGAGTCCATTGTCCGCGGCGACGACACCTTCGAGGCCGGCATTCCGGAGAGCTTCAACGTTCTCGTGAAGGAAATGCGGTCCCTGGGCCTGAATGTGGAGCTGGAGAACGGCTAACCGCCGGACTTCGATACCGCCTCGTGCGAGGGGAGGGGCCGTCAGCTCCTCCCAATTCGCCTTTGAAACGACTGACGATCTGGAAAGCTCATGAACCAGGAAGTCCTGAATATCTTCAACCCGGTCGCCGCCGCTCCGACGTTCGACCGCATCCGTATCGCTCTGGCTTCGCCCGAAAAGATCCGCTCGTGGTCCTTCGGCGAGATCAAGAAGCCCGAGACCATCAATTACCGGACCTTCAAGCCCGAGCGGGACGGTCTGTTCTGCGCCCGTATCTTTGGCCCGACCAAGGATTACGAATGCCTCTGCGGCAAGTACAAGCGCATGAAGTACAAGGGCATCATCTGCGAAAAGTGCGGTGTTGAAGTCACCCTGGCCCGCGTCCGGCGCGAGCGCATGGGCCACATCGAACTGGCCAGCCCGGTCGCCCACATCTGGTTCCTGAAGTCCCTGCCCAGCCGCATCTCCATGATGCTGGACATGGCCCTGAAGGACATCGAGCGCGTCCTCTATTTCGAATACTACATCGTCACCGAGCCGGGCCTGACCCCGTTGAAGCAGCACCAGCTGCTCTCGGAAGACGACTACATGCGCTATCAGGAAGAGTTCGGCGACGACAGCTTCACCGCCGAGATCGGCGCCGAGGCCATCCAGGGCCTGCTGCGCGGCATCGACCTGTCCAAGGAAGCTGACCGTCTGCGCGAAGAGCTGCTGGTCACCACCTCGGAAATGAAGCTGAAGAAGGCCTCCAAGCGCCTGAAGCTCATCGAGAGCTTCATCGAGAGCAAGAACAAGCCCGAGTGGATGGTTCTGTCGGTGGTGCCGGTCATCCCGCCGGAACTGCGCCCCCTGGTGCCCCTGGACGGCGGTCGTTTCGCTACCTCCGACCTGAACGACCTCTATCGCCGGGTGATCAACCGGAACAACCGCCTCAAGCGCCTGATGGAGCTCCGCGCGCCGGACATCATCATCCGCAACGAAAAGCGGATGCTGCAGGAATCCGTCGACGCCCTGTTCGACAACGGCCGTCGCGGTCGGGTCATCACCGGCGCCAACAAGCGCCCGCTGAAGTCCCTGGCTGACATGCTGAAGGGCAAGCAGGGCCGGTTCCGTCAGAACCTGCTCGGCAAGCGCGTCGACTATTCCGGCCGTTCGGTCATCGTCGTGGGTCCGGAACTCAAGCTGCACGAGTGCGGCCTGCCCAAGAAGATGGCGCTCGAACTGTTCAAGCCCTTCATCTACGCCCGTCTGGACGCCAAGGGGCTGTCAGGCACCGTCAAGCAGTCCAAGCGCATGGTGGAGCGTGAACAGCCCGCGGTATGGGACATCCTGGATGAAGTCATCCGAGAGCACCCGGTTCTCCTGAACCGCGCGCCGACCCTGCACCGTCTGGGCATCCAGGCCTTCGAACCCAAGCTGATCGAAGGCAAGGCCATCCAGCTGCACCCGCTGGTCTGCGCCGCCTTCAACGCCGACTTCGACGGCGACCAGATGGCCGTGCACGTCCCGCTGAGCCTCGAGGCCCAGCTGGAAGCCCGCGTCCTGATGATGTCGACGAACAACATCCTGTCGCCCGCCAATGGTCGCCCGATCATCGTGCCGTCGCAGGATATCGTTCTGGGCCTCTACTACCTGTCCCTGGCCCGCGATGGCGAGCCGGGCGAAGGCAAGGCCTTTGGTCAGATGGCGGAAATCGACGCGGCCCTCGACGCCGGTGTCGTGACCCTGCACTCCAAGATCAAGGCGCGGCATGCTGAAATGGACGCCGAAGGCGTTCTGCGGACCAAGCTGATCGACACCACCCCCGGGCGGATGAAGATCTCGGCCCTGTTCCCGCACCACCCGGCCGTGGGTCACCGCCTGCTTGAGAAGAACCTGACCAAGAAAGAAATCGGCAACCTCATCGACATCGTCTACCGCCACTGCGGTCAGAAGGCGACGGTGATCTTCGCCGACCAGATCATGGGTCTGGGCTTCCGCGAGGCCGCCAAGGCCGGCATCTCCTTCGGCAAGGATGACATCATCATCCCGGAAAAGAAGAAGCCGATCGTCGAGCAGACCCGCAAGCTGGTGGAAGAGTACGAGCAGCAATACGCTGACGGCCTCATCACCAAGGGCGAGAAGTACAACAAGGTGGTTGACGCCTGGGCCAAGGCTACGGACCGGGTCGCTGACGAAATGATGGCGGAAATCTCCACCGTGAAGCGGGCTCCTGACGGCCGCGAACTCGAGATCAACTCGATCTTCATGATGGCCAACTCCGGCGCCCGTGGTTCGCAGGCCCAGATGAAGCAGCTCGGCGGCATGCGCGGCCTTATGGCCAAGCCGTCCGGCGAGATCATCGAAACGCCGATCATCTCGAACTTCAAGGAAGGCCTGACCGTCCAGGAGTACTTCAACTCCACCCACGGCGCCCGTAAGGGCCTGGCCGACACCGCGCTGAAGACCGCCAACTCGGGTTACCTGACCCGTCGTCTGGTGGACGTGGCGCAGGACTGCATCATCAACGAGGAAGACTGCGGCACCACCCGGGGCATCACCCTGCGGGCCGTTGTCGAGGGCGGCGACGTCCTCGTCTCGCTGGGCCTGCGCGTCCTGGGCCGCTTCTCGGCGGAAGACGTGAAGGATCCGGACACCGGCGAAGTCGTCATCCCGGCCGACACCTATTTCGACGAAAACATGTGCGACAAGGTCGATGCCCTGGGCGTCCAGTCGATCAAGGTCCGTTCGGTCCTGACCTGCGAGGCCAAGCTCGGCGTCTGCGCGACCTGCTATGGCCGCGACCTGGCCCGTGGCACGCCGGTGAACATGGGTGAAGCTGTCGGCGTCATCGCCGCCCAGTCCATCGGTGAGCCCGGCACCCAGCTGACCATGCGCACCTTCCACATTGGCGGCACCGCCCAGGTGGCTGAGCAGTCCTTCTTCGAAAGCACCAACAACGGCACCGTGAAGATCGTCGGCGGCAACACCGTGGTCGCTCCTGACGGCGCGCTGATCTGCATGAGCCGCAACCTGATCCTGACGGTTCAGGTGGATGGCAAGGATCGGGAATCCTACAAGCCGCCTTACGGCGCCCGCCTGAAGGCCAAGGATGGCGACAAGGTGAAGCGCGGTCAGCGTCTGGCCGAATGGGACCCCTATTCGACCCCGATCATCACCGAAGTCGGCGGTCGCGTCCGCTTCGAGGACCTGGTGGAAAACATCTCCTTCCGCGAGGAAGCCGACGAAGCCACAGGCATCTCGAGCCGGGTGGTCATCGACTGGCGCGCCTCGACCAAGGGGACGGACCTGCGTCCGGCCATGGCGGTCATCGACGCCGACGGCGCCTATCGCCGGATCTCCAACGGCGGCGAGGCCCGTTACCTCCTGCCCGTGGGCGCCATTCTCTCCGTCGGCGACGGCGATGAGATCAAGCCCGGCGAGGTTCTGGCCCGTATGTCGACGGAAAGCGCCAAGACCCGGGACATCACCGGCGGTCTGCCGCGGGTTGCTGAACTGTTCGAAGCTCGCCGTCCGAAGGACTGCGCGGTCATCGCCGAAATGGATGGTCGTGTTGAGTTCGGTCGCGACTACAAGAACAAGCGCCGCATCAAGATCACCCCGGAGGATGGCGGCGAACCCGTCGAATTCCTGATCCCGAAGGGCAAGCACATCGCCGTCCACGACGGGGACATCATCCGCAAGGGCGAGTACCTGATCGACGGCAACCCGGATCCGCACGACATCCTGCGCATCCTGGGCATTGAAGCCCTGGCCGAATTCCTCGTGGACGAAATCCAGGAGGTCTATCGACTGCAGGGCGTGCCGATCAACGACAAGCACATCGAGACGATCGTGCGCCAGATGCTGCAGAAGGGCGAGATCATCGAGCCCGGCGACACCGGCCTCCTGCGCGGCGATCACCTGGACATGCCGGAAATCCTCGAGGAGAACGCCAAGGCGGAAGCCCGCGGCGGACGTCCGGCCATTACCCAGCCGGTCCTCCTGGGCATCACCAAGGCTTCGCTGCAGACCCGCAGCTTCATCTCGGCCGCGTCCTTCCAGGAAACGACCCGGGTGCTGACCGAAGCTTCGGTGCAGGGCAAGACCGACACCCTCGAAGGCCTGAAGGAAAACGTGATCGTGGGACGTCTGATCCCCGCGGGCACGGGCTCCTATCTGCGCAGCCTCCAGCGCATCGCCGCCAAGCGCGACGAAGCCCTCTCCGCCAGCCGCGAAGAGGCCATGGAGCCCCTGCCGGAAATCATCGCCGTGGAAGCCGAAGCCGAAAACGCCGACGCCTAAACGACGAAGTCTTCGTCAAAGACCAGCGGCCCGGGAGCAATCCCGGGCCGTTTGTTTTTGGCAGGTGATCTTGCCCCGAATATAACCTGTCGATAGCCTCGTCACAGGTTGAGGGGCGGTATCATGAAAGTGTCAGTTGCGTTGGTCATCCTCGGGTTGGGGTTTGCAGGACCGGCTGTCGCGCAATCACAGATTCCGGCATCGGCCTTTGGCAGGCTGCCGTCCGTCCAGCAGGCGGTGATCTCGCCCAATGGGCAGATGATCGCCATTCTCGGTGGCGCACCGGATGACCGGACTGTCTCCATCGCAACTGTCGACAAACCTGATGTTGCGTCCCTCAGGCTGGGAAAGGTCGAAACGGTCGGCATCAGGTGGGCGGCCGACGCCTATGTGCTGGTGCAGACCGCGCACTGGGACAATTCCCTCGAGAAGGTCGCCTATCGCCTCGAGAGGACCTACGCCATCACGCCTTCCGCAAAGGTGGCGTCCAGGTTGCTGGACAACAGCGTCGATTCAAACTTTGCGGTTGGACAACCCATCGTCGGGGTAACCGGCGGAGCCAAGCCCAGGGTTCTGATGCTCGGCCTTCATGACGCCGGTGAGGCGGAGCAGAATGCAAACACCCGCTTCAAGCGAAAGGGAGCGGAATCCTCCCTTACATGGGCCATGTGGAGCGTCGATCCAGCCAATGGAAACGGCGCCATAGCTGAGCTTGGCGATTTCGACGCCTGGGGATGGGCGACCGATGTAACCGGGCAGGCCAGGGTCCGGCTGGAAACCGATGAGCTGACCGGCAAGTTCACCATCATGGCGCGACCAAAAGGCAAGTCGGCCTGGAATTCTGTGTTCTCCGAGACCCGCATGGACGATCACACCGGCTATCTGGGTTACTCCGACCCGGATGACGCCATCTTCCTGACCCGCGAGAGCGCAGATGGCCTGCAAATTGTCAGGCAGAGCCTCAAGGATGGCGCGTCCACCCCGATCAGTCGTCAGACCAGGGACGCTGATCTCGCCCTTGTCTGGGACGCCGGTCTGAAGGCTGCGGTCGGCGTCCAGGTCATGGGCAAGTCTCCTGCTGTCGAATGGCTGGATCCCGGCGTCGGCGCGATCCATGGCGTTCTCGCCAAGATATTCAAAGGCAAGCAGGTGGAACTGCAAAGCTGGTCTGCGGACCGCAGCCGCTTTGTTTTTTCCGTAGAGAGCGCTGATCTGCCACCGGTCTGGTATCTTTTCGACATTCCCAGGAAGGCGATCTCACCCATCGGGGAGGCCTATCCTGAACTGAAGGACCTTACCCTGGGGACGACCCAGGCATTCAACTACAAGGCCAGGGACGGGCTGGAGATCCCGGCATTCCTGACCTTGCCGGCAGGGGTGCAGCCGGGAAAGACCAAGCCGCCGCTTGTTGTCATGCCACATGGAGGGCCGGCCGGACATGATGATCCGGGGTTCGACTATCTCACCCAATTCCTTGCCTCCAGGGGCTATGCCGTTCTCAGACCCCAGTTTCGAGGGTCTGACGGCTATGGCGCCGAATTCGAGAAGGCTGGTCATGGGGAATGGGCGGGCAAGATACAGACCGATCTGCTGGATGGAGTCGCCGCCCTGGCGTCGGCCGGCATATCGGACCCCAAGCGGGTCTGCATATTCGGCTGGAGCTTCGGCGGCTATGCGGCCCTGGCGGGGGCGACCCTCAATCCTGACGCATACCGTTGCGCAGCCTCCATGGCCGGGGTGGCTGATGTGACCTTGTTCATCCGTGAACAGGCCCGCGCCTATGGCAGCGAGTCCGATTCACTGAAGTATTGGCGTCGTGCCCTGGGGCGCGCTGACCTGGCGCAGCAAAGCGCCATGTCGCCCATGCAGCAGGTGAATGCCGTCAAGATACCCATCCTGCTCATGCACGGCGATCGCGACACCATTGTCCTACCCGAACAGTCCCAGCGCATGGCCGCGGCCCTGAGCAGGGCCGGCAAGTCCGTGGACCTGGTCAATCTGGCGGGGGATGATCACTATCTGATGCAGTCGCCGACCCGGATCCAGATGCTGGAGACCCTGGGCGCATTCCTGGCCAGGAACCTGCCAGCCAAGCCATGAGGCGGGACGCCCGCCTGGGATGTGACTAGGCGCTGCCGGTCATCGGTGATTGGTGGGGTCTGGTCCTGACGCCTGGGCGGCCGCTACAACTGGCGCAGGGATTCTCCCTCGGAACCTGCGATCGATGCTGACCTGGATCTATGCGAATTTCGGCGAGGTCTGGGGACCTCTGCGGCTCTTCAATTCATTCTTCTTTCTTGCCGCCACTGGTTTCGCCCTGAGCGCCCTCGCGACCTGGATCCTGCTGCCCAAACTCTGGGGCCATCTGCCGACAGACAAGGGCAGGGCGTTTGCGGTCAACGCCGAACTCAGCGTGGGAAAGCCGGTAAGCGCAGGTCTGATCTTCGTGAGCCTGTTCTGTCTGGCCGCCCTGCTGTTCGTGCCCTTCGGCGCCCGCTGCCTCTACACCGTGCCGATCATCCTGGCCGCCATGATGGTCGGATACTTCGATGACCGACGGGGCGGCTTCAATGAGTACCAGCTCGCCGTCTTTGACCTCCTGATCGCCGGGGCGGCGGCCCTGGTGATCTGCGGAACCCAGGATGCGCCCATCTGGTTGCCGGGGTGGAAGGAAACCCTGCATCTCAGCCCCTGGCTGGCCATTCCCCTGGCGACCGGGATCATCTGGATTTCCATCAACGCGACCAATTGCTCCGATGGTGTGGACGGCGTTTCAGGCAGCCTTGCCGGAACTGCGATCATGATCCTGGGCGGCCTGCTCTATGCGGTGATCGGCAATGCCGTGGTGGCGGACCACCTTTCCATTCCGGTGAACCGGGAAGGGGCCAACTGGGCGATTATGGCCTTCCTGATGGTCGGCTGCCTTGCAGGCTATCTCTGGTACAACGCCGCTCCCAGCCTGGTGCTGATGGGGGACGCCGGATCCAGGCCCCTGGGGCTTCTGATCGGCATGCTGGTCGTCGCCACCAACAATCCGACCTTCATTGTGTTGACGGCCTCGGTCATCCTGCTCAACGGGGCGACCGGACTGTTCAAGGTCGCCCTGCTGCGGTTCTTCGGTCTGAAGATCCTCGGGGGCATCCGCTTTCCCCTGCACGACCATTGTCGCAAGGAGCTGGGATGGTCGAACACCCAGGTTCTGGTGCGGTTCCTGATGGTGCAGCTGGCCCTGTCAGCCCTGCTGGTCATTCTGGTGCTGAAGGTCCGCTAGACGGAGGCCCGGCGCCTAACTGAGGCTAGAACGGCACGACTGTCTTGTGAGGCATGTCGCCCAGGCCTGGCGGCGCTGCGCCTTCATCCCCCGGACGACCGGACCCGTTCTGGTTTCGCCTCTGGGCCGCCTCTGCGGTGACATTGGCATGTCCCATCCCGGCGGGCGCCTGACGGTTGCGCCATTCCCTGAAACTGGTGACCTGGTCAAAAGCCGCCTGCTTGTCCCGCGCCACGCCGTTGCCGAGATAGCCTGCGGTCCTTGCCCCTGCAGCCAGCCGCGCCTCGCAGATCTCCCGCGCCTCGCGACTCAGGCCTGGAAGTCCCGGTGGATTGCACCCGACGCCGCCATTGCGGAGAGCTTGGCCCAATTGTTCCGGGGTGATGCCGGAGGGGGGAGCGCCGGGCTGGCTCGTCGCCAGGGGCGGGGCAGGGGGCAGGATCAGGGGCGGGACATCCTGCCTCTCCGGTCTACGTTCCGTCTTGTGGATTTTCACCAGGGTCGGCGCCCGCCGCACCTGTTCCTCAGGCGTCAGGTATCTGGGCAGGACCGTCACGGCGAAGACATCTTCCGGGGCGGCGATGCGCATCTCCCGGCCATGGTGGAGGGCCAGTCCCGAAAGGATCAGGGCGTGGAAGGCCAGGGAGGCAAGGGCGATCGCCGGCCTCTGATAGGTCTTTCCCTGCGCCATCGCCCCCTCGTATACTCACAGCCAAGCTGCTGGAAGGCCGGGGCGAAATCGTGGCCGCAAAGCGACAATCGGGGAATAGCGGCCTCATTTGGCGGACTTGTCGCCGCCGCCGTTGACGCCAACCCCCTTCACGAGTATGAACCGCGCTCTTTTCGAGGCCGGGAGTCGTCCCTGGTCCTGATGAACGGCTCTCCCCTAGGGGCGGGCGAACCCGCCGGGGCCCAGGCGCCGGCGTGTTTTTGCGTTCAGAAGGTCGGTCGCGGAAGCGAGAACAACAAAAACCCCAATTGAAGCGCCTCGGCCCAACGGCACACGCTTCCAGAGCAGAGATTAGATGCCAACAGTCAACCAGCTCATCCGTAAGCCCCGGCAGGACAAGCCGTCGCGCAACAAGGTTCCGGCCCTGAAGGGCTGCCCCCAGCGTCGCGGCGTTTGCACCCGCGTCTACACGACCACGCCGAAGAAGCCGAACTCCGCGCTTCGTAAGGTGGCCAAGGTGCGTCTCACCACGGGCTTCGAAGCGCTGTGCTACATCCCCGGCGAAGGCCACAATCTGCAGGAGCACTCCGTTGTGCTCATCCGTGGGGGCCGCGTGAAGGACCTTCCCGGCGTGCGTTACCACATCCTGCGCGGCGTGCTCGACACCCAAGGGGTGAAGGACCGCAAGCAGCGTCGTTCGCTCTACGGCGCCAAGCGTCCTAAGTAAGGAAAAGAAACATGTCCCGCCGCCGTCGCGCCGAGAAACGTGAAGTTCTGCCGGATCCGAAGTTCGGAGACCTCACTGTCACAAAATTCATGAACTACGTGATGTACGAAGGCAAAAAGGCCGTCGCAGAAAACATTCTGTACGGCGCCTTCGATATTCTGGAAGCCAAGCGCAAGGACCAGGGTCCCCTGGAAACCTTCCACTCGGCCCTGGAAAACGTCGCCCCCGGGATCGAAGTCCGCTCCCGTCGGGTCGGCGGCGCCACCTATCAGGTGCCCGTCGAAGTTCGTCCGGACCGCCGCAAGGCCCTGGCCATCCGTTGGCTGGTGACCGCCGCTCGCAAGCGTGGCGAAAACACCATGACCGAAAAGCTGGCCGGTGAAATCCTGGACGCCTCTTCGAACCGCGGCTCCGCCGTCAAGAAGCGTGAAGACACCCACAAGATGGCGGAAGCCAACCGGGCGTTCTCGCACTACCGCTGGTAATACCCGCGAAACACTGACTTTCCGGCGCGGGCGGTTTGCGATAAACCGCCCGCGCTGTTCGTTTGCCACCCGCCGAAATCCTTATTAGCAGGCCGCCCGCTATGTCCCGTTCGAACCCCATCAGCGACTACCGTAACTTCGGAATCATGGCCCACATCGATGCGGGCAAGACCACGACGACGGAGCGGATCCTCTATTACACGGGCAAGAGCCACAAGATCGGCGAAGTCCATGACGGCGCGGCCACCATGGACTGGATGGAGCAGGAGCAGGAGCGTGGCATCACGATCACCTCGGCTGCGACCACCGCCTACTGGAATGGCCACCGCCTGAACATCATCGACACCCCCGGCCACGTGGACTTCACCATTGAAGTCGAACGCTCCCTGCGGGTTCTCGACGGCGCGGTCGCCGTGCTCGACGGCAACCAGGGCGTTGAGCCCCAGACTGAAACCGTCTGGCGTCAGGCCGACCGCTACAACGTTCCGCGCATCGTGTTCGTCAACAAGATGGACAAGATCGGCGCTGACTTCCAGATGTGCCTGAAGACCATCCGCGAGCGCCTGGGCGTGAAGGCCGTTCCGATCCAGCTGCCGATCGGCGCTGAGTCGAGCCTCAAGGGCATTGTCGACCTGGTCCGCATGAAGGCCGTGGTCTGGGACTCCGAAGGTCTCGGCGCCAACTATCACGACGAAGAAATTCCCGACGACATGAAGGCCGAGGCTGAAGAAGCCCGCAACTACATGATCGAAAACGCCGTCGAACTCGACGACGAAGCCATGGAAGCCTATCTCGGCGGCGAAGAGCCCACCGAAGCGGTCATCAAGAAGTGCCTGCGTAAGGCCGTTCTGACCGGCGCCTTCTATCCGATCCTCGCCGGCTCGGCCTTCAAGAACAAGGGCGTCCAGCCCCTGCTCGATGCCGTGGTCGACTATCTGCCGTCGCCCCTCGACATTCCTCCGACGCCCGGCATCGACTACAAGACAGAAGAGCCGATCGTGCGCCATGCGTCCGATGAAGAGCCCCTTTCCGTTCTGGCCTTCAAGATCATGGACGACCCCTTCGTGGGCTCCCTGACCTTCTGCCGCATCTATTCCGGCAAGCTGGAAACCGGCATGGGCCTGCTCAACTCGACCCGCGAAAAGCGCGAGCGGGTTGGCCGCATGCTGCTCATGCACTCCAACAACCGTGAAGACATCAAGGAAGCCTTCGCCGGCGACATCGTCGCCCTGGCCGGCCTCAAGGACACCCGCACCGGCGACACCCTGTGCGATCCGACCAAGTCCCCGGTCATCCTCGAGAAGATGAACTTCCCGGCGCCGGTTATCGAAATCGCTATTGAGCCGAAGTCGAAGGCTGACCAGGAAAAGCTGGGCGTTGCCCTGGCCAAGATGGTCGCCGAAGATCCGTCCTTCACGGTCCACACCGACCAGGAGTCGGGTCAGACCATCATGAAGGGCATGGGCGAACTGCACCTGGACATCAAGGTCGATATCCTGAAGCGGACCTACAAGGTCGAAGCCAATATCGGCGCGCCTCAGGTTGCCTATCGCGAGAGCCTCGGCCGCGTCGCCGACATCGACTACACCCACAAGAAGCAGACCGGCGGTACGGGTCAGTTCGCCCGGGTCAAGATCAAGTTCGAGCCGGGTGAAGCCGGTACGGGCTTCGTCTTCGAGAACACCATTGTCGGTGGCTCGGTCCCGAAGGAATTCATCCCCGGCGTCCAGAAGGGCATCGAGTCCGCCAAGGACAATGGCCTGCTGGCCGGCTTCCCGCTGATCGACTTCAAGGCCACCCTCTATGACGGCGGCTATCACGACGTTGACTCCTCGGTCCTGGCCTTCGAAATCGCCAGCCGCGCCGCCTTCCGTGAACTCCGTGAACGGGGCAGCCCCAAGCTGCTCGAGCCGATCATGAAGGTCGAGGTTCTGACCCCCGATGAGTACATGGGCGACGTGATCGGCGACCTGAACTCTCGCCGTGGTCAGATCCAGGGCACAGAAACCCGGGGCAATGCCCAGGTGGTCACGGCCTTCGTGCCGCTGGCCAACATGTTCGGCTACATCAACACCCTGCGTTCCTTCAGCCAAGGCCGGGCGCAGTTCACGATGCAGTACGACCACTACGAAACGGTGCCGCAAGCCGTCGCCGACGAAGTGATCAAGAAGTACGCCTAAACCCCAACCCTAGATTAGAGGACAAGCCCGGATAGGGCTGGAGCTTGAGATGGCCAAAGAGAAATTCGAACGCAACAAGCCGCATTGCAACATCGGCACGATTGGTCACGTTGACCATGGCAAGACGACGCTGACGGCGGCGATTACGATGACGCTGGCCAAGGCCGGCGGCGCGAAGGCCATGGCCTACGCGGACATTGACGCGGCGCCTGAAGAAAAGGCCCGCGGCATCACGATCAACACGGCTCACGTCGAGTATGAGACGGCCAACCGTCACTATGCCCACGTCGACTGCCCTGGCCACGCTGACTATGTGAAGAACATGATCACCGGTGCGGCCCAGATGGACGGAGCCATCCTGGTGGTGAGCGCTGCCGACGGCCCGATGCCCCAGACCCGCGAGCACATTCTGCTGGCCCGTCAGGTCGGTGTTCCGGCCCTGGTTGTCTACATGAACAAGGTCGACCTGGTTGACGACAGCGAGCTGCTGGAACTGGTGGAGATGGAAGTTCGCGAACTTCTGTCGTCCTACGAGTTCCCGGGCGACGACATTCCGATCACCATGGGTTCGGCCAAGGTGGCCATTGACGGCGGCGATCCGAAGATCGGTGAGCAGTCGATCCTGGCTCTGATGGAAACCGTCGACGCCTACATCCCGCAGCCGGAGCGTCCTGTGGACCTTCCGTTCCTGATGCCTGTGGAAGACGTGTTCTCCATCTCGGGCCGCGGCACGGTTGTGACCGGTCGTATCGAGAAGGGCATTGTGAAGGTCGGTGAGGAAGTCGAGATCGTCGGCATCCGTCCCGTCCAGAAGACGGTGTGCACCGGCGTCGAAATGTTCCGCAAGCTGCTTGACCAGGGTCAGGCTGGGGACAATGTCGGCGTTCTGCTGCGCGGCACCAAGCGTGAAGACGTTGAGCGCGGTCAGGTTCTCTGCAAGCCGGGCTCGATCACGCCGCACACCAAGTTCACGGCTGAGGCCTATATCCTTACGAAGGAAGAAGGCGGTCGTCACACGCCGTTCTTCACGAACTATCGTCCTCAGTTCTACTTCCGCACCACCGACGTGACGGGGATCATCCGTCTTCGTGAAGGCGTGGAAATGATCATGCCTGGCGACAATGCCGAGCTGGACGTTGAGCTGATCACCCCGATCGCCATGGATCCGGGCCTGCGCTTCGCCATCCGCGAAGGCGGCCGTACGGTCGGCGCCGGCGTCGTCTCGAAGATCATCGAGTAGTCTTCAGACACCACCCCATAGAAGAGGCCGCCCAGGGAAACCCGGGCGGCCTTTTTTATTGCGCAATGAAGCGGGTCGGGGAGGGGCCAGGGCCCCGTCCCCTTGTCGCCTAACGGACCTGCCGGACCGAGCTGATGGCCTCTCCGAGCCCCAGCTCATTCAGGTTCGGTACGTCGCGGTCGATCACCTGGCAGCGACCTTCGAAATCGCTGTCAGCACAGATCTGCCAGGCACCGCCCTGAACACGCAGGCTCATGGCCTGATCATTGTACTGCCGCGGAAGGTTTGTGACCTCCCGGTTCACCGTGAAGGCCGGCCCCTGGAACTGGGGACCGGAATACAGCGTGATGGCGCCCGGGGCATAGGCGCCGGGACGAGCGCCATAGCCACCGCCACTGTTGTAGCCACCACCATTGTAGCCGCCCCCATTGTTATAGCCGCCGCCTGGGGTGTAGCCGCCACCGTAGTAACCGCCGTTGCCGCCGGAATAGTATCCGCCGCCCTGATTGGGCGGGCCGTAGCCGTTGCGGGCGCACACCAGTTGACCATCGCGGTTGGTCACGGGGCCATTACAGCTGGCGAAGGCCAGGGACGTGCTGCGCGTGCGCCCACGGTCGTCGCGGCAGGTGGCGCTGACGGCAGCGCTTGCGCCGTATCCATCCAGGTTAACATTGCGGCAGGTGCGCCAGTAGTCCCCAGGCGGGGGTTGGTCGGCATAGGCCTGCGCCTGAATTGGGGTCGCCGGCAGAACGGCCAGGGCCGCGAGTACAGCCAGTTGCAGTCTCATCTCAATTTCTCTCCAGAGGACGCCCTCTGGGTCAGAATAGAAGTCTCCGCCAAGGGCGCCAGTGGAAAAATCGGTATGAAGACACCCGCCAGCCGCGAAGAACCCGTTCGAAATGACCGATTTGTCATGACCTCGAATTAAAGTGTTTCAGGTGCTGCTTGCGACTAGCCTCTGTTCATCATCCTGGATTGGGAGCCTGACCATGGGTCGAATGTCTTTTCTTGCTGCGCTTTTCCTGACGGCCTCAAGCGGCGCGGCCAATGCAGCCGCCTACGAGGTCCGCGACGCGGTTGCTCGTGTGGTTGTGATCCCCGAAGCTCGCAATGACATCAAGGTTGAGGTGCTGAAGGCCAACACCAAGGTGCCTCTGACGGTCCGCACTGAGGGCGACAAGGTGGTGATTGACGGAAAGCTCGGCCACCGGATCACCAACTGCCGCGCCATGGGCGAGAATGTGCGGGTGAACGTCCTTGGTCTCGGCGAAATCGCTTACGCCGACATGCCCCAGGTGGTGATCCGCACGCCCAAGGCTGTGGTTGGGGAAGCCGGCGGCGCTGTCTTTGGTGTGATCGGCAAGGCTGGGAGCCTTGATGTCGGCAATGCCGGCTGCGGCGACTGGGTTCTTGCGGACGTGGCTGGGCGCGCCAGGATCAGGCAGGCCGGGTCTGGCGACATCCGGATGGGTGCATCCAGCGAGCTTGACGTTCGGATAGCCGGGTCCGGCGATCTCTCTGCCGGCCCAGCGGCTGGCCCGGTTACGGTGTCGGTGTCCGGCTCCGGAGACGTCAAGGTGGCCTCGGCGAATGGTCCGGTCGATGTCAAGGTCGCCGGATCTGGAGATGTCCTGATAGCCGGAGGTCACGCTTCGGACGCCTCGGTCTCGGTCGCCGGGTCCGGCGATGTCAATCTCGACCTCGTCGCAGGGTCACTGAGGGCGCGGGTCGCCGGGTCGGGGGACATCCGGGTGCACAAGGTGACCGGCAGTGTCTCGAAATCGACGGCCGGTTCTGGCTCGATCCTGATCGGCGGTTCGGAATACAAGCCTGAATAGTTGCCGCCACCCCTTGGTCCGGGCGCGCCATGGTCCATAATGCGGGCGCCTGGACAGAAGGAGCGGGAAATGAATTCAGCATCAAGGTGGAGCCTCACCCTAAGTCTGGTCCTGGCCATGGGGGCCTGTGCGCCGCCTGTACCGACCAACCCGCCTGAAACCCGGGTCGAGCCCACGATCACCGGCGGGTGGAGCCAGGCGGCGATCGACGAGGACGCAAAGTCTGCGGCGGTCTTTGCTGTCACCGCCCTCAACCGCCCGGGCGCGACCCTCAAGAGCCTGGACGCAGCCCAGAGCCAGGTGGTGGCGGGCCTCAACTACCGGCTGGATCTGACACTGACGGACGGAAGCCGCTGGCAGGTTGTCGTGTACCGGAACCTCCAGTCCGCTTTCAGCCTGACCTCTTCGACGCCGCTCCCATAATCGCGCGGGGACGGGATTTGGCGCCCCGCAGCCCTTGACGGCTACGAGTCGCACACGTATAGACGCGCCTCTTGTTGGACCGGCTGTGCATTCCAGAGTGATTTGGAATGCAGACGCGGCCCGCAAAACGCCCTGATTTCCAAGGATTTCGGGGAGCAAGTTGAGACCCCCGCAACGTCGTTGCATGGGTCTTAAGTCGTTTTAGCGGACTTTCGCGTACGGGCGCCTCTCTCGAAAGGGGGTGCACGGGTTGGTCTTTGAAATGGTCAAAGTCACGCGGACGGTTCGACGTCTGTAGGGGAAACTGAAGAGCGATATGGATCGTCAGAACATCCGCATCCGGCTCAAGGCCTTCGATCACCGCGTGCTGGATCATTCCACACGCGAGATCGTAAACACGGCCAAGCGTACCGGCGCGACAGTGCGGGGGCCTATCCCCCTGCCAACGCACATCAATAAATTCACCGTCAACCGCTCGCCGCACATCGACAAGAAGTCGCGCGAGCAGTTCGAAATCCGCACGCACAAGCGCGTGCTCGATATCGTCGACCCCACCCCGCAGACCGTGGACGCGCTCATGAAGCTCGACCTGTCCGCCGGAGTGGACGTCGAGATCAAGCTGTAGGGGATCGGTCGATGCGTACCGGCGTGATCGCCAAGAAACTGGGCATGGCGCGCTTCTTTGATGAAGCGGGAACCCATGTGCCGGTGACTGTCCTCAGCCTCGAAGGCTGTTCGGTCACCGCTCAGCGGACCCAGGAAAAAGACGGCTATGTCGCCCTCCAGCTCGGAGCCGGCGCCAGGAAGGCCAAGAACACCACCAAGGCCCTGCGCGGACACTTCGCCAAGGCTGAGGTCGAGCCCAAGCAGCAACTCGCTGAATTCCGCGTGTCTCCGGAAAACCTGATCGACGTCGGCGCTGAGCTGACGGCGGACCACTTCCTGGCCGGCCAGAAGGTCGATGTCACCGGGACGACGGTCGGTAAGGGTTTCGCCGGCGCCATGAAGCGCTGGAACTTCGGCGGCATGCGCGCCACCCACGGCGTCTCCGTCTCGCACCGTGCTCACGGTTCGACCGGTCAGCGCCAGGATCCGGGCAAGACCTTCAAGGGCAAGAAGATGGCTGGCCACCTTGGTCAGGAAACCGTCACCACCCTGAACGTCACCATCTGGCGTATCGACACCGAGCGTGGCCTGATCCTCGTGAAGGGCGCAGTGCCCGGCACCGAGGGTTCCTACGTGAAGATCCGCGACGCCGTGAAGGCCAAGGCTCCGGCCGACCTTCCGATGCCGGGCGCCTTCCGTAAGGCTGGCCAGGCTGCTGCGGCTCCTGCCGTTGCGGAAGAAGCTCCGGCTGAAGCGCCGCAAGCCGAGGGTCAAGAATAATGAAACTCGACGTCATCAAACTCGACGGCGGAAAGGGCGGTTCCATTGAACTGTCCGACGCCATCTTCGGCATCGAAGACATCCGCGGTGACATCCTGCAGCGGGTCGTGACCTGGCAACTCGCCAAGCGTCGCGCCGGCACGCACAAGATTCAGGTTCGTAACGAGGTCTCTCGTACGAGCAAGAAGATGTACAAGCAGAAGGGCACCGGCGGCGCCCGTCACGGTTCACGCCGTGCGGCCCAGTTCGTCGGCGGTGCCAAGGCTCACGGCCCTGTCGTCCGCAGTCACGCCTTTGACCTGCCCAAGAAGATCCGGGCCATGGCCCTGCGCCACGCCCTGTCCTCCAAGGCCAAGGCTGGTTCGCTGGTCATCGTCGACAGCCTCGCGCTGAAGGAAGCCAAGACCGCCGGCCTGCGCGAGCAGCTGGGCAAGATGGGCCTCATCAACGCCCTGGTCATCGGCGGCGTCGAAGTCGACACCAACTTCAAGCTGGCCGCCCGCAACATCCCGAATGTGGATGTCCTGCCCAACGCCGGTCTCAACGTCTATGACGTGCTGCGTCGTCAGACCCTCGTCCTCACCAAGGACGCGGTCGAAGCGATCAATGCGCGCTTCGCTGAGAAGGAAGCCGCCTGATGGCCAATCCCTCCGCCCGTCATTATGACACCGTCCTCGCGCCGGTGATCACGGAAAAGGCCACCCTGCTTTCCGAGCAGAACAAGGTCGTCTTCCGGGTCGCCATGGACGCGACCAAGGACGAAATCTCCGCCGCCGTCGAAACCCTGTTCAAGGTCACTGTCACCAAGGTCAACACCCTGGTCGTCAAGGGCAAGACCAAGCGGTTCCGCGGTCGTCCGGGCCGTCGCTCGGATGTCAAGAAGGCTGTCGTGACCCTGGCTGAAGGCCAGTCGATCGACATCACCACGGGGCTCTGATCCGATGGCTCTGAAGCAGTTTAATCCGACGTCGCCGGGTCGCCGCACCCTGGTGCTGATCGACCGTTCCGAGCTCCACAAGGGCCGTCCGGAAAAGTCGCTCGTCGAAGGTCTGACCAAGTCCGGCGGACGTGGCGGCGGCGGTCGTATCGCTGTCCGCTTCCGTGGCGGCGGTCACAAGCGTCTCTACCGCGTTGTTGACTTCAAGCGTCGCAAGCTTGACGTGGTCGGCGTCGTTCAGCGCATAGAATACGATCCTAACCGGACCGCCTTCATCGCCCTGATCCAGTACGCAGATGGTGAACTGGCCTACATCCTGGCGCCTCAGCGTCTGAAGGCTGGCGATCAGGTCATCGCCGCTGAGCGCGCTGACGTGAAGCCGGGCAACGCCATGCCCCTTCGCAGCATGCCGATCGGCACGATCATCCACAATGTCGAGCTGAAGCCCCTCAAGGGCGGTCAGATCGCCCGTTCGGCTGGCGCCTACGCCCAGCTGGTCGGTCGTGACGCCGGCTACGCCCAGATCCGCCTGAATTCCGGCGAACTGCGCATGGTCCAGGACGGCTGCATGGCTACGGTCGGCGCGGTCTCCAATCAGGATCACATGAACGAAGTGCTCGGCAAGGCCGGTCGCGCTCGTCACAAGGGCCGTCGTCCGCACGTTCGCGGCGTGGCCATGAACCCGGTCGATCACCCGCACGGCGGCGGCGAAGGCCGCACCTCCGGCGGTCGCCACCCGGTCACCCCGTGGGGCAAGCCGACCAAGGGTTCCAAGACCCGCACCAACAAGGCGACGGACAAGTACATCATCCGTTCGCGTCATGCTCGGAAGGCTCGCTAAGCCATGACCCGTTCCGTCTGGAAAGGTCCGTTTGTCGACGGATACCTGCTCAAGAAGGCCGACGCCGCTCTCGGCTCCGGCCGCAAGGATGTGATCAAGACCTGGTCGCGCCGCTCCACCATCATGCCGCAATTCGTCGGTCTGACCTTCGGTGTCCACAATGGCCAGAAGCACGTTCCCGTGCTGGTCAGCGAAGACATGGTCGGCATGAAGCTCGGTGAGTTCGCGCCGACCCGGTACTTCCCCGGTCACGCCGCCGACAAGAAGGCGAAGAGAAAGTAGCCATGGCCAAGCAAGCAAAAGCGCGTCGGCTCAAGCCGGCCGAAGCGATGGCGAAGGTGACCGCGGTGCGTATCAGCGCCCGGAAGCTGAACCTGGTCGCCCAGTCGATCCGCGGCCTCAAGGTCCAGCGGGCCCTGAACGAGCTGGAATTCAGCCACAAGCGCATCGCTGGCGACGTCCGCAAGGCGTTGTATTCGGCGATCTCCAACGCTGAAAACAACCACAACCTCGACATCGACTCCCTGGTCGTGGCCGAGGCCTTCGTGGGCAAGAACCTGATCATGAAGCGTTTCTCGGCCCGCGCTCGCGGCCGTGCTTCCCGTATCGAAAAGCCGTTCAGCGAGATCACCATCGTGGTCCGCGAATTGGGTGAGGCCGCCTGATGGGTCAAAAAGTCAATCCGGTCGGGCTTCGCCTCGGCATCAACCGCACCTGGGACAGCCGTTGGTTCGCCGACGGCGCCGAGTACGGCAAGCTGCTCCATGAAGACATCGCCGTCCGCAAGAACCTGAAGAAGCGTCTCTATCAGGCTGGCGTGTCGCGCATCATCATCGAGCGCCCGCACAAGAAGTGCCGCATCACCATCTATGCCGCCCGCCCTGGCGTGGTCATCGGCAAGAAGGGTGCGGACATTGAAAAGCTGCGCAAGGACATCGCCGCCATGACGGATGGCGAGGTTCACCTGAACATCGTCGAAATCCGCAAGCCGGAAGCTGACGCCCAGCTGGTCGCTGAAAACATCGCCCAGCAACTCGAGCGCCGGATCGCCTTCCGTCGCGCCATGAAGCGGTCGCTGCAAAGCGCCATGCGGATCGGCGCCAAGGGCATGCGTATCGAAGTTTCGGGTCGTCTCGGCGGTGCGGAAATCGCCCGGGCCGAATCCTATCACGAAGGCCGAGTGCCGCGTCACACCCTGCGCGCCGACATCGACTATGGCTTCACCGAAGCCAAGACGACCTACGGCATCATTGGCGTGAAGGTTTGGGTGTTCAAGGGCGAAGTCCTCGAGCATGACCCCATGGCCCTCGACAAGCGTCTCGCAACCGAATCCGGCCCGGCCGGTGAGGGCGGTGGACGTGAGCGCGGCGATCGTCCTGATCGCGGCCCGCGTCGTGACCGTCGCGAACAAGCTGGAGCGTAAGGTCTAACCATGCTTTCGCCGAAGAAAACCAAGTACCGCAAGCAGTTCAAGGGCAAGATCCACGGGATCGCCAAGGGCGGTTTCACCCTGAATTTCGGGTCCTACGGGCTGAAGTCCGTCGAGCCTGAGCGCATCACTGCACGTCAAATCGAAGCGGCCCGCCGCGCGATCACCCGTCAGATGAAGCGTCAGGGCCGGGTCTGGATCCGGATCTTCCCGGACCTTCCCGTGACCGACAAGCCTGCCGAAGTCCGGATGGGTAAGGGCAAGGGCGCCGTGGAATACTGGGCCGCCCGGGTTCACCCTGGCCGGATCATGTTCGAAATCGACGGCGTGCCGGACGATGTGGCCCGTGAAGCCCTGCGCCTTGGCGCAGCCAAGCTTCCGGTGAAGACCCGCATCGTCACCCGCATCGACGCTGTCGCGGAGCACGCGTGATGAAGATTGATGACATCCGGGGCATGACGCCCGACCAACTGGCCGAAAGCCTGCTGAACCTGAAGAAGGAGCAGTTCAACCTGCGCTTCCAGGGTGCGACGGGCCAGGTCGAGAAGACCCACCGCGTGAGCGAAGTCCGCAAGGACATTGCGCGGATCAAGACCGTCCTGCGCGCCAAGCAGGCTACGGCTTAAGGAGACCGACGAAATGCCGAAAAGAGTTCTCGAAGGCCTCGTCGTCTCCGATAAGGGCGACAAGACCATAATTGTGAAGGTGGAACGCACCTTCCTGCATCCGGTGCTGAAGAAGACCGTCCGTCGGTCGAAGAAGTACCACGCGCATGACGAAGGCAATACCTTCAAGGCCGGCGAGATCGCCCGCATTGTCGAGTGTGCGCCCAAGTCGAAAACCAAAACCTGGGAAGTCCTGCCTAAGGGCGACTCCCAACAGTCGTCATAAGGGAGGTCCGATCCAATGATCCAGATGCAGACCAACCTTGAAGTGGCCGACAACTCCGGTGCGCGTCGCGTCATGTGCATCAAGGTGCTGGGCGGTGCGGGGCGTCGTTACGCCGGCGTCGGCGACAAGATCGTCGTCTCCGTCAAGGAAGCCATTCCGCGCGGACGGGTGAAGAAGGGCGACGTCCTTCAGGCCATCGTCGTGCGCACGTCCTCGGCGATCAAGCGTAAGGACGGATCGGTGATCCGGTTCGACAAGAACGCCGCCGTCATTGTGAACAAGCAGAGCGAGCCGATCGGCACGCGGATCTTCGGCCCGGTTCCCCGCGAACTGCGCGCCAAGAACCACATGAAGATCATCTCCCTCGCCCCCGAGGTGCTGTGATGGCTGCAAAGATCAAAAAAGGGGACCGCGTTGTGGTCCTGGCCGGTAAGGACAAGGGCCGTCAGGGCAACATCCTGAAGGTTCTGCCCAAGGAAAGCCGCGTCGTCGTGGAAGGCCTGAACATTGCTCAGCGCCACACCAAGCCGTCGCAGGGTGACCCCCAGGGCGGCATCAAGAACAAGGAAGCCCCGCTTCACGTCTCCAACGTGGCTCTGGTGGACTCCAACGGCAAGCCGACCCGCGTCGGCTTCCGGGTCGAGGGCGACAAGAAGGTTCGGGTCGCCAAGACGACCGGCGAGGTGATCAATGGCTGAGCAAGCTTATGAGCCGAGACTGAAGACCGAGTATCGCCAGCGCATCCGCGCTGCGATGAAGGAGCAGTTTGGCTACACCAACGAAATGCAGATCCCCAAGCTGGACAAGATCGTCCTGAACATGGGGATCGGTGAGGCGGTTTCAGACTCCAAGAAGGTCAATACGGCGATCGCCGATCTGACCAAGATTGCCGGTCAGAAGCCCATGCCCACCAAGGCCCGCAACTCCATCGCCGGCTTCAAGCTGCGCGAAGGGATGACGGTCGGTGCGAAGGTGACCCTTCGTTCGGACCGCATGTACGAATTCCTGGACCGTCTGATCACCATCGCTCTGCCGCGGGTGAAGGACTTCCGGGGCCTGAAGCCCACTTCGTTCGACGGTCGTGGCAACTACGCCATGGGTCTGAAGGAACACATCGTGTTCCCCGAGATCAACTATGACCAGATCGATCAGATGTGGGGCATGGACATTATCGTCGCCACGACTGCGAAGACCGATGACGAAGCGCGTGCGCTTCTCAAGGAATTCCAGTTCCCGTTCAACGCTTAGGGACGGGAAGGAAAGAGCAAATGGCCAAGAAGAGCGCCGTCAACCGTAACGAGATGGTCAAGACCCTCGTCAAGAAGTTCGCCAGCAAGCGCGATGCGCTCAAGGCGATCGCCAACAACGAGAGCCTGCCCCTCGAAGAGCGTTTCGAAGCCCGGCTTAAACTCGCCGAGCTGCCGCGCAACTCGTCCAAGACCCGCATCCGCAACCGTTGCGATGTGACCGGACGTCCGCGCGCTTATTACCGCAAGCTGAGGATGAGCCGGATCGCCCTGCGCGAACTGGGCTCGCACGGGTTGATCCCCGGCCTCGTCAAGTCGAGCTGGTGAGGAGGGTCCCATGGTGAACGACCCCGTTGGCGATATGATCGCCCGCATGAAGAACGCCGCTACCCGCGGACGTTCGAAGGTTTCGACCCCCGCTTCGAAGATGCGTGCGCGCGTTCTCGATGTGCTGGCCGAAGAAGGTTACATCCGCGGCTACCAGCTGGTCCAAAAGCCCGGCGCATTCCCGGAATTCGAAATCGAGCTGAAGTACTTTGACGGCCAGCCCGTCATCGTCGAGATCAAGCGCGTTTCGAAGCCTGGCCGTCGCGTCTATTCGTCGATCGCAGATCTGAAGCCCATCAAGAATGGCCTCGGCATCTCGGTCCTTTCGACGCCCAAGGGCGTGATGTCCGACACGGCGGCTCGCGAAGCCAATGTGGGCGGCGAAGTTCTGTTGCGGGTCTACTAAGATGTCGCGGATCGGAAAGAAGGCCGTGCCGGTTCCGGCCGGCGTGACCGTCACAATCGACGGCCAGACCGTCTCGGTGAAGGGCCCCAAGGGGCAACTCTCCTGGACCGTGGCCGAAGAAATCGAGGTCAAGCAGGACGGTGGGGAACTGACCCTGTCCAAGCGCGTGGAGTCCACCCGGGCCCAGGCCATGTGGGGTCTGTCCCGCACCCTGATCGCCAATATGGTCACCGGCGTCACCACCGGGTTTGAAGAAACCCTGGAACTGGTCGGCGTTGGTTATCGTGCGGCGATGAAGGGCAACGACCTGTCCCTGCAACTGGGCTTCAGCCACGATGTTGATCTGCCGCCGCCGGCGGGGATCTCCTTCGCGGTGCCGAAGCAGACCGAAATCAAGATCAGCGGCATCGACAAGCAAGCCGTCGGTGAAATCGCGTCCCGTATCCGCCGCATCCGTCCGCCGGAGCCCTACAAGGGCAAGGGTGTCCGTTATGCCGGCGAGAAGGTTCGCCGCAAGGAAGGCAAGAAGAAGTAGGTCATGGCTATTTCTCACAGAGATTCCGCGAAGCGGCGCGCCGAGCGCACCCGCATTCGTCTCCGTTCCCTGGCCAACGGGCGTCCGCGCCTGTCGGTTTTCCGTTCGTCCAAGAACATCTACGCCCAGATTATTGATGACAAGGCGGGTGTGACCCTGGCGGCGGCGTCTTCCCTCGAAGGTGAAGGCAAGACCAAGGGCTCGGACAAGGAAGCAGCGGCGCGTGTCGGCGCCCTGGTCGCTCAACGCGCGATGGAAAAGGGCGTCAAGGACGTCGTCTTCGATCGTGGCGGCTACATGTATCACGGCCGGGTGAAAGCCCTTGCCGACGCCGCGCGCGAAGCCGGCTTGAACTTCTAGGGGTAAGCTGATGGCTCGTGGAAACGAACAACGCGGCGAAGGCGGTCCTCGCAGGGGTCGCGACCGGAATGCTCCGACGGAAGAGCGCGCCGAGTCCGACATCGTCGAAAAGCTGGTGCACATCAACCGTGTCGCCGCCACCGTGAAGGGGGGCCGCCGGTTCTCCTTCGCTGCTCTGATGGTCGTTGGCGACCAGAAGGGCCGTGTCGGCTTTGGTCACGGCAAGGCTCGGGAAGTTCCCGAAGCAATCCGCAAGGCGACGGAAGAAGCCAAGAAGTCCATGATCCGCGTGCCGCTCCGCGAGAGCCGCACCCTGCACCACGACGGCAACGGCCGCTGGGGCGCTGGCAAGGTCATGGTCCGCTCGGCACCTCCCGGCACCGGCGTCATCGCTGGCGGTCCGATGCGTGCGGTTCTGGAAACCCTCGGCGTCCAGGACGTTGTCGGCAAGTCGGTTGGTTCGTCCAACCCCTACAACATGGTGCGCGCGACGTTCCAGGCGCTGAAGGCCCAGTCTTCGCCCCGGCAAGTTGCAAACAAGCGCGGCAAGAAGGTTTCGGATGTGCTCGGCCGTCGCGCCGATGGCGCCGCCGCGACCGCCGCCGACGGAGAGTAACCCATGGCTAAAGTCACCGTTCGCCAAACTGGCAGCCCGATCCGTCGGACCTCGGACCAGCGCGCGACCCTCGTCGGTCTGGGCCTGAACCGCATCGGTCGTACCGCGATCCTCGAGGACACCCCTTCGGTTCGCGGCATGATCGCCAAGGTCAGCCACCTGGTCGAAGTCGTAAGTTAAGTTTCCAGCCGCCCCTTCGGGGGCGGTTTCCATTCAGCCGAGTCGGCGCAGGCCGGCGATTGATCTCCAAGGAGAGGCGTCTATGACCAAGCTCAATGAGCTTTCCCCCCGCGAGGGTTCCACCAAGGGCCGCATGCGTGTCGGCCGCGGCCCCGGTTCGGGCAAGGGCAAGACCGCTGGTCGCGGCGTAAAGGGTCAGAAGGCCCGTTCCGGCGTCGCCATTGCGGGCTTTGAAGGCGGCCAGATGCCGCTGCACATGCGTATGCCCAAGCGCGGCTTCAACAATCCTGACGCCCTGAAGTTCGCCGAAGTGAACCTGTGGCGCCTGGAGCAGGCCATTGCCGCCGGCAAGCTGGACGCCAAGAAGCCCATCGACGCGGCCGCCCTGTTGGCGAGCGGCATCGTCCGTCGTGAACTCGACGGTGTGCGCCTCCTGGCCAAGGGCGAGCTGAAGTCCAAGCTGAACATCACAGTTTATGGCGCTTCCGCCGCGGCCGTGGCCGCTGTTGAGAAGGCTGGCGGTTCGGTCACGCTCACCGCTCCGGTTGTCAGCGACGCCCCCAAGGGCAAGCTGCAGAAAAAGGTCAAGGCCTAGCACCGTCTCGCGGCGCGGAAGTAGGGACTGGTCGCTTGCGGCCAGGCCGCCTTCGCGCTGTATTCGGATCATCGGTCCTGGTCGCCAGATGACAGACGGCTGCAGACCCCCTATGTACGACCCGATCAATCCGTGAGGTTCTAAATGGCTTCGGCCGCCGAACAGCTCGCCGCCAATATGAACTTCGGCTCCTTTCAGAAGGCGACGGAGCTTCACAATCGGATCTACTTCACCTTGTTGGCCCTGGTGGTCTACCGGCTTGGCACCTACCTGCCGATTCCGGGGATCGACACAGTCGCCTTTGCCCAGGCCTTTGAAGGTCAGTCCAAGGGCATTCTGGGCATGTTCAACATGTTCTCGGGCGGCGCTGTCCAGCGCATGGCGATCTTTACGCTGAACGTCAGCCCCTACATTTCCGCCTCCATCATCGTCCAGCTGCTCGGTACGGTTTATCCGCCCTGGGAGAAGCTGCGGAAGGAAGGCGGGGAGGCCGGTCGCAAGACCATGAACCAGTACACCCGCTACCTGACGGTTGTTCTGGCGCTCCTCCAGTCCTTTGCCATTGCGTCGGGACTGCAGGCGACACCTGGCCTGGTGCTCAATCCGGGCCTGTTCTTCATCATTTCGACCGTGGTCACCCTGACCGGCGGTACCATGTTCCTCATGTGGCTGGGCGAGCAGATCACCAGCCGCGGGGTCGGTAATGGTGTTTCCCTGCTGATCTTCGCCGGTATCGTGGCCAATCTGCCGACCGGCATCATGCAGCTTCTGACCGTCATGCAGACCGGGCAGATGTCAGCGGTCGGTGGCGTCGCCATCCTGGCCGTAGCGGTAGGGGCCATTCTGGCCATCGTCTTCATGGAGCGCTCCCAGCGCCGTCTGCTGGTGCAGTATCCCAAGCGCCAGCAGGGCAATCGCATGTTCGGCGGCGACACCTCGTTCATGCCGCTGAAGGTCAATACCGCCGGCGTCATTCCGCCGATCTTTGCGTCGTCACTGCTGCTTCTGCCGGCGACTGCCATGAGCTTCCTGGCCAATGCGAACCTGCCCAGCCAGCTGCAATGGCTGCCGGTGGCGGTGGGCCAGCTTCAGCACGGACAGCCGCTGTTCATGGTGCTGTATGGCCTTCTGATCATCTTCTTCTGCTTCTTCTACACGTCCGTGGTCTTCAATCCGGAGGATACGGCCGAGAACCTGCGCAAGTATGGCGGCTTCCTGCCGGGGATCCGTCCGGGCAAGCGGACAGCGGAGTATCTGGACTTTGTCCTGACCCGCCTGACCGTTGTGGGCGCGGCCTATATCGCCATTGTCTGTCTCGTGCCCGAGATCCTGATCTCGGCCTATCATGCGCCCTTCTATCTGGGCGGCACGTCAATCCTGATCGTGGTCAGCGTGACCATGGATACGGTGACCCAGATTCAATCCCACCTTTTGGCTCACCAGTATGAGGGCCTGATCAAGAAGTCGAAATTGCGCGGCGCGCGCGGGCGTTAGACCTGTCGCGACATTTTTTCGCCGCCCACGGGGATGGGTAAGGCGGGGAGGGGACATTTAAGCGATGAATTTGATCCTGTTCGGACCGCCCGGCGCGGGCAAGGGAACCCAGGCCAAGCGTCTGGTGGAGGACCGCAAGATGGTCCAGCTTTCCACCGGTGACATGCTGCGCGCCGCCATTGCTTCGGGTTCGGAGCTCGGCAAGCGCGTCGAAGGCGTGATGCAGCGCGGTGAGCTGGTGACCGACGAGATCGTCATCGCCCTGATCGAGGATCGCCTTCCAGAGGCTGAAGCCGCCGGCGGGGCCATCTTTGACGGGTTCCCCCGGACCCTGGCCCAGGCTGAAGCCCTGGACGCCATGCTGGCCAAGCGTGGTCGTCCCATCAATCTGGTGATCCGGCTCAAGGTGGACGATGAAGCGCTGATGACGCGCATCGCTGGTCGATTCGCTGAGTCGGGGCGCCCCGACGACAATCCCGACAGCTTCAAGGTGCGCCTGGCGGCCTATAACGACCAGACGGCGCCCCTGTTGCCCTACTACAAGGACCAGAAGAAGCTGGTGGAAGTCGATGGCATGGGCACGGTGGAAGCCGTCTCTGCTGCGATTGAAGCGGCTCTGAAGGGGTCCTAGAGCCAAACATGCGGGTTCGGCCCAGGGTTGGGTGCGGATTCCTTCAGTTCTGCTAAAGAGCGGCATTGACGGAAACGCAACTATCCCTATAACGGGCCGCTTCCGCGAAAAGCGCGAGGGACGTGCTGGCCGAATTCCTGGCCGGGGCGTTGTTCGCGCATCTCTGCGTGACCAGGAGAATACCAGACGTGGCCCGTATCGCCGGCGTAAACATCCCGACTAACAAGCGCGTCGTCATCGCGCTGCAGTACATCCATGGCATCGGTCAGGCTAAGGCCGCCGAGATTGTCAGCAAGGTTGGAATTGAGGCGGCTCGCCGCGTCAACCAGCTCACTGACGCCGAAGTGCTGCAAATCCGTGAAACCATCGACCGTGACTACACGGTGGAAGGCGACCTTCGCCGTGAGACGGCGGTCAGCATCAAGCGTTTGATGGATCTGGCCTGCTATCGCGGTCTGCGTCACCGTAAGGGCCTCCCGGTCCGTGGTCAGCGCACCCACACCAACGCCAGGACCCGCAAGGGCCCGGCCAAGCCGATCGCCGGCAAGAAGAAGTAAGAGAGCTCAGCGATGGCCAAGGAACCGGCACGCGTCAAAAGGCGCGAACGCAAAAACATCACTTCGGGCGTGGCGCACGTGAACGCCTCGTTCAACAACACCATGATCACCATCACCGACGCCCAGGGCAACACGATCTCGTGGTCCTCGGCCGGCATGATGGGTTTCAAGGGTTCTCGGAAGTCGACTCCCTACGCAGCCCAGATGGCGGCGGAAGATGCAGGCCGCAAGGCTGCGGAGCACGGCGTGAAGACCCTTGAGGTCAACGTTTCTGGTCCGGGTTCGGGCCGTGAATCGGCGCTGCGTGCTCTGCAGGCTGTGGGAATGACCATCACGACCATCCGGGACGTGACCCCCATTCCGCACAACGGTTGCCGGCCGCCCAAGCGCCGGCGCGTCTAGAGTACGTAAGCACCGCAATACTCCCACGCCGGACCGCGTATGTCGCGTCCGGCGATCCTGCGTTCGAGGGACACCTATCCGTGATCGAGAGAAATTGGAACGAGCTTACCCGTCCCGAAAAGCCGCTCATTGAGCTCGGCGCTGACGCCAACCGCAAGGCGCGTCTGATTGCTGAACCTCTTGAGCGCGGCTTTGGCGTGACCCTGGGCAACAGCCTGCGTCGCGTTCTGCTGTCCTCCCTGCAAGGCGCCGCTGTGACGGCCGTGCAGATCGACGGCGCGGTCCACGAGTTCTCCTCGCTCGAAGGCGTCCGTGAAGACGTCGTCGACATCGTGCTGAACATCAAGCAGATGGCCCTTCGGATGCACACCGAAGGCCCGCGCCGCATGACCCTGCGCGCAACCGGCCCCGGCGCCGTGACCGCCGGTCAGATTGACACCGGCTCTGAAATCGAAGTCCTGAACCCTGACCACGTGCTCTGCACCCTGGACGACGGCGCTACGGTGCGCATGGAGTTCACGGTCCAGAACGGCAAGGGCTATGTGCCCTCCGAGCAGAACCGTCCGGAAGATGCGCCCATCGGCCTGATCGCCGTGGACAGCCTCTATTCGCCGGTCAAGCGCGTCGCCTATCGCGTTGAGCCGACCCGTCAGGGCCAGAGCCTCGACTACGACAAGCTGGTCATGGAAGTTGAAACCAACGGCGCCATTTCGCCGGTGGACGCGGTGGCCTACGCCGCCCGCATCCTCCAGGACCAACTGCAGATTTTCATCACCTTCGAAGAGCCCAAGAAGAAGGTGGAAGGCGAGTCCAAGCCGGAACTGCCCTTCAACCCGGCCCTTCTCAAGAAGGTCGACGAGCTGGAGCTGTCCGTCCGTTCGGCCAACTGCCTGAAGAACGACAACATCGTCTATATCGGCGATCTGATCCAAAAGACCGAAGCCGAGATGCTCCGCACCCCGAACTTCGGACGCAAGTCCCTGAACGAGATCAAGGAAGTGCTGGCTGGCATGAACCTGCACCTCGGCATGGACGTGCCCAACTGGCCGCCTGAGAATATCGAAGAGCTGGCCAAGAAGTTCGAAGACCAGATGTAATCCCTGCGGCGCGTCGCGAGACGCCCCGCCTGTTAGGAGAGACTTCCCATGCGCCACGGTTCCGCGCACCGCAAATTGGGCCGCACCACGGCTCACCGGACGGCAATGTTCGCCAATATGGCGGCCAGCCTGATCAAGCACGAGCAGATCGTGACCACCTTGCCCAAGGCCAAGGAACTGCGTCCGGTCGTCGAAAAGCTGGTGACCCTTGCCAAGCGCGGCAGCCTGCACGCTCGCCGTCAGGCGATCAGCCAGGTCCGTGACGTCGAGCAGGTCGGCAAGCTGTTCGCCACCCTCGGCCCGCGCTACAAGGACCGCCTGGGCGGTTACACCCGCGTCCTGAAGGCCGGCTTCCGCCACGGCGACAACGCCGCCATGGCCGTGATCGAGTTCGTGGATCGCGATCCTTCGGAAAAGGGCAAGGACTCCGGTCCGTCGCAGGCTCCGAGCTTCGGCGACGAATAAATTCGGTTGATCCACTGGATCTTCCTGCAAGGCCCCGGATGGCGACATCCGGGGTTTTTGCGTTCTGGAATGTAGGCAGGTGTCACGAATTCCGGTTAGGAATCGGCATGCGCAAAAAACTGCTCCTCGTCCTCGCATTCTTGGCTCTGGCGACCCAGACTGCGTCAGCCCGTCCCCTGACCGTACTGATCTCGATTGACGGCTTCCGGGCCGACTATCTGGGGCGGGGGGTTACGCCGACCATGTCGGCCATGGCGGCGCGGGGCGCCTCGGGGGCCATGCGCCCGTCATTCCCCTCCAAGACCTTCCCCAACCACTACGCCATCATCACCGGCTTGCGGCCTGACCGTAACGGGATTGTCGAGAACAATATGGAGGATCCCGCCATTCCCGGGGTCTCCTTCAGAATGTCCAACCATGAGGCCGTGGTGGATCGACGCTGGTGGGATCAGGGCGAGCCCCTGTGGGTCACGGCGGAGAAGTCTGGCGTGCGGTCGGCTACGATGTTCTGGCCCGGATCAGAGGCCGACGTCAGGGGTGTCAGACCCAGCCTGTGGTTGCCCTTCAACCAGTCAAAAAGCGCTGAGTCCCGGGTCGATCAGGTCCTGGCCTGGGCCGATCTACCGCCCGATCAGCGGCCGCAGTTCATTACCCTGTACTTTGATGACGTCGACACCATGGGCCATACCTACGGCCCGGACTCTGCAGAGGTGAACGCTGCGGCGACCAGGGTTGACGCCGCTATCGGGCGTCTGGAGTCAGGTCTGAAGTCGCGGGGGTTGGAGGTCAATTTCGTCATAGTCGCCGACCATGGAATGGCCGCCATTTCCGAGGACCGCCAACTGTACATTGAAGACCTTGTTCCTGCAGGAACCTTCCGGACACTGGGCGCCGGGGCCTTCATGACCCTGGTTCCCCTGCCGGGGCAGGAAGGCCTGCTGGACAGGGCCCTGGTGAGGCGACACGTCCACATGACCTGCTGGCGCAGGGGTCAGTTTCCGGCCCGCTTCTACTATGGTCGCAATCCCCGGGTCGCGCCGATCTTCTGCCTGCCGGATACGGGATGGACGATCAACAGCCGCGCCCGCAAGCCGGGCAACTGGGAGAAGGGGACGCACGGCTTTGACCCCTATGCGCCGGAAATGGCGGCGGTCTTTGTGGCAAGCGGTCCGGCATTCAGGGCAGGGGTGCGCCTTCGGACCTTCGACAATGTGGATGTCTATCCCCTGATCGCCCGTCTGGCGGGGATTGTGGCGCAGCCCGGTGACGGCAGCCTTGCGCCCGTGCGTCCAGCCCTGAAGCCAAAGGAAAAATAGCGCGCACCCTGCTGACAGCTTTTGCGTTCTGGCGGCCTAGGTTTGTCGCCCACCCCAGCCTGAGGTAAGGGAAGGCATGACACAGACGACCGAAGCGGGACGCCGCAGGACAGCCGCCTTTGGATTCATCTTCGCCTGTGCGCTGATGAATTCGATTTCGTTCGGGATCATGATCCCGGTCTTGCCTCAGCTCATGAAGCATTTCTCGGACGGAGATACGGCTACAGCCTCCCAGTGGAACGCCCTGTTCGGTTCGGTCTGGGGTCTGATGCAGCTGTTCTGCGGCCCGGTTCTGGGCATGCTTTCGGACAGGATCGGACGGCGGCCCGTCCTGCTCATCTCGTTCTTCGGCCTTGCCGTCGACTTCCTGTTCATGGCCTTTGCACCCAGCCTGGCCTGGTTGTTCGTGGGCCGGATCATCAATGGCGTAACCTCGGCCAGCTTCTCCACCGCCAACGCCTATGTGGCGGATGTCACGGCGCCGGAAGATCGTGCCAAGACCTTCGGCTATATGGGCTCGGCCTTCGGCTTCGGATTCCTGATCGGACCGGTGCTGGGCGGCTTCCTGGCAGGCCCGGCCATGACGCCGATCTTCGGGGATTTCGCCCTTCGCATTCCCTTCTTGGTGGCGGCGGCCATGACCACGGTCAATCTGGTCTATGGCTTCTTCATCCTGCCGGAGTCCCTGGCGCCCGAAAACCGGATCAAGAAGTTCGACTGGCGCAAGGCCAATCCCGTCGGGTCCCTGACGTTCCTGCGGGTGCATCGCGACCTGGTCGGCCTGTCTTCGGTGGGCTTCCTGTTCCAGCTGGCCCATACGGTCCTGCCTTCGATCTTCGTACTCTATGCTGGCTATCGCTATCACTGGACCAGCGACATCATCGGCCTGACTCTGATGGGCACGGGCGTTCTCGGGGTCCTGGTGCAGATCTTCGCCGTCGGGCCCGTGGTCAAGCGGATCGGCGAGCGCGGCGCCCTGCTGCTCGGCACTCTCGGCGGGGCCGCAGGTTTCCTGCTCTACGGTCTGGCCTCAGACGGATGGCATTACCTGGCTTCAGCGCCGGTCTTCGCCCTGACCAACTTCCTGCAGCCTGGCCTTCAGGGTCTGATGACCCGCCGGGTCGGACCTCAGGAGCAGGGGCAACTGCAGGGGGCCAATCAGGCCCTGCAGGGCATTGGCTCTGTCCTGGGCCCACTGATCTTCAACGGCACCTTTGCCTGGGCCATCCATCAGGACCGGACCCTGCACATGCCCGGCTTGCCGATCTTCATCGCTTCGGGGCTGCTGCTCAGCGCCTTCCTGCTGGCGATCAGGGTCGGCCATGCGCCCAGCCGGGTTGAGGCGACCGCCACAGCCTGATCTTGTCAAATCGGGCGAGCGCGTTAAGCTCACCCCATGATCGAGGTCGAGACCATGACAGCCTAGACGCCCCCGGCAGGGAAACTTCCCGCGCCAGAGCGTCCGCGTCGGCCTGTCTTCAGGCCGGGTCCCCTTTGAACCGGCATGCCCGGTGACCATTCGAGTTCTCCCCTATGTCACAGCAGGAAACCCTGCCAGCCCGCCAGGCGGGCCTCGCCTTCATCGCCGTGACCGTCTGTCTGGACGTGGTCTCCCACACCATCGTCTTTCCCGTCCTGCCGCGACTGGTCGAGCAATTGCTGGGCGGGGATCGGCCCGGCGCAGCCCGATGGGTCGGCGTCCTCTTTGCAGGCTGGTCCCTGGCCCAGTTCTTCGCGGCGCCGGTTCTGGGCATGTTGTCGGACCGGTTTGGCCGGCGGCCAGTCATTCTGATTTCGGTCTTTGGGCTGGCCCTTGATCTGGTGGTTACGGCCCTGGCGCCGAACCTTGCCTGGTTGCTGGTGGCCAGGATCCTGTGTGGCCTTACGGCGGGCGCCCAGACCGCCGCCATGGCCTATGTGGCCGACATTACGCCGCCCGAAGAACGCACCCAGCGATATGGTCTGCTGAACGCCGCGGCCTGGACAGGGGTCATCATTGGCCCGGCCATCGGCGGACTGCTCGGAGCCATGGATCCCCGGGCGCCCTTCTGGGCGGCGGCAGCCGTGGCCCTGGCCAATGGGGTCTACGGCCTTTTCGTCCTTCCGGAGTCCCTGCCGAAAGATCGTCGCGCGCCCCTGAACTGGCGTCAGGCCAACCCCTGGTCCAGCCTGACCCTCCTGAGGGAGAGGTCAGGGCTGCTGATCCTGGGCGTGGTCTTCTTCATGCTCTGGTTCGCCGCCCAGGCCATGAACAGCGTCTTCGTGCTCTATACCGCCTATCGCTACACCTGGACCCCCATGGCCCTGGGGATCTTCTGCAGCGTGCTGGCTGTGGGCAATATCGTGGTCCAGACCCAGCTGGCCAGCCGCGTCGCCCGGAGGCTGGGCGAGCGTCGCGCGGTCCTGGCGGGACTGGCCTTTCAGGTGGTGGGGTTCGCCGCCGTCGGCCTGGCGCCCACGGGCCTGATCTTCTGGCTGGCCAATATTCCTATGATCCTGGCCAATATCGCCGGACCGGCCCTTCAGGCCCTGATGACCTCAAAGGTGCACCCCGACGAGCAGGGCAGGCTGCAGGGCGCCATGGGGTCAATCGGCAGCATGACGGGCCTGTTCGGCCCCATCGCTTTTACCCAGCTCTTCGCCTGGGCCATCAGCCTGGGACATGGTCCGGGATGGTCCGGCGTGACCATTCTGGCTGGGGCCGTCCTGAGCGCCATAGCCTGGACCCTGGTCTGGATCTCGCGACAGGAAGAGGGGCGGGGCCTTTCAACCCATTGATCCCGTCGCCATCTTTGCGCCAGAAAACCCTGTTCACTGAGACCATGTTCCTGTTTCCCGGAGACTCCATGCGCGCCTACCGCGTCCTGATCCCCGCCATTGCCCTGTTGGCCGCCTGTTCAGACCCATCGTCGCGGTCCAGCGCCCAGCAGCCAGCCCTGGCCCAGCCGACCCGCGCCGCGCCCAGTGAAGCCCTGACCATGAAGGCTTCCTTCGCCCCCGTGGTGAAGCGGGCGGCGCCTGCCGTGGTGAACATCTCGTCCAAGCGCCTGGTGCGAACGCCAAATGATCCCTTCTGGGAGTTCTTCGGCATGGGTGCGCCCCGCAACCGGATCGAGGGCTCTCTGGGATCGGGCGTGATCGTCCGATCCGACGGGATCATTGTCACCAACAACCACGTCATCCAGGGCGGGCAGGAAATCACCGTGGCCCTTTCGGACCGTCGGGAGTTCGCCGCCAAGGTCCTGCTCTCTGATCCCCGACTGGACCTGGCCGTCCTGAAGATCGACGCGGGATCTGAACGGTTGCCGGTCCTGGCCATTGATGACTCTGGCGATGCCCAGGTGGGCGACCTGGTTCTGGCCATTGGCGACCCCTTCGGTGTTGGCCAGACCGTCACCAACGGCATCATCTCGGCGCTGGACCGGACAGCCGATCCCAATGGCGAGGCGGTGACGGCCTATATCCAGACCGACGCCGCTATCAATCCGGGCAATTCCGGCGGCGCCCTTGTGGACATGGACGGCGATCTGATCGGCGTGAACAGCTTCATTGTCTCGCGGTCGGGTTCGTCTTCCGGCGTCGGTTTCGCCGTGCCCGCAGCCATGGTGAAACGCATTGTCGAGACCGCTGCGGGCGGCGGTCACACCCTGGTGCGGTCATGGCTGGGCGCCCATACCCAGACTGTGACCGGTGAGATCGCCAAGAGCCTTGGCCTGCCTTCGCCCCAGGGCGCCCTGGTGGCCGACATCTGGCCAGGCGGTCCGGCGGACCGTGCCGGGCTCAAGCAGGGTGACGTGATAACGGCTGTCGACGACAAGCCTGTCATCGACGCCTCCACAGTGTCCTATGCCGTCGGCGCCGTAAGACCCGGCGACACGGTCAAGCTTACCTATCGCCGGGGAGACGCCAACAGGGTCGTCAGCTTCCGCGCTGAAGCCCCCCCAGCCACCCCGGCAAGGGACGAGCAGGCCCTTAGCGGTCGGCACCCCTTTGACGGCGCAACCGTGGTCAACCTCTCGCCGGCCGTCGCCGATGAACTGGGCCTTGATCCCCTGTTGGGCAAGGGCGTCATGGTGTTGAAGATCGGCCGGGGCTTCGCGCTCAATGCCGGACTTCAGCCCGGCGACCTGATCAGGAAGGTCAATGGACGGGACATAGGATCGGTCAGCGACCTGCGCTCGGTCCTGGGAGCCCAGGGCGGTCAATGGCAGGTGACCATTGTCAGGGGTGGCAAGGAAATCACGGGGACCTTCCGCACCTGAGCCAAACCCTGATACAGGCTTGGCATGGCTGATCTCTTCGAAGCGGCGGGACTGACACCGCAGGCGCCATCGCCGCTGGCGGACCGTCTGCGCCCCCAGACCCTGGGCGATGTGGTCGGCCAGGATCACCTGCTGGGTCCTGAAGGGCCCATCGGGCGAATGGCGGCGGCCAGGCGCCTGTCCTCGATGATCCTGTGGGGACCGCCTGGCACCGGCAAGACCACCATCGCCCGCCTTCTGGCCAAGGCGGCGGGCTATGAATTCCAGCAGCTGTCGGCGGTTTTTTCCGGCGTGGCCGACCTGAAGAAGGCCTTTGAGCAGGCCCGTGTGCGCCGTTCGGCCGGCCAGTCGACCCTGCTGTTCGTCGACGAGATCCACCGCTTCAACCGCGCCCAGCAGGACGGCTTCCTGCCCTTTGTAGAGGAGGGGATTGTCACCCTTGTCGGCGCGACCACCGAGAATCCGTCCTTTGAACTCAATGGCGCCTTGCTGTCCCGGGCTCAGGTCTATGTGCTCAAGCGCCTGGACGAGGAAGCCCTTGAAGCCCTGCTGGCCAAGGCCGAAGCCCACGAAGCCAAACCCCTGCCGCTGGACCCTGAGGCGCGGGCCACCCTGATCGCCATGGCCGATGGCGACGGTCGATACCTTCTGACGCTGGCTGAGACCCTGTTCAATGTCGGCGCCGCCCAGCCTCTGGATCCCCGGGCCCTGGGGCTCTTCCTGCAGAAACGCAGTCCCGCTTACGACAAGGATCGGGAAGGGCACTACAACCTCATTTCCGCCCTGCACAAATCCATCCGGGGGTCTGATCCCGACGCGGCGCTCTACTGGCTGGCCCGCATGCTGGATGGGGGCGAAGACCCGCTGTTCATCGCCCGGCGCCTGATCCGCGCAGCCATGGAAGACATTGGCGAAGCTGATCCCATGTCCCTGGTGCTCGCCAACGCCGCCAAGGACGCCTACGATTTTCTGGGCAGTCCCGAGGGCGAGATCGCCCTGGCCCAGGTCGTGGTCCATCTGGCGTCCGCGCCCAAGTCCAACGCCGTTTATGCCGCCTATAACGCTGCCCGGAAAGCTGCCCGCGAGACCGGCTCCCTGGCGCCCCCGGCCCACATCCTCAATGCGCCCACCAAGCTGATGAAGGACCTGGGCTATGGTCAGGGCTATGCCTATGACCACGATGTCCCGGGCGGCTTTTCCGGCCAGAACTATTTCCCGGACGGCATGGCCCGGCGGAAGTTCTATGACCCCAAGGGCGAGGGGGTTGAAGCCAAGATCAAGGACCGCCTCGATCGCTGGGCCCAGGCGCGCAAGGATACCAAGTGATCGTCCTTACCCCCGACGAGATCGCCTTCGTCCACAGCCTCGTGATCTATCAGGACAACCACATACTGGCGCTGAACAAGCCGGCAGGCCTGTCCAGCCAGGGCGGCCGGGGTCAGGTGCATACCCTTGATGAACTGGTCTGGGCCTTCGCCAAGCCGGGCAAGGCCAGGCCCCGCCTGATCCACCGTCTGGACCGCGACACCTCCGGCGTCATCCTCACAGCCAGGACCAAACCCGCTGCAGGTTTCCTGGGCAAGGCCATGATGGCGCGGAAGTTTTCCAAGACCTATCGCGCCATTGTCACCCCCGGGGCGCCAGTCCCCCGTGAAGGTCTGATCACCGAGCCACTGCGTCGTGATGAGGCGGGGCGGGAGGCCTATATGCGGGTCTGCGCTCCGGACCATCCTGACGCCGAGACCGCCGAGACCCGCTACAGAACACTGACCATGACCGACACCGCAGCCCTGCTGGACCTGGCGCCGCAAACGGGTCGGATGCACCAGCTTCGGGTCCACCTGGCCTCCATAGGGCGACCTATCGCGGGAGATGCCCGCTATGGCGGCGCTCTGGCGGTGGATGGCGTCCCTGTGCCGCGGCTGATGCTGCACGCCGCCGCCCTGCGCTTTCCCCACCCCAGTGGCGGAAGCCAGCGGATTGAAGCGCCAACTCCCCCCGACATGGCCGATATCCTCAAAGCCCTGTCCCTGGGATAGCGCCCTTTGATCTGAAGCCCCGACCGGCGCATAAGGGGCGCATGGACAAGTATCTTCTCGTCGCCTTCGGTGGAGCGGTGGGCTCGGTGGCGCGTTACGCCCTGGGCGGCCAGACCCTGCGCTGGTTCGGCCCAGGCTGGCCCTATGGCACCTTCGCCGCAAACCTTATCGGCGGCTCCCTGATCGGTCTGCTTGCCGGATACCTGACTTTCCGGGGCGGCGCGGATCAGGAACGCATGCGCCTGCTGCTTCAGGTTGGGGTCCTTGGCGGCTTCACGACCTTCTCGGCCTATTCCCTGGAAACTGCACTTATGATCGAGCGAAGGGCCTATGGGGCCGCCGCCGGCTATGCCGTGAGTTCCGTGGTGCTGTCGGTCCTCGCGGTGTTCGCCGGCCTGCTGCTGGCCCGGAGGGTCTTCGCATGAAGGAAGTCCGCACCCTGCATGTGGACGCTGGTGAAGACGGCGTACGCCTCGACCGCTGGTTCAAGCGCCGCTGGCCCCATCTGAACCATATCCAGATCCAGAAGCTGGCCCGCTCGGGTCAGATCCGGGTCGACGGCGCCCGGGCCAAGCCCGACACCCGCCTGACCGCAGGCGCCCAGATCCGGGTGCCGCCCCTTCCAGAAGCTCCGGCCCCGGGAGAGCGTGACAAGCAGCTGGATTCCCGCGACACCGCCTTCGCCAAGAGTCTGGTCCTTTTTGAGGACGAGGAAGTCCTGGTGCTCAACAAGCCTGCGGGTCTGGCCGTGCAGGGCGGCACCAAGACCAAGCACCATATCGATCGCCTGCTCAGCGCCTGGGGGGAGGGACTGGATCGGCCCCGTCTGGTGCACCGGCTGGACCGTGACACGTCCGGGGTTCTGGTGCTGGGCAAGACACCCGGCGCCGCCGCAAAGCTGGCGGGCGCCTTTGCCCGTCGCAAGGCGCAGAAGACCTACTGGGCCCTGGTCATGGGTCACCCGCGCCCCCAGGACGGCATTCTCTCAATGCCCCTGATCAAGAAGGGCGTCGGGGACCGGGAAATGGTCGTTCCCGCTCAGCCCAAGGAACCGGGGGCGGAAGCTGCGGAGACCGAGTTCACCATGATCTCCCGGGCCGGCGCCCGTGTCGCCTGGATGGCGCTGCGTCCCCACACCGGCCGAACCCACCAGCTACGGGTCCACATGCTGGCCATGGGTCACCCCATACTGGGCGACCCCAAGTACAAGAACGCCGAGTCCGTCGAGCTGTCCGGCCCGCTGAAACTGCAGCTTCACGCCCGCAGGCTCAGCCTGCCGCATCCGTCCCGGGGGACCCTGGTGCTTGAAGCGCCGATTAGCCCGGAGATGAAGGCCGGCTTCGCCAAGTTCGGCTTTGACCAGCATGAGGCCGATCCTGACCCCTTCGCCAAGCGGCCCGCTAAATCAGGCCGCTGAGGGGCGTAACCGACCTGCTGTCAGGGAAGACGACCGTATCAAGGGTCTGGCGGTCCAGGCCCAGTTGATCGGCCAACGCGCCCTTGAAGAGGGCTCTCATGTCCAGGGTCGGGGCCAGGTCACGGTTCTCGAACAAGGCGGAACTCTTGAGGGTGGGCCAGTCGCCTATCACCCCCCCGCGCTTCAGCCCGCCGCCGAGGACCATGGCCGTGGAGGCCGTACCGTGGTCGGTGCCGCCTGTGCCATTGACCCTGGCCGTCCGTCCGAACTCTGTGGCCACAATGATCACCGTATTGGCCCAGTCAGGGCCCAGGCCCTTCTGGATGCCGTCAATGACCGCGTCGAGTGTTCCCAGCCGGGCGGCGATCAGACCCGCCTGATTGGCGTGGGTATCGAAGCCGTCGAGGCTGATCGCCGCGATCTGCGGGCCGCCGGGCGCCTTCATGAAATCGGCCAGGGTGTCGCCCAGTTTCCGCGAAGCGTCCTGGCCCTGCTTGGCATAGGCCTTGAGGTCTGCGGGGGCGACAGCGCTCATGTCCAGATCCTCGCGCATGGCTTCCCGGGCCATGGCTTCAGTTTCCAGGCCCCGGGCGAAGGCCGGGCCGAGCAGGGGATCGTTACGGTAGAGGTCCATGAGCAGGCCAGGCAGGCGCGCCTGCGGATTGACCAGTGCCCCTGGGGACCAGGATGAGACCTCGGCCGGTCCCCTCATGACCAGAGGGGCCGTGGCGCCGATGGACAGGGCATTGAGCCTGCCCCTGGCCTGAAGGGCGCCGACGGCGCGGTTCAGCCATCCGGTTGTTGCGCCGTAGACGACAGACGATCCGCTCTCCAGAACGTCCTGGGCTTCGAAATGGGACCTGGCCCGGTCAGGGGTGGCGATGGCCGGAGCGATCCGCGCCTGTCCAGCCTGCGCCAGGGCGTAGACCGAGGTCAGGGCGGGGTGCAGGCCGAAATCGCTGTCCAGCTTCAGGGCCGTGTCGGTCAGGACAAGTCCGCGGCGCAGGTCTGGATAATCTGGATCGCCGACAGGCGGGGCGACAGACAGGCCATCCATGGCCCCTCGACAGTTGATGAAGATCAGCCGGCGGCTGGATGTCGCGGCTTCGGCGGTGCGGGCCAGGAAGTTCAGGGAAAGGCCAAGGCCTGCGGCTGAAATGAGGGCCTGACGGCGTGAGAGCATGTTCATCGACGTAGAAACTCCGGGCTCATCAGCAGTAGGGCCAGGCCTTCGGCGCGGCTTTCGGCCCGGGCGATCATGGTGGCTGTCTCTGGCTGCAGGCGGGCGCCCAGGGCGTCCATGGCCAGGACCCGCGGATCACGATCCGCGGCGGCCCGATCGGCGAATTTCTGCGCCCAGGCCATGCGTTTGACCAGGGCGTCCGGCGCCGCCCAGGATGTGGCGTCCTCTGGCCAACCCTTGGGAGAGGGTGGGGCGAAAGGCTTCTGGCCCATGGCGGTCAGGGTCGGCGCCAGGGCCGTGATGTCTTTTGGACTGCCCCCGGCCGCCCGCCAGCTGGAAATCAGGAATTCATAGGGGGTCTTGAACTTGGCCGGGCGTGGATCCCAGGCCTCTGGCGCGCTGATCAAGGCTGCGGCCACCCGGGAGAGGTCGCCATTGGAGTTCATCCAGGTCCTGGTCAGGCGTTCGATCAGGGCTGGAGGCGGATCATCGGCCACAAAGTGCCGGGCGAGCTTGGTGCAGATGAACCGCGCTGTCTGCGGCCTGGCGGCAAGGTCTGTGAGTATGGCGCCGGCCTGCTCCTTGCCGCCGGAGGGATAGCGAACACCCATGACCGTCCGGTCGCCCGGCTGGTGGGTCTGAGCCCGGAAGATTGTTGCGCCCATGGTCGCCGGGCCTTCCCGCAGGCCGCCAATGGACAGACCGGTCATGGCCCGGGCGAATTCAGTGACATCGGTCTGGGTGTAGCCGCCATTCACGCCGACCGTGTGCAGTTCCAGTATTTCGCGGGCGAGGTTTTCATTCAGGCCAGGCGCCCGGACCTTTCTGGCCAGGTCCTGCTGCCCCACGCCCATGGGTCGGGGTCTGCGGATAAATGTGGCTGCAGGACTGTCCGGGCCAATCGACTGGGCCTGGTCCAGATAGAGCAGCATGGCCGGATGGGTTTCTGCGGCGCCCAGGAGGGCGGTGAAGGGGCCAAAGACGTGAGGGCGGATGGCTTCCTGCTCAAAGGGGCCGACCAGGGTCGCTGTCGCCAGCTTGGTGGCGCTGACCGTGAAGTGATTGGCCCAGAACAGGGTCCAGCGTTCCCGAAAGCCCGCGTCGGTGGTGGCGGCGAGCTGGGCCCGGGCGGCAAAGTCGCCCCCTGTTTCTTCCCGCAGCTTCTTCTGAGCCATTTTCACAGGGTCTCGACCCTCAGGCGTTTCGCCAGCGGTCTTGGCCTGCTTCTTGGCTTCCCCGAACTCCCGGTACTCGGCAATTCTCTCCTGTGTGGTGGCCGGACTGGTTTGAGGCTGGTCGGCGCCCTCCCTTCGGATCTGGCCCTGCAGCCAGCCTTTCGGGTCAGATCGCACCTGCGCCAATTCACCTGGCCGCGCGCCCATGCCGAACCGGGTCAGGGCTATGGCGGCCTCAAGGTCCTCGTCGGCCATGGCTGGCTCCTTGCCTAAATCGCGCTGACCCTTCATTTCCACGGCAATGGGTCCGCATTTTGTCGGATCGGAGGATGTTGCGTGGCGCAAAGAGGATTTCACGAACCCGGGGAAAAGCCCAAGCGGTTCTATTCGACCGTGACGGTGGAGCCTGGCGAGACCGGATTTCAGGTCCTGCTGGACGGTCGCAGCCCCAGGTCGTCCAAGGGCGCCAGACTGACCGCGCCGACCGAAGCCCTCGCGCAGATGATGGCTGCGGAATGGGCTGGGCAGGGCGAGTTCATCGAACTTGCCGGCATGAACGCTAGCCGGCTGGGCTTCACGGCGATCGAGGCCATTCCGCCCGTCCGGGACCAGGTGGCCCAGCAGTTCGCCGACTATGCGGGATCTGACCTGATCTGCTACTTCGCCGAGGCGCCCAGCGCGCTCGTGGCCCGCCAGGCCGAGGCGTGGGAGCCGGTTCTCCAGCGCGCCGAGTCCGAACTGGGCCTCTCCTTTGTCCGGGCCGCGGGAGTCCGACATCAATCCCAGCCTGAGCCGACACTTTCGGGGGTGAAGGCCCTGGCCCTGCAGCATGACGATTTCGGGCTGGCGGGGCTGGCCTTTGGCGCGCCCCTGTTCGGATCTGCTGTCCTGACCCTGGCCCTGTCGCGGGGCTGGATGTCAGGTGAGGAGACCTATGCCGTCAGCCGGGTGGACGAGGCCTTCCAGGAAGAGAAGTGGGGCATAGACGAGGAGGCCGCGGAGCGGACGGCCAGGCTGGCCCTCGAGGCGCAGATGCTGGGGCGGTGGTTCGAGGCTCTGCGATCCTGAGCAATATGTCGCGCACAGGCGGCTTAACTTCTGTGCGGTCGGGACGTAGACTTGGTTAAAGCTGTTTTTCCTGGGGAGTCTTCTCATGTCCGTTTCCGCCCGCATGCTTCTGCTGAGCGCCGCCCTGGTTTCAGCTGCGCCGAGCGTCGGACTCGCCCAGCCAAAACCAGCAAAGCCCAGCAATGCCCAGAAGATGCAGGAAGCGGCGGTCTCTGACATTCCCCGTTGCACCCGTAAGCTCGGGACGGTGTCCATCGCCAATGGCGACGATCCCTATGGCTGGACACAGTTCAACCTGGCCCCACCTGAAAAGCTGCTGAAGGTCCTCGTGCAGAAGTCGGGCTGTTTCAATCTGGTGGACCGTGGCGCGGGCCTCAACGCGGCGGCGACCGAGCGTGACATTGGCGGGTCCCTGGGCCTGCAGCGCGGCTCCAATGTCGGCAAGGGCCAGATCAAGGCGGCGGACTATGTCCTGGTGGCGGAAGTCCAGGCCCAGAACGGCAATGCCGGTGGTTCCGCCGTGGCCGGGATCGCCGGCGCGCTGATCGGTGGCCGGGTGGGCGGTCTGGTAGGCGGCATCAAGACCCGCAAGCTGGAAGCTAACACCGTCCTCTCCCTGACCAATGTCCGGACCACTGAAACCGTTTCGGTGCAGGACGGCTATGCGGCCAAAACTGACGTGTCCTGGGGCGCCGGCGGCGGTCTGGGGGGATTTGGCGGCTTCGGCGGCGTGGTCGGCGGCGGTTATGAAGACACCGATACCGGCCGGATCGTCACCCTGGCCTTCATCCAGGCCTATTCGAAGATGGTCGGTGAGCTGGGCCTGCTGGGCGATGGCCCGCCCCCGGCCCAGGCGGCGCCCTCCAAGACCTTTGTCGCCATCGCACCCCTGAACCTGCGCAAGGGCCCGGACCCCAAGGCGGCCCTGGTCCGCAATCTGCCGGTCGGCGCCACCGTCTATCCGACGGGCGCCAAGAACGGCATGTGGTGGGAAGTGGCCGACGAGAACGACAACACCGGCTGGGTCCTGAACTCCAAGCTCGAGCCGTCCAAGTAGGTCAGGCTCAGGCTGGGGCGGGGATGAGCTAGATCGAGAAGCTCACCCCACAGCCGCAGCTGGACTTGGCGTTGGGATTGCGGATCCGGAATTCAGCTCCGGCCAACTCGTCCACGAAGTCGATCTCCGAGCCCTTGAGTAGGACCAGGCTCATCTCGTCCACCAGGGCGGCTGAGCCGTCGCGCTCGACCCTGATGTCGTCCTGATTGGCGGCCTCCACCAGATCGAACTGGTACTGGAAGCCGGAACAGCCGCCGCCTTCGACCGCAACGCGCAGCATCACGGACCGCCCTTCGGCGGCGCCGATGGCGGCGATCCGCCTGGCTGCGGCGGGGGTCAGGGTCAGGTCAGGTTGGGTCATGGCTGCGTTATCTTCACTTCTAGCCTATATGTGTGCCTAAGCAGCCCTCACCAAGGGGTCAAATTCATTTGTGCAGGATTGAATGGTCATTCCACGCGTTCCTTTCGCCGAAGACGCCGCAAAGTCGCGGGGACGGAAGATTGCCGAGCCTGAAAGCCGCACCCGCACGCCCTTCGCCCGGGACCGCGACCGGATCATCCATTCCACCGCCTTCCGACGCCTGAAGGAAAAGACCCAGGTCTTCGTCGCCCACGAAGGCGATCACTACCGTACGCGCCTGACCCACTCGCTGGAAGTCGCCCAGGTGGCCCGCACTCTCGCCACCGCCCTGGGGCTGGAAGCAGACCTGGCTGAAACCATCGCCCTGGCCCACGACCTGGGGCATCCGCCCTTTGGCCATGCCGGCGAGGACGAGCTGGATAACCAGATGGAAGCCTTTGGCGGCTTTGATCACAACGTCCAGACCTTCCGCGTGGTGTCCAAACTCGAGCGTCGCTATCCGCGCTGGGACGGCCTGAACCTGACCTGGGAAACCCTGGAAGGCATCATCAAGCACAATGGGCCGGTGACGGAGAAACTCTCCAAGCCCTCCTGGAAGGCCGTGGTGGATTTCGACAAGGGCTATGACCTGGGTCTGGGCACCTGGGCGTCCGCCGAGGCCCAGGTGGCCGCCCTGGCCGATGACATCGCCTACAATAATCATGATGTGGACGATGGCGTCGCCGCCGGGATCTTCCATCTGAAGGAATTGCTGGACGTGCCGTTGATCGGGCCGATCCTGCATGGGGTTTTCCAGGAATATCCCGACATCGACCCGGTGATCATCCGCATGGAGGCTGTGCGGCGGATGATCGGCGTCATGGCTGACGACGTGATCGCCGAGACAGGCCGCCGGGTGGCGGCGGCCAAGGTCGACACCGCCGACTCTGTTCGCCACCTGGATCATGCGGTGGTGGCTTTCTCCAGGGACATGCTGGAGGATCTCGGCGCTTTGCGGGAGTTCCTGCTCAGCCGCATGTACCGCCACTGGCGGGTCAACCGGACCCGCAGCCAGGCGCGGCGGATCCTGGCTGAAATGTTCCAACTGTTCATGGCCGAGCCTGATGTCATGCCGACAGAGTGGTTCGCCCGAGCCCAGAACCGCGATCCGGCCGGACGGGGCCGTGTGGTATGTGATTACATTGCCGGAATGACCGACCGCTTCGCCATCGAAGAGCACCGCAAGTTATTCCAGCTGGATGTCTGGAACTGATCGAAGGGAGGGTGCGAAGGGGCCGTTTGCGAAGGTAAACTGTCACCGAGTCGCGTGAGTCCCTGATTCGCGTGGTCTTGAGTCCCCGGAGCCCCGCATGCCCAATTCCGATCGAGGCGCCTATTCGCCTCCTACCGAAGAGCCGTTGACCTTCGACGCCCGGCGCCCGGTTCGGGGAAGGGCGCCCATGCCCATGATGCTCATCGTCAGCGCTGGCATACTCTTTGTGTTGCTCGTGGTGATCCTGGTCATTCTGCGGTCGGGCCTTGGCCGTGAATCCGGTCCGCCCCCCATGGTCGGCAAGCCGGTGGAGACCATGAAGTCTGCGCCTCCAGCCGAGGCCCAGCCGGAAGATCCCGCAAGGGGCCTGCAGATCTATCAGCAGGACGAAGGCCAGGCCCAACCCTCGGCGCCCAATTTCACCCCGCCGCCGGAACAGCCCCAGGCGCGCACGGATATTGTGCCCGCGCCCGCGCCGGTCCAGCCCAAGGCCCCCGTAGCGGCCCTTCCGGCCGCCAATGCGCCTCCAGCCTTCAAGCCAGCCGTCACAGCCACGGCGCCAGCTCAACGGCCACCTGCGCCAAAGCCCGCGCCGGTGGTGGTCATTACGCCCAAGCCAGCCCCCGTCGTGGTTCAGACTCCGGCGCCCAAGCCTGTCGCGGCCAAGCCGGCTCCCACTCCGGCCAAGCCCGCGGCCGTAACGCCCGCAGCCCCCAAACCGACTGCCGTTGTCCCGGCCAAGCCGGCGCCCGTGAAGGTGGAAGCTCCCAAGCCAGCGCCTCCTGCTGCGGCTGCCGGATCGGCCTCTGTCCAGATCGGGGCCTTCTCGTCCCAGGCCCTGGCTGACAAGGGCTGGAATGACGCCGTGAAGGTCGCTCCCGGCCCCGCCGCCGGCAAGGGCAAGAAGGTCGAGGCCGTCGACAAGAACGGCGCCACCCTCTACCGGACCACGGTCACCGGTTTCGCCAGTCGTGAGGCCGCCACCGCCTTCTGCAACCAGCTCAAGGCCGCCGGAAAAAGCTGCTTCGTGAAGTGACCATCCACGCCGCCATTCTGGGCTGCCGGGGTCTGGTCCTGAGCGCGGAAGAGGTCGCCTTCTTCCGGGATGTCCGCCCCTGGGGCTTCATCCTGTTCAAGCGCAATGTAGAGTCGCCCGATCAGGTCAGAGCCCTGACGACTGCCCTGCGCGAGACCATCGGACGCCCGGACGCGCCGATCCTCATCGACCAGGAAGGCGGGCGTGTGGCGCGGCTGGGACCGCCCCATTGGCGGCGTTATCCTCCCGGTCGGGCCTATGGGGATCTTCCCGCCAATGACCTGCTGCACAAGCGGGAAATTACCCGCCTGGGCGGACGGCTTCTGGCCTGGGACCTTGCCGCCCTGGGCATCAATGTCGACTGCGTGCCGGTGCTGGACGTTCCTGTCCCTGGATCTCACGACATCATTGGCGACCGCGCCTATGGCGCCACCCCCGAAGTCGTAGCCGCCCTGGGGCGCGCCGCCTGTGAAGGCCTGATCGCCGGGGGCGTCCTGCCGGTCATCAAGCACATTCCAGGGCATGGCCGGGCCCTGGCCGACAGTCATCTGGACCTGCCCGTTGTCGAAGCGAGCTATCCAGAGCTCGATGGACGGGATTTCGCGCCCTTCCGGGTGCTGTCCGACATGCCCATGGCCATGTCCGCCCACGTCATCTACTCGGCCATTGATCCGAAACGTCCGGGTACGACGTCGCGCAAGGTGCTGCGCAAGGTCGTCCGGGAAGCCATAGGGTTTGACGGCCTCCTGATGACCGACGACCTGTCCATGAAGGCGCTCAGCGGCGACTTCACCACGCGGGCCAGGGACAGCCTGTCAGCCGGGTGCGACATCGTCCTGCACTGCAATGGCGACATGGCTGAAATGCAGGCCGTAATCGCCGGAACCAGACTTCTCACTGGCAGGTCCGCCCAGCGGGCGAAAGCGGCCCTTGGCCGGATGGCCAGGACGCCGGAACCCTTCGATGTGGAAGAGGGGAGGGCGCGCTTTGACGCGGCCTTCAGTGGTCAATGGGCGTAGGTCAGTTCCAGCCCAATCTTGACTTCACCGCCGCCCGCAATGCGGCGGAGGATGGCGAGTCCCTGATCGTTGATCTGGACGGTTATGAGGGTCCCCTCCACGTACTTCTGGCCCTGGCGCGCACCCAGAAGGTCGATCTGCTGAAACTGTCGGTGACCCGGCTGGCCGAGCAGTATCTGGCCTTTGTCCAGAAGCTGAGCGCCCAGAGGTTCAGTCTGGCGGCGGACTATCTGGTGATGGCCGCCTGGCTGGCCTACCTGAAATCCCGCCTGCTCCTGCCCAAGCCCGAACGGCCAAAGGCTGAAGAACCGGCTGCCGAGGAACTCGCCGCCCAGCTGGCCTTCCGGCTGGCCAAGCTGGACGCCATGCGCAAGGCCTCTGAAGCCCTGAAGGACGGTCCCCAACTGGGTCGGGAGGTCTTCATGCGCGGCGATCCCCAGGCCATAGCCATCATTCCGTCGACCCGGCTTGAGGGCGACCTCTACAGCCTGATGAGCGCCTATATCGCCCAGCGTCGCAAGGAGCAGGTGCGCACCTATCGGCCGACGCCACCCCAGGCCTATCCCCTGGAAGTCGCCCGGGAGCGCCTGCGGGACCTTTTGCCTGACATGACGCGGTGGACCGCCCTTGAGGGCCTGGCTCCAGCCGTATCCGACCGGGGGGAGGGGCCCAGCCGCGCCTCCTATGTGGCTTCGACCTTGTCAGCGGGACTTGAACTGGTGAAGGAAGGGGCGATGGAGGCCCGCCAGCTGGAAGCCTTCGCCGACATCTACCTGCGAGCCCGCCGCGTGAGCCTGGCATGACCAAAGACGAAGACATTGCGACGCCCGACCCGGCTGACACAGAGCGGCGGATCGAGGCCCTGCTGTTCGCCGCAGCCGGTCCTTTAAGTCTGGATGACCTGGCCAAGCGCCTGCCGGAAAAGTCCGACGTTGAGGCCGGGGTCGCCGCCCTGGTGCAGCGGTATGGCGGACGCGGAGTAGAGCTGGTGTGTGTCGCTGACCGGTGGAGGTTCCAGACCGCCGCCGACCTGGCCTTCCTGATGACCGAAGAGCGCGACGAGCCCCGTCGACTGTCCAAGGCCGCCCAGGAAACCCTGGCCATCATCGCCTATCATCAGCCTGTCACCCGGGCGGAGATCGAGGCCGTCCGCGGCGTCCAGGCCAGTCGGGGAACCCTTGATGTCCTGCTGGAGCTTGGTCTTGTGCGCATGCGCGGACGTCGCCGTTCGCCGGGCAGGCCGGTGACCTTCGGCACCACGGACATCTTCCTGGAACACTATGGCCTGGCCAGTCTGGCCGATTTGCCGGGGATGGCCGAGATGAAGGCGGCTGGACTTCTCAGTCTCGACATACCGGCAGACTTCTCGGTGCCCAACCCCTTGGGCGAGGTTACGGACGAGGATCCCCTGGAGGATGACGGCTCGGCGCCTGAATTCCACACGGATTTTCTCGCAGAGGACATAAGCCTCAACTAAACTCGGTGATCTCCTTGGCGCAGCGCCGTTCAAGAGACTATATGCAGGTTCGGCCCGCGCACTGGTGCGGGATTAGGAGTTAAACGTATGGGCGCTTTTCAACCTATTCACTGGCTGCTGGTGGCTGTGGTCGCGCTGTTGTTCTTCGGTGGCAAGGGCAAGCTGTCCGGCATTATGGGCGACGCCGCCAAGGGCATCCGGGCCTTCCGGGACGGCCTCAAGGACGAGCCTGCTTCTACGGAAGCCGCCGCGGTCGACGCCAAAAAAGACGAAGCTCGCAGCTGATTTCCGTTATTCCCCGTCCATCAGGCGGGGCGCACTGTTAGGACCTGGGCATGCTTCCCGACGTCGGTGGGCTTGAATACCTTGTTATCGCCGTCGTCGCCCTCCTTGTGGTGGGGCCCAAAGACCTGCCCAAGATGCTGCGGGTGGTCGGGCAGTTCGTCGCTAAGCTGAGAGGTATGGCTGCGGAATTCCGCGCCAGCTTTGATGAGATGGCCCGGCAGTCCGAACTTGATGAGCTTCGCGCTGAGGTCGAAGCCATGCGCAAGGGCCAGATCCTTGATCAGGCCCAGCAGGAATCCATGGGCGATGTGAGCCAGATCTTCAATGAAATCGGCGACAGCCTGCAGGCTGGCGGGGTCCAGTTCCATCCGCCCATGAGCCATCAGATCGAGGCCGCTGCAGCAGAGCCCATGACCGTCGAGGTGGCTCCCCCGCCGGTGAAGGCGCCGCGCAAACGCAAGCCTGCTGCAGAAAAGGTCGCCACCGAAAAGGCCGCGCCAGTTCGCGCAAGGCGCAAACCAAAGGCGGAACCTGCCTCGTGAGCGACAGCCATGACGATGAAATCGAGGCCTCTCGCGCGCCTTTGCTGGACCACCTGGTTGAGCTCAGGCAGCGCCTGCTGATCTGTGTCGTGGCCCTGGCTCTGGGCTTTGTCGTGTGCTTCGCCCTCTCGACCCAGATCTACACCCTGCTGCTTCACCCCTATGAAGTCGCAGCGCAGATCCTCGCCGCCGAAAAGCTTGCCCAGGGACATGGACCCAAGGTGGGGTTCTGGGACGGGATCATGCAGTTCCTGCATCTTCAGCCGACCCCGCCAGATCAAAAGCCTTCGGGCGGACCCTTTGACCTGCTGCTTGCCCTGGTCGGTCTTAAGGAAGTTCCGAATGTCGCGGGCCAGAACCTGAAACTGATCTTCACCGCGCCTCTGGAATTCTTCTTCACCAAACTGAAGCTGTCGGGATTTGGCGCTGTCGTGGTGACCTTCCCGGTGCTGGCCGCCCAGGTCTATGGCTTCGTGGCGCCAGGGCTCTACAAGCAGGAGCGCAGGGCTTTTGTGCCATTCCTGGTCGCGTCGCCATCCCTGTTCGTCCTGGGCGCCGGGCTGGTCTATTACATGATCCTGCCTTTTGTTCTCTGGTTCTCCCTGAGCCAGCAGATCACCGGCGCAGGCGCGATTTCGGTCGAGTTGCTGCCGAAGGTCTCGGACTATCTGACCCTTGTGACAACGCTGCTTCTGGCCTTCGGCCTCTGCTTCCAGTTGCCGGTTGTCCTGACCCTGCTGGGCCTGGCGGGGATCGTCAGTTCGGATCTGCTCCGGGAAGGCCGCCGATACGCCATTGTCGGGATCTTCATCGTGGCCGCCGTGGTGACGCCACCGGATCCGATCAGCCAGACCCTGCTCGCCATGCCCATTATCGCGCTCTACGAGATTTCGATCTGGTGCGTGAAGCTGATCGAGCTGCGTCGGAAGCGCGAAGAGGCGTCCCAGGACATCGTTCCGGTCTAGGCGCCCACGGCGACGCGGACTAGACAAGGCCCCAATTGTTAATGGCGGCCACCAATGCACGATATCCGAGCCCTTCGCGAAACCCCCGAGCTCTACGAGAAAGCCTGGGCTGCGAAGGGTCGATCCGGCGCTGCGGCTCAGGCCCTGGACCTGGATGGCAAGGTCCGGGCGGCCAAGCTGGCTTCCGAGACCACCCAGTCCCGGCGAAATGACCTGTCCAAGCGCATAGGCCAGGCCAAGGGCCAGAAGGATGACGCCCTGGCCAACCAGCTCATGGCTGAGGTCGAAGCCCTGAAGGCTGACCTCGCAGCCCAGGGGGAGGCCGAACGCACCTTCAGCGCCGAACTGCAGGACCTGCTGGCGGCCCTTCCCAACATTCCGGCGCCAGACGTACCTGAAGGGGCTGACGAGCACGGAAATGTCGAGGTCCGTCGCTGGGGTGAACCCAATCACGTGGCTAATCCGAAGGATCACGTCGAACTGGGCGAAGGCCTCGGCATGCTGGACTTCGAGGCCGCCGCCCGGATGAGCGGGGCCCGTTTCACGGTCATCAAGGGGCAGCTGGCGCGCCTTGAGCGGGCGCTCGGCCAATTCATGCTGGATCACCAGACCCAGCAGAACGGCTATCTGGAAGTCTCGCCCCCGCTGTTGGTCAACGATGCCGCAGCCTATGGCACCGACAAGCTGCCGAAGTTCGCTGATGACCTGTTCCAGACCACGGATGGCCGCTGGCTGATCCCGACGGCGGAAGTGCCCCTGACCAGCCTGGTCATGGGTCAGATCGTTGCGGAAGAAGAGCTGCCCATGCGGGTCACTGCCCTGACGCCCTGCTTCAGGTCAGAGGCCGGCGCATCCGGGCGCGACACCCGCGGCATGATCCGCCAGCACCAGTTCTACAAGGTCGAGCTGGTCTCGATAACCACTCCGGACCAGAGCGACGCGGAACATGAGCGCATGGTGGCCTGCGCCGAGTCCGTGCTGAAGGCGCTCGAGCTGCCCTTCCGCACCATGCTGCTGTGTACGGGCGACATGGGTTTCGGCGCACGGCGGACCTATGACCTCGAGGTTTGGATCCCGTCCCAGGGCCAGTATCGCGAGATCAGCTCATGCTCGAGCTGTGGCGACTTCCAGGCCCGGCGGATGGACGCCCGCACCAAGAAGGCCGGTGAAAAGGGCACCCGCTATGTGCACACCCTGAACGGGTCGGGTCTGGCGGTGGGCCGCACTCTGGTGGCCCTCATGGAAAACTATCAGGACGAAAAGGGACGGATCGCCATCCCGCAGGCCCTTCACCCCTATCTGCCCGGACTGACCCATATCGGCGGTGAAGGGTGAGGCTGCTCCTGACCAATGACGACGGCATCCATGCCGAGGGGCTTGAGGCCCTGGAGCGGATCGCCCGCGTCCTGACCGACGACATCTGGATCTGCGCGCCTGAGTATGAGCAATCCGGGGCCAGTCGGTCCCTGACCCTGGATGAGCCGATCCGGGTGCGCCAGGTCACTGAGCGCCGGTTCTCGACCACTGGCACGCCCACTGACTGCGTCATGATGGCGGTGACCGAGTTGATGGGCGGTCTGCGGCCTGATCTGGTTCTGTCAGGGGTTAATCGCGGCGCCAACCTGGCCGAGGACGTCACCATGTCCGGCACCGTGGCTGGGGCCATAGAGGGCATGGCCCTGGGCATTCCTTCCATCGCCCTGTCGCAGATGAGCTGGCCGATCGCCGGGCAGGAAATGTCCAAGGCGCCGCTCTTTACCCCGGCTGAGCACTTCGCCCCTGGCATTGTCAGGCGCCTGATGGAGATCGGCTGGCCTGACGACGTAGTGATGAATGTCAACTTCCCCTCGCGCCCCACTGAGGCCATTACCGAAGTTGAAGTGACCCGCCAGACCTTCCGCGACGTTCATGTCCGCAAGGCCGAGAAGCGCACCGACATGCGCGGAAACGCCTATTACTGGATGGGTTTCCGGGCTGAAAAGTCCAGGCCTTCACCGGGGACAGACCTTGCGGCCATCTACGACGGCAAGATCTCCGTGACGCCCCTGCACATCGACCTGACCCATATGGAGACCGTCCACAAGATGCGGTCGCACCTGGGCGGCGCACCGCCAAGGGGTTGAGATGACGGCTGGAACCCCTGAGGCCGAGGAGGGCAATGTCCGTCTGGCCAAACTGCTCCTGAGCCTGCGGGCCCAGGGGGTCACCGACCCCGCCGTCCTTGCGGCGATCGAATCCACACCGCGTGAGCTATTCACCCCCGACCTGTTCCAGGAGCGGGTCTGGGAAGACTCTGCCCTTCCGATCGCCTGCGGCCAGACGATCAGCCAGCCCTACATAGTTGGCCTGATGACCCAGGCCCTGCGTCTGGATTCCCGTTCGCGCGTGCTGGAGATCGGCACCGGGTCCGGCTACCAGGCGACAATACTCTCCAAGCTTTCGCGGCTGGTCTACACGGTGGAGCGCTATCGCACCCTGATGAAGGCGGCGGAGTACAGGTTCAAACAGCTGGAACTGACAAACATCATCACCCGGTTCGGTGATGGCGGGCTTGGTTGGCCCGAACAGGCGCCTTTTGACCGCATTATGGTCACAGCTGCAGCGTCAGATGAGCCCGAGGCCCTGCTTGCACAACTCAAGCCCAACGGCGTTCTGGTGGCGCCGATCGGCAAGGGACCTGTGCAGGTGCTAAAGCGCTATACTGGCGACGGTCACGGGGGATTCGCGGTCGAGTCGATGACCGAAGTCCGCTTTGTGCCCTTGTTGGACGGGGTGGCGAAGGAGCTCTGAGCCGCAAGATTACGAACTTGTGGGTTGGCTGTGACTTCGAACTTCATCATTGGTTAACCGCAACGCCACGACTGAATCCGAAACTGCTGCCGGAGCGGCGATGACGCAATTTCTTTCCCGAACCGCCCTTGCCCTCGTGACGGCGACCGCCCTGACAACGTCAATGGCCTGGGCGCAGATGCCCAAGCCAAACTTCCCGATCGCCCTTCCGGCGGCGACGGATGAGGACCTGCCGACGCCAACGGCGGAGCCCGACGATGCCGTGCGTGAAGCGCCTCCTATGCCATCAACTCCGGCGCCTGAAGGTGTCGAGGCGCGCGCCCTGGCTGAAGCCGCTGCGCCACGTCCGGAAACGCGCCCGGCGCCGGTGACCCGCACCGAAACCCGGACAACCGTTGCGGGGCGGGTGGTCTCCGCCGAAGGTCCGGCCAAGGTCCATGTGGTCAAGTCGGGAGACACCCTCGCGGCAATCGGCCGGGAATGGGACATGGACCCCATGGATATCGCGGCCCAGAACGGCCTGAAGCCGCCCTACCGCCTGCAACCCGGCGACCGTATCAAGGGGCCCAAGGGACAGGCCAAGGCCTATGTGGTCGGGCAGGGGGACACCCTTTACGCTGTCGCCCGACGTTTCTCTGTGTCCGCCAAGGATCTGGCGCAGGCCAATGACATGTCGACTGGCCAGGCCCTGAAGTCGGGCCGCAAGCTGATCCTGCCGGATGGCTACAAGGACAAGGGCCCCACCCGCACCCAGGTGGTTGTGACGGCAGATGCAGTTGCGCCAAAGCCGGTCGCGCCAACCCGGCCTACGACGCGGCCTCCCGCGGTTGAAAAGCCGGTTCAGGAAGAACCTTCGGACACCCCTGCCGTCGCCACCCGCCCGGTGACCACGACCAGGGTCAGTGTCACCGGCAAGGTCGTCGAATTCACCGGAAAGCCCATCAGCTATACCGTCCGCAAGGGCGACGCGGTCGACTCCATCGCCCATGGCATGGGGATGACCCGCAAGGAGTTTGCCGACCTCAACAATCTCGAAGCGCCCTATATCCTGCGACCGGGCAAGGTCCTCAAGGGGCCGCCAAAGACCCTCAAGGGGTATGTTCCGGTGGAGGGTGATACCTTTGCCCTGATCGCCAAACGGTTCTCGACGACCTCCAAGGCTCTGGTGGCCCTGAATGGCAAGACCCTGCGGCCCGGCAAGCGCATAACCCTGCCGGATGGAGTCCGTGATCGCGGCCCTGTCCGGGAGACCATCCGGAGCGGCCCGGTTGATACCCCGGTTACACGGACTGTGACGGTTACGCCGCCAGTCACCGAGCGCCCGACACCGCCAGTTATTACTCCCAGGCCCTATGTTCCGCCCGTAGTGACCCCGCGACCCCAGACGCCGCCGCCCATCCCGCCCGCCGTTTCCGGCCCGCTCAGCGACTCCCAGATTTCAGCCCTGGGTCGGGGACGCTTTGTGTGGCCCCTGCGCGGCGACCTGATTTCCGACTTCGGCCCCAAGGGCACTGGCCAGCGCAATGACGGCATCAATATCCGCGCCCGCACCGGCGATACGGTTCGGTCTGCGGCAGCCGGCGACGTTGTCTATGCCGGCGACCAGGTGCCTGGCTTTGGCAATCTGATCCTGGTCAAGCACGCTGACGGCTGGGTTACGGCCTATGGCCATCTGGCGCGGGTGGATGTGAAGATGCAGCAGAAGGTCGTCCAGGGTCAGCAACTGGGCCTGGCCGGGGACACGGGCGGCATGTCCGAGGTTCAACTGCACTTTGAGGTCCGCTATGCTCCTGTGCCGACCGAGCGGGCCCGCCCGGTCAATCCGGAACTCGTGCTGGGCAAGTAGTCCAACCTGGCCTCACGGTCCGGCGATACAAGAAGACTCCCAGCAAGCAGGGGAAACGCATGGACCTGTCCTATAGCGCCGAGCATGAAGACTTCCGGCGACAGACGGTGGCCTTCATCGAGGCCAACCGGCATCTGGCGCCGCGTCCCGGCGGCCCCAGCGCCCTGGCCTGGCAGGCCCTGCTGATCGAGAACGGCTATGCGGCCCGGACCATTCCAAAGGCCTATGGCGGCTATGGCGCCGAGCCCGACATCCTGAAGTCGCGGATCATCGCCGAGGAGTTCGCCAGGGCGCAGATTTCACCGGGCATGGGCGGGCAGGGGATCTCCATGCTGGTGCCCACCCTGCTGGAAATGGGCACGGAAGAGCAGAAGGTCCAGTTCATCGGTCCGACCCTGCGCGGGGAAATGCTCTGGTGTCAGGGCTATTCCGAGCCAAACGCCGGCAGTGACCTGGCCAGCCTGGCCACCAAGGGTGAGCTGGTCGGCGAGGAATGGGTGATCAATGGCCAGAAGATCTGGACCAGCACGGCCCATCTCGCCCACTGGATGTTCTGCCTGGTGCGGACCGAGCCTGACGCCGCCAAGCATGAGGGCATCAGCTTCCTGCTGTTTTCCATGGAAACCCCCGGCATCGAAATCCGCCCCCTGGTGGACATGACCGGCGCGGCGAACTTCAATGAGGTCTTCTTCACCGACGTCCGCGTTCCGCAGCATCAGATTGTCGGTCGCCGGGGTCAGGGCTGGCAGGTCGCCAATTCCATCCTGCGCCACGAGCGCGGCTCCCTGGCTGACCCCAACACCATGCTCAGCCGGGTCAACGCCCTGGCCGACATGATGAAGACCGAGACCCTCGATGGCCGGCCGGTCATGGACAATCCGATCTATCGCGATCGACTGATGCAGATCCAGGGCAGGGTCCTGGCCATGCGCTGCAACGACCTGCGCCTGTTGTCGGCTGCGGTGAACCGCCAGAACCCCGGCGTCGCCGCCATGGTGGTCAAGCTGCAGGGCACGGAACTGCGTCACGAGCTGGAGGCCCTGGCCATCGATGTCCTGGGTGAGCTGGGCTTGCTCTATGGCGATACGCCCCGCCTGCGCGGCCACGGCAGCTGGCAGAGGGATTACATGTACTTCCTGGGCCTGATCATTGGCGGCGGGACGTCGCAGATCCAGAAAAACATCATCGCCGAGCGCGGCCTGGGCATGCCCCGGGAAGCCAAGCTGGCCTCGGCCTGAGGACCTGACCCATGGAATTCGGACTTTCCCAGGAACAGGTCATGCTTCAGGCCTCGGTGGAGCGCTTCCTCGCCGAGCAGGGCGGACTGGCGCGCACCCGCAAATTCATCGGCGACAACGAGGTCCGCGCCAGCGACGTCCTTGAGGGTCTGGCAGGCCTCGGGATCATGGGCCTGATCATCCCCGAGGAATTTGGCGGGGTCGGCCTGTCCTTTCTGGACGCGGCCATTGTGGCCGAGGCCATGGGCCGGTTTGTCACCCCGGCGCCCTATGTGGGAACCGCCGTCCTGGCGCCTCTGGCCCTCATGCGGGCCGGAAGCGAAGCCCAGAAGAGTCACTGGCTGCCCAGGCTGGCGGCCGGGGAGGTGGTGGCGGGAGTCGCCCTGTCCGAGGCCACCGGTCCCCGCGGCGACGCCGGCGTGACCCTCAAGGACGGGAAGCTCTCGGGAACAGCCCTGTTCGTCATCGACTATGAGGCTGACATCTACGTCCTTGCGGACCGGGAGGGCGGCCTGCACCTGGTTCCCGCCAATGCGTTGGGCCTGACCCGGATCGCGCTCAAGACCATAGACGGGACGCGACCGACCGGTGAACTGCGTCTTGACGGCGTAAGTGCTGATGCTCTTCCCGGAAGCAGTCCGGTGGTCCTGCGTGAGCTTATCGATGTGGGACGGGTGATGTTCGCCGCTGACATCCTGGGCGCGTCCCAGGACATGCTCGATCAGGCCGTCGCCTATTCCAAGGAACGCAAGCAGTTCGAGCGGGCCATCGCCACATTCCAGGCGGTCAAGCACATGTGCGCTGAAATGGTCGCCGCCCTCGAGCCCTGCCGGGCCATGGTCTGGTATGCGGCCCACGCCCTCGACGCCCTTCCGGATGAGGCTTCCGTGACCGCCTGCCACGCCAAGGCCCACCTGTCAGAAGTGGGAACCTTTGTGGCCCGGCGGTCGACTGAAGTGCACGGCGGCATGGGCTTCACCGACCTGGTGGGCCTGCACTACTGGTTCAAGCGCATAGGCTTTGACCGCCAGATCCTCGGCGGCCCCCAGACGGTCCGCGAAGATGCGGCCCGCCTGCAGGGTTTCGCCGCCTAGTCGCCTTGCGAGGCCTTGTTGCGGGCGATAGTCCGCAGGTTCTCCTCGTGCCCTTCGCGGCTGATGGTGTAGGTCGACAGGACCAGCAGCATCAGCATCCAGAGGGCGACGATGGTCGGTGAGTAATAGGCGCCCAGCTTCCAGATGGTTTCAGCCGACACGGACGCCGGATCTGCGCCCTTCTGCAGGCCGGCGGCGGCCATGATGAAGCCCGCAATCAGGACGCCGCTTCCGGCCACCAGTTTCCGGATGAAGCCTGCTGCGGCGTAGAAGACCCCCTCTGAACGCCGCCCGGTCTTGACCTCGGCATGCTCAACCAGGTCAGCCATCATGGACGGCACCAGGGTCTGGTAGCAGATGATCAGGCCGACATCGAAAACGTTGACCACGAAATAGGTCCAGAACAGGACCGGCGAGCCGTTGGGCGGCAAGAGGTCAAACAGGCGCATGACCATCAGCATGGGCGAACCCAGGAAGGCGATCAGGCCAATGATGATGGCGCCACGCTTCTTGCCAATGGTCCGGGAAATGATGGGCGCCAGGACCGCACCGATGATGGCGGAGATGAAGACGCCGGTCACCATCAGGCCGCTCTGGGCGTTCGTGAAGGCCCAGAAATAGGTGTAGTTGATGAAGGCCATGGCCGCAGACAGGCCGCCGGCGATCGAGCCAAACAGGGTCGACAGGAAGAGCGAGAAGAAGGACTTGTCGACCAGGGTCTCGTAGATGTCGCGGAATATGGCCCCCAGGGTCTTGTTCTCCCGGGCTGGCGGCTGGCTGAGGTTGGGTATGTGCCGGTGGGTGCCCAGGGCCGTCACGGCGATGGCGACGAACATGATGGCCGAGGCCAGCATTCCATACACATGATAGGCGGCGGGATTGAAACGGCCATCCTTGATGGTCGCCGTGGCGAACAGGCCAAAGAGCCAGAAGTTGAACACCGACATGAAGTTGCCGACGAACCATGCGAAAAACAGGGTGAAGGACTGCAGGACCGTGCGCTGGTCGTAGTCCTTGGTCAGTTCCGGCGCCAGGGCGGCATAGGGGATCTCGAAGACCGAATAAAACAGGCGGACAGCGCCCATGGTGACGAGCAGCCACCAGAAGAGGCCTGACTGGCTGAGCCCGGTGGGCGGACTCCAGATCAGGAAATAGACCAGGGCGATCGGGATGATCGAGGCATAGATGAAGGGGTGGCGACGTCCCCATTTCGAGCGGAAATTGTCGGACACATAGCCGATGATCGGATCCAGAAAGGCGTCAATGACCAGGCCAAGGGTAAGGGCCAGACCCGCCAGGCGGGCGTCCAGTCCCATGACCTGGCTGTAGAACAGCAGCAGGAAGTAGGAGAGGCCGTTTTCCCGGACGCCGACGGCGACGGAGCCGAATCCGTAGGAAAGCTTGGTCCACAGGGAGAGTTTGGGTCCGGCGTGGGTGGCGTCGGCCGTGGTCATGTTTCCCCCTGGGGTTTTGTGTTTTCGGGTCGAAGTCTCAGCTTCGATTGAGCCAGGAACCTTGCTGGCCCGGGCCGGGAAAGACAAGAGCCGATGTCCGATCCCCTGGCCCGTTTACAGGCGTCGGCATTTCGCTTAAGGACGCCGCCATGTCCCGCGCGACCATTAAAACCATTACCCGCAAAACGATCCGCTTCGGCGGGGCGTCTGTGGGTGCGTGGCTGATCTAGCGCACGACACTACAGACCAAGCCCCGCCGATGCGCGGGGCCCTCCAGGCAAGACCCGCGCCTCCGCACCTTCCAGGAGACGCAAGATGACTTCCCGATTTTCAGCTTCCCGCCCCCCTCATGTGGGCATAGTCGGCGCCACCGGCCTTGTGGGCGAGATGATGAGCCTGCTTCTGGCCGAGCGGGATTTTCCCCTGGCGTCCCTGCGACTGTTTGCGTCGTCCCGGTCGGCGGGCAGCACCCTGAGCTGGAAGGGGCAGGCGATTGTGGTCGAGGACGCCGCGACGGCGGACTATGCCGGCCTGGACATTGTTTTCTTCTCGGCGGGCGGCTCGACGTCAAAGGCCCTGGCGCCCAGAGTCGCCGCCGCCGGCGCCCTGGTGATCGACAACAGTTCGGCCTGGCGCAATGACCCGCAGGTCCCTCTGGTAGTGTCCGAGGTCAATCCCCACGCCCTGAACAACATTCCCAAGGGCATTGTCGCCAATCCCAACTGCACCACCATGGCGGCCATGCCGGTCCTCAAGCCCCTGCACCTGGCGGCGGGTCTGAAGCGTCTGACGGTCAGCACCTATCAGGCGGTCTCCGGCGGCGGCGTCGCCGGGATCGATGTCCTGGAACGCCAGAACCGGGCTGTCACCGCCAGCGGCGCCGAGCTGGCCCGCGACGGCGCGGCGGCGGGGCTGACCCAGCCGGAAAAGTGGGCAGTCCCCATCGCTTTCAATGTCGTTCCGCTGAACTATGAGGTGGTCGAGGACGGCTATACCGAGGAGGAGATCAAGCTGCGGGACGAGAGCCGCAAGATCCTGGAAATTCCTGGCTTGCCGGTGTCCGGCACCTGTGTCCGGGTACCGGTCTTCACCGGCCACGCCCTGTCGATCAACGCCGAATTCGAGCGGCCCCTGTCGGCGCAGACCGCCCTGGAGCTCCTGGCTGCCGCACCCGGCGTGGTGATCGACGAGGTTCCCAATCCCCTGGCCGCCACCGGTCAGGATCCGGTCTTTGTCGGGCGGGTGCGCAATGATCCGACCGTGCCCCACGGCCTGGCCATGTTCGTGGCCGGGGACAACTTACGTAAGGGCGCCGCCCTGAACGCTGTTCAGGTGGCCGAAGTCTTCTGCTTCAGCCCGGCATAAAGTCGCTGGAATTGGCCTGCACGGGGCGCCGCGGTCTCGACGGGTGGCGGCCCCCGTGCAATTCTTGGAGCGAGCTCGCCAGGCAAGGCGACACGCAATCCAGGAAGGAAACCAGCCATGAAGACCGCCATCACCGAAATGTTCGGCGTCGAAACTCCCCTCGTCATGGGCGGCATGACCGGGGTCGGCATGGGCGATCTGGTGGCCTCCGTGGCCAATGCCGGCGCCCTGGGCTTCCTCGTCGCCCACATGTACCCGTCCGGTGAAGCCCTTCTGGCGGAAATCGAGCGGATCAAGACCCTCACCGACAAGCCCTTCGGCGTGAACCTGACCCTGCTGCCGTCGATCAATCCCATCCCCTATGACGCCTATCGCGAGGCCATCATCGAATCCGGGATCAAGATCGTCGAAACCGCCGGCCGCACCCCGATCGATCACCTGCCGCGCTTCAAGGAGACCGGCGTCAAGGTCATCCACAAGTGCACCTCGGTCCGTCACGCCGTCTCGGCCGTGAAGCATGGCTGCGACGTGATCAGCATTGACGGCTTTGAATGCGCCGGCCACCCCGGCGAAGACGATGTCGGCCTGATCGTTCTGCTGCCCGCCACGGTCGACGCCATTAATGTGCCGGTCATCGCCTCTGGCGGCATGGCCGACGGCCGCAGCCTTGTGGCGGCCCTGGCCCTTGGGGCCGAAGGCGTAAACATGGGCACGCGCTTCTGCGCCACCCAGGAAGCCAAGATCCACCAGAACGTGAAGGAACAGATCGTCGCCAATACCGAGCGCGACACCATCCTGGTGGGCCGATCCTTGCGCAACACCTCCCGGGTGGCGCGCAATGCGGTCTCCGAGCAGGTCTTTGAAATCCAGCGCGACACCACCAAGACCTTCGCCGAGGTTCAGGAACTGATGGCGGGCGCCCGTGGTCGCGAGAACGTCCTGCGGGACGGCAATATGGATGGCGGCATCTGGACGACCGGCCAGAGCCAGGCCCTGATCCACGACATCCCGACCTGCGCTGACCTGGTCAAGAACATCATGACCCAGGCCGACGAAATCCTGGCCAAGCGCATGCGGGCCTTCTCGGCCTAGAATTTTTCTTCGCCCTGCAGGCCTTAACGGGCCTGCAGGCTTGCTTCTGCAGGCCAGGCCTCAAGTACCCCTCCGACCACCGCAGACTCAGCGTTTGACCGGATCTGCAGCAGGGTGGCCAGGCCGCCGTGGGAATGACAGCCGATTACGCCTTCCTCGAACAATTCCGCCACCCGCCGACCCTCGAACCGGGTCCGTCGCTCTGGCAGGCGGACAAGATGGGTGGACCGGCAAAGGTCGCACTGGACGACGATGTCGAACCGCTTCTGACGACACTCTGCGAGGGTAAGCATGGCCGCAGGGTAGGGCGGCTGGCCTTGCAATGTCCAGTCAAATGTTCCTGTTATGTTCCATTCCGTTGTGGATGCTTCAGACCCCGAGCCAGCGGAATGCCCGGGCGATGAAGGCGCGTCCATCCGAGGTCACTGGCGGCGCATGAGCCATGATGACCTTTTCGCATGGCCAATCCATAACGCGGCGGATCGACCTGCGGGCTGCTGGCCGGTTGACGAAGGTATTGCGGAACTTCTGCGGGACCTCGGGCAGGGCGCCGGTCATCCGGTCCAGCCTCGCTACCAGGCCCCGCCATCCGGAGAACCATCCGGGCGGAAAGTGCTGGATCAGGTCCGTAAAAATCGCGGTCTGGCTGGGTCGATGGAGGAAGACCACTTCTGCGGTGATGAGGCTTCCACGCACGATCACCAGATCAAGGTCCTCTGCCCAGTTGGCAGGAACTGAATCTGTCAGGTCTTCGTCAAATCTGATGTCAGGCCGCTTCGCACGCAGGCCTGGTGGGGCGAAGGTCCTGGCCTCTGGGTAGGCTGCCTGCCATTCCCCCAGGAACAGGTGATGCAGGGAATTGGGGGCGACCAGCCAGCGCACGTCGCCCAGGTCATCAACCTCACGCTTCAATCTGTCTGTCATGGCGACGGGCGAGCAAACGAACAGACCGCCGTCCGCCAGCCGGATGACGATCATCCGTGTCGGATACCGGAAGCCTGCGACCTCGATGATCGGGCCGTGGGCGATCCAGAGGCCCTCTGCGAAGGCCTCCATCATGCTCAGACCGCAGCCGCCAGACGGCTGGCCTGATCAATGGCCCGCTTGGCGTCCAGCTCGGAAGCTTCGAAGGCGCCGCCGACCAGGGTCGCCTTCACGCCCATGGCCTCCAGGTCCTCATAGACCGCCCGGAGGGGCAGCTGGCCGGCGCAGAGGATGACCGTGTCCACGTCGAACAGCTTGGGCTCGCCGCCCACCAGGGTATGCAGGCCCTGATCGTCGATTTTTTCGTATTCGACCCCGGCGACCATCTGGATCCCGCGACGCTGCAGCGTGGCCTTGTGGGTCCAGCCGGTGGTGCGGCCCAGGGTCTTGCCCAGGGCATCGGCCTTGCGCTGCATGAGGATGACCTCGCGATCGGCCTTGGCCACCTGGGGGACCACGCCGGTGACGCCGCCCCGGGGATGGTTCTTGAAGTCGATGCCCCATTCCTTCGCGAAGACCTCGATGTCGGTCGCGCCCGAAGGACCGGAATGGCTGATCAGCTCAGCCACATCGAAGCCGATGCCGCCCGCGCCGATGATGGCGACCTTCTTGCCGACCCTGGCCTTGCCGGTGATGACGTCGATATAGCCGACCACCATCGGATGGTCCGCGCCGGGAATGTCCGGTGTGCGGGGTTCGATGCCGGTGGCCAGGACGATCTCGTCAAAGCCCATGCCCTTCAGGCCGGCGGCGTCCACCCGGGTGTTCAGGCGCACGTCGACCTTCAGGACTTCGAGGCGGCGGCCGTAATAGCGCAGGGTCTCGTAGAACTCTTCCTTGCCTGGAATGCGCTTGGCCAGGTTGAACTGGCCGCCGATTTCGCCTGATCCCTCAAACAGGGTGACCCTGTGACCGCGCTCGGCGGCCACGGTGGCGTAGGCCAGGCCCGCAGGCCCGGCGCCGACCACTGCGATGGTCTTGGGGGAAAGGGCTGGTTCGTAGTTGAGCAGGGTCTCATTGCAGGCCCTTGGATTGACCAGGCAACTGGTCAGCCTGCCGGTGAAGGTGTGGTCGAGGCAGGCCTGGTTGCAGCCGATGCAGGTGTTGATCTCGTCCTCGCGGCCCTCCAGGGCCTTCTTCACCAGGTCCGGGTCGGCCAGCATGGGCCGGGCCATGGAGACCAGATCAGCGTCGCCCCGGGCCAGGACCGTCTCGGCCACGTCGGGCATGTTGATACGGTTGCTGGTGATGACCGGAATGTTCAGCAGCTTGCGCAGACGGCCGGTCACCTGGGTGAAGGCGGCGCGGGGCACCATGGTGGCGATGGTCGGGACGGGGGCCTCATGCCAGCAGAAGTGGGTGCTGATGATGCTGGCGCCCGCAGTTTCGATGGCCTTGCCCAGGGTGACGACCTCATCCCAGGCCATGCCGCCTTCAAGCATGTCCATGGCGGCGATGCGGAAGATGACGATGAAGTCGGGGCCGACGGCCTCACGGACCCGACGGACAATCTCCACCGGGAATCGCATGCGGTTCTCGAAGGGGCCGCCCCACTGGTCGGTGCGCCGGTTGGTCTTTTCCACGAGGAAGGTCGAGAGCAGGTATCCGGCCGAGCCGATGATCTCGACCCCGTCATAGCCGGCTTCCTTTGCGCGGCTGGCGCAGTTGGCGAAGTCGGAGAACTGCTTCTCGATGCCGGCGTCGTCCAGTTCGTGGGGTACCTGGGGGCTGATGCGGGAGCGGACAGCCGAGGGGGCGACGCATTCATCGCCCCGCGACAGGGGGCCCGCGTGCAGGATCTGCAGACAGATCTTCACGTCGGGATCGGCGGCGTGAACGGCCGTGGTGACGATCCGGTGTTGTGCAGCATCTTCAGCCGTCGCCAGCCGGCCCCGGGCGCCGGGATCGGTGTTGGGAGAAATGCCGCCGGTGATAATCATGCCGACGCCCCCACGGGCGCGTTCAGCGAAATAGGCGGCCTGGCGTTCATAGCCGCCGGGAATGTCTTCCAGGCCGGTGTGCATGGAGCCCATGATGGCCCGGTTCTTCAGGCGCACATGGCCAAGGTCCAGGGGCGAGAACAGCAGGGGGTAACGTGCGGAAGTCGCCATGGGTCTGGTCCTGACAAGAAAAATCCCCGCAGCCGGTAAGCTGCGGGGACTTGGGTAGATCCTAGTAGATCTCGAAGAGGCCGGCGCCGCCCTGGCCGCCGCCGATACACATGGTCACCACGCCCCACTTGGCGCCGCGACGCTTGCCTTCCTGCAGGATGTGACCTGTCAGACGGGCGCCGGTCATGCCGAAGGGGTGGCCGATGGCGATGGAGCCGCCATTGACGTTGTACTTGGCCGGATCAATGCCCAGCTTGTCGCGGGAATAGAGGCACTGGCTGGCGAAGGCTTCATTCAGCTCCCAGATGTCGATGTCATCGACGGTCAGGCCCTGGCGCTTCAGCAGCTTGGGGATGGCGAAGACCGGGCCAATGCCCATTTCGTCAGGCTCGCAGCCGGCGACGGCCCAGGACACGAAACGGCCCATGGGGGTCAGGCCGCGACGCTCGGCCTCCTTGGCTTCCATCAGCACCACAGCGGCGGCGCCGTCGGACAGCTGGCTGGCATTGCCGGCGGTGATGAACTTGCCGGCGCCCTTGACGGGTTCCAGCTTGGAGAGGCCCGCCAGGTTGGTGTCGGGGCGGTTACATTCGTCTCGGTCGACGGTGTAGTCGACGATGGACTCTTCCTTCGTCTCCTTGTTGACCACCTTCATCTTGGTCTTCATCGGGACGATTTCGTCGGCGAACTTGCCGGCCTGCTGGGCGGCGGCCATGCGCTGCTGGGACTGCAGAGAGTATTCGTCCTGGTATTCGCGGCTGACCTTGTAGCGTTCGGCCACGATGTCGGCGGTGTCGATCATGGCCATGAAGATGGCCGGGGCGATATTGGCCAGTTCCGGGTCAATGGCTTCACGGCCCATGCCGCCGCCGGGAATGGAGATGCTTTCCACACCACCGGCCACAACGCAGTCGGCGCCGTCGCCACGGATGTGGTTGGCGGCCATGGCGATGGTCTGAAGGCCTGACGAGCAGAAACGGTTGACCGAGACGCCCGCCGTGGTCACGGGCATGCCGGCCAGAAGGGCGGCCTGGCGGCCGATATTGGCGGCGCCGTGGGCGTTGTTGCCGAGGTAGCAGTCTTCAACGAAGTCTTTTTCCACGCCGGAACGCTCGACGGCGTGCTTGATGGCGTGGGCCGCCATGCTCATCGGCGGGGTGATGTTGAATCCGCCGCGGCCGGATTTGGCCAGCCCGGTGCGGGCATAGGAAACGATGACAGCTTCACGCATTTAGGTAGTCCTCCCTGGGGTTGGCGAAGTTATGCCGGGGGAGGGGGTTTTTGACAATCTGGTTTTGAACAAGCGTTTTAAAGGGAACCTTTCCTAGAGGGGCAGGCTCTTGCCCAGTTCTCCCGCCAGATCCCGGATGAACTGCCAGGCGACACGGCCGCTCCGGCCGCCACGCAGTTGGGCCCACTGTAGGGCGCGACGCTCCAGGTTTTCAACCTTCAGATCGTGCCGCTCTGCATAGGCCGCCACCGCCGCCAGATAGGTGGGCTGGTCCATGGGTGGGAAGCCGATCCACAGGCCGAAGCGGTCCGAGACGCTGATTTCCTCTTCGGCGTCCTCGGCGGTGGCGATCAGGCCGCGGGCTTCGTCATGACCCCGGGGCATGAGGTGCCGGCGGTTGGAGGTGGCCACGAAGAGGACATTGGCAGGAGGGCCGGAAACCCCGCCCTCAAGCGCAGATTTCAGCGCCTTTGCGGCGTCGGCGCCTTCTTCGAAGGAGAGATCATCGCACAGGACGAGGAATCGCTCATTGCGGACACGCAGGGCGTCGAACAGGTCGGGCAGGGCGGTGATCTCGTCCCGGTCGACTTCCACAAGCTTCAGGACGGGCGCTTCCAAGGCCGCTGTCATGAAGGCGGCCTTGGCAAGCGAACTCTTGCCAGTACCGCGCACGCCCCACAGCAGGACGTGGTTGGCAGGGAGGCCCGCGGCGAATCTTCTGAGGTTCTCGAGGAACCTTTCCTTCTGGCGATCCACCCCCACCAGACTGTCCAGGGCAAGGGGATAGTCCGGGGCCGACCGGAAGACGCCAGTCGCGGCGTCATGGCGGAACAGGCGGGCGGAACTGAAGTCAGCCGGTGCCGGAGGTGGCGGCGCCATGCGTTCCAGGGCCTGCGCAATGCGCTCAAGGACGGGTTTGAGGTCAGATGTCATGGATTGAGTGATTAGCTTTAGTGGCGTTCCATTGCAAAACCGGGGGGGAACCCTTAGCTTCCGGCGACCCTGAAAGAGGGCGCACGGCTGCGCCCCTATTGACGACCGGAGAGGCCATGTTCGCCACCCCTGCTTTTGCCCAGACGACCGCCGGCGCCGCCCCGGGAATTGCTGGCCTGCCCGAGCCCTTCGGCTCGCTGCTGTTCTTCGTTCCGCTGTTTGTGCTTTTCTACTTCCTGATGATCCGTCCGCAGCAGCAGCGGATGAAGGCCCATCAGGCCATGGTTTCGGGCGTGAAGCGCAATGACACCGTGGTCCTGAACTCGGGCGTCATCGGCAAGGTGGTTCGCGTCGAAGACAAGGAAATCGGTCTGGAAATCGCCCAGGGCGTTTCGGTCAAGGTCGTCAAGGCGATGATCGCCGAAGTCCGGACCCGTGGTGAGCCTGCCGCCGCCGCCAACGACGCCAAGGTCTAGGCTCTTTCAATGATTGCGCCGTCGCGGTGGAAGACGTTCTCGGTCCTGGCGGCCGTGATCCTCGGAATCCTGTTCACCCTGCCCAACGTCCTGCCGCTGAGCACGCGGGACGCCTTGCCCGCCTTCATGCCCAAGAAGACCCTGAACCTGGGTCTCGACCTGCAGGGCGGCTCCATGCTGCTTCTGTCGGTGGATACCAAGGCCCTGCGGGCGGAGAAGATCACCAATCTGATCGAAGACACCCGCTCCACCCTGCGTGAGGAGACCATCGACTTCTCGGATCTGGGCCAGGTCGGCGGCGATGTTCTGGTGCGGATTTCTGATCCTACCCGGGTGAACGAGGCCATGAACCTGCTGCGCAACAGGGTCGGCGCACCTCTTCCCAACGGCACAGGTCGGGATGTGACCATCGCCCAGGGCGACGACCAGCACATCAAGATGAGCTTTTCCGACCAGGCCATGGCCGCCGAGGCGGGCAAGGCGGTGGAGCAGTCCATCGAAATCATCCGACGCCGTATCGACGCCCTTGGCACCAAGGAGCCTTCAATCCAGCGTCAGGGCGTTGACCGCATCGTGGTCCAGGCGCCGGGCGAGAGCGATCCCGAGCGCCTCAAGGCCATTATCGGCAAGACCGCCAAGCTGACCTTCCAGATGGTGGATGACTCGGTCACCCCGGCAGAGGCGGCCCAGGGTCGTATTCCGCCGGGCTCGATCATCCTGCCCAGCCAGGACGAGGGGCAGCTCCTTGTGAAGAAGCGGGCCCTGGTGGATGGCGGCATGTTGACCGACGCCCGCCAGAGCTTTGATCAGCAGACGGGACAGGCCGTCGTCACCTTCCGCTTCAACGGAGTCGGCGCCAAGCGCTTCGGTGACGCCACGGCCAACGGGATCGGCAAGCGCTTCGCCATTGTCCTGGACGGCAAGATCATTTCCGCCCCGGTAATCCAGAGCGCCATTCTCGGCGGATCTGGTCAGATCACCGGCAATTTCACGCCTGAATCAGCCAATGACCTGGCTGTGTTGCTGCGGGCCGGCGCCCTTCCGGCGCCCCTTAGTGTCGAACAGCAGAATACGGTCGGCGCCGAACTGGGTGCGGATGCGGTCAAGGCCGGCGCCATCTCGCTGGCCATTGGCGCGGCCGCCATCATCGTCTTCATCATCCTGGCCTATGGCCTGTTCGGCGTCTTTGCGGCCATCGCCCTGCTGGTCAACGTCCTGCTGATCTTCGGCGCCATGTCGATGACCCAGGCGACCCTGACCTTCCCGGGCATTGCCGGTCTGATCCTGACCCTGGCGGTTGCGGTCGACGCCAACGTCCTGATCTATGAACGGGTGCGGGACGAGGCCCATGCGGGCCGCTCGCCCATCAGCGCCCTGGATCACGGCTATGCCCGTGCCCTGGTGTCCATCCTCGACGCCAACATCACCAGCGCCATCTCGGCCCTGATCATGCTGATGTTCGGCGCCGGACCGGTTCAGGGCTTTGCCTGGACCCTGCTCATCGGGGTCATCACCTCGGTCTTCACGGCCGTGGTCATCACCCAACTGCTGATCGGCTGGTGGTATCGCGCCACCAAGCCCAAAACCCTGCCGATCGTTTAGAGGCCCCCATGTCCTGGCCACTCATCCGCAACCTGCCGCGGGAATTCAGTTTCAACTTCGTGGGTCTGGCGCCCTATGCCGCCATCCTGTCGGCCATACTGATCCTTGCGTCTGGCGCGTCCTTCGTCGCGAAGGGCCTTAACATGAGCATCGACTTTGTCGGCGGCACCCTGCTGGAAGTGCAGACCGCCGGTCCGCCGCCCGTGGCTGATCTTCGCGCCGCCGTCACCCGTGTAGGCGGGCATGACGCTCAGGTGGTGACCCTCGGCTCCGAAAACGGCGCCATGGTGCGCTTCCGGTCGGCTGAAGACACCAATGTCGTCCAGGCCACCGAAAAGGTCCGCAACGAGCTGTTCCGCGCCTTCCCGGGCATCAAGATCAAGCGCGCCGAAACGGTCGGGGCCAAGGTCTCGGGGGAGCTGGTGCAAAAGGGCTTCTTCGCCCTGGGCCTGGCCCTGCTGCTGATGCTTGGCTACATCTGGTTCCGCTTCCAGCTGCAGTTCGGCCTCGGCGCCGTCGTGGCGGTGTTCCATGACGTCCTGCTGACCCTGGGCCTGCTGTCCTTCATGCAGCTGGAATTCTCCATGACCTCGATCGCCGCCCTTCTGACGGTGATCGGCTATTCGATGAACGAAAAGGTCATCACCTTTGACCGGCTTCGGGAGAATCTGAGGAAGTACAAGACCACGCCCCTGGCCGAAGTGATCAACAAGTCGGAAAACGAGCGACTGTCCCGGACCCTGATCACCGGCACAACCGCCATTCTGGCCCTGGCCGGCGCCCTGTTCATGGGCGGCCCCGTGCTCTTCCCCCTGGTCTTCACCATGGTGTTCGGCATCATCATCGGGACCTATTCGTCCATCTATGTGGCCCTGCCGATCATCCTGCTGTGGGGTGTGCGCCGCAATGACGAGGACGCCGCCCCACTCAAGCCCGCCACCGCCAGGTAGATGGCCCGCAACGCCCCCTCGGTGGACGCCTATGGGGGCGGCGGCTTCCGTCTGTCCGGTGATTGGCATGAGGGGTCAGTCCTGATCCTGGAAGATGTCGCCCAACCCTGGTCGGCGACCTCACTGAAGGGGCTCACCCCTGAGGATTTCGCAGCAGTGCTGTCCGCGGGGTCCCTGGCGGTGGAATTCGTCCTGCTCGGGACGGGTCCAACAAACGGCTTGCCGCCAAAGGCTGTTCGCGAAGCCCTGGCCGGCGCCGGGATCGGCCTTGAATTCATGGACACCCCGACAGCCACCCGGACCTACAACCTGCTGACCGCCGAGGGCCGCAGACTGGCGGCCGCCCTGATCGCCATCTGATCGGCGGGTACTTTGCGCTAGATCAAAAAACCCCTATAGCTGCCGTATCAGGGCAGGATCCTAAAGGGGCGCAACCAATGGCCGGACTACTCTCCAATCTTCGTAACACCGTTATTCTCAGCTTCCTGATCTCCCTCGTGGTGATCGGCGGCTACATGCAGCACAATCAGGGCGCAGATCAGATTTTCTGGCAGGCAGTCCTGCGCTTCCTCCACGTCCTCTGCGGGATCATGTGGATCGGCCTGCTCTACTACTTCAACTTCGTGCAGATCCGCATGATGCCGGCCATTCCGGCCGAGCTGAAGCCGGGCGTCTCCAAGTACATCGCCCCTGAAGCCCTGTTCTGGTTCCGCTGGGCGGCCCTGCTGACCCTGGTGGTCGGCATACTGCTGGCCTGGAACCGCGGGTATCTGGTGGAAGCCTACACCCTGGGCGCCCTGCAGGGCTTCTCGGTGCCGCAGCACACCTTCATCGGTCTGGGCATGTGGCTGGCCACTGTCATGTGCTTCAACGTCTGGGTCTTCATCTGGCCGAACCAGAAGATCGCCCTGGGCCTGGTGGAAGGCGACGCTGACGCCAAGGCCAAGGCAGGTCGGACCGCCATGCTGTTCTCGCGGACCAACACCTTCCTCTCGATCCCGATGCTGGTCACCATGACCATGAACCAGACCCTGTTCGGCTAGGCCGACCAAGGTTTGTCAGAGATCTGGCCCGCTCCGAACTGGGGCGGGCCTTTTCGTTTGAACCCATGACCGATGACCTCGACCTCGATGACCTGCTCCGGCGGGTGGACCCCGACCGCTGGCTTTCCAGCCGGTTCATCGGGGATGTGCAGGCCCGCGCCGATGTGGTGGCGGTCTATGCCTTCGACCATGAGCTGGGCCGGGCGCCCAAGGTGGCCAGCAACCCCCTGATGGGCGAGATCCGGCTGGCCTGGTGGCGGGAGGTTCTCGACGAGGTGTACGAGGCCAGGCCCGTTCGCCAGCATCCGACGGCTCAGGCCCTTTCGGCGACGATCACCCGCCGGAGCCTTGCCCGCGAACCGCTGGAGTCCATGATCGACGCCCGCCTGCGGGAACTGGACGCCGAACCCATGACCCTGGATGAAGCCCTGGTATGGGCTGGTGATACAGGCGGAAACGCCGCCCTGGTCGCCGCGCGGATCCTTGATCCTCAATCAGACCTGGAGGCCGCCCGGGCGGGAGGTCAGGCCTGGGCCATTGGCCGGCTCATGGCTACCGCCGGCCTTGAAGGGGAGGGGGCTCAGTCCGCCCTTGTGTGCGCGCAGACGGCGTCAGCGAGCCTTTCTGCCGAAGCCTTTCCGGCCATAGCCCACGGTGCCCTGTCACGACCCAGGGCCAGGGGGCAGACCCCCGGCGATCTCGCCCTCCGCGCCCGCGTGATGTGGGCCGTCATGACCGGTCGGATCTAGGCGACCATCCAGGCGGCCAGATCGGCCAGGGCCCGCTCACCCACGGCCAGCTTTTTGTTGCGGCTCTTTTCCTTGGCCCCTAGACGGCGACCAGCCTCGTCGCGCTTGATGACCTCGACCGGGGGCAGGAGGCCGTAATTGATGTTCATGGGCTGGAACGAGCCCTTGCCGCCATCAAGGTGACCACCTGTAATGTGGCCGATCAGGCCGCCGAGGGCGGTAGTGGCCGGCGGCGGGGTCAGGGGCGCGCCAAGGCGCTCTGCGGCGGCGAAGCGGCCAGCCAGCAGGCCCACAGCGGCGCTCTCCACATAGCCTTCCACACCGGTGACCTGTCCGGCGAACCGCAGGCGGGGCTGAGCCTTGAGCCGCAGCTGGCCGTCCAGCAGTCGCGGGCTGTTGAGGAAGGTATTGCGATGCAGGCCGCCCAGTCTGGCGAAGACCGCCTTTTCGAGGCCCGGGATCATCCGGAAGATCTCGGTCTGGGCGCCGTGTTTCAGCTTGGTCTGGAAGCCGACCATGTTCCAGAGGGTGCCCAGGGCATTGTCCTGACGCAGCTGGACGACGGCCCAGGCCTTTTCCTGCGGGTTATGCTCATTGGTCAGGCCGACCGGCTTCATGGGGCCGTGGCGCAGGGTTTCCCGCCCCCGCTCAGCCATGACCTCAATGGGCAGACAGCCGTCGAAATAGGGGACATTCTCCCAGTCCTTGAACTCGGTCTTGGGACCCGCCAGCAGGGCGTCGATGAAGGCCTCGTACTGCGCCTTGTCCATCGGGCAGTTGATATAGGCCGCAGCGTCCCCGCCAGGACCTTCCTTGTCATAGCGCGACTGGCGCCAGGCCACGCCCATGTCGATGGACTCGAAGTTCACGATGGGCGCGATGGCGTCGAAGAAGGCCAGCTGGCCCTCGCCGGTCAGATCCAGCACAGCCTGGGCCAGGGCGGGCGAGGTGAGGGGCCCGGTTGATACTATGACATTGTCCCAGTCGGCCGGGGGCAGGCCAGCCACCTCTTCCCGGGCGAGGGTCACCAGGGGGTGGGCGAGCAGGCGCTCGGTCACCGCAAGGGAAAAGCCGTCCCGGTCAACGGCCAGGGCGCCGCCGGCCGGCACCTGATGGGCGTCGCCGCAGGCCATGATGATCGAGCCCAGTTTCCGCATTTCGGCATGCAGTAACCCGACGGCGTTTCCGGTCCAGTCATCAGCCCGGAAGGAATTTGAACAGACCAGTTCGGCCAGGTTCTCGGTCTGGTGAGCGTCGGTCTGGCGCAGGGGGCGCATTTCGTGGATCACTACGGGAACGCCTGCCTGGGCGATCTGCCAGGCGGCCTCTGATCCGGCCAATCCGCCGCCGATCACGTGTACGGGTTTGTGTGTCATGCGTGGCTTACTAGCAACGATCCGCCAAGATCGCGAGCGGGGCCTTGCGAGCCTGCGGCCTGCACCCCACAAGAGACTCTCGAAGGACTGGCCGAATCGCAGGCTCCGTTGAGCCGCTCGGCCTGGTGAGAAGATGACGAAGTTTTCGCCAAGTGAGGCGGCGCTGGAAGGTTTCAGGCTGAGCCGCGAGCAGCCAAGCGCCATCCTTGTGTGGAGCCTGCTCTACTTTATCGGTCTGCTGACCATGGGCGTGGTCATGAACACGATGGCGGCGCCCGAATTCAAGGCCTTCATCCAGAGCAATGGCATGCAGGGCGGGGATCCCACCGCCTATATGGCCATGCTGCGGAAGTCCTGGCCGATCTTCCTGATGATCGTGGTCATTTCCACAACAGTGTCCTCGATCCAGACCGGCGGCATTTTCCGCATGGTGCTCAAACCCCATGACAAGGGCGTTGCCCATATGCAGCTGGGGCAGGATGAACTGCGCCTTGGCATTGTGAACCTTGTCCTGCAGGCGATCGGTGTCCTGTCCTTTGTCATTGCGGCGACCTTCGCCCTGGTTGGCGGCCCGCAGGGCGCCATCATCGGTCTGGGCCTGTCGGCACTGCTGATCTGGGTCGGCGTGCGGCTGATCCTGGTGACGCCCATGACCTTCGGTGAAGGTCGTGTGGCCATTGTTCAGGCCTGGAAACTGACCGAAGGACACTTCTGGCCCCTGTTGGGCATGGTCGTCATGTCCATCGTCTTCTACGCCATGGTCTGGGCCCTGTTGCTGGTGATCGGACTGGGATTTGTTTCCCTGGGCGGAGGGGCGGGGACCATTTCCCATCCCTCGCATTTCCGGCCCCTATCAGCACTGGCCCTTGTGATGACCCTGTTCGTACAGGCCCTGACCCAGACCCTGCAGGTCGTCATGCTGAGTTCGCCCCTGGCCGTGGCCTACCGCGAACTCAAGGAAGATGACGCCTGGAAGGTCGGAGTCTGGTCCAAGCCCTAGGCTACAACTGCTGTCATACCGGCGAAGGCCGTTATCCAGTTGTATCAGCTGTGACGGCCGGAAAGGCCGGATTTCGGGTTCTGGCCGAACACAGAGCTCTAGGACCTGGACCCCGGCCTCCGCCGGGGTGACCGGTGTTCGGGTCAGGTTCGGCGTGCAACTCTTACCCCCGGTCATACCGGCGAAGGCCGGTGTCCAGTTTCATCCCCGGTGGTGGCCGCGCCTAACCTAAGCCGCAGCGCTGGCCCTTGCGGTCATGCGGGCGTGCCATGCGGCCAGGTTGGTGAACTCCGCTTCCATGGGCAGGCCGATCCACTCGGCGAAATCGACTGTGGAAAGCAGGCAGATATCGGCCATGGTCAGGGTGTTTCCGACCACGAAGTCATGGCCTTCCAGCTCGCGGTTCATGAACTTCTGGGCGCCCACATAGGTCGCGCGGTTTGACTCGCCGAAGTCCGTGAACTGGGTCAACAGGGCCGCAGTGCGCGGGTGGGCGTGACGCCAGAACTGGCCCACCGGCATCATGACGCTGAACTCGATACGGCGGATCCACATGTCCACCATGGCCCGCTCCACCGGGGTCGTCCCGAACATGGGCGGCTCCGGGTAAAGCTCTTCCAGATAACGGCAGATGGAGACGGTCTCGGAGATGCAGGTCCCGTCATCCAGCTCCAGGGTGGGGATCTGGCCCATGGCGTTCTTGGCGCGGAAGTCCTCGGACTTGTGTTCCCGCTTCATCATGTTGACCAGGGTTTCGGGCAGGTCGACGCCCTTCTCAGCGAGGAAGATGCGAACGCGGCGTGGATTGGGGGCCGGATTGGGCGCGCCATAGAGGATCATGGGGGGAGCTCCTGAAAGGTTCCCCCCGATCATACACGGGCGACCGCCTGTGGCGAGCCGTCCAGCCCGGGATCAGGCCCCGATCAGCTTGCGCCTTGCCGTGCGTCGCTCCGCATGCCGCGCCAGAACCTCGGCCAGATAGCGCCCGGTCCAGCTCTTGGGATTGGCGGCGACCTGCTCCGGTGATCCCATGGCCACCACTTCGCCGCCGCCGTCACCGCCCTCGGGTCCGAAGTCGATGATCCAGTCGGCGGTCTTCACCACGTCAAGATTGTGCTCGATGACCACGACGGTATTGCCCTGGTCGGCCAGCTCGTGGAGCACTTCCAGCAGCTTCTTCACATCTTCGAAATGCAGGCCGGTTGTGGGTTCGTCGAGAATGTAGAGGGTCTTACCCGTTGCGCGCCGGGACAGCTCCTTGCTGAGCTTCACCCGCTGGGCCTCACCGCCCGACAGGGTGGTGGCCGACTGGCCGACCTGGACATAACCCAGACCCACCCGCTTGAGGGTCTCCATCTTGTCGCGGACTGGTGGCACGGCCTTGAAGAAGTCGGCGGCCTCCTCGACGGTCATATCGAGGACGTCAGAGATCGACTTGCCCTTGAACAGGATCTCCAGGGTCTCACGGTTGTAGCGTTTGCCGTGACAGACGTCGCAGGTGACATAGACGTCGGGCAGGAAGTGCATCTCGATCTTGATCAGGCCATCGCCCTGGCACGCCTCGCAGCGGCCGCCCTTGACGTTGAAGCTGAAACGGCCGGGGCCATAGCCGCGCGCCTTGGCCTCGGGCAGGCCGGCGAACCAGTCGCGGATCGGCTGGAAGGCGCCGGTATAGGTGGCCGGGTTCGAGCGGGGGGTCCGGCCGATGGGCGACTGGTCGATATCGATGACCTTGTCGAACTGCTCCAGACCTTCAATGCGGTCGTGGGGGGCCGGGGCGTCCGAGGCGTTGTGCAGACGGCGGGCGGCGGCCTTGTAGAGGGTCTCGATGGTGAAGGTGGACTTGCCGCCCCCGGAAACGCCGGTAATGCAGGTGAAGGTGCCCGCCGGGATCTCGGCGGTAACATTCTTCAGATTGTTGCCGGTGGCGCCGACCACCCGCAGGACCTTCTTCTTCGAGATCGGGCGACGATCCAGTGGAACCTCGATCTCGCGGACGCCTGACAGGTACTGGCCGGTAATGCTGTTGGGGTCGGCCATGACCTCGGCGGGCTTGCCCTGGCTGACGATTTCGCCGCCATGGATCCCGGCGGCCGGGCCCATGTCGATCACATAGTCTGCTGTGAGGATGGCTTCCTCGTCATGCTCGACCACAAGAACGGAATTGCCCAGGTCCCTGAGGCCGCGCAGGCTTTCCAGCAGGCGGGTATTGTCCCTCTGGTGCAGACCGATGGAGGGCTCATCCAGGACATAGAGCACGCCGGTCAGGCCTGAGCCGATCTGGCTGGCCAGGCGGATCCGCTGGCTCTCGCCGCCGGACAGGGTGCCGGACGCCCGGCTGAGGTTCAGGTAGTCCAGACCCACATTGACCAGAAAGCGCAGGCGGTCATTGATCTCCTTCAGGATCCGCCTGGCAATTTCCATCTGCTTGTCGGTCAGACTGGTCTCCAGGGCGGTGAACCAGTCGCCGGCCTTGCGGATGGCCAGGCGCGACACCTCGCCAATGTGCTGACCGGCGATCTTCACAGCCAGGCTTTCCGGCTTCAGGCGATATCCGGCGCAGGCCTCACAGGGGGTGTCGGACTGGAAGCGGCCCAGCTCTTCGCGGACCCAACTGGAGTCCGTCTCCCGCCAGCGCCGCTCGAGGTTGGGAATGACCCCTTCAAAGGTCTTGTTGACCTCGTACTTCCTGGCGTTGTCGTCATAGATGAATTTGATCTTCTCCGAGCCCGATCCGTAGAGCACGACCTTCTGGGCCAGCTCGGGCAGCATCCACCAGGGCTCGTCCATGGAGAATTCGAAGTGGGCGGCCAGAGCCTGGAGTGTCTGGGTATAGAGGGGCGAGGGCCCCTTGGCCCATGGGGCGACGGCGCCCTTGTGCAGGGTCTTTTCCTTGTCCGGGACAATCATGTCAGGGTCGAAGGCCAGCTTGGAACCCAGGCCGTCACAGGCCGGGCAGGCGCCAAAGGGGTTGTTGAACGAGAACAGCCGGGGTTCGATCTCGCTGATGGTGAAGCCTGAGACGGGGCAGGCGAACTTCTCTGAAAACAGCAGCTTGCGGGGCTCTGTTTCACCTTCCGCGAGCCCGGCCCACTCGGCCACGGCGATGCCGTCGGCAAGTTTCAGCGCGGTTTCGAGGGAGTCTGCATAGCGGGATTCCAGGCCCGGCTTGGTCACCAGCCGGTCGACCACAATGTCGATGTCGTGCTTGAACTTCTTGTCCAGAACTGGCGCGTCTTCAATGGGATAGAACTCGCCGTCAATCTTCAGGCGCTGGAAGCCGGCCCTTTGCCACTCGGCGATTTCCTTGCGGTACTCGCCCTTTCGGCCGCGGATCACCGGCGCCAGCAGATAGATCCGCTCGCCCTCGGGAAGGGCGGTCAGTTTGTCGACCATCATGGAGACGGTCTGGCTCTCGATCGGCAGGCCCGTAGCCGGAGAATAGGGAACGCCGATCCGCGCCCAGAGCAGGCGCATATAGTCGTGGATCTCGGTCACAGTTCCCACTGTGGAGCGGGGATTGCGGCTGGTGGTCTTCTGCTCGATGGAGATGGCGGGGGACAGGCCTTCGATCAGGTCCACATCCGGCTTGCTCATCAGTTCCAGGAACTGGCGGGCATAGGCGGACAGGCTCTCCACATAGCGGCGCTGGCCTTCGGCATAGATGGTGTCAAAGGCAAGCGAGCTCTTGCCTGAGCCCGACAGGCCGGTGAGCACGACCAGCTCCCCCCGGGGGATGTCGACACTGACGTCCTTCAGATTGTGCTCCCGGGCCCCTCGGACCCGGATGAAGTTCAGCTGCTCAGCCATGAAATCCCAGAACGTCCTCAACCGACCGACGTCATCGCCGGAGCCCGCCAATTTAGCAATCGGACTCAGGGATAACATGGGAACAATAAGCGAACAAACGCCACAACAGGTTTGTCACTCCAGACTAACGCCCCAGCCGCCCGATTGTGTCAGCAAGGTTTGGCCTCTTCAGTGGACGCGGGCCTCTGCTTGGTCTCAGTATGCCGTAATCTGTTTTGCCTGGAGTACCCCAATGTCGATTGATCGCCGTCAGGTCCTGTTGTCCGCCGCAGCCGTCGCCCTGACCGGGGGCGGGGTAGCCGTCGCCAAGGCCAGTTCAGCAGAGACGGCCCTGAACGGGCGCCTCGATCGTCTTGGCAGGGACCTGCTCAACCGGTCGCCGGAACTGGCCACAGGCCTCGGACTCGACAAGGGCGCCAACGCCGCACTGAAATCGCGTCTCAGTGATGAGTCCTGGGCCGAGGTCGAAAGCCTGAACCGCCTCTGCCGGGACGAGCTCAGGGCGATCAAGGCCATTCCGGACGCGACCCTGAGCCACGAGGCTCGGATCAACAAGGCCGTCGCGGTCTACGCCCTCGAACTGGGCGTTGAGTCCGCCCCCTTCGACTTCGGCGACAACACCATGCTCAGCGCCATGAGCGAGAGCGCCGGTCCTTACGTGGTCAGCCAGCAGGGCGGGGCCTATTCCGGGACGGCGGAATTCCTCGACAGCCAGCACCAGATCAACACCAAGGCCGACGCCGACGCCTATCTGGCCCGTCTGCACGCCATGGCGAAGGTGGTTGATCAGGAGACAGACCGGGTTCGTCGCGATGCGGGACTGGGGGTCACTGCGCCGGACTTCATCGCCGAAAACATGCTGGGTCAGATGGATGGCCTGCTGGCCATTGCTGCTGGGGAGTCCCGGTTCGTGACCTCGGTCGCCGGTCGCGCAGCGGCCAAGGGGATTGCCGGCGACTACGCCGCCATGGCGACCAGGATCGTCGAGTCCGAAATCTACCCGGCCCTGAACCGCCAGAGAGAGATCCTTCGGACCAATGCCGCCAAGGCTGTCCATGACGCCGGCGTCTGGCGCCTGAAGGACGGCGAGGCCTATTACGGCTGGCTTCTCAAGCAGGGCACCAATACGACCCTGACCCCGGATGAAGTCCACCAGATGGGCCTTGAGCAGAACCGGGCCATCGAAGCGCGGATGGATGGGGTTCTCAAGGCCCATGGCCTGACTCAGGGCACGGTCGGGGAGAGAATGATCGCCCTGGGCAATGACCCGGCCCAGCTCTTCCCCGACACCGAGGCGGGCAAGCTTGAGGTCATCAAGCACCTGAACGACATCATCGCCCAGGTGCGCCCGCGTCTGGCCAGCCAGTTCAATCTGAAGCTCAAGGCGCCGGTCTTCGCCAAGCGCGTCCCCATCGAAATCCAGGACGGCGCAGGGCAGGGCTATATGAACACCGGGTCCCTGGATGGCTCGCGGCCCTCGACCTATTACATCAATCTGAAGTCGACCCGGAACTGGCCGAAATTCTCACTGGCCTCCCTGACCTATCACGAGACCTTGCCCGGCCATGCCTGGCAGGGCGCCTATCTGACCGAGAGCGGCCATGTGCCCCTGGTCCGGCAGATCCTGGCGGGGTTCAACGCCTATGTTGAGGGTTATGCCCTCTATGCCGAGCAGTTGGGCGATGAGATGGGCATGTACGAGAACGACTGGGCCGGTCAGCTTGGCTATCTGCAGGCCCAGCGGTTCCGGGCTATCCGTCTGGTGGTCGACACCGGCATGCATGCAAAGCGCTGGACCCGGGAACAGGCCATTGACTGGGCTGTGGCCAATTCCGGCCGCACCAAGGCGGCCATGACCAGTGAGATTGACCGCTATTGCGCCTCTCCAGGGCAGGCCTGCGGCTACAAGGTCGGCCATACGGAGATCAATCGCCTTAGGGACAGGGCCAAAGCCGCCCTGGGCGCGCGGTTTGACGTCAAGGTCTTCAATGACACCCTGGTCAAGACCGGAGCTGTTCCCCTGTCCGTCCTGGCGACAGAAGTGGATGCGCTGATCGCAAGAGGCGGGAAAGCGTAGGAATAACCGCCGCCGCCTCTGGACTTCTTCAAGTCCGCCACCATGTGTTCATGATAAAAAAACAAGGCTCTGGGAGGAGACCATGACTGAGACCGCTTCGCCGTCGACGGATCCCGTTTCGCCGCCGGCGACCGCGAGTGTCACGGCCGCACCATATTCGGCAGGTTACACCCGCTATGCCATGCTGCTCCTGCTGGGGATCTATACGGTCAACTTCCTTGATCGTTCGGTGATCAACATCCTGGCCGAGCCGATCAAGGACGAGCTGCATCTGGCCGACTGGCAACTGGGCATGATGAGCGGTCTGGCCTTCGCGCTCTTCTACACATTCCTGGGCATTCCCCTGGCGCAGCTGGCCGAGCGCAAGAACCGGCCGTTCATTATCGGAACCTCAGTGGCGGTCTGGTCAGGTTTCACCGCCTTGTCCGGCGCAGCCACCAGTTTCCTGCAGCTGGTCCTCTGCCGGATCGGGGTCGGTGTGGGGGAGGCGGGATGTACACCCCCGGCCCACTCCCTGATCGCCGACTATGTCCCCAAGGAAAAGCGCGCCTCGGCCCTGGCCTTCTATTCCATGGGCACGCCCCTGGGCGGCTTGCTGGGCCTGGTGCTCGGCGGACTGATCGCCGACGCCTATGGCTGGAGGACGGCCTTTCTCGTCGCCGGCGCGCCCGGTCTGCTCTTCGCGGTCCTGTGCATCTTCACCCTGAAGGAGCCCCGGAAGAAGCTGGCTGAAGACAGCGCCCGGATCGTCGCCAATCAAGCCACCTTCCCGGAAACCCTGGCCTATCTGCTGAAGAAGAAGACCTTCTGGCTGATCGCCGTTGGTGCGGCGATCAAGGCCTTCATTGGCTATGGCCACGCGCCTTTCACCGCGTCGTTCTTCCTGCGTGTTCATACCGAGGAAGTCGCCAGGCTGGCCGCCATGTTCGACCTCAAGTCCGTCGGGTTCCTGGGCCTGGCTCTTGGCCTCATGGGCGGGACAGCCGGCATCATTTCGTCCTGGGCGGGCGGACAGGTCGCAGACCGTTTCGCCAAGTCGGATCTGCGCGGCTATGTGGTCGTTCCGGCCATTGCCTCGCTACTGGCTGTTCCGATCTACATTTTTGCCGTGAGCGTGCCCTCAGCGTCGGTCGCACTCTGCATTCTGGTGATCAACGGCCTGCTGGGTTCGCTCTGGTATGGTCCGGTCTACGCCATCGGCCAGTCCATTGTGCCGCCGCACATGCGTGCGACCACTTCGGCCATCCTGCTCTTCGTCATCAACCTGATCGGCCTTGGTCTTGGCCCCACGGTTGTCGGGGTGATTTCCGACATCATGGCCAACGGGGTGGGACTGGGATCAGCCCAGGGCGTGCGTTGGGCCCTGATGATCTCGACCTGCTTCGGGATCCTCGCCTTCCTCCTGTTCTGGATGGCCAGGAAGACGATCCGCGAAGAAATGGAATCCTGATCCGGCGGCCCGGCTGCCGGAAGGGCTCAGCCTTTCCGGTAGTCGGGCGCCCGCTTTTCCAGAAAGGCCCTGACGCCTTCCCCGAAGTCCCCGTCCTGGACGCAGAGGATCTGGTTGCGGTCCTCCATGGCGATGGCGGCTTCAAGGCCATTGGCGTCAATGGCGTGGTTCAGGGCCTCCTTGGTCAGGCGCAGGCCCAGGGGCGTCGCGTGCAGCATGTCGGCCGCGAAGGCCCGCGCTTCGGCCTCAAGGCCGTTTGACTCGACAATGCGGCTGATCAGACCCAGCTGGTAAGCGCGGTCAGCGCCCATGAACCGGCCGGTCAGCATGTATTCCGCCGCTACCGAACTGCCGACCATGCGGGGCAGGAAATAGCTCACACCAATATCGCAGGCCGACAGGCCGATCCGGATGAAGGCGGCGTTCATTTTCAGGGTTGGGGTGGCGATCCGCACATCGCTGGCCAGGGCCAGGGCGAAGCCGCCGCCGCTGGCCGCACCGTCAACACAGGCGATGATCGGCTGGGGACAGCGACGCATGGCCATGACGATCTCGCTGATCCTGCGCTGCCCCGTCAGGCTCTCGCCCACCGTGCGCTCGGCGTTGGAACCTGATCGGTCCTTGAGATCGAGGCCCGCGCAGAAGGCGCGCCCGGCGCCCCGCAGGACCACCACCCGGACATCCCGCCGCCAGTAAAGTCCGACGAAGAAGTCGCGGAGCTCGTCCACCAGCTTCGGGTTCAGGGCGTTCAGCCGGTCGGGGCGGTTCATGGTGGCCCAGGCCACCTCGTCCTCTATGACGATGTCCAGGTGTTCATAGGTCATGGGCTACTTCCCCTTGGCGGCTTCGGCGGCGCGCAGGACCCGCAGGGCGTTGCCGCCCCAGATCTTGGCCACGTCCGCCTTGGTGTAGCCCGCAGCCATCAGGCGCTGGGTGATGGCGGGATAGTCGGTGACCTCGTTCATGCCGTCGACGCCGCCGCCGCCGTCAAAGTCGCCGGAAACGCCCACGTGATCGATGCCAGCCACCTCGATGGCGTGCAGCATGTGCTTCATGTAGTCGTCCAGATTGGCCCGGGGCACGGGCCATTTGGCGTCAATGGCCGCCTTGCCCTTCAGGAAGGCCTTGCGCTGGGCCGGGCTCATGTCGCGGCCGGTCATGCCGATGGATTTCATGAGCGCAGCGAGGGCGGCTTCACGCTCGGGAATCTTCGGCGTCGGGACCATGTAGTTGGAGAAGGCATTGATCTGGATGACCCCGCCCTTGGCCGCCAGGGCGCGCAGGCGGTTGTCGTCAATATTGCGTGGGTGATCAAAGACCGCCTTGCTGCCTGAGTGGGACAGGATGATTGGCGCCTTCGACAGGACCAGCATCTGGTCCAGCACCTGATCGGAGGCATGGCTGGCGTCGAGCACTATGCCCAGGCGGTTGGCTTCGGCGACAAAGGCCTTTCCGGCCGGTGACAGGCCGCCCCATTCGGGCTTGTCGGTGGCCGAGTCCGCCAGATCATTGTTCATGAAGTGGACCGGCCCCATCATCCGGACGCCCAGGGCGTAAAAAGCGCTCATCAGGCTGATTTCGCCGGCTACGGGCGAGCCGTTTTCCATACTGAGGAAGACGAACTTCTTCTTCTGGTCGAGGATCTTCCGGGCGTCGTCCGCGGTCAGGGCGATGGCGAAGCGGGTATTATTCCTTGCGACCATCTCGTGGATTTCGGTGGCCCTGACCAGGGCGAAGTCCCGGGCCTTTGCATTCGCTTCTGCGCCCCGGGCGCCCTGGGCCGTGAAGATCGCGAAGAACCCGCCATCAACGCCGCCCTCCACCATGCGGGGATAGTCGACCTGGCTGCCATCGGCTGCGACCGAGTGCCGGTCGAGCATGTCCCAGCCCGGCACGTGGAAATTGGCCGGGGTGTCAAAGTGGGTGTCCACCACGATGGCGTCGCGGTGCGCAATGGCCCAGGCCGGCAGGGGATTGGCCTTGGCTGCAAGGGCTTGCGGCGCGGCGGATGCCAGGAGAAGGGCGAGGGGCAGGGCGAAACGGCGCATGACGGCTTCCTTGGAACGAGGCCGCCAAGGTCACAGCCAAAGAGGCTCGAGGCAAGTGTGGGTATCGGGGCGGACCGCAAGATCCGCCCCGATGTCGTCAAGTCGGGCGTTTCACAGCCCGGAAGACTGCATTGGCCCTGGCGCAGACCTCGCCGTCGGCCGTGATGAAGGCCTGGGCGAAGCTGAGGGTTGATCCGGTCTTCACATAGACCGTGTCGAATTCCAGCCACTGGCCGATCCTGGCGGTTCCCAGAAAGTCGACGCTGAGATTGACCGTGATATAGCTGGTTTCGCCAGCGCTGGCCTGACCGCAGGACAGGCCCATGGCGTTGTCGGCCAGGGCGGAGATCAGGCCGCCGTGGACAAAGCCGCGGCTGTTGGTGTGCGCCGCCTCGGCTCGCAGGGCCAGGACGACCTTGCGGTCATCCTTGCGGCTGTAGAGCGGCTCCCAGGGGTCGGTGAGGGGGCTTTGCCGGTAGTGTCGGGCGAAGGTGTCCGGGATGGTGTCTGTACTCATCCGGCATTGCCCGTCAGACGATGCAGGCTCTCCAGGGTCTGGGTGCAGGCCCTGGCCGCCTCGGCGCCCTTCTTGACGAAGTGGGCCTGGAAAAACTCCTGGTGGGCGGGCGTTTCCTGGAAGTGGTGAGGCGTGAGCACCACGGAGAACACCGGGATCTCGGTATCCAGTTGCACCTTCATCAGGCCGTTCACCACGGTCTCGGCGACGAATTCATGGCGATAGATTCCGCCATCCACCACAAAGGCGGCAGCGACCACGGCGGCGTATTTGGCGGTGCGGGCCAGGGTCTGGGCGTGGAGGGGGATCTCGAAGGCGCCTGGCGTCTGGAAGACGTCGACGGCGTTGGCCGGGAAGCCCAGCTTCTCCATTTCGGCGATGAAGCCCTCCCGGGCCTTGTCGACGATGTCGTGATGCCAGCCGGCCTGGACAAAGGCGATCCGGGCCGGGCGATAGGCGCCGTTGGCGGTGCGGTATTCTGAGATTTGTGCGATTGCAGCTTGGGTCATGGTCATCTCCCATTGAGGAACCACGACTCAGGGAGACACCAGTCGACAGACTCCCCCTGAAAACAGAAGGCGTCGTCATCCAGTGGTTCTCATAACCGGACTCTAACCGTCGGCCCCGGGATCCAACCGGTGTCTGCTGCCTCCCCGGACCAGAGGTCTGGAGAGCGCCCGCGGGCTCGTGCTTCGCCTTGCAGCTCCGCCTTTACCGCCGGTGGGGACTTTCACCCCGCCCTGAGAACGCGCGACGCCGGAAAAGCCCGGCGACGGGACAAATTAGGACGAGGATGTGTCGTCGAACAAGTGTTTAAATTCTGAAGGCCCTGTCAGGCGCGCTTGTTCAGGGTGATGGCGGTGGCCTGTCCGGCCTTGGTGGTCGTTGCGCCGGGGCCATAGCTGGAGGCATTGGTGCGCTGGACGGCGACTTCGTCGGCAATGGCGCGGACCAGACCTTCGGTGACCGTCTTGGCGGCTGAAAGGGCGCGGCTCTGGCGGGCCAGGACCGCGTCAAAGGCCTCAGTAGACCGGGTCAGTCGGGTGCGCTGGGCCAGGGGCGCCGAAGCGATCAGCTCAGGATTTGCCCGGACCCTGGTGGACTCGTGGCGATAGATATTGGCCAGCTTCGAGACTTCGTCGATCTGCGCCGCGGCGTCCTGGGGGCGATGCTGTTCGAAGGCCTGGGCTTCCAGGGCGATCAGCTCGGTCAGGCGGTCTGTCAGGGCGATCAGTTGTTCGACGCGGTCGGTTGAATCTGTGGCGGACAAGGTCATTGGGTGGGCTCCTCGCTGAGGCCCTGAAGCTTCAGCATTTCTCTCTGGACGATGGCGGTCATGCCTATGCCGCCGGAGCTGACGACCTGCTTTGCCATGGCGTCGCTCATGAAGGACTTGAAGGCGTCTTCTCCGGCGCCGCCGGTGAACGGCCCCTTGAGGCTGTCGCCCTGGAACATCTGCCCCATCATCACCGACAGGAAAGAGGCTTCGAATTCCCTGGCGGACCTGGCGATCTGGGCGCGCTTGATGCTCTCGGTAACTCCGCCGGCGAAGGTCGGCGCGACGGGGGTCTTGCTGGTCAGGAGGGCAGGGGGGACGAAGGCGAGGTCAGCCATCACATCACCTGTATTTCGGCCTGGAGGGCGCCCGCCGCCTTGATGGCCTGCAGGATGGAGATCATGTCCCGCGGGGTGACCCCCAGGGAGTTGAGGCCGGAAATCAGGGTTGAAAGCGAGGTCCCGCTCTTCAGGGTGATCAGCTGCTTGCCCTTTTCCTCGTCGACCGAGATCTGGGTCTGGGGAACGCCCGCTGTCTGGCCCTGACTGAACGGCGCGGGCTGGCTGACGCCGGGGTTTTCCTGGACGCGGATGGTCAGATTGCCCTGAGCGATGGCTACGGTGGAAATCCGGACGTTCTCGCCCATGACGATGACGCCGGCCACTTCATCTATGACCACCTTGGCGGGCTCGTCGGTCTCGACCGAGAGGTTTTCCACCTGGGACAGGAAGCGGACCATGTCCTGTCCGGCAGGGGGCTGGATGGTGACAATGGTCGGGTTGTCGGCCCGGGCGCAGCCGGGGAAGTTGGTGTTGATCACATTGGCGATGCGCGAGGCCGTAGTGAAATCGGGATTGCGCAGGGTCATGCGCATCTGCCCCATGGTCGCCAGCTGAAAGCCGATCTCGCGTTCGACAATGGCGCCCGAGGCGATGCGGCCAGCGGTGGGCACGCCCTTGGAAACAGAACTGCCCGAAGCGCCTCCGGCTGAAACCGATCCGGTCTGCACCGTACCCTGGGCGACCGCGTAGGCCTGGCCATCTGCGCCAAGAAGCGGCGTGACCAGCAAGGTGCCGCCCTGGAGGCTCTTGGCGTCGCCAAGGGCAGAAACCGTGGCGTCAATGGGGGCGCCCGTGGCGACAAAGGCCGGCAGGCTGGCCGTGACCATGACGGCGGCGACGTTCTTGGTGTTCAGGTTGGCGTCCCGGGTATTGACCCCCAGGCGCTCCAGCATGGCTTCGAGGCTCTGCTTGGTGAACGGGGCGTTGCGCAGGGAGTCGCCGGACCCGTTCAGGCCGACCACCAGGCCGTAGCCCACCAGCATGTTGTTCCGGACGCCCTCGAACTCGACAATGTCCTTGATGCGGGACTTGGCGAGACATGGGCTGGCCATGGCGCTGGCCACCAGAAAACACAGACCAAAAACGAAACCTGAAAATCGACGCATGCAGCCCCGGTCGTCCGAAGAAACGGAATCCGCAAACGCGTTGCGAAGGGCGTGCCAGTTGGGTCGCCCGGGAAAAGCCAATCAAATCAGCGAGAGGGCAAATCCTCCACAAGGCGAATTCGCCGCGCGGGCAGATTTTGCCCGGCATTAACCATGCCATAAGGCGGCGGAGGCGAAGGTGAGTCGCAGAGTTCAGTTCGAGAGTTTTTCGCCTCCATGAAGGTCACCAATACCAGCGGCGCCGGGGCCGCCACCGGAGCCGGCAAGGCCCGTGGAGCCGGCGGCGGGCAGGGATTTTCGCTGCCGACTGTCGGGGGCGCCAGCACCGCCCCGGCTGCAGCCAGCGTCAGCTCACTGTCGCCGGTGATGAATGTCGGCGCCCTGCTGGCTCTCCAGGATGTCGGCAGCCCTACCGAGCGCAAGCGCAAGGCCGTCAGGCGCGCCGCGCGCATGCTGGACGCCCTTGATGAGATGAAGCTGCAGCTGCTGTCCGGCGAGCCCACCCTGGACAGCCTTGGCCGCCTCCAGCAGGCCATCAGGGATCAGCGGGAAGAGACCGAAGATCCCAAGCTGGAAGAGATCCTCAACGAGATCGAAACCCGCGCCGCCGTCGAGCTGGCCAAGCTGGAATACGCGAGTGCGGCGAGCAAGGTTCGCGCTTGACGCAAGGTCCGTTGCGGCCGCTACCCATTTTGATATAAGCCGTCCCGAAGTCTAGGGGGCGTTCCGAAGGGAACGTAAGGCGTAAATGACTGATGCTTCGGCGTTGGCGGACAAGCCGGATTATCGTCCTTCGGACGACGAGCCGTTCATGAACGAACGGCAGCGTGAGTACTTCAAGCAGAAGCTGTTGATTTGGAAAGAGGAAATCCTGCGGGAGTCCCGGGAAACCCTCGTCCATCTGCAGGCTGAAACGGAAAATCATCCTGACCTGGCCGACCGTGCGACCTCAGAGGCTGACCGGTCCCTCGAGCTCCGCACCCGGGATCGTCAGCGCAAGCTGATCTCCAAGATCGATGAAGCCCTGCGTCGAATCGAGGATGGCTCCTACGGCTATTGCGAAGATACCGGCGAACCCATCGGCGTCGGTCGTCTTGACGCCCGCCCCATCGCCACCCTGAGCGTCGAAGCCCAGGAGCGTCACGAGCGTCGGGAGCGCATTCACCGGGACGACTGAGCCCCGATCTGGCGCACCGATGTAGCCGACCGGAACGAAGCCGTCTAAACCCCCGACGAGGGCGAAGTGCGCCCGACTTGGCGAGGGATCATGGCGGTCGAGATTGATCCGTTTCACGCGGTGGCCATCAGTGGTCTGGCGCACAAGCTGAAGGCCGAAGGCCGCTCAATCCTGCACATGGAATTCGGCCAGCCGTCTACGGGCGCGCCGGCCGCGGCCATAGCCGAAGCCCATCGGGTGCTGGACGCCGATCCCATGGGCTATTGGGAAAGCCAGCCCCTGAAGCAGCGGATCGTCCGGCACTATGCCGAGACCTATGGAGTCAGCCTTGACGCCCGGCAGGTGATCCTGACCTGCGGCGCTTCTCCGGCCCTGGTCCTGGCCCTGTCCGCCCGGTTCTCGGCGGGCGATCGCATCGCCTTGGCAAGGCCAGGCTATGTGGCTTATCGCAATACAATCAAGGCCTTGAATCTGGAACCTCAGGAAATCCCCTGTGGCCCGGAAGATCGCTTTCAGCTGAGCGCCGCACACCTTGCAGCCCTGGATCCTGCGCCTGCCGGGGTCATCATAGCCAGCCCCGCAAACCCCACCGGCACCATCATTCCCCGTGATGAGCTGGCCGGCATAGCCGAAGTCTGCCGGGCGCGGAATATCGCGATTGTCTCCGACGAGATCTACCATGGCCTCAGCTATGGAGAGCGGGCCCACTCCATTCTGGAGTTCGAACCCGGCGCCTTTGTGGTCAACAGTTTCTCCAAGTATTTCAGCATGGTGGCCTGGCGTCTTGGCTGGGTGATCTCGCCTCTGGACCTTGTGGAGCGCACCCGGGCCTTCATGACCAACCTGTTCCTGACACCACCCTCCCTGAGCCAGCACGCCGGTCTGGTGGCCATGGATTGCCGCGAAGAGCTGGAAGGCCACGTGGCGGTCTATCGCGCGAATCGCGCCCTGGTGCTGGAAGCCCTGCCGAGCCTGGGTCTTGCCGCCATCGCACCGCCGGACGGCGCCTTTTATGTCTATGCCGATGTGGGTCATCTGACGGACGACAGCATGAGCTTCTGCCGCCAATTGCTGGAAGAGACGGGGGTCGCCACGGCGCCCGGTGTCGACTTCGATCCGGTCGAGGGCCACAAATTCATCCGCCTGAGTTTTGCGGTCTCAACGGATCAGGTCCGGGAAGCCCTTTCGCGCCTGCGCCCCTGGTTCGCCGCCCGGACGCCTATTGCCTCTGGCGAGCGGGTTTAGGCGAGGTTACACACCACATATGACCGACCGTCTTGTCATCGCCGCCATCCAGGCCAACCCGACCCTGGGCGCCATCGCCAAAAACGAAGCCATCGCCCGGGAGCGCATGGCCCAGGCCAGAGCCGCTGGCGCCGATCTGGCGGTATTTTCCGAACTGTTCCTCAATGGCTATCCGCCTGAAGACCTGTCCCTGAAGCCCGCCTTCTGGGGCGCCGGCAAGGCCGCCGTCGAGCGGTTGGCCCTTGAGACGGACGATGACTTCGCGGTCCTGATCGGCGTGATCTGGCCCGCAGAGGCGCCCGGCCGCAGACCCCGCAACGCCCTGGCCTTCCTGGCCGGCGGTGAGGTGAGGGGGCTGGCCTTCAAGTGCGACCTGCCCAACTACGGCGTCTTTGACGAAAAGAGGGTCTTCGAGCCCGGCGAGGGGCCCAGCGTCTTCACATGGAAGGGCGTCCGCCTCGGAACGCCGATCTGTGAGGACATCTGGGGGCAGGGGGTCTGCGCGGACCTCAAGGCGCAGGGCGCTGAAATCCTCGTGGTTCCCAATGGCTCGCCCTACCGGCGAACAGCCGATGATGAGCGGATGAAGGTCGCATTGGCCAGGGTCGCCGAGACCGGCCTGCCGCTGCTCTACGTCAATCAGGTGGGCGGTCAGGACGAACTGGTCTTCGACGGCGGATCCTTCGCTGTTTCCGCCCAGGGCGAGACGGTCATGCGCCTGCCTATGTTCGAAGAGGCCCTGGCCCTGACCACCTGGACCCGGGGTTCGGACGGCTGGACCCTGGCCGGCGCGCCCATGGCCGACTGGCTGACGGGCTATGGCGAGGTCTATCACGCCATGGTGCTGGGACTGCGGGACTATGTGAACAAGTCCGGCTTCCCGGGCGTGCTGCTGGGCCTGTCCGGTGGCGTGGACTCGGCTATTGTTGCTGTGGTCGCTGCTGACGCCCTTGGCCCTGATCGGGTCCGCTGTTTCATGCTGCCGTCGAAATACACCAGCCGCGACAGTCTCGAGGACGCTGAAGGCTGCGCCCGTCGGCTCGGCGTGCGGCTGGACGAGATCCCGATCTCCCCTGCGGTCGACGCCTTCGCCGAAATGCTCAATCCACATTTTGGAAACAGGGCGCCTGACCTGACCGAAGAGAACATCCAGGCCCGAACCCGGGGCCTGTCGTTGATGGCCCTGTCCAACAAGCTTGGCTACATGCTGCTGACCACTGGCAACAAGAGCGAGATGGCGGTGGGTTACGCTACCCTCTATGGCGACATGTGCGGCGGCTATAACGTCCTGAAGGACATCTACAAGACCGACGTCTACGGGGTCTGTGAATGGCGCAACGCCAATAATCCCTTCGGCGTCGCCGATGATCCAATCCCTCAGCGCATCCTGACCAAGGCGCCTTCCGCCGAGCTGCGGCCCGACCAGAAGGACCAGGACAGCCTGCCGGAATACGCCGAACTGGACGCCATCCTGCACGGGCTGGTGGAAGAGGAAGCGACACTGGACGAGATCGTCGCCCGGGGCCATGCGCCGGAAACGGTCGAGCGCGTCCAGCGCCTGCTCTACAATTCCGAATACAAGCGGCGGCAGGCTGCGCCGGGCGTCAAGATCGGCCCCAGGGCCTTTGGCCGTGATCGCCGCTATCCCATCGTCAACGGCTTCCGGGACATGGTCAGCTAGGCCTTGCTGGTGATTGCTGGATCTCCATCCGGCACGGGCAGGGCGGCGTAGAGGGCCGGCAGGATCTCCGCCACCGTGGTTGCGCTCGACCAGCTCTGCATGAATTCCGGCGGGGTCAGCCTTGCGTCCACCGTGTGCTGGAAGAGGGCGAAGAGCGGCTCCCAGAAGCCATCCACATTGTAGAAGACCACCGGCTTGGCATGCAGGTCCAGGCGCCGCCAGGACAGCAGCTCGACGATCTCTTCCAGGGTGCCAATCCCGCCTGGCAGCACCACAAAGGCGTCGGACCGGTCGAACAACTGGATCTTCCGCTCGTGCATGGAGTCCACGACGATGGTCTCCACCACATCCAGGCGCTGTTCCCGGACCTTCAGGAAATGAGGAATGATGCCCAGCACATCGCCGCCAGCCTGATGGGCTGCCAGGGCGCAGGCGCCCATCAGTCCAACCCCGCCGCCGCCATAGATCAGTTTCAGCTTCGCCGCCGCCAGATCGCGTCCCAGTTGGGCGGCGGCCTCCAGCAGGGCGGGATCAGCGTCATTGGAGGCGCCGCAGAAGACGCAGACCGAGGAAATGGACTCGGGGGAATGGCCCATGGGATGCTCCGCAAAATGGTCTATGAAGATGGAAGCCTCGCCGCCACAAGACTCACGTTCCCGGAGTTTCGACCAAACCGTGCGCCCTAAGCAACGTTCCTTCGAAATTCTTGCCATCCTGGCCTGCTGCGCCCTGTCGGCCTGCAGTCGGGCCCCGGCCGGCGCACCGACGCCAGCGGCCAAGGGGAATGCGGAGGTTGACTATCAGGCGCCCCCGCAAGTGACGTCCGTTCGTATCGTGGCTGGCCAGGTGGAAATTTTCGGCGCTTCCACGGCTGGAGCGGTGGTGCGGCTGGCGAGGCCGGATGGACCTGCTGGCCAGGCCACTGCCAACGCCAGCGGCAGATGGGTCATCAACACGCCAGCTTCAGGGCAGGCCCAGCTCTATGGCGTGTCAGAGGTGACGGCTGGCCGCACCCTTCAGTCGTCGGGATATCTGCTTGTGACGCCTGATGGCCTGGGGGTCGTCCTGCGGGCCGGCGCCGGCGCCCTGGTCCTGTCCCAACCAGAGCCATCCCGGGTGACGGCCTTCGACATCGATCGGCAGGGCGGGGCTGTCGTGTCGGGATTTGGTCCCCCCGGAACCCGGATCAGCATCAGGGTTGATGGCGACAAGCTGGGTGAGGGGCGTACAGACGCCGGGGGACGCTTTGTCCTGGCCCTTACCGGACCGGTCAATCCCGGACGGCACAGCCTGAAGGTATTTGGCGAAGCCATTGATGTGGCGATGACTATCGACGCCAGCCGCGCCAGTGCGCTCACGTCTGGCCCCTACCGCGCGGCCATGGTCGGGCCTCACCTGAGGGTGGACTGGATGACCCCGGGCGGGGGAGAACAGACAACCTGGGTCTACGGCCAGGAGATCCCGGCCAAATGAGTTTCCATCATGCTTCCGGCCGCATGCCCGGAGCTGTAGCGCCTGCCGGGGTGAAGTTCAGCTTCTGGAGTTCCATGGCCGATCTGGGACGGCTGGTCATGCGCAGTGGCGCGCCGGGCCTGACCTGGCGGATTCCGTCGGCCCTGGCCCTGGTGTTTGCCGGCAAGCTGGCTGGTGTGTGGGCGCCGGTCATGCTGGGCGAGGCCATCAACACCCTCTCGCCCGGAGCCCAGGCGGGGGCGGTGCTTGGCGCAAACTTCGTCGGCCTTGCCCTGGCTTTCGCCGCCCTGAGATTGCTCTCCGCCTGTGCTCCCTTCGCCCGGGAGGCCATATTCACGCCGGTGTCCCAGGCCACCATGGCCAAGTCCGCAGTTGAAGCCTTTGGCCATACCCTGAGCCTGTCCCTGGACTTCCATCAAAGCAAGCAGACGGGAACCCTGGCCCGGATCATTGACCGGGGATCGCGCTCGACGGACTTCCTGATCCGCAGCGTGGTCTTCAGCCTGGGACCTACGGCTGTTGAGCTTGTCCTGGCCATGGCGGTCATGGCCCTGAAACTGGACTGGCGCTTCGCCGCCACCGCCCTGGTGACCATCGTCATCTACACGATCCTGACCTTCAGGATCACCGACTGGCGGCTCAGTCATCGACGCGAACTGAACGAAGCCGACAGCAAGGCCGCCGGCCTGTCCGTCGACTCCATGATCAACTACGAAGCCATCAAGACCTTCGGGTCCGAAGGCCGGACTGTGGGGCGTTATCAGGACGCCATGGGGCGCTATGTGAAGGCCTCGGTCCAGGCCAACACCTCGCTGTCCCTGCTCAATGCGGTTCAGGCGGTCATCCTCAATATCGGCCTGGCCATCATGACGGTCCTTGCGGGGATCGAAGTCCTCCAGGGACGCATGCGGATCGGCGACGTCACGACCGCCATACTGCTGCTGACCAGCCTCTATGTTCCCCTCAACATGCTGGGCTTCAACTATCGGGAAATCCGCCAGGCCTTCATCGACATGGAGCAGATGGTCAGTCTGACCGCGGTGGCGCCGGACATCGTCGACGCCTCCGACGCTGTAGACCTGCCGCCCTCAAGCGGTCGCGGCGCGGCCATCGCCTTTGAACAGGTCGACTTCCAGCATGACGCCCGTTCAACTGGCCTGAAGGGGGTCAGTTTCGGGATTCCGCCAGGAACCACGACGGCGATTGTCGGGCCCTCTGGCGCCGGCAAGACCACGGCTGTGCGCCTCGCCCTGCGTCTGCTGGATCCCAATTCGGGCCGGGTGGTCATCGACGGGCTGGACCTGAAAATGGTCCGACAGTCGGAACTTCGGGGCGCCATCGCCCTGGTGCCTCAGGATGTGGCCCTGTTCAATGACACCCTGCGCGCCAATATCGCCTTCGCGCGTCCGTTGGCCTCCGAGACCGATGTCAGGCTCGCAGCTGACGCCGCCGAACTGGGCGCCTTCATCGACAGCCTGCCCCAGGGCCTGGACACCATGGTGGGGGAGCGTGGCCTGAAGCTGTCTGGCGGAGAGCGTCAGCGGGTTGGCATTGCCCGGGCCCTGCTGGCCAATCCCCGTTTCCTGATCCTGGATGAGGCCACCAGCGCCCTGGACGGTCCCACGGAGGAGGCCATCCAGCAAACCCTGCGCAAGGTGCGGGCCGGACGCACCACCCTGGTCATCGCCCACCGCCTGTCGACCATTGTCGACGCCGACCAGATCGTGGTCCTGCGGCGGGGCAAGGTGGTCGAGCGCGGAACTCATGACGACCTGCTGGCCAGGGGCGGGGAGTACGCGGCCCTCTGGCGTCGTCAGACCCGGACAGCCTAGAGCTTACTCAGCAGGAGAGGGGCTCTGGACGGTTCCGCCGGACGGTCTCCTGGGGCGGCCCAAAGCGACCCGAAGTTCCTCGTAGAGCCAGCGGAACCGACGTCCCATGACCTTGGGCGCCGCCAGCAGGACCGGGGTCAGGACCAGGGTCAGCAGGGTGGCGAAGGTCAGGCCCCAGACGACAGCCGCAGACAGCTGGACCCACCATTCCGAACCCGGTGCGGCATATTCCATGATGGCCCGGCCGAAGTCGGGATGGATCTGGAACATCAGCGGCAGAAGGCCGACGACGGTCACCAGTGTGGTCAACATGACCGGCCGGAATCGCTGGGTTGCCGCCCGCACGGCGGCTTCATCGGCCTCAAACCCCTGCTGTCTCAGCTGATAGAAGGTGTCGACCAGAACGATGTTGTGGCCGACGACCACCCCGGCCAGGGCCACAACGCCTGTGCCCAGCATGATCACCGAGATGTAGTCGAAGGTGTGGAACAGGTTGACCTGCACACCCAGCAGGACGCCTACCGTCGACAGGATCACCGCCGACAGGGTGACCACCACCCCATAGAAGCTGTTGAACTGCCACAGCAGGATGATCATCATCATGAACAGGGATGCCGCAATGGCGGTCATGAAGAAGACCACGGCCTGCTGACCTTCTTCGTCCGCCCCGGTGAACTTCCACCGGACCGAGTCATCAAGACCCGCCTTTTCCAGCCAGGGCTTCAACTCGGCGATCTTCTGATTGGCGGCGACACCGGGGAGTGTGTTGGCCTGCACAAGGACCAGGCGCTGGCTGTCACGACGCTGGATGCTGGTGACCTGCTGGGCTGGAACGCTCTTGACGAAATAGCTGAGCGGAACCGGACCCTGGGCTGTCGGGATCTTCAGGTTCTGGAATGCGGCGGCGTTTCGACCTTCAGGCTTGAACCGCACCCGGATGTCCAGTTCGTCCTCGGCGTCGTCCGGCCTGAAACGTCCGACCAGGACGCCGCCCGTGAGGTACTGGATCGCCTGACCGACGGAGACCACGTCGACGCCGTAGCGGCCGGCGGCCTCGCGATCGACAGCCAGGGACCATTCAATGCCCGGGGCCGTGCGGTTGTCTTCCAGTTCGATCAGCTGGGGGTCAGCCTTGAGCTTGGCTTCGATCAGGTCGGCGGCGCGGTTCAGGGCGGCGGGGTCGGGGCCCCTTAACTGAACCTGGATGGCCTTGCCTGTTGGCGGCCCGCCCTGGGGTTCCCGCACCTCGACCTGCAATCCGGACAGGTCTGCGACCCGCTTGCGGACCTCGGTGGCGATGTCCTTGCCTCGCAGGCCCAGGGCCTTGCGGTCCTCGTATTTCAGGAACTCGACCTGGATGCGGCCAATGGTGTCATTGGGGGTCTGGTTGCGCCCACCACCCGGGCTGGCCGAGCCCGTGCGGACATAGAGCGACTGCACGCCCTTGATCCCGACCAGGCGATTTTCGACCTCCCGAACCAGAACGTCCTGGGTCGGGGCGGACATGTTGCCCCGCCCTTTGACATAGACCGCGACAAATTCAGGGTCCTGGTCGAGGAAGAATTCGGTCCTGTGCTTCGTGCTTCCGAACCACATGAATACGGCCACGATGACAAACAGGGTTCCGGCCATGACCCGCAAGGGATGCTCGCCAAGATAGCTGATGGTCCGGGCGTACCAGCCCATGAAGCCGGCCATTTCGCGGGGATCGCCCCGCTCTGACTTTTCGATTTCCGCCAGATGCTCTTCGTCCACCGCCGCTTCCCGGGCGAATATGGATCCCAGGGCCGGGGTGAAGATCAGGGCGACGAAGATCGAGGCGCCCAGCACGAAGAACAGGGTCAGCGGCAGGAAGCTCATGAACTTCCCGGCGATTGAATTCCAGAACATGAAGGGCAGGAAGGCGCACAGGGTGGTCAGGGTGCCGTTCAGCACCGGCCAGAACATGCGCTTGCCGGCGGCGGCGAAGGCGTCTTCCCGGCTGAGGCCTTCGGCCATCTTCCGGTCGGCGTACTCCACAACCACAATGCCGCCGTCCACCAGAATGCCGACCGCCAGCACCATGCCGAACATCACCATCTGGTTGAGGGTCACATGCATGGCGTTGAGCATGAGGAAGGCCAGGGTAAAGCAGGCCGGAATGGCCAGGCCGACCATCAGGCCCTGCCTGACCCCCAGGCTGGCGACGATGATGATCATCACCAGAATAGCCGCCGAGATCAGCCCTCCCTCCAGCACCAGAAGGGTCCGGCCGATGAAGTCGCTCTCATCAAAGGTGTAGGAGGCGCGGATTGTCGAAGGCCATCGCTTCTCTTCGCTTTCCACGGTCTCCCGGATCCGCTTCACGGTATCCAGGATATTGGCCCCGGAACGCTTGGAAACTTCCAGCGAATAGGCAGGTTGGCCGTCGAAGCGGGCGATGAAGCTGGCGTCCTTGAAGGTCCGCCTGACATCGCCGATGTCGCCGACTGTAATAAGCCGGTCGCCGGCGCGCTTGATGGGCAGGGCGAGAATGTCTTCGGGCTTTTCGACAACGCCAGGAATCTTGACGGCGAACTTGCCGCCGCCCGACAGCATGTCGCCTGCAGGAATCAGCTGGTTGTTGCGGGCTATGGTCTGCGAGATCTCGCCGGGCGTGACATTGTAGGCCTCCATCCGGAGGGGGTCGATGGTGACTTCCAGGAACTCTTCGCGTCCGCCCGAAAGGTCGGCCTCAAGCACCCCTGGCACGGACTCCAGCCTCTGCTTCAGGTCGCGGGTCACCCGCATCAGTTCCCGTTCCGGCGCCTGCCCGGAGAGGATGATGCCGATGACCGGATCGCCGGAGAAGTTGGCTTCCTGGATGATGGGTTCTTCGGCGTCGGGCGGGAAGCGCCCCCTGGCCAGATCGACCTTGGCCCGAACGTCGCTCAGGACCTTGTCCTGGTTGAAGTCCGCCTCGAACTCCAGGGAGACCACCGCCATGCCCTGCCGGGCCACGGCGTTCATTTCCTTCAGGCCTTCAATGCTCTGAAGGTTGGTCTCGAGGGGTTTGACCAGCAGGCGTTCGGCGTCTTCCGGGCTGACCCCGGGATAGGGAACCACCACGCTGACGAAGGGGATCTTGATGTCGGGCTGGGCTTCCCGGGGCATGTTCAGATAGGCGAACAGGCCAAACAGCCCGGCGATCAGGGTCACGCCCAGAACCACCTTGCGCCGTTTGATCGCACCGTCGATCAAGGGACCGATCATGATCTTCGTCTCCCCGAGGGCCGCCGGATAACGCCAGGCAACCCCAAACCTCTGGAATATCGCCCGTCAGCGTCTAGCGCGCCGGACCGACCCGAACCTTCTGCCCTTCAGCCACATAGGACTGACCGACCGTAATCAGCCGCGTCGGCCCCTTCAGGCCCGACACATAGATGCCCTTGTCGGTTTCCTCGATCACGGTCACAGGCGCGAAGGCGACCACATCTCCTGGCCCGACAAACCGCACGCCCTGGCGACCTGCGGCGTCAAGCACCAGGGTCGAGATCGGGATCCGGTGGGCAGGCCCGGCGCCGGCGGAAATCCGAAGGTCCGCAGACAGACCTGACCGCGCCTTCAAGCCGGGATTCAGAGCGGTCACTTCGAGATGGTAGGTACGCGTCTGGGGATCCGCATCGCGGGCCAGGTAGCGCACATGGCCCGAAAGGACCTCGCCCGAGATCAGTTTCGCCACGGCGGGCGCCCCGACCACGAATTTCGAGACATCGGATTCAGGAATGTCGCCGACGATGAGGATGGGGCTCAGCTCGATCACCGTGCCGCAGGCTTGCCCCGGCGCCAGATAGGCGCCGACTTCGGCGTCGCGCTTGTCGAAGGAGCCCGCAAAGGGAGCCCGGATATTGGTCTGCTCCAGGGCGATTTCGGCCTGACGCACGGCAGCCTTGGCGCCATCCAGAGCGGCCTGATCCTGCAGCAGCTGGGTCTTGGAGCGATATCCCTTGGCCGCCAGTTCTGCGGAAGCCTGCTGGGTCAGGATCCGTGACTTCAGGGCGGCTTTCGCCTGATCCAGGCTCGCGGCCCGGGCGTCGACATTCAGGCGGCAAAGGACCTGCCCCTTGCTGACCAGACTGCCTTCCACCGCGGGGGTCTGGGAAACAATGCCCGCCGTCTCAGACCGCACCACCACGCTGCGGGCGGCCTCGGTGCGACCCCGTATGGCCACAGTGTAGGGGTGGAGTTCTTCGGGGGTGTCGGTCACCTGAACGGTCGCCAGAGGGCGCGTATCAGCCGCTGTAGCCGTCTTGGGCTTTGGACTGTGTTCCTTCACGCCATTGATGACGCTGCCGATCACGAAAAAGGCCACCACGACGAGGCCAACGGCGATCGCAAAAACCTGCGAGGACTTCAAGCGCATTCAGCCCGTTCCCAAACCAGCGCACCCAAAAATTGAAAGCTGCGGAATCAGCATCCCTGGCGCGCTTTGACCCTAGTCTGCGCCGAGGAGTGGAGCCAGAAGGCACGGGAAACAAATGAATTCTCGGACAGAATGTGGCCCTGGCATCACGGATGATCCGTGAGCGGCTGAGTATTTCCGGCTCTTGCATCCCTTTCGGCGGAAGCGCATTTCCCCTCTCAGTGACCGGTCGAAGGAAAGACGCGCATGAAGTATCTGCACACCATGGTCCGGGTGAAGGACCTCGAGGCCTCCCTGGACTTCTACTGCAACAAGCTGGGCCTGATGGAGGTCTCGCGGTCGGAAAGCCCGGCCGGGCGTTTCACCCTGGTCTTCCTGTGCGCGCCCGAGGATCTGGAGATGGCCAGGGCTGGTCGTGCGCCCACCGTCGAGCTGACCTTCAACTGGGACACCGAAGACTATCAGGGCGGCCGGAATTTCGGCCATCTGGCCTATGCTGTCGACAATATCTACGAGACCTGCGCCCGGCTCGAGGCGGGCGGCGTGGTGATCAACAGGCCGCCCCGGGATGGCCGCATGGCCTTTGTCCGCTCGCCGGACGGAATTTCCGTCGAGTTGCTTCAGGCGGGACCGGCCCTGGCCCCGGCCGAGCCCTGGACATCCATGCCGAATATCGGCGCCTGGTAATCAGGATCTGGGCGGATAGGGGTGCAGCGCGCCCCTTGGGTCCGCCACCTGACCTTCTGACAGATAGTCCGGCCCGATAGGCACCTTGCCGTGCCCGTCGGGGATGTCGAGGATGTAGGTCGGCAGACAGAGTCCGGAATAGCGGCCGCGCAGGGCCCGCAGGATTTCCTGTCCCTCGGCGATGGTCGTCCTGAAGTGGCCTGTGCCCGGGGCATGATCCGGATGGTGCAGGTAGTAGGGCTTGATCCTGCTCTCGACAAAGCCGCGCATCAGGGCGCCCAGGGCATCGGGGGTGTCATTGATCCCCTTGAGAAGGACGGTCTGGCTCAGCATGGGCACGCCGCCATCGATCAGCCTTGCACAGGCTGACCGGGCGGCAGGCGTCAGCTCCCTCAGGTGATTGGCGTGAAGGGCCACATAGACGGCCTTGTCCGCAGACCGCAGGGCGGCGACCAGATCGGGTGTGATCTTCTCCGGGTCGACCACCGGCACACGGGTGTGGAAGCGCACCACCTTCACATGATCGATGGCGGCCAGGCGGGACATCAGGTCTGAAATCCGCCGCGGCGACAGGATGAAGGGGTCTCCGCCCGTGACAATGACCTCCCAGATCTCATTGTGGTCCGCCAGATAGGCGAGGGCCGCGTCCAGGGCTGCGCCGTCGAGGGGCTTCAAGCCGTCAGGGCCCACCATTTCCCGCCGGAAGCAGAACCGGCAATAGACGGCGCAGGTATGGGTGATCTTCAGCAGGGCGCGGTCGGGATAGCGGTGGACAATGCCCGGAACCGGCGAGAACCGGTCATCGCCGACCGGGTCGGCGGATTCCTGCGGCGTCTGCGCCAGTTCCGCGGCCTGGGGCAGGAATTGAAGGCCGATGGGGTCGTCCGGCTCCTCGATGAGGTCCGCCATGGCCGGGGTGATCGCCACCGCATACTTCGCTGCGACCTGCTCGAGTTCCGGCAGGGCTTCCGGCGCAATCAGTCCGGCTGCGGAGAGGGCCCGGGCCGAGCGAAGTGTGACAGGAGCGTCCATGGGGCGCATATGGCCCAGGTCAGCCCTGGACGCCAGTCTGGTCGGCCACAGGGGTCCATAGGACCTGGTCGATCCGGTCGGCCCCCACAGCCAGCATGACCAGCCGGTCCAGCCCCAGGGCGCTTCCTGAGGCTGGCGGCATGATCGCCAGGGCGCTCAGGAAGTCTTCGTCCACGGGATAGCGCTCGCCATAGATCCGGGCCTTCTCGTCCATCTCGGCATTGAGGCGCTTCCGCTGCTCCACCGGGTCGGTCAGTTCGCCGAAGGCATTGGCCAGTTCCACCCCGCAGGCATAGAGCTCGAACCGCTCCGACACCCGGGGATCGTGGGGGCAGGGGCGGGCCAGGGCCGCCTCGGGGACCGGATATTCGCAGAGCAGGGTGGGGCGGCCCATGCCCAGATGGGGCTCGATCTTTTCCACCAGGACCCGGCTGAAGACATCAGCCCAGGTGTCGTCTCCGGCCACCCGGATTCCGGCGGCCTCCGCGGCGCCGGCCAGTTGGTCCCGGTTCGTGGCGCCTTCCTGGTCGATGCTCGCCAGCAGGTCGATCCCGGCCATGTCGGCAAAGGCCCCGGCCAGGGTCAGGCGCTGGGGCTCGGCAAAAGGATCGCAGGTGCGGTCGCGGAACCGGAAGGCCTTCGCGCCTGTGGTTGCCGCCGCCAGGGCCATGAGGTCGGCGCAGTCGGCCATGAGCTGCTGATAGTCCTCACCTACCCGGTACCATTCCAGCATGGTGAATTCCGGATGGTGCAGGGGACCGCGCTCACGATTCCGCCAGACCTTGCCTAGGCTGAAGATCCGCTGCTCCCCGGCCGCCAGCAGGCTCTTGCAGGCAAATTCCGGCGAGGTGTGCAGATAGAGGGGCGCTCGACCGCCTTCCAGGCTCAGGGCCTCGGTGGCGAAGGCGTGAAGATGGGCCTCATTGCCCGGCGAGACCTGCAGGGCCGCGACCTCGACCTCGACAAAGTCCCGGGCGTCAAACCAGTCCCGCACGGCCCGGGTGATCGCGTTGCGCGCCAGCAGAAGGGGGCGGCGGTCAGCGTGCCGGTCGGGACTCCACCAGGGGGAAGATTTCGGCTGAGACACGAGAAGGGCCCATGAATGGAGCGCAAAAGGCCTGCGCGACTGGAGATTTCATCCGCAATCGTATAGGTGCGCGGGAACTGATTTGTTTAGCACATTCGCGCCCGGTTCCTGTGACCGCGCGAAGAGACGAGGAAGATCGCCGTGAAAGTAGCCGCCAGCTCTCTGCGTAAAGGCGCCGTCGTTGATATGGAGGGCAAGCTCTATGTCGTTCTGACCGCCGAAAACATCCACCCTGGCAAGGGCACTCCGGTGACCCAGCTGAACATGCGCCGGATCTCCGATGGGGTGAAGGTGTCGGAACGCTGGCGCACCACCGAGCAGGTCGAGCGCGCCTTCGTGGACGACCGCAACTACAACTTCCTCTACCAGGACGGCGACGGCTTTCACTTCATGAACCCGGAAACCTTCGATCAGGTGACGGCGACGGAAGACGTGGTCGGCGACTCCGCCCTGTGGCTGGCTGACGGCATGACCGTGACCCTTTCGACCCATGAGGGTGTTCCCATCGCCATGGAACTGCCGCGCCTGGTGACCCTGGAAATCTCCGAGACTGAGCCTGCGGTGAAGAACCAGACGGCCTCGTCCTCCTACAAGCCCGCCATCCTGACCAATGGCGCGCGGGTCATGGTGCCGCCCTATATCGCTGCGGGCACCCGCGTCGTGATCCTGACCGACGACTTCTCCTATCAGGAACGCGCCAAGGACTAGGAACAGGATCAGGGGCGACGGCGTGGAGACCTTCGACGTCGTCGTCATTGGCGCGGGCGCAGCCGGCATGATGTGCGCCATCGAGGCCGGCAAGCGCGGCCGTCGGGTGCTGGTGATTGATCACGCCAAGGCGCCCGGCGAGAAGATCCGCATTTCCGGTGGCGGTCGGTGCAACTTCACCAACCGCAATGTCCGGCCCGAGAACTTCCTCTCGCAGAATCCGCGCTTCGCCATATCGGCCCTGCGACGCTATCGCCCGGCCGACTTCATCGCCTGGGTAGAGCGGCACGGCATAGCCTGGCACGAAAAGACCCTTGGCCAATTGTTCTGCGACGGCTCGGCGAAGGAGATCATTGACGGCCTCCTGACCGACATGCGGCAGGCGGGCGTCAGCCTTCGGCTGTCATCGACTGTCACCGACATTGTCCGCAGCGAAGCCGGCTTCCGGATGGAACTGAACGGTGGCGAGATCGCCTGCCAGTCCCTGGTCATTGCGTCGGGCGGCAAGTCCATTCCCAAGATGGGCGCCACAGGGTTTGGCTATGATGTGGCCCGGCAGTTCGGCCTTGCGGTCACCGAGACCCGTCCGGCCCTGGTGCCCCTGACCTTTGAAGTCGGCCTGCTGGAACGCCTCAAAGGGCTCACGGGCATCGCCCTGGACGCCCTGGCCAAGGCCGGCAAGGCGAAGTTTGCCGAGGCCATGCTCTTCACCCACCGCGGCCTGTCCGGCCCGGCGATCCTGCAGATCTCGTCCTACTGGCGGGAGGGCGAGGAAATCGAGCTGGACATGGCGCCCGGCGTCGACGCCTTCGCCGCCCTTCGCGCCGCAAGGACAGACCAGCCCCGGCAATCGCCGCATACGGTCCTGGCGACCCTGGTGCCCAAGCGGCTGGCCCAGCATCTGGTGGAAGCCGAAGGGCTGAAGGGCAATATCGCCGATTGCTCAGACAAGGTGCTTCGCAGGCTGGCCGACGCGGTCAATCACTGGCGGGTCAAGCCTGTGGGGTCTGAAGGCTATCGCACGGCCGAGGTCACCCTGGGCGGGGTCGATACAGAGGGCCTCGACAGCCGGACCCTGGAGGCCAAAGCGGTCAAGGGGCTGTTCTTCATAGGCGAGGTGGTGGACGTCACCGGCTGGCTGGGGGGCTATAACTTCCAGTGGGCCTGGGCCAGCGGCTGGTCGGCCGGTCAGTCGGTCTAGCTTCTCTTCGCCGACAGGAACTGGGCCCGCTCACTGGGGGTCAGGGCGCGCCAGGCGCCCTCCGGCAGGTCGCCAAGCCCCAACGGACCGATGCGGATGCGGTGAAGATCCACGACGTTCAGGCTGACCAGATCGCACATGCGGCGGATCTGGCGGTTGCGGCCTTCGGTCAGGATGAAGCGGAGGGTCTGGTCGGCGACCATATCCACCTTGGCCGGTCGCAGCTGCCGCCGGTCCAGCTGCAGGCCATGGCGCAGCATGCCCAGCTTCTGGGGGGTGATGGTCCCCCGGACCTCCACCAGATATTCCTTGTCCAGCTCAGAGTCCGGCCCGATGATCGCCTTGGCCAGGACGCCGTCCTCCGAGAGGATCAGCAGGCCCCGGGACTCCATGTCCAGGCGGCCCAGGGGCGGCAGGCTCTTGTCGTGTGTGGTCGGGGCCGGGCCTTCGCCGCGCCAGCCCTTACGGGTCAGGATGTCGCTGGCCTGGGTCTGACCGGGCTCAGGGTGGGCGGAGACAATGCCGGGGGGCTTGTGGATCACGACCGTCAGGCTGGAGGCCAGTTGGGTCTGGGCCTTGTCGGACAGGACCAGGGTCTGGCCCTGGCTGATCTTGCGACCGGGATCGGCGACGGTCTCGCCATCAATGCTGACCAGGCCGTCGGTGATCAGGGATTCGGCTTCACGCCGGGAGCAGACGCCGTTCTGGGCCAGCCAGCGATTGACCCGCTGGGGCTCGGCTTCGTCATAGGTGCGGGTCCAGGCCATGGGTCATCCTGGCGCATCTGCGCTGTTGGGGTCTGGTTGTCAGGGGAAAGAGTCTGACGATGGCTCCCCGAGCAGGACTCGAACCTGCGACAAGTCGGTTAACAGCCGACTGCTCTACCAGCTGAGCTATCGGGGAACATCGTTAGAGGGCGGGCGTATAGACCGCGCCGCCGTGGTGCGCAAGCCAGTTCGGCTTTTGGGTTGTGGATGAAGCACCAGTGGCAGCCTCAACCCCCTGTCATACCGGCGAAGGCCGGTATCCAGGTCATAGGTCACGGCCTGTCCGAAAAGTCTGCTCCTTGGGCGCACAACCCGCTCACAGCCCTATGAACTGGACCCCGGCCTCCGCCGGGGTGACCGGTGGAGGCCGGGGCTCGGTGCGTGATTTTTTCAATCGGTCATACCGGCGAAGGCCGGTATCCAGGTCGTAGGTCACGGCCTGTCCGGAAAGTCTGCTCCTCGGGCGAAGGTTCAGCTCACAGCCTTATGAACTGGACCCCGGCCTTCGCCGGGGTGACCGAAGTGGCGGGGATTCTAGTACCCCGCGACCTTGCCGTTCGGCTGGCCGTCGACGATCTGGTCCAGGTATTCCGACAGGCCATAGCCCACCAGATCACCGCAGCGGTATTCGGTCATGCCCTCGGTGATGCGGGTCTGCAGTTCGACGCCGTCGGGGGTGGTGCGGCGGTTGCGCAGGGGGATCAGGGACATGACCTTGCCGGTAACCGCATAGACCTTGCCGCCTTCCGTCTTCACATGGGCCTTGAGCTCGGTCTGATAGCCGTTCTCGTCCCACTGGCTGTCGATGACGCATTCCTCGATCAGGTCATAGATCCCGTCCCGGAAGACCATGCCGCCCTGCCGGGCGCCGCCCTTGCCGTCGCCGATCACTGACAGCATCATGCCGAAGTCCCGGCCGAAATTCATCGGGCACCAGCGGTACCAGTCTATGGCCTGCCAGTGGCGCGGCCCCCAGGACTTGTCGCGCAGGCCATAGCCGGAAATCTCGAAGGTCTCATCACCCACGGTGAAGGTCCCGCTGGCGGCGCAATGCTGTTCGTAATGGGCCTTGGCGAAGGACTTTTCCGGGTCGATCTCCATGGGCTTGCCGTCGATCCGCACGGTTTCGCCGCCATACATGGGCGAGACGCCCTCATAGGTCAGGTCGATGGTGCAGGGCAGGGTGGGGTTCTCCTTGAAGGCTTTCTTGGGCTCGGCCATTTCGTGGGGCCGCGCCAGGATCAGGGCCTTGCCGGAATAGGTCACCTTCAGGGTCTTGAAGGGTTCGACCACCTCGACCTTGAGGCCGCCGGCGTTCATTTCCGAATTGTCGGCAATGGCGGGGCGGGCGAACATGAAGGCCACCCGGCCGTCAGCCAGGTAGAGGCAGATGGTCATTTCCGCATAGTGCTCATTGGCGCGGTTGCCGATCCGGAACCAGCCGCCGGTCTTCGCCTTGGGATCGAAGACGTTGAAGTACATGCTTTCATTGTAGTTTTTGGCGTCGCCGGGATCATGAGTGAACTCATCCTCGGGCGCGAGCCGGGTCGTGAAGCCTGATGCGGGCCTGGCCATCTTCGTCTCCCTGAACCTTTGTTGGTTCAGCTAAGCGCGGGACGGCGGCCTTGGCAAAGCGCTGAATCAAAAAAAAGCCCGGCAAACGCGCCGGGCTGGAAAAGTTTGTGATGGTGGGGTGTCCTCAAAGAAGACAGGGACAGACTCTGCCGCGTTGGTTAACCAAAGCCTAACGACTGACTCGCGGGCGGTATTATTTTGCGCATTCACTTCACCGGCATTGCAGGGGCGGGCATGAGCGCCGTGGCCCTGATGATGCGCGATGCCGGTCATGAGGTTTCCGGGTCTGACGCCGACGTCTTTCCGCCCATGTCGACCTATGTGGCGGGGCTGGGCTTCCCGGTGACCTACCGTTTTGACTCCGCCAACCTGCCGGAGGGCCTGGACGTTCTGGTCCTGGGCGCCAGCGCCAAACTGGGGGGCGGGGACAATCCCGAAGTCCTGGCGGCGAAGGCGCGGGGTGTTCCCATCACCAACTTCGCAGAGCTGGTCGGGCGCTTCACCCTGGAGCGGACGAACACCGTCGTCGCGGGGTCATTCGGAAAGTCTACCTGTACGGCCCTGATGGCGCACATACTGCGGCAGGCGGGCGTGGACGCTGGCTGGATGATCGGCGCCATTTCAGCCTCCCTGCCGGAGACCGGCCATTGGGGTCAGGCGCCCGACATGGTGCTGGAGGGCGATGAGTACGTCATCGGCAATGGCGACACGCGCTCCAAGTTCGCCCTCTATCATCCCCAGCACCTGCTGCTGACCTCGCTGATCCACGATCACGTCAATGTCTTTCCGACCTTCGCCGACTATGAGGCGCCCTTCCTGGAGCTGTTGCGCGGGCTGCCGGCGGACGGGCTCTGCGTCATGCGGAACCATCCGGCGATCCGGGCTGTGGCCGATCAGACCCGCGCCCAGGTTCTCTGGTACGACACCGAGCCCTGCGACGGCTGGTTCAGCCGTGATGTGACCTATGGCGAGACCTCGACCTTCACCCTGGTGGGGCCGCAGGGGCAGACCCTGGATCTGGGAACCCGTCTGCTGGGCGCCCACAATATCGAGAACATTGTCGGGGTCGGCGCCTATCTCCTGACCCGTGGTCTGGTTTCGCCCCAGGCCTTCGCCGAGGGAGTTGCCAGCTTTGAGGGTATCCGCCGCCGGCTGGACCGGCTGACCACCACCTCCCGCGTGCCGGTCATCGAGGGGTTCGGCTCGTCCTATGAAAAGGCCCGGTCGGCCATCGAGGCCGTGCGGCTGCACTTCCCACATCGCCCCCTGACGGTGGTGTTCGAGCCCCACACCTTCAGCTGGCGCTCCCGGGACGCCCTGAACTGGTACGACACCGTGTTCGAAGGCGCCGCAAGGGTGCTGATCTGCCCGCCGCCCGGCCACGGCGCCGAGAGCCACGACCAGTCGACCTTCGCCGAGATCCTGGCGCGGACAGAGGCGACGCAGATTCCGACCCTGGGCGTGGAGAGCGCCGAGGCGGTTATGGAGGCGCTGTCGGCCCTCAAGGGTGACGAGATCGTCCTGCTGCTGTCGTCCGGACCTTTGCTGGGCCTGCCAGACACCCTGCCGGGTGTCTTTGACCGGCTGTACGCCTAGTCGCCGATCCGGATCTGAAGGGGCGGCAGGGGACGCCAGGCGGCTTCCTTCGCCCGGTCAGCCGCGACACCCAGCATGCGTAGCTGCATTTCCGCTGTGGCGGGGCCAATGTCTGTGGCCCCTGAATCCTTCAGGCGGGTGAACAGGCCGCTCATCACCATGCCGGCGAAGACGGTCAGCACAGCGTCGTTGATTTCGACCGTGAAGACACCCTGCCGGACGCCGCGCTCCAGATCGGCCCTGGGGTAGTCGTAGAGCGTGGTGCGCAGTTCGGGAAACGCCCAGACCGCATGGAACAGGGCGCCGCCCCAGTCCGGATTGCGGCTGGCAAGCTCGATGAACTGACGGGCCCCGAAGCTGACCCTGTCCACGGCGTCATCAACCCCGGCCATGGCTTCGTCCAGCTGCCGGATAATGCGTTGGGCGATCCCGTAGGCGACGGCGGCTGCGATGGCGTCCTTGCCCGCAAAGTGCGTGTAGAAGGTGCCGTTGGCGACTTCGGCCAGCCGGGCGATGTCACTCACCGAGGTGGCCTCAAAGCCCTGCCGCGCGAAGAGGCCGGTCGCCGCGTCCATCAGCTGGGCGCGGGTGCGTTCGCTCTTGCCGCGTTGGCGGGCTTCCCCGGCGAACAGGAATGATGACGTCACGAGGCCTCCGTTTGCTGGCGGGAAACTAGCCCGGAACGACAAAATTGACAACTCTCCCAAAAATGAGAGATATCCCAATAAATCACGAAGTGAGGGTTGGGCATGACTCAAGGGAGTCTCTATCTGGGCTACAGGCCGGGTGACCTGCGGGACAGTCCGCTGGCCGGCTATTTCCGGCCGGACATGGCGCCCCTGTCGCCCCATGCGCAGGAAGCGGTGCTGGTGGGCGGTCAGGCCCCCGAACTCTTCCCGGACCTGAGCGCAGCGCCGACCCTGCTGGAGCCGGGCTACTGGCCGATGGAGACCGGATACACCGTCTGCCCGGACGGCTCGGCGCGGATCTTCGCCCTGACTCCCATGCCCGGGGTCAAGCCCGCCATGTGGGACTGGTGGTTCGGCTGGCACGGGGATGAGGCGTTGAAATACAAGCTCTGGCATCCCAGGGCCCACGTCCATGCGGCCTGGGCAGACGGGGAAGGGGACCTTGGTCGCTATGTCGGCCGGACGTCCAGGGTGGTCGAGTATGTCGGCGCCTCACGCCTGGACCTGACCATCCGCTTCGTGTCGCCCGCCAGTCTTGGTCTCGACGAAGCCAGATTGGCCGCCCAGGGCGAGGTGGCGATCTGCGCCCGGGGCGGGCTGGCCGGCGCGCCGGTGGAGACCGGCTGGTTGATCCACCATCTGCGTCCCACGGCGGACGGCTGCGAGATGCGATCGAGATTCTGGCTCGGCGGGCCGTATATCCGACCCAGGGGCATGAGCGGGCCCCTTGGCGCCGCCCTGGGTGCTGTGGCGGCGAAACTGTCGCCCCTGCCGCTCAGAGACGCCGGCGACCTGCTGGTCCACTGCGCCCAGGAAATGGCCCATCTGGCCGCCATACTTCCCGATCTCCATGCGGACTTCGGTCCCAAGCCGCAGGACTGACCATGCAGGCCTCAAAACAAAAGGGCGCCGTCCTGACGCCGTCGGATCGCGGCTTCGACTACGCTGTCCTGGGCACAAGCTTCAACGCGCGGGATCCAGGCAGACGGCCAGATCTGGTGATCCAGGCCAATGACGCCTTCGAAGTGATCGCGGCGGTTAAGCGGGCCGGGCGTGAGAGCCTCAGGATCGGGATATGTTCTGGCGGTCATAGCTGGGCCCAGAACCACATCCGCGAAGGCGGGCTGATGCTGGACCTGTCCCGCCTCAACGGTATCGAGATCGACCGGGATGCGAGGACCGCCGTTATCGGTCCGGGGGTCCTGTCGGGGGAGCTGGACGCCGCCGCCAGGCGGGCCGGGCTCTTCTTTCCGGTGGCCCACGCCTACACGGTCGGCATGGGCGGCTTCCTGCTGCAGGGGGGCTTTGGCTGGAACAGCCGGCTGGTGGGTCTCGCTTGCGAAAGCGTCATAGGTCTGGACCTGGTCCTGGCCAATGGGGATCTGGTCCATGCCAGCGAGACCGAGAACGCCGACCTCTACTGGGCGGCCCGGGGCTCAGGACCAGGCTTCTTCGCCGTGGCCGTGCGGTTTCATCTGCGGTTGCACGACCGTCCGAAGTTCACGGGCCTGAAGCTGCAGATCTTCCGGATGAAGCATCTGGAAGAGGTCTTCGCCTGGGCTGACCAGGTGGGACCGCAGGTTTCGCCCCATGTGGAATTCCAGATGGTGCTGAACCGCAAGGCCATGTGCATAGGCGCGCCGGGGATCGAAGTCTTCGCCCCGGTCATGACCGACAGCTTCAAGGCCGCGCAGGAGGCGGTGGCCTTCATCGCCAACAGCCCGCTGAAATCAAAGGCCAGCCTGACCTCGCCGCTGGTTCCCCTGTCGCTGTCCTTCATGATGAAGACCGGAGAGAAGACCCTCTTCCTGCCCAACACCCAGTGGACCTCGGACAGCATGTGGATGAATGATCCCATCGATCCCCTGATCCCGGCCCTCAGGCAGATCGCGGACACCCAACCCCCGGCGCCCAGCCACGCCCTCTGGCTCAACTGGAATCCTTCAAGGGGCAGGCCGGACATGGCCTTTTCCCTGGAGACGCGGACCTACCTGGCCCTCTACGGCGGCCTGCGGAACAAGGCCGATGCAGATCGGCACGACGCCTGGGCCACCGACCACATGCGGGCGCTCGAAGCCCACAGTCTGGGCATCCAGCTGGCCGACGAGAACCTTGGGCGCCGGCCCGCGGCCTTCATGGCGCCGGAGAACCTCAAACGCCTGGATGACATCCGGGCGGAACGGGATCCCCAGGGACGTTTCCATCCCTGGATGGGCCGCCCGCCCGGCTAGATCAGTGCCTGGCCGGGATCGGCTGGACGTATTCGTTCTTCGCGTCGCTTTCGGCGAACAGCTTCTTGCGCGGTCCCATGAAGCCAAACAGGAAGGCTGCGACCTTGCGCATCTGGATCTCTTCCGAGCCCTCGGTGATCCGGTAGCGGCGGTGGTGGCGATAGATGTGCTCGAAGGGCTTGTGCCGGGAATAGCCGATGCCGCCATGGACCTGCATAGCCCGGTCGGCAGCTTCGCAGACCAGCCGGTTGGCCCAGTAGTTACACATGGAGACCTTGTCAGAGATCTGACGTTCGATCTCCTTGTGCTCCATGTGGTCCATTTCCCAGGCGGTCTTGCGGATCAGCAGGCGCAGCATTTCGGCCTGGGTGGACAGCTCGACCAGGGGCCATTGGATGGCCTGGTTGTCCGCAAGCGCCTTGCCGAAGGGCTTGCGTGAGCGGGCGTATTTCACGCTCTCCTCGATGCAGTAGACCGCCGCGCCCAGGGATGACGCCGCCTGGCGGATGCGGTTCTGGTGCACAAAGCTCTGACCAAGGCCCAGACCGCGGTCGATGGCGCCCCAATAGCTGTCTTCCGGAATCCAGACGTCGGTCAGGCTGACCCGAGGGTGGTCGGTGGGCATGTTGAAGGTCCAGAGATACTCCTCGATCTTCAGCCCGGGGGTGTCGGTGGGGATGATGAAGCAGGTGATGCCGGTGGCGTCGCCGTCCTTGCCGCTGGTCCGGGCGAAGGTCATCATGTGGGTGGCCACATGCATGCCGGTGGTCCACATCTTCTCGCCATTGATCAGCCAGCCGGGCTGGCCGTCCCGATCCTGACGGACCGCCGTGGTCTCCATGAAGGTGGCGTCCGAACCGTGATTGGGTTCGGTCAGGCCAAAGGCCGTGCGCATCTTGCCGTTCAGCAGCTTGTCGCCGTCGCGCTCGTACTGGGCGTTGGTGGCGAACTCCTTGAACATGAGGATGAAGGGGTTGTTCCCGACGATGGAATGCTCGTTCTGCAGGTCGTTGTGCAGGCCCAGACCCTTGGCTGCCAGGTGTTCGCGGATCACCGCCATGGCCAGGTTCGAACCGCCCTTGCCGCCCATTTCCGGGGGCCAGGCGAAGCGCAGGTGACCAGCTTCATCCGCCAGCTTGCGGGCCTGGCCCAGCAGGGCCTCCCACTCGTGCTTGGGCAGGCCGCCGGCTTCCCAGTCGGTCCGCTCATATTCCCGCCGGTGGTCGAAGTACTTGATGTTGTCGTCCTGGTTTTCCAGGGGCTTGATCTTGGCCTCGATGAAGGCGTCCAGCTCACCCAGATAGGCGATCAGTTCAGGGTCGAGATTGAAGTTCATGGCGTTTCCCTTCGGTCATGCGTCTAAAGACGGCTCCGGTCATTTTGACGATTTACAAGCCGGCGCTCTGTCCTCCAGATCGTCAGATACCAGAAGACGCGAGGCGCCCTAACGTCATGGAAGTCGATATTGCAAAAGGCCTTCAGGCCCTGGCCCCCAAACTTGGGGGCGAGACGGTTTCCGAAGTCCAGAGGCTGTCGGCGGGGGCCAGTATGGAGACCTGGGCCTTTGTCGTCGACGGCGCCGAGGGGCGACGGGAAATGATCCTGCGCCGTCGGCCGGGGCCCTTTGACGAGGAGAGCGCACGATCGACCTCCCTGGCGACCGAGGCGGCCTTGATCACTGCGGCGGAAAAGGCCGGCGCGCCGGTCGCGCCTCTGATCCGGCTGTGTCAGCCGGAAGATGGCCTGGGCGAGGCCCACATAACGGCCCGCATCGCAGGAGAGACCCTGGGCCGCAAGATTGTCACCGATCCCCGGTTCGAGGCCGTCCGGCCAAAACTGGCCCGTCAGTGCGGCCGGATCCTGGCGCAGATCCACAGCATCCCGACCTCCGAGGTTCCGCTGAAGTCGGCGGACGCCCTGGGCGAGCTGGAACGGTATGAGGCCCTCTACCGCAGTTTCCAGACCGAGCGGCCGATCCTTGAACTGGCCTTCCAGCACCTGCGCAAGCATGCGCCGACGCCCATGCCTGAAGTCCTGCTCCATGGGGATTTCAGAAACGGAAACCTGATCATAAACGAAACTGATGGGGTGGCCGCCGTTCTCGACTGGGAGTTATCCCACCTCGGCGACCCGGCCGAGGACCTCTCCTGGCTGTGCGTCAATTCCTGGCGTTTCGGGGTCAGCTCCAAACCGGTCGGCGGGTTCGGGGAATATCAGGACATGCTGGACGGCTATGCAGAAGCTGGTGGCGTCGAAATTCCCCTCAGCCGGGTGCGCTACTGGCAGGCCCTGGGTTCGCTGAAGTGGGGCGTCATGTGCCTGCTGATGTATTCCAGCTATGCCTCCGGCGCGACGACCTCGGTGGAGCGGCCCATGATCGGCCGGCGGGTGTCGGAAACCGAAATCGACCTTGTGAATCTTCTGGAGGCGGGCCTGTGATCGAGAACCCCAGAGCTGACGAGCTGGTCGACGCCGTCGCCAAATGGATCGACAGCATAAGGCCGGGCCTGCCGCCAAGGGACGCCTTCCTGGCGCGGGTGGCGGCCAATGTCCTGTCGGTGGTCAAGCGTGAGCTTCTGCTTGGCCCGCAGGCGGACGCCGCGGCCATTGAGCGCCTGTCGGCCCTGCTGGGTGAGACCGGCGATGTGAAGGCCCTGAACGCCCTCCTGTGCGAGAAACTGCGGGCCGGAGAGATGGATGCCGGGACCCCGGGGCTTCTGGCGGCGCTGAAGGCCAACATCGCCGACCAGATCGCCATCGACCAGCCGAACTATTCGGCGACAGGGTCTTGAGCCGGGTGTCCCGCGAGGACTGCGTCGCCCTCGATCTTGCCGACCCCCTGCGGGATCGACGGTACCTGTTCGACCTCCCGCAGGGCGTGATCTATCTGGACGGCAATTCCCTGGGCGCCTTGCCAAAGGCGGTTCCGGGCAGGCTCGCACAGGTGGTCGCGGAGGAGTGGGGCAGGGACCTGATCCGCAGCTGGAATACGGCGGGGTGGATCGATCTCCCCGCCCGGGTCGGCGCCCGGATCGCGCCCCTGATCGGCGCCGGGGCCGATGAGGTGATCGCCTGCGACTCCACCTCGGTGAACCTGTTCAAGCTGGCCGCCGGCGCCCTGGCCCTGAGGCCGGAGCGGAAGGTCATCCTCACCGAGCCCGGCAATTTTCCCAGTGATCTCTATATCCTGCAGGGTCTTTCTGACCTTGAGCCGGGGGTGGAAGTCCGGGTGGTTCCCCGGGCCCAGCTGGCCGAGGCCCTGGACGAGACCGTCGCCCTGCTGCTCCTGACCCAGGTCCACTACAAGACCGGTGAGGTCCATGACGTGGCGGCCCTGACCGCCAGGGCGCACGCCGTCGGCGCCCTGACCCTCTGGGACCTCAGCCATTCCGCCGGCGCACTGCCTGTGGATCTGACCGGCGCGCAGGCCGACCTGGCCGTCGGATGTGGCTACAAGTATCTGAGCGGCGGCCCGGGCGCCCCGGCCTTCGCCTATGTGGCGCGGCGCCATCAGCAGGATTTCCGCTCGCCCCTGACCGGCTGGATGGGCCATGCCCAGCCCTTCGCCTTTGACGATGACTATCGGCCGGGCAAGGGCATGGCGCAGCTGCTGTGTGGAACCCCCCAGGTGCTGGGCATGGCGGCGCTCGAAGCTGCGCTCTCCGCGTTTGATGGCGTCGACATGGCTGCCGTCCGGACCAAGTCCATGGCGCTTGGTGACCTCTTCCTGCGGCTTGTGGCCGAGAGATGCGGCGAAGACCTGACCCCGGCCTGTCCGACTGACGGCGCCTCGCGGGGCAGCCAGGTCGCCCTTCGGCATCCCTCCGGCTATGCGATCATGCAGGCTCTGATCGATCGCGGCGTGATCGGGGACTTTCGGGCGCCCGACATCCTGCGGTTCGGCTTCACGCCCCTCTATGTGGGCTATGCCGATGTCTGGGACGCCGTGGATATTCTGAGGCAGGTCATGGAGACCGAGGCATGGCGTGATCCACGTTATGCCGAGGTCTCGGCAGTCACCTGACTGAAAATTCTTGCATGGGGCGGGGTACCGTCCTTAGCTGCCGCAAAATCTAGGGATGGAAACCATGACCGACTCTGCAACCAAGGTCCGCGCCGAAACCACCGATGAGGTGCTCTATGACGTGAGCGAGGGCATTGCGACCCTGACCCTCAACCGTCCGGAGCGGCTGAACACCATTTCCGGCCCCATGCTGGCCCAGATCACCCAGCTGCTGATCAAGGCCAATGAGGACCCTGAGGTCCGCGTCGTGATTCTGACGGGCACCGGTCGGGCGTTCTGCGCCGGGCTCGACCTGGTTGACGCCACCCAGGGCTCGGGGATCGGCTCCCAGCCCAACAATGTCTCGGTCAATCTCGACCTGCGCAATACGCCGCCCACCGTCCTGTTCGCAATGGACAAGCCGACCATCTGCGCCCTGAACGGTTCCGCCGCCGGCTATGGCCTCGATACGGCCCTGGGCTGCGACATCCGGGTCATGGCCCAGAGCGCCAAGATGGCGGCGGCCTTCGTCAAGCGCGGCGTCGTGCCGGAATCCGGCGGCACCTGGATCCTGCCCCGCCTGCTGGGCTGGTCCAAGGCGGCGGAGCTGATCTTCACCGGCCGTACCCTGACGGCCCAGGAAAGCGTCGACATGGGTCTGGCCTCGCACGTGGTCCCCGACGCTGAGCTGCCCGCCTATGCCCGCGCCCTGGCCCTGGAAATGGCGTCAAACGCGCCCCTGGCTGTCCAGTCGGCCAAGCGGCTGATGCGGATGGGCCTGAACGAGACCTTCAATGACCATGTGCACCATGTCTATCTGCAGTTCCTGCAGCTGATCCGCACCCACGATTTCCGGGAAGGCATGACCTCCTTCCTCGAGAAGCGGCCTGCCGAGTTCAAGGCGCGCTAGGTCCTAGTGTTCCGGTGGCGACCAGGGCTCAGGCGCCCTGGTCCTGCGGGCGAGGCGTAGGGCAAGGCCAAGACCGGTTCCAACCGCGATGGCGACTGTCAGGTCGGCCAGGACTGTCAGAACCAGGGTGATGAAGAAGATCGCCTGATCGGGCAGGCTGGCGGCAAGGCGTTCTTTCCAGCGATGCGGCTCGCTCATGTTCCAGGCGGTGACCAGCAGCAGGCCCGCCAGGGCCGGCATGGCCAGATATCCCGCCAGGGGCGCTGCGAACAACAGGACCAGCAGGATCACCAGGGCATGGATAACGCCCGCCATGGGGGACTTGCCGCCCGCCCTGACATTGGTCGCCGTTCGGGCGATAGCGCCGGTCGCAGGCAGTCCGCCGAACATGGCCGAGGCGAAATTTGCGACGCCCTGGGCCATGAGCTCGGCATTGGGGCGGTGGGCGCCGCCGATCATCCGGTCAGCGACAATGGCCGACAGCAGGGACTCTATGCCCGCCAGGAAGGCGATAACCAGGGCCGAAGGCAATAGGTCCAGAACCATTGCAAGGTTGAAAGCCGGAATGCCGGGCATGGGCAGGCCTCTGGGCAGGTCTCCATAGCGCGAGGCAATGGTGTCCACAGGTAGATGAAAGGCCGTGACGAGGGCCGAGGTAATGGCCACGGCGACAATCAATCCCGGGAGGCGAGGGGCCAGCCGCCTGAACAGGACGATCAGCACCATGGCCGCCAGACCAATGCCCAGTGCCTGGGTGTTGAAGCTATCCCTCGCAGCCCATAGCGCCTCGATCTTGGGGATGAACTCGGCTGGCAGTTTGGCGACCGTCTGGCCCAGCAGGTCTTTCAACTGGCTGACCCCGATGATGACGGCGATGCCAACGGTGAAGCCCTCGATTACCGACTCCGGGATGTAGGTCATCAGTTTGCCGGCGCGGCAGACAGCGCCGATGATCAGGATCAGCCCGGCCATGGCGGTCGCCAGGACCAGACCTGAATAGCCATGTTGAGCAATCACCCCATAGACCACGACGATGAAGGCGCCGGTCGGTCCGCCGATCTGGACCCGGCTGCCGCCGAGGGCGGAAACAAGGAAACCGCCGATCACTGCTGTCACCAGACCCACAGCCGGGGTTGCACCAGATGCGATGGCTATGGCGATGCTGAGCGGCATGGCCACAAGGGCGACCGTGACGCCAGCAAACAGGTCGGCCATGAACAGGCGACCCGAATAATCTGCGAGGGTGGTGAGAAGCTTGGGTTTCACCTGCAAAGCCTAGGCCTCCGGCCAGGGCGCTGCAAACAGGTACATACCCGGAGATGGTCCCTCAGACTTCGCAGGTGCACTCAAAAAGCACGCTGCAACGCACAAGGATTGGGCGCCTATCGGTGGCTGGGTGCTTTTTAGGCAAAAGGGTCGCGAGAACCGTTGTCTTAAGGTCCGAGCCTTCCCCTCTTGGACTCCATTATCAGTTTGATGGTGGTGACATGCAGTCGGATTTCAGAAGCGGTGGCGGATTTTCCCGCAGGGCCTTCCTCGAGGGCCTGAGCAGTGTCGGGGGCTCTGCGCTCCTGTTGGCGGGCATGACCGCCATGGGCTTCGGTATCGCTTCGGCGCAGGCGGCGCCGCCCAAGCTGAGCGGCGGCAATGGCAAGAAGATCGTGGTCCTGGGGGCCGGTGTCGCGGGCATGACCAGCGCCTATGAGCTTTCCAAGGCTGGCTATGACGTCACCGTGCTGGAAGCCCGCAGCTTCGCTGGCGGCCGCTGCCAGACAGCCCGTAGCGGCTTCAAACTGACCGAACTGGGCGGAGAGACCCAGGTCTGCGACTTCGATGATGGCCAGTACATCAATCATGGCCCCTGGCGGATACCCTATCACCACCAGTCGACCCTGCATTACACCAAGGAATTCAACATCCCGCTGGAGATCTTCGTCAACGACAACGACAACTCCTATGTGATGTACGGCAAGGGCAAGGGGCCCCTGAACGGCAAGCCGATCCGCAAGGGTCACGTGGCCGCTGACGTCCGGGGCGGCGCCGCCGAAATCCTGGCCAAGGTGGTCAAGCAGGGCGCCCTTGACCAGCAGATGACCGCCGATGACCGGGAAAACCTGATCGCCTACCTGGTCCGTGAGGGCTATCTGACCAATGATCTGGCCTACAAGGGCGCCGAGGGGCGCGGTTATGACATTCACCCCGGAGCCGGGGTTGATCCCGGGCCCGGCAAGCTTACCACCCCCAACAGCTTCAGCGATGTCCTGGCGGGCGGCGCCTGGAAGACCCTGGGGTCGGTGACGGGCTATGAGCAGCAACGCACCATGTTCCAGCCGGTTGGCGGAATGGATCGCGTGGCCAAGGGGTTTGAGGGCGCAGTTGGCCACCTGATCAAGTACTCAACCAAGGTCAAATCCTTCAGGCAGAACGCCAAGGGCGTCGAGATCGCCTACGAGGACGCCGACGGCAAGCCGGGGGTGATCAAGGCCGACTACTGCATCTGCACCATCCCCCTTTCGGTCCTGCGTCAGATGGACTTCCAGGTTTCCAAGAAGTTCAAGGAAGCGATCGGCGCCGTGTCCTACGCCCTGGTGGGCAAGATCGGCCTGCAGATGAAGCGCCGCTTCTGGGAAGAGGATCACCAGATCTATGGGGGTCACATCTATTATGATGACCCCGAAATCCAGACCATGTCCCTGCCGTCCTATGGCTGGCAGGGCAAGAAGGGGACGCTGCTGGGCTATTATAATTTCGGCGCCCAGGCGGCGAAGGTCAGCGCCCTTTCACCTGCCGAGCGGGCCAAGCTGTCAGGCCGCGCCGGCGATCGGGTGTTCGAGGGCTTCTCTTCGAACATCGACAAGCACTTCTCAGCCTCCTGGCACCGGATCGAACACAATCTGGGCGGTTGGGCCCAATGGGACGACGAGGGTCGCGAGACCGCCTATCCCATCCTGTGCGAACCCGACGGCCGGCTTTACCTGGCCGGGGAGCACCTCAGCTACATCACCGGCTGGCAGGCCGGCGGCATCGAAAGCGCGTGGCAGCAGATCGGCAAGCTGCACGCCCGGATCAACGCGGCCTAAGGGGAGGGACATGGTGTCTGTTGTTTCACGTCTCGCAGTTGGGACGTTTGGATTTGTACTGGCGGCGACTCCGGTCGCCGCCTTCGCAGCCGGGGGTCAGTCCCTGTTCATGGATAACTGCGCGGCGTGCCATCAGGCCAGTGGCCTGGGCGTTCCCGGCTCATTTCCGTCCCTGAAGGGCAGCAAGGTCGCCCAGGGGGACCCCAAGGTGCCGATTACCCGGGTCCTCAAGGGACGGGGCGGCATGCCGTCCTTCCAGACCGAACTCACCGATCTGGAGATCGCGACCGTCCTGACCTATGTGCGCAGCGCCTGGGGGAACAAGGCCTCGCCAATCCAGCCTGCCGATGTCACGGCCCTGCATGGTGGTCGTCGCGAAAACGCCAAGGCGTCGCTTCTGGCGCACTGACCAGGCAGGACGTCGGGACTAGCGGACGATGACCGGCGCCATGTTCTCGATGTCCTTCTGCAGGGCGATCTGGGCGGCGGTGACAGCGTCACCCTTGCCATTGAAGACCAGCTTTCCGCCCTGGGCGAGAAGATATCCCGTCACCATTGAACCTTCGTTGACGGTGATATTGGCGCCTGAACTCATCACGAAGAGGGATGGCGAAAAGTAGAGCGCTCCTTTGACCGTCAGGTTGGCCGACTTCACATAGCTGGTGGCGATAGGGCTCGTTGTGGGGCCGGGGTCCTGGTAGAAGGCGAAACCGTCCAGGTCGCCTGCGCCTGCGGCCGGGGTCACGACAACACTTCCGGCGCTGTTTATCTTCAGTCCCGCGTTATGCCCTTCAAGGACGAAGGTCACGCCGTTTGCTGTGACATCTGTCGAGCCTCCGCTGATCTGCAGGGGGCCGTCCTTGATGTAGTAGACGCCGGGCTGGAAGGTCGTGTCGGCATTGATGGTCAGGCCGCCACAATAGCCGCCAGGGGATAGTGTCGCTGACGACGTGACCACCTTGTTGGTGTGATTGCAGCTGTGGGCCGGAATGGTCAGGTTCTTGAAGGGGTCGGGGAACAGCTGGCAGGTCGGCATTTTAGCCGGCTGGACATCCCCGAAATGGATGTCCCCCACATAGCAGTTCTGGCCGTCATTGATGTGGATATACGACCCGTCCTTCTCGGCTTCGACGGCGTCCCAGTGGGCCGTATTCACCTGGACCAGGCAGTGGTTGAGATCCATGAACCCATTCTTGCCGGACCGCAGGGTGTGGTTGTCGAAGGGTTCTGTAATCAGGATGCAGACCGGATAGGGGGTCGGCGCGCCAAGCCGGGCCTTGGATGTAACCGACAGGTTCACCACACCGTCCCAGACGGGCGTGGCAATGGCGCCCTTTGAGCCGCCGGTGTATCGCAGCAGGACGGATTTCTCTGTCGAATCCACGGTGATGTTCGTGTCCAGCAATTCCGGGCGGGTCGGATTCGCCGCCTTCAGATAGCCTTTCACCCGGTCCTCGATGGCGGTCACCGTGGGGGTGTTTCCAACGAAGAGTTGCGCGCCAGCCAGGGCTGCGGCGTCCAGTGAATCCTGGATGCGGGACTTCTCCGAAGTTGCAGAGGCGAAGGAAATGGCCCCGAAGGCAAGGCCGACCATGACGGCGGCGGAAATGGCGAAGGTAAGGGCGGAAACGCCGTCTTCTCTGTGCCAAAAAGCGCGAAACATGGGTGATTCGTCCGGATTGGAGGGTTGTTTCAGACCCTTTCATCACAATTTTAAAGATTAAATAACGCTGGATTGCTATCTGGAGCCGCAGCTGAATTGCTCTGGGGAAATCCATGTCGCCATTTCTGGCCCTTGCCATTGCGACTCTTGCGAGTGGTGCAGACAAGGCGAATATCTGCAGGTTTGTATCTGCGACGCCTGTCGATATCTTGATCTTCGAAGACACCGCCATCAACGATGAAGGCGAGTTGATCGGGTCTGAGCACGTTGAGCCGGATGCGCCATCGCCGTGGATCATTGCCCCGGCCGAAACCGTAAGGATCAAGTATCGGCTGGGTAAGGGATCCCGTTGGGTGCCGCTTGGACGCGTGAACTGCTCGAAGGGCGCGACGCTCCGCATACTCTAGCTGGAGGGCGCCTGAACAGGGCCAGGGCCCTTGGCGCTACTTCTTCGGCTTCTTGCCCAGATCATTGGGGCAGCCCTGTTCGGCCAGATCCACCCTGGGCTCTGAAACCAGGAAGACGTCATACCTGATCCCGTGGGTCGCCGAAGGTCCGCGGACGATCTGACCCAGGGCCTCCACGCGGCCGAAGCAGGTGACGAGATCCTTGGCGTCCACCCGCCGGTCCAGGTCGACAATGAGGCCGGGGCGGCTCTGGTCAGGGCTGGGGCCTGGGTCCAGATATCTCTCCCGTTCGATGACCTGGAGCAGGGGTGCTGTGATGGCGCCAGCATTGGCCAGCTGGGCTGCCGTGCCATAGCCAACGGTTCCAACCCACGCCGCGCCTGCTGACGCCCGGCGCGCCTCGACAGCCCGGGCGAAGGGCGTCCAGTCCCGCAGGGTCAGGACGGGGTCCTTGCGCCCGAGGGACGGGGCGGATCCGAAGGCGATGAAACCGATCAGTCCAAGGCTGAGCAGATACCCGGCGCCGATCGCCAGGCCCCGAAGGCGCCTTGCCCTGGCGGACTGTGAGTCCCGGTCCGCGAAAATGGCGGCGGCGATGACCAGACCCGCAAAAAGAGGCACGGGCCAATGGGCCTGAACCCGGTCGTGCAGGGCGTGGGTCATCAGGTAGATGATGAAGGGCAGGCTGGTCAGGACCGGCAGGGCAAGGGGCCCCGAGCGGTCCTTCCAGGCGGCGGGAAGGCTCCGCGCCGCCAGAATGGCGATCATGGGATTGAGCAGCAGGAACTGGGTCAGCACCAGGTCGCCCAGATGCTTGGGGTTCAGCCCGCCCGGAGCGACCCGGCCAAACTGCTTGTCCATGGTCAGCCAGTCATGCTGGGCGTTCCAGGCGAGGTTGGTCGAGAACACGCAGCCCGCCAGCAGGGCGGCGATCCATGGCCATCGGGTGCGCAGCATGCCTCGCCCCTCGGCGGTTGACACCAGCCAGAGGAAGACGCCCGGACCCAGGAAGAGGGCGGAGTATTTGGAGATGCAGGCCAGACCGGCTGCGAGGCCAGCGAGGATCCACCAGGTCGGGCTTCGTCCGGCATGGATCCGGCTGAGGGCCCAGAGGGTCACGACCCAGAAGAGGGTCGCCGAGGCGTCTGGGGTGGCGAGAATGCCCCCCAGGCCGATCGTGGTCGTGGCGTTGTACCAGACGCTGGCGCGCAGGGCTGTCCCGGGCGCGGCGCCCAGATCGCGGGCTATGGCGGCGACAAGTATGGAGGCAATCCCGGCGCCAAGGACGGGCAGAAGCCGGACTCCAAGGGGCGTGGGGCCGACCAGGGCCTGACCCAGGGCGATCCACCAGGCCACCATGGGCGGGTGGTCGTAATAGCCGAGGTGCAGGTTCTGGGCCCAGAGTCGGTAATAGGCCTCATCCTCGGTCAGGGGGATGATGGCGGCCGCTACAAGCCGCAGGGCCGTCACAGCCAGTACGAACAGCCCCAGCCTGTGCTGAAGCCGGGTGGTCTCAGCCGTCACCATACCGCCTTGGACGTGGTTACATAGTTCCAGGCCGCAGCGACCACGGCGCCGGCGATCCCGGCCGCGATCCATGCTGCACCATGTTGATAGACGACCGAAGCCACCGCCACGTTAGCTGCGAGCGGCACGCTGCAAAGCAGGCAGAACTTCACATATCCCACAATCAGGTCGAGCCCCTGCTTGCGACGGTCCCGGTAGGTGATGGAGTTGTTGATCAGATAGTTCGAGGTCATGGCGCCCAGGGCCGCAAAGGCCTGGGCGAACGGAAACAGGGCCTGTGAGTCGAAACCGACATTCAACATGGCCCTCAGGAGAACCAGGTTCACGACTATGCCGCTGGCCCCGACAATGGCGAACATCAGGAACCGGGGTGATACGGCGTCACGGGTAAGCTTGGCGGTCAGCAGGCCCAGATACTGGACCACGACGCCGTTATCGAGCTTGGAGTCGCCGGCCTCCCGGGCGCGGAAGGTGTAGGGCAGTTCCAGGGTGCGGATTGGCGTCGGCTGGCAGGCCACGATGTCAAACAGGATCTTGAAGCCGTCCGTGGCGAGCTTGGACGCAACCGGGTCCACCTTGTCCCGCCGGATCATGAAAAAGCCGCTCATGGGGTCGCTGAGCTGGACCTGCAGAACCTTCTGGCCCAGCCAGTTGGCGAACCGGCTGCCGGCCTCACGGGTGGCGCCAAGAGCCGAAGCGTCGGCGTCTTCCCCGCCCACATACCGGCTTCCCACGACCAGATCCGCCTCATCGGCCTGCAGGGCCTGGAGCATTTTCGGCAGCAGGCGTTCGTCGTGCTGGAGGTCGCCATCCATGACGGCGACAAAGGGGGCGGCGCTGGCCAGAATGCCTTCTATGACCGCGCCCGCCAGCCCGCGTCGTCCCATGCGGTGCAGGCACTGTACCCGGGAATCTTCCGCGGCAATGGCCTTGACCTCGGCGGCGGTGCCATCCGGGGAGTTGTCATCGACGAAAATGATCTGCCAGCGTTTCCCGGCCAGAACAGCTTCGACCTTGCTGACCAGCTTGGCGACATTGGCCCGCTCATTGAAGGTTGGCACCACAACGGTGACCTCCAGCCTTTCGGAAGGTGCTGCGGTTTTGGTCGGAGCGGTCTTGGCCAAAGGGGAATCTCCTGATGAGCCCGGTTTACAAGGCCGACCGACTCGACGCCACACCTTGGACACGAGATGGCTGCACTGTGGGCCCGGGACGCCTATCTCTTAGGATGAGATGTTCAGGAGTTGATGAAGATGAGCATGGTTCGCACAGCTGTTCTGACGGCGGTGGTTTCCGCCTGCCTTGCAGCCCCGGCCATGGCCGCTGAGTCTGTGGATGGCAAGCCCAAGCCCGGCTACTGGGAGGTGGGCGAGATCGCCACCCTGCTGTTTTCAGCCAAGAAGATCGAGCACCGCTGCCTGGTGGGATCTGAAATCACCAAGTTCCTGAACGGCCCCAGCAACCGCCATTATGCCTGCACCTATCCAACCCGGGCCACAGGCGACGGCAAGATCCGTCTGAAGGGCAGTTGCGCCACCAAGAAGGGGCAGGTGGCCTATGTCTCGGCCCAGGGGACCTATTCGCCGACAACCTTCAAGCTGGTCATGTCCATTTCCACCAAGATCGGCGGTGTGCCCCTGTCGGGCAAGGCAACCACGGACGCAAAGCGGCTGGGCGACACCTGTCCCGCGGACGCCCTGCGTTCAGACGAGGCCAAGGCGGCTCTGGGAACCAGCAATACCCCCGAATAGCCGGGGCTCAGGCCAGTTCGCAGATCCGGCCGGGTGCTGCGTCGGTATAGACGCCCCTGGCCCAGGCGACCTGGCCATTGACCAGGACCGTATCGACCCCGACGGAGTCGCGGACATAGCGCATGCCGCCGCCCGGCATGTCGAAGACCGGTCGCTCATCACCCCGGTCTATGATCATCGGGTCGAATATCACCACATCCGCCGCATAGCCCGGTTTCAGAACGCCGCGGTCCTTCAGACCCCAGATCTCGGCCGTATCCAGGGTGATCTTGCGGACCGCCTGTTCCAGGGTCATGGCTCCGGAATTCCGGACAAACTCGCTGAACAGATAGCCGGTGTCCCCATAGGTGGAGAACGAGTTGATGTGGGCGCCGCCGTCGCTGGCGCCGATATGCACCAGGGGATTGGCCAGCATGGGCCCGATCCGCTCGGTTGAGTCATGACCGCCATTGGCCGCCAGGAAGGCGATGTCCAGGTCGTTCTCCAGGGACAGGTTGATGAGCGCCCGGGCGGGAACCTCACCGCGCTCGGTAGCAAGATCTCCCAGGGTGCGACCCACCAGATGTTCCGGGGCTTCGCCGCCGCCACGGACCACAAGCCTTCCCATCAGGCGCACGCCGCCATCTTCTCCGACATCGGCCACCAGCTTGTCGGCTGTGGCGGGATCCCGCAGGGCTGCGATCCTGTCTGCTACCGGCAGCCGCAGGACCTTGATCCAGCTGGGCAGGCGGGCAAAGAACAGGCTGGGCCGAAGCAGTGAAAAGCTGATGTCGATGGGGCGGGTCTGCATCTGCGGCCAGACCCTGGCCCCCCGCGCCGTCTGTTCCTCGATCCGCGCCAGGGTGCGGGGCACATTGTTCGGGGACTGGCGGTTGTCGAAGACCGGAGACAGGGTCGTGGGGATCCTGTGCTTCAGGGACAGCTCGGCCAGCTGATCTATCCGGGCGATGGTGATGTCCGTGTCGTAGAATTCAGGCACGATCTGGAGCATGCGGCCAAATTCGCCGAGGACGGCGCAAAGGGCGTCCAGCTCCTGATACTGGGCGAAGCGGCTGGGGACGGGACGGGCGTTCTCATCCACATCGACAAAGCTGGTGGACAGGCCCACAGCGCCGGCCTCCAGGCATTCCCGCAGGAGGTCCTGCATGGCGGAAATCTCGTCCGGCCGGGCGGCGCGCTGCTGGGCGTCGGCGCCCATGACCCAAAGACGGATGACGCTATGGCCCACCAGGGGGGCCACATTCACGGAAAGCGAGGCCTCGATGGCCTTCCGGTAACCAGCGAAATCCTCCCAGGTCCAGTCGAACGCCTGGGTGAAGGCCTCCGGGGGCATTTCCTCGATCTGCTGGAACATGCCCACCACGGCCTTGCGGTCCTGAACCTTGATGGGGGCTAGGGAGAGGGAGCAGTTTCCTGGAATGATGGAGGTCACCCCGTGCTCAAGGGCGGGTTTCGCCGCGCCGTCCCAAAGAAGCTGGACGTCGAAATGGGTATGGGGATCGATGAAGCCGGGGGACACCACCATTCCGGCGACATCGATGACCTGTTTTCCGCCATCCTTCAGGTCTGGTCCGATGGCGGCGATCCTGCCGTCCCTGACGCCGATATCGCTGAAAAAGGCATCCGAGCCGGTTCCATCAACGATCATGCCGTTCTTGATCAGGATGTCGAACATTCAAACCCCCTTCATGATGTCGCGCCAGGGTCGGCCAACGAGGTCTGCGGAGCTGGCGGCGCCACAGGATTGCATGATTTCAAACGCGGAGTCGGCGTCAAGGGTAACGGACCCTACGACACCATTCTCGTATCGGACGGTAATGACAAGGTCAGCTTCGCCATCATGGCCCGCGGCGATGTCGGCCGCCAGGACTGTGGCCAGGCTCATGCCTGGGGTGGCTCGATGAAGACCACGTCGCCGCCGAGCAGCAGCCCCCTCGGGCGACGCATCAGGAAAATGTGCAGGTTCCAGCCGCGGATCTGCTCCATGGCGGTCTCAAGCGGCAGGTCGGGGAGGGCGCGGGCGGCCAGGGATTCCAGGGTCTCGTCTGGTTCCGGCGTTGTGAACCGACGTTGGAGAGAAAGCGCCATGGCCTTGTCCACCCTGATCGGCGGGCTTTCCCGCTCTGGAATTTGTGGAGGCCTGACCCGGAATCGAACCGGGGTGCACGGATTTGCAATCCGCTGCGTAACCACTCCGCCATCAGGCCAAGTTCCGACATAGCCGGGAGGGCGGGATGGCTAACAGAAGCAATACGACACGGCAATCACCTTCGCGCCTTTGCATTGCCTTCTTGTGGGGGACAGACCTATAAGCGCCGGGAGTCGCCGAGGGATTTTCCAGAATCATGACTGATCTCGCCGCAGCCCGGGCAAACATGGTCGACAGCCAGGTTCGCACCGCAGACGTCACCGATTTGCGAATTCAGGACGCCATGCTGGCCCTGCCAAGGGAAGACTTCGCCCCGAAGGGCAAGGCCTATCTCGCCTATACTGACGCTCCGCTGGAGTATTCCCCCGGTCGCGCCCTTCTCAAGCCGCGCGATGTCGCCAAACTCCTCCAGGCCGTCAAGCCGGTCGAGGGTGAGAAGGCGCTGGCGATTGCAGCGCCTTATGCAGCCGCAGTCCTGTCCCACATGGGGGTTGATGTTGTCCGCCACGATGGGGACGACCTGAATGCCGTCCCGGCAGGTGGTTTTGATCTGATTGTGGTCGAAGGCGCGGTTGGCAAGGCGTCAGAGGCCTGGATCAAGGCCCTGGCCCTGGGTGGACGAATGGCTCTGGTCGAGCGCGACGGTCCCGTCGGCAAGGCCTGCCTCTATGTCAGGAATGCTGACGGCGTTGGCCGCCGGGTGCTTTTTGACGCCACGCCGCCGGTTCTCGCAGGCCATGAGATTTCTGCAGGCTTTGCGTTTTAGTCGGCGCTGAAATCTTAATCTCCATCGCGTGTGAAAAAAGCTTAAGGTGACGACCTCTAGTCGCCGGGCAATTCGACGGTCATAAGAGGCCAAGCTTTTTCTCGCTTTGGTCGGGGATACTGTATGTCTAGACGAACACGTGGTGCTCCCATCGCCGCGGTTTCCGCCGCCGCCCTGATGTTGGGTCTGGCGCCTTTGTCGGCCCATGCCGACACCCTGGCCGACGCCATAGCGCTGGCCTATGCGTCCAATCCGACGATCCAGGCGCAAAGGGCGAGCCTGAGGGCGCTTGACGAAAACTGGGTTCAGGCCCGGAGCGGTTTTCGGCCCAGCGCAAGCGGGCAGGTCACAGCCAGTTACAGCGAGACCCGGATTCCGGCCCTGGTCGGCAATATCGAGTCAAACTCGGGTCGCGCCGTCCTTTCCCTCAATCAGCCCATCTACACCGGCGGCCGGGTTGGTGCGGCGGTTGCTGCGGCCCGGGGGGACATCCTCTCAGGTCGTGAAGCCCTTCGTCGGGTCGAGGCTCAGGTCCTGGGCGCGGTGATCCAGGCCTATATGGATGTCCGACGGGATCAGGAATCCCTGCGGATCCAGAACGAGAATGTTGCGGTCCTGCAAAGGCAGCTGGAAGAATCAAAGGCGCGTTTCGAAGTGGGTGAAATCACCCGCACCGACGTGGCCCAGTCGGAGGCCCGACTGGCGGCGTCCGTCGCCCTCCGCCAATCCGCTCAGGGACAACTGGCGGTGAGCAGGGCGAATTTCGCCGCTGTGGTTGGTCAGGCGCCCGGTGAACTGGCTACACCTCCATCCCTGGATCCCCTGATCCCTGAGACGATCGACGGCGCCATGGATGTCGCTGAAAAGGACAATCCCCAGATCCGTGGCGCGCAGTACGCCGAAGACGCCGGCCGCGCCCGGGTGGCGGGCGCTCGGGCGGAACGACTTCCGTCCCTGTCCCTGCAGGCGACCCTGGGCGAAAGCGGGGTGGCCCAGCCCCTGCATACTGAAACCTACACGCGCAATGTCACCGGCGCAGCTGTTGTGACCATTCCGCTTTTTGCCGGCGGGCTGACCAATTCCAGGGTCCGCGCCGCAGTCGAGCGGAACAATGTCGACAGGATTACGGTCGAGATTACCCGTCGGTCGGTCATTCAGAGCCTTACCCAGGCCTGGAGTTCACTGATCGCGGCCCGGGCGAACATCATTTCCACCGAGCAGCAGGTGAAGTCAGCCAGGCTTGCCGCGGAAGGTGTGCGTCAGGAGCAGCAGGTTGGTCTGCGCACCACGCTGGATGTGCTGAACGCCGAACAGGAACTGCGTCAGGCACAGCTTTCCCAGGTCAACGCCAATCGCGACGCCTACGTCGCCGCCGCGACCGTCCTGAACCAGATGGGTCACCTGACGGCTGACCTCATCCCGGCGACGTCCCGCTATGACGCCAAGGCCAATTTCAACAAGCTGCGGATGACCTGGGGCTGGGTGCCCTGGGAGGAGCCGATTGCAATCGTCGATTCGGCCCTGACGCCGAAGGCGAAGGAAAAGGCGGCCGTGACGGAAAGAACGCCCCCGAAATAGCCCCGGCGCTATTGGTTCCCGTGCGCGGATTCGCCTCACACACGAATCTGTCCTTGCGTCCTACGCCGGAAATTGCAGGATCACGTCTGCATACCCAGCCTCGAATGCAGGGATTCTCTTTCGCTTCAGTGACGGTTCGCCATGTCTGACTCTCAATCCCAAGAACCGACAATGGAGGAAATCCTCGCCTCCATCCGACGGATTATTTCCGAAGATGAGGCGCCAGCCGGCGAAGCGCTTCCACTTGCCGATGAAGAACCTCTGCCCGAGCCAGCGCCCGAGCCTTCGCCCATCGTCCTTGAGGACGAACCTCCGCCCCCACCGCCCCCGCCGCCGCCTCCACCCCCGCCGCCCGAACCTGAGCCGGCATACGAGGACGATGTTCTGGAATTGACCGAAAAGGTCGATACGGTCGGTGATCTGGACGTCTATACCCCCGCGCCGGTCCCGCCGCCCTTGCCGGAACCCACCTATGACCCAGGTCCTGGGCTGGTAGGTACGCCCGCAGCCAGCGCAGCCGCGGCCGCGTTCGAGCACCTCTCGACCTCAATTCTGATGCCTCGCGACGGGCGCACCCTTGAGGACGTAACCCGCGAACTGCTGAGGCCCTTGCTGAAGCAGTGGCTTGACGACCATCTGCCCAGGATTGTGCAGGAAACCGTCCAGGCCGAAGTCGAGCGTATTTCCCGCGGCAGCCGCGGCTAGGGCGTCGTCGGGCGGCCCATTTCGCGATCTGATTTCAGGATTGGGCGGGATCTCACCTGATTCCGCTCTGTCGCGCCTTTCGCGGGCGTGATCGGGCGTGTATTCACCGCCTACAGGCGAGCCATGCTAGACAAAAATTTCGATCCAAAAACCGCTGAACCGCGTCTCTACGCCCAATGGGAATCGTCGGGCGCCTTTGCGCCGACCGATGATCCGGCTGCAGAGCCGTTCTCCATAGTGATCCCTCCGCCCAATGTGACGGGGTCCCTGCACATCGGCCATGCCCTGAACAATACCCTCCAGGATGTGCTGATCCGCTTCGAGCGCATGCGCGGCAAGGCTGCCCTGTGGCTGCCGGGGACGGACCACGCCGGCATTGCGACCCAGATGGTGGTTGAACGTCAGCTGGCTGCTGCCGGCAACATGACCCGCCGGGACATGGGCCGCGAAGCCTTTGTGGCCAAGGTCTGGGAATGGAAGGCCGAGAGCGGCGGAACCATCACCAACCAGCTGCGACGCCTCGGCGCTTCGTGCGACTGGAGCCGGGAGCGCTTTACCCTGGATGAGGGGCTCAGCGCCGCTGTTCGGAAGGTGTTTGTCACCCTCTACAAGCAGAAGCTGCTCTATCGCGACAAGCGGCTGGTGAACTGGGATCCAGCCCTGCAGACGGCGATCTCTGACCTCGAAGTCGAGCAGAAGGAGGTCGACGGCCACTTCTGGCACTTCGCCTATCCTCTGGAAGACGGTACGGGCGAGATCGTGGTGGCCACCACCCGCCCTGAAACCATGCTGGGCGATACGGCCATCGCCGTGAACCCGAAGGATGAGCGCTATCAGCACCTGATCGGCAAGGCTGTGCGCCTGCCCATCGTCAACCGGCCCATTCCGATCATTGCCGACGACTATGCCGACCCGGAAAAGGGCTCGGGGGCCGTGAAGATCACCCCGGCCCACGACTTCAACGACTTCATGGTCGGCAAGCGCAACAACCTGCCGATGATCAACATCTTCGACGCCTTTGCGAAGATCAACGAGAACGGCCCCCGGGAATATCAGGGCCTGGATCGTTTCGCCGCCCGCAAGAAGGTGGTCGAAACCTTCGAAGAGCTCGGCCTCCTGCGGGAGATCGAGAAGACGAAGCACGCCGTCCCGCACGGCGACCGCTCCGGTGTCGTGGTCGAGCCCTATCTGACCGATCAGTGGTATGTGGACGCCAAGACCCTGGCCCAACCCGCCATCAAGGCGGTGGAGGAGGGGCGTACGGTCCTCGAGCCCAAGGCCTGGGAAAAGACCTATTACGAGTGGATGCGGAACATCGAGCCCTGGTGCATTTCCCGCCAGCTCTGGTGGGGACACCGGATCCCGGCCTGGTATGGTCCTGACGGCAGGATCTTCGTTGAGGAAACCGAGGCCCTGGCCCGGGCCGCCGCCCGCGAACATTATGGCCGTGATGAAGAGCTGAAGCAGGACGAGGACGTTCTCGACACCTGGTTCTCTTCAGGCCTCTGGCCCTTCTCGACCCTTGGCTGGCCGGAAAAGACCGCCGACCTGGCGCGCTTCTACCCGACCCATACCCTGGTGACCGGTTTTGACATCATCTTCTACTGGGTCGCCCGGATGATGATGATGGGCCTGCACTTCACGGGCGAGGTCCCGTTCAAGCGGGTCTTCTTCAATGCCCTGGTCCGGGACGCGGCCGGCAAGAAGATGTCCAAGTCCAAGGGCAATGTCATGGACCCCCTTGAACTGGTGGATGAATACGGGGCAGACGCCCTGAGGTTCACCCTGACAGCCATGTCGGGGCAGGGCAGGGACATCAAGCTCTCGACCCAACGCATTGAGGGTTATCGCAATTTCGGCACCAAGCTGTGGAACGCCGCGCGATTCTGCCAGATGAATGGCTGCGCCCGGGCCGAGGGATTTGACCCGGCCCAGGTCAAGGGCGTGCTCAATCGCTGGATCATCGGCGAAACCCAGAGGGCCTCTGTCGCCGTCACCGAAGCCATAGCCAGCTGCGGCTTCGATGGTGCGGCGACCGTCCTTTACCGCTTCATCTGGAACACCTTCTGCGACTGGTATGTGGAGCTGTCCAAGCCCCTGCTGACCGGTTCAGACGAGGCGGCCAGGGCTGAGACCCAGGCTGTCGCCGCCTGGGTTCTCGATCAGATCCTGAAGCTGCTGCATCCGATCATGCCCTACCTCACCGAGGAACTCTGGGCTCAGACGGCGGACCTTGGCGCTGGGCGTCCTGAAGGCCTGCTGGTGGCAGCCCGCTGGCCGGATCTCTCCCCGGATCTGGTAGATCTGAAGGCCCAGGCCGAGATCGACCTGATTGTCGCTGCTGTGACTGAAGGCCGCTCGGTCAAGGCGGAGCTCAACGTGCCGCATTCAGCCCGTCCGGCCCTGCTGGTGATCGACGCCACGGCCGAACAGCGCGCCGTTCTGGAGGCCAATGCCGCCGTTATCGCCCAGACCCTGCGGGTTTCCGAAGTGAAGTTCGAGGCTGAAGCTCCTCTGGGCGCCATTCCCTTCGTGGTTCAGGGGGCGACCCTGGCCCTGCCGGTGGCCGAGTTCATCGATCTGGCGGCGGAAAAGACCCGCCTGGTCAAGGAGATCGCCGGTCATGTGAGCGACATCGCCCACGTCATGAAAAAACTCGGCAATCCCGACTTCCTGGCTCGGGCCAAGGAAGAGGTGATCGAGGAAAATCGTGAACGCCTGGCTGAGGCTGAAGCCGCAAAAACCAAGCTGGAAGGCGCCCTCAAGCGTCTCGAAGCCGTCGCCTGATACCCTTGAGCCTTGGGGCTGGATGCCCCATGTTCGAGCCTGAATTCCGCTGACCCAACAGGATGTCGAGCATGCGCAAGTTCCTGAGCCTGATCGCCGTCATGACCCTGATGGTTGTCGCTGCGCCTGCGGTGGCGGAGGACAACCCCAAGGGCGAGGCCGCCAAGATTGATCTGCCGGCCTTCCCGGCGGACGCCTCGATCAAGCAGGTCACCCGGGTTGCCGGAAAGACCCTGAACTATACCGCCACCATCGGCTCCCTGCCGGTGCGGGACGAGAAGGGCAAGAAGATCGCCGAGGTGGTTTTCGCCGCCTACACCCTGGATGGCCCCCGTGATCCGAAGCGGCCGATCACCTTCGCCTTCAATGGCGGCCCGGGGGCGGCCTCGGTCTATCTGAACCTGGGCGCAATCGGGCCAAAGCGCATACAGTTCGGGGCGCAGGGCGACTCAGCCTCCGATCCCGCCGCCCTGGTGGACAATCCCGGCACCTGGATGGATTTCACCGACATGGTGTTCATCGACCCGGTGGGCACCGGCTATTCCCGCAGTCTGGTGGATGAGGCCGAGACCAAGAAGCGGTTCTTCCAGGTCAAGCCGGACATCGAATACCTCTCCCGGATCGTCTTTGACTGGCTGGTCAAGAACGGCCGGATGGCCTCGCCAAAATATGTGGTCGGCGAGAGCTATGGGGGCTATCGGGCTCCGGCCATCGCCCGCTTCCTTCAGGCTGAACTCGGGGTCGGCCCCTCGGGCGTCATTCTGGTGTCGCCCTATCTGGACGCCCGCACCGGGGTTGCTGAAGACCTCTCTCCCATTCCCTGGATGATCAACCTGCCGTCCATGGCGGCGGCCAATTATGAACGCCAGGGTAAGGCCCTGTCGCCTGCGCTCCTGTCTGAAGTCGAAGCCTATACCCGGGGTGAATTCGCCGTCGATCTGATGAAGGGCATGGCCGATCCCGCCGCCGTAGCGCGGGTGGTCGACAGGGTTACCCGCTATACCGGGCTGGATCCGGCCCTGGTGAAGCGTATGGGCGGTCGCGTGGATACCCGCACCTTCCTGCGCGAACTCTATCGCGATACGGGCAAACTGCCGTCGGTTTATGACCCCAATGTCACCACCTGGGACCCATTCCCCTGGCGCAACGAGCAGAATGCCGGGGACCCCATCCTCGACGCCATTATTGCGCCGACCACCAGCGCCATGGTCGAGTTCACCACCCACACAGTGGGCTGGAAGGTGGAAGGCCGGTTCAACGCCCTGTCCAACGCCGTGAACCAGGCCTGGGAGCCGGGCTATTACAACACCATCGAGTCGGTCACTGACCTGCGCCAGTCCCTTGCGGCTGACGGCAAGATGAAGGTGCTCATCGTCCATGGTTATGACGATCTGAGCTGTCCGTATTTCGCCAGCAGGCTGATTGTCGACCAGATCCCGCCCATGGGCAGCGCTGATCGGGTAAGGCTGGCCCTCTATCCGGGCGGCCATATGTTCTATTCCCGCACTGACAGCATGGCGGCCTTCCGCAAGGATGTCATGGCGCTCTACGGCGCCCGCTGACCGGCAGGCAAGTCGACAGAAAAGTACTTCGGAGGATGCACCATGACTGACACGACCCTGCCCACCGGCTGGCCCGCCATGTCCATCGCCGAGGCCCATGCGGTTCTCACGGCTCCGGGAATGCCGGGAGAGATGGATGAAGTTCTGATCGGTGGTGTGAAGACCCGGGTCTGGAAGAACCTGCCTCCCTCCCTCCGCTCCGTGGTCGAGGCCGGCCGCGCCCATGGGGAGAAGGTCTTCCTGGTCTATGAAGACGAGCGCGTGACCTTCGAGGCCTTCCATCGCGCTGTCGCCGCCCTGGCCGCCCGCCTGAGTGCTGACGGCGTAGGCAAGGGCGATCGGGTCGCGGTCATCATGCGCAACCTTCCCGAATGGCCGGTTGCCTTCTACGCCGCCGTTTCCCTGGGGGCTATCGTCACGCCCCTGAACGCCTGGTGGACCGGCGAAGAGCTGGAATACGGTCTGACCGACTCTGGAACCAAGGTCGCCCTGGTGGACAATGAGCGCTTCGAGCGCCTGACCGAGCATCTGCCCAACTGTCCGGACCTCGAGCGGGTCTATGTCAGCCGGGCCCGGGAGGAGATCGCCCATCCCCTGGTCACCAAGCTGGAAACGGTGATCGGCGCGCCGCCCACCTGGGGCGGGCTTCCGGATCAGGCGCTCCCGGACGTGGAAATCCTGCCCGATGATGACGCCACCATCTTCTACACCTCCGGAACGACCGGCCGGCCAAAGGGTGCGCTGGCCACTCACCGGGGGGTGAATTCAAACATCATGGCCTCGGTCGTGATCGGCGCGCGGGCCTTCCTGCGTCGCGGTGAAACGCCGCCGACGCCAGATCCCAATGCGCCCCAGGCGGCTACCCTGCTATCGGTGCCCTTCTTCCACGCCACAGGCTGCATCGCCATACTGAACCCCTCCATCATTGGCGGCGCCAAGCTGGTCATGATGCACAAGTGGGATGTGGTGCGGGCCTTTGAACTGATCGAGCGTGAACGGGTCACCCTGGCTGGCGGCGTGCCGACCATTGCCTGGCAGTTGATCGAGCACCCGCTTCGCAAGAACTATGACCTCTCATCCCTGATGAGCGTGTCCTATGGCGGCGCCCCGTCGGCTCCGGAACTGGTCCGGAAGATCAAGGAAACCTTCCCCAATTCATCGCCGGGCAATGGCTGGGGCATGACCGAGACCTGCGCCACGGTGACCAATCATGGCGCCGAGGATTACGCCAACCGTCCTGACAGCTGCGGGCCTGCAGTGCCTGTTTCCGACCTGGAAATCCGTGATCCGGCCGATGGCGTCACGGTTCTGGGCCCCAACCAGGTGGGAGAGCTCTGGGCTCGCGGCCCCCAGGTGGTGAAGCTCTACTGGAACAAGCCCGAGGCGACTGCCCAGACCTTTGTCGATGGCTGGGTCCGGACTGGCGACCTTGCGCGGGTGGATGAAGAAGGCTTCTGCTTCATCATCGACCGGGCCAAGGACATGCTGATCCGCGGCGGCGAAAACATCTACTGCATTGAGGTGGAGAACGTCCTCTACGATCACCCGGCTGTCATGGACGCCGCCGTGGTCGGCATTGTCCACCGCACCCTGGGCGAGGAGCCTGGCGCCGTTGTCACCCTCAAGCCCGGCGCAGAGGCGACCGAGGCCGAACTGCGCGCCCACGTGGCGGAGCATCTGGCTGCCTTCAAGGTGCCTGTGCAGGTCAAGTTCTGGCACGAAACCCTGCCGCGCAACGCCAATGGCAAGATCCTGAAGAACGAGCTGAAGAAGCTGTTCGCAGACCTGGGCTAGATGGCCAGGGTCCGCGCTGACGCCCTGCTGGTGGCCCGCGGCCTGGTCGAGAGCCGGGCCAGGGCGCAGGCGGCGATTGCTGCAGGCGGCGTCCTCGCGGGCGGGCGGATCGTCTCCAGGGCATCCGAAGGCCTTGATCCCGACATCGACCTGGAGGTGACGGCGGCTCATCCCTGGGTCGGACGGGGCGCCCTCAAGCTGGTTCACGCCCTGGACCTCTGGTCGATTTCAATGACGGACAGATGTGTCGTCGATGTCGGCGCTTCCACCGGCGGATTTACCGAAGTCTGTCTCTCGCGGGGCGCCCGGCGGGTCTATGCGGTGGATGTGGGACGCGACCAGCTCCACGCAAGTCTGCGCAGGAATAGCTCCGTGGTGGTTCTGGAAGGCGTCGACGCCCGCAGTCTCTCCGTTGAGCTTGTTCCCGAAGCGCCGGACGCCATTGTCTGTGACGCGAGCTTCATTGGCCTGGCCAAGGTCTTGCCGGCCGCCCTGGGTCTTGCGCGCAATGGCGCGGACCTCATCGCCCTGATCAAGCCCCAGTTCGAGGCAGGTCCTGACCATGTGGGGAAGGGGGGGCTTGTGAAGGATCCGGAGGTTCTGTCCCGGGTTCAGGACGAGGTCTCGGGGTTCCTTGAGGGTGCGGACTGGGCCGTTCAGGCCATGGCCCCCAGCCCCATTTCTGGTGGCGCCGGACAGGCGGAATTTCTGATCCACGCCATCAAGGCCACATAGAAACGCCGCCGGACCCGGGCCCGGCGGCGCTGTAACTCAATCCTGACTCAGGCCCTAGTCGACGACTTGATAGCGGCCGTTGGCGTCCTGGCAGACCCGGACAAAGCGCTTCTGGACCCGGCCGTCCGGCAGGTAGATCGGACTTTCCGCCAGGGAGCAGTTCCCGGCATTGGCCGGTGCCCGCGATGCGGCATAGCGGTCATCGCGGTAGACTGGCTGGCTCTCATAGCGGCGGACGACCACGGTGCTGCGGTCCTGATAGCCGTAGCCATTGTTGGAATAGCCATAGCCGCTGTTATAGCCGCCGCCATATCCTGCCGAGCCGTAACCGCCATTGTAGCGATCATCATAGCCGTAGCCGGAATAGGACGCGTCGCCATAGTCGCGGTTGTCAGTGTTGTAGGCCTGTCGGGGATCGGGGCGGCAGGCGGCGGAGCTGCGGCCTATGCCAGCGCCAACGGCGGCTCCGGCCAGGGCGCCGAGGACGGCGCCTTCCTTGCGGACGCCGCGACCGGCGACATTGGAGCCGATGGCTGCGCCGGCCAGGGCGCCGAGGACGCCGCCCGTGGTCGATCGGCCCACCGTATCGCGACGGCAGGGATCATAGTCGTAGCTGCGCGAGCCATAGTAGGTCGAAGACTGGGCGGCGGCGAAGGACGGCGCCGTTGCGACGGCGGTCAGGGCCATGAGACCGGCGAGGCCGGCCTTGGTGAAGATGGATGCATTTTTCATCGAGGACTCTCCTTACGAGTTCGCTTGAGAATTACGAGCGGCCGCTGGGACGCCAGACGCCGTCCTTGTTGCGGCAGATTTCGAGGTCGTGGTCGCGACCGTCATAGGTCTCGGTGATCCACTGGCAGTTCTTCCGGCTGTAGGCGGTCTGCGCCACGCGGGTCGGGTAGGGCGAGCACTTGATGTAGTGCTTTCCCACCTGATGCCCGACGCCAGCGCCGACAAGGCCGCCGATCACGGCGCCTGCAGCGCGGTCCTTCTTTCCAGCCAGGGCCGCCCCCGCCAGTGCGCCGATGGCGCCGCCGGCAATGGTTCCGTTGGCTGTGGCTTCCTTCTTCTTGGCCACGCAGATGTCACCGCTGCCATAATCGCGGTCCACGGCGGCGGCGTATTGCGGCACGGCCATGGCCGACAGGGCGCAGGCGGCTGCCAGACTGAGGGCGAGTGCGGATTTCATCGGCTTTGTGTCCCTTGATAGCGGCGGCGGAGCCGTCGTGTTGAATAGGGTTATGAAGAAATGAACCTGAACGCGCCTTGAACAGAGTGTGTCGTGTTCATTTAATCAAGGCCAGCGAATGCGCCCCAGACGGGAATTGCCCAGGCAGGGCCAGAGTTCCTGGGTTCCAGACGCTTTCCTGGGGCAAGGCGTATCCAGAGCGCCTCCATATGGTCTAAACCCCTCTCATCATGAAACAGTCCAAGCGCCCCCCGGGCAAAAGCCAGCGGTACGGATCCCAGAGGTCTGGCCCGCGTCCACCGGGACCTGCGCCGGTCAGCGGTCCCCCCATCGAAATCCGTATCGATTCCGTGGGCGGGGAGGGCGACGGTGTCGGCAAGGGGCCGGACGGCAAGACCATCTACACGCCCTTCGCCCTGCCAGGCGAACTGGTCCGCGTAGTTGGTGGCGGCGAGCGGCGGGAACTGGACAAGGTCATTACCCCCAGTTCCCAGCGGGTCGAGCCGCCCTGTCCGCACTTTGGCGTTTGTGGCGGCTGCGCTCTCCAGCATTGGGAGGCCAGGGCCTATCTGGACTGGAAGGTCGAACGTCTGCGCGGCACCCTGGCCCTGCAGCACCTGGAAACCGAGATCCTGCCGGCCATAGCCGCAAAGCCGGGAAGCCGTCGTCGTCTTGCCCTGCATGCCCGAAAGGGAAACCGGGATGAGGCGCGTCTGGGCTTCAAGGAGCGGAAATCCTGGTCGGTTGTGGAGATTTCACGCTGTCCGGTGGCTGACCCCCGTCTCGACGCCGCGCTTCCGGCCTTGCGTCGCCTGGCGGCGCCGCTCTTCGAGCACCACAAGTCTGCGCCGACCCTGCACGTCACCCTGACCGCCGCCGGGCTGGATGTGGACATTTCAGGGGTCGAGGCCAAGTCCGGCGGTCTGTCTGCTGATGCACGCATGACCCTTGCCGAGCGCGCCGCCGAGGCCGACTTCGCCCGGGTGACCATTGATGGCGAGATCGCCTTCATGGCGCGCCAGCCGACCGTCCGCTTCGGGCCTGCCACGGTCGCCCTGCCGGCCGGCGCCTTCCTGCAGGCCACGGTCGAAGCCGAAGCCATGATGAGCGCCTTTGTCGCCAGGGCCGCCGAGGGCGCTACACGGATCGCCGACCTCTATTGCGGCGTCGGCACCTTCACCTTCCCCCTCGCAGCAGTGGCGCCGGTGATGGCGGCGGAGATGTCTGCGCCGGCAATCCGCGCGGTGACGGCCGCGACGGCGACAGCGCCTGGTCTGAAGGGCATTGTCGCCGAGGCCCGGGACCTGGTGCGCCGCCCCGTCCTGGCCGAAGAGCTGAAAAAGATCGATACGGTGGTCTTTGACCCGCCCAGGTCAGGGGCTGCTGAGCAATCAGCCGAACTGGCCCGTTCATCCGTGGCGCGGGTGATCGGGGTTTCGTGCAATCCAGCAACCTTTGCGCGGGACGCCAGGACCCTGGTGGACGCAGGCTTTGTCCTGAAGCAGGTTCTGCCTGTGGATCAGTTCCTGTGGTCGCCCCACATCGAACTGGTCGGGGTGTTTGAGCGCTAGATAGGGCTCTTGTTGGCCAGGATTGCAAAGGTCAGGCAGAGAACCACTGCAGCAGTCAGACCAAGCCTCAGCTGGCCATACCACTCTGGGGCCTCGCCCCGGCGGACGGTCCAAAGGTCATAGCCAAGCAGGCAGGCAAAGGTGACTGAGAGGGTCGCCAGGGCCCAGGTAATCGGCAGGAAGAGGGCAGGCCAGGCCACCAGGGCCGGTATGACGCTGACCGCATAGGCCCGCCAGTTATCCCCACGTCCTGGCCGGGCGACGGTAATCCCCCACTGCGCTCCGCCCATGAATGACAGGATGACGGCGCCATAGGCTGCCAGCCAGAGTGAGGCCGACCCATAGGGCGTCTGCAGCCGAAGGGCGATGGCGGCGGAGAGAGCGAAGAAGGGAACAAGTCCCGCTACGCCAAGGATCAGGGCTGCTTTTGGGGTGTTGTTGCCGGGATCAGTCATGAAAGGGGCGCCACGCGTCGGACCAGTCCCTGCAAGCCGGGACGAATGATGAGGAATAGCCGATAGAGCCGCTCCAGACACCAGAGGATCGGTGGCCAGCGCGCGGCAAGGCCCAGAGGGCGGAGGAGGGGCGTCGCCCGCCACATGGCGGCGAAGGCCGCCGCCCCGGAAAGCATGGGGCCGCCAGCCTCCTGGGCGTGAAAGCGGGCCAGCAGGGCGTCCCGGTCCAGGGGGCATGATCCGCCCTGAGCCAGATTCTCGAATGCAATCCTGCCGCCTGGGTCCAGTCGCCGGATCAGGGCGATTTCCCGGACGCAAAGGGGGCAGTCTCCGTCGTACCAGACCGTCAATTGAGGCATGAAGACGCCTCGCCGTTAGGTGTTCGCGCCAAACTGTGCCATGCAGGGCCTCGGCTGCGGGTCTGATCGTCCATGTTCGGACGCTACACCATGCCGAAGACGGTGGCAGGACATTTTCCGCCATACCTTCAAACCGTCCGGTACGGCCCGGCCCAAACACCCCAGAGTGTGATGAACGAGAACGACAAGACCGGATTCGCCGAGCGATTGAAGTCGGCTGCAGAGGCCAAGAAGGCCCTGCTCGAAAAGATGAAGCCCAAAGCGGCGGTCATCGACCCCATGTTCGCCGAGCGCGCCGCTCTTCGGGCCAAGGAGAAGGCCGACGAACTGGCCGCCGTCCGCTCTGCCCGCGCCGAAGCCCGCGCCACCGCCAAGGCCCTGGCTGAAGAGATAGCCGAAGCCCAGCGTCTGGAAGCCGACGCCCTGGCCGAAGCCGAACTGGGCGCCAAGCGCGGCGCCCGCAAGGAGCGCAAGGCGCTGACCAAGGCCGAGGCCAAGGCCGCCCGTGACGCCCGCTATGCCGCCCGCAAGGCGCGCAAATAGTCCCTGATCAATCCAGTTTACGAGGAGGCTGCGGGCATGGCGCGCAAACCCAACTACAATTTCGAACGCATGGAACGGGATCGTCTGAAGGCGATCAAGGTGGCTGAAAAGGCCAAGGCCAAGCGCGAACAACGCGAACGGGACAATCCCAATTCACCGGCCGCCGGCGACGATGACGCTGCTGACGCCAACGACGACGAAGCGTGAGCCCACCTATGCAGACCGCGATCATATTCAACCGTGAGACCGTCCAGCTGGATGGCGAGGCTTTCGAGGACTGCGAATTCCGCGATTGCCGCATGGTCTATTCCGGTGGGGAAACCCCGGTCTTCCGTCAGTGTCGATTTGAAGACTGCGACTGGCGCTTTGACGACGCTGCAGCCCGCACGCTTGCCCATCTGAAGCTGATCTGGGCGGTTGGCGGCAAGGCGCCTGTCCAGGCCATGATCAAGGAAATCACCGGCGCTGTCGGCAAGTAGGGCAGATCAGGGCCCAAACAGGTCGCCCTGATCGCCCGGCATACCGGGGCGGGCAAAGAGATCCGTCCTGAGGCCGGGTTGGGGCTGATCCAGGCCATACCGCTTCCGCGCCATGGCGAACCGCCTGGCCAGGATCTCTGCAATGGGCCCTTCGCCTTTCAGGCGGGTTTTCCAGTCTGCGTCATAGTCCTTTCCACCGCGCATCTGCCGGACCAGGGACATGACCCTGTCAGCCCGATCCGGATGGTCTGTCGCCAGCCATTCCTGAAACAGGGCCGCAATCTCCCGGGGCAGTCGCAGGGCGACATAGCCTGCGCTGCGGGCTCCCGCCCTGGCCGAAGCCTCGAGAACAGCCTCGAGTTCATGATCATTGAGCCCCGGAATGACCGGAGCGAACATGACCATGGTTGGAACGCCTGCCCCGGCAAGTGATCGAACGGCAGCCATGCGGCGTTCGGGCGCTGCGGCGCGGGGCTCCATGCTTCGGGCCAGCTTCCGGTCCAGTGTGGTGATGGAGATGGCGACCCGGGCCAGGCCCCTGGCCGCCATGGGCGCCAGGAGGTCGAGATCCCGTTCAATCAGCCCCGACTTGGTGATGATCGAGAAGGGGTGCTGAAACTTGGCCAGAACCTCGATGATCCGCCGCGTGACCTGGGTGGCCTTCTCCTGGGGCTGATAGGGATCGGTATTGCCGCCAATGTGTATGACGCCGACCTTGTAGCGAGGATTGCTGAGTTCGCGGCTCAATAGCTCGGCGGCGTTCGGTTTGAAGAACAGCCGGGTCTCGAAATCCAGACCCGGGGAAAGCCCCATATAGGCGTGGGCTGGTCTTGCGTAACAGTAGATGCAGCCGTGTTCGCAGCCGCGATAGGGGTTGATGGATCGGTCAAACCCGATGTCGGGGCTGTCATTGCGCGTGATGATGGTCCGGGCGACTTCCTCCGACAGGGTCGTGCGGATCTGCGCCGGCTGAGGGTCCTCAAGGGTCCAGCCATCGTCAAAGCCTTCGCGGACCTGGCCTTCAAACCGGCTGGAAATGTTTGACCGGGCGCCACGTCCGCGGGCGGGGATTGGAAGGGATGTCGCAGGCATGGCGAAACCCTAGCGGAAAAAGAGAACAAAAAAAGAACATTCTTGACTTCAGCAACGGGTTCAAGGCCAGTGGCGGCATGTTTTCCGTGCTTATCCCCGCCCGCAATCAGTTCGAAGACCTGCAGAAGCTGCTGGGTGATCTCACTCCGGCTGCGGTGGATGGCCTGATCCGCGAAGTCCTGGTTGCTGATGACGGATCTGAAGACCCGACAGCAGACTTCTGCGAGGACGCCGGTGTCGACCTGATCCAGGGGGGACTGGTGGCGGCAGCGATGGCGGCGAAGTCAGACTGGTTGCTGATCCTTCCCCCGTTCTTCCGAGCCGATGGTGAGCGTCTGAAGGCGCTGAAGGACTTTTCCGGGGGCGCGCTGACGCATGCACGCTATGGCGGGGTAAAGCCCAGGGAATTTCTGGCAAGGCCAGCCCTTGGCCTGATTGTGCGCAAGGCCGATCTGATCTCGACTTCAGAGACGCGGGATCCCGTCGTGCTCCTGAAGCGGTTTTCTCAGTCCGCCCGCAGGACCATATAGATGTTCGAGCTGAACGGCCCCAGCTTGAGGCCCGTATAGCCCAGGTCTGCCTTGCGGCCCGCCGGGATTGCCGCCCGCAGGTCCGCCGGGCCGGTCAGGATCAGCTCCGCCGGGTCCAGCCAGAGTTCCTTGCCCGTCAGTCGACACCCCGCGGCAAAGGTCGCTGGATGGTAGTGGGCCAGGGGCAGGGCGGTGTGATGCTCGATGGGAAACCAGCGGTTCGGAGCTGTAAGGAAGACCGTTTTCGCCACCCGCGACAGTTCAGCCACAAACGCCTTCTGGGCCTCGCGACTGCCCGTGTGCTCAATCACCGCATTGGAAACGGCGATGTCGAACTGCTGATCTGCGAAGGGAAGCGGCGCCCCGGGCTGGATCTGGCGGTAGGTCGCTTCGGGATAGGCGTTGCGGAAGAGGGCGCCTTCACCCAGCCCAGCGGCGGTGATGTTCTGGCGATGGGGATAGCGCCATTCCAGCATGTTGGCGCCGTCATTGATCACATCGGACACGCCGACATCGAGGATCTGGTCGCTGGCCTTCGGGGCCATCACCCGTTCAAAGTCGCGGTACATGGCCTCCCGCGCCCAGACCAGTACCCGCTCGCTGAGCGATTTCGGGGCTGTGGCCTCATAGTAGCGGGCGTCAACGACAGTCATGGGTGCGGCCTATCTCAGATGAGAGGGGGCGGGGTGCTGAAGGTAGGCGAAGCGACGCTGCTCCTGGCGGGCCCTGGCGACGGAATCGAGGATGAGGCCACAGGTAAAGCTGAGCAGGCCTGTCACGGCGACGCCGACCGAGACGATCAGGGTCGGGAAATGCAGAACCAGGCCCGTTCTCCAGAACTCGGCGACGACGGGCAGTCCCATGGCGGCGGCCACGGCGAAGAGGGCGAGGCCGCAAACACCGAAGAAGGGCAGGGGCTTCTCGTCCCGCAGCAGAAGGCCGATCATGGCCAGAATGCGGATGCCGTCGCGGATGGTGTTCAGCTTGCTGGTCGAGCCTTCAGGCCGGGCGCCATAGGCCGTCTCGACCTCGCTGGTGGGCAGGCGCATCTGCAGGGCGTGAACGGTCAGCTCGGTTTCAACCTCGAAGCGGGCTGAAGAAGCCGGGAAGCTCTTCACGAACCGACGGCTGAAGACCCGGTAGCCGGAAAGCATGTCCCGGACCTGACAGCCAAAGCCGATGCTGACCAGGCCGGTGAGCAGTCGATTGCCGAAGACATGACCGGGGCGATAGGCGGCCTGGACCTCTGTCACCCGCGAGCCAGTGACCATGTCATAACCGCCATCCAGAAGTTCGGCGATCAGGCGGGGTGCGGCGGATACATCGTAGGTGCCGTCGCCATCGACCATCACATAGATGTCGGCGTCGACGTCTGAAAACATCTGCCGCACCACATTGCCCTTTCCCTGGCGGGGGGCATGGCGGACGAGGGCGCCGACCCGTCGGGCTTCCTGACATGTCAGGTCGCTGGAATTGTTGTCGAATACGTAGATCTGCGCCAGGGGCAGGGCTGCCCGAAAAGCAAGGACCAGATCAGCAATGGTCGCCTGCTCGTTATAGCAGGGAATGACCACGGCGACTTCCGCAGCATGCACAGGCGGAGCGACTTCCGCTGCACGGTCGAGTGCGTCGTGGATGTCCCGGGGGCGAAGGTTCGCCTTGTTCCGGCGCTTCAGGATCGTATCAGCCATGAAACCCGTCTAGGCGGGTTGGGTTAACGAACCCCAAGCATGTGGTCAGGACGTGGCCAGTTTCTGGGGGCTGGTCGCCCGCCGGACCAGCAGGATCAAGACCCACCACATGGCGAAAGGCCCAAGTTGCAGGCCGGTCGGGAGCACTATCAGGCTCGCCAGGCTAGGCAGGGCCAGCATGGCCATCAGGGCGGTCTTCTCCCAATTCCGCCAAGCGGTCCTTTCAGCTTCAGCCCAGAGCCAGACAGAGGCGAAAAGCAGGGCAATCAGGTCATAGTCCCAGACATAGGGCGTCGCGACGAAAGTGGCGACCAGCAGGACAGCACCCTTGAGCTCCTTTGAGGCCGTCGTGCGCCAGACCGAGAAGACCATCCAGGCGGCAAGCAGACTTGTCGCCCCCTGCAGACCATAGGCGAACAGGCTGTCCACCCCGATCCTGCGAAGCATGAGATAGGTGGAGGGCATGTGGATGAAGCCCAGCCCTTGGGACTCAAGTATCCGTCTGTGGAAAGGCGTGTTGTGCAGGAAGCCTTCCCAGGTCGGAAGGCCGGTCCAGACCAGGCTGATCGCCACCAGCAGGGCAACTGTCGCCGCCGCTGAGAAGATGGTCTTCCAGCGGCCCGCCGCCAGCATGGCCACCGGGATCAGGACGCCCATGTGCGGCTTGTAGCAGAGAGCCCCAAACAACATGCCGGCGAGGATCGGGCTGGACTCTAGCACCATGATCCCCCCAGCCAGCAGGGCAGCGGTGAAGGCGCCGTTCTGGCCCGTCATCACATTGAACTGGAAGGCTGGCAGGGCCAGCACGGCCAGGCCTGCCCAAAGGGGCGTCAGCCGGTTCGACAGCATGCCGGTGACGATCGCCCAGCCGCTGAGGGTCCAGGCCGCAAAGGCCGGCAGGAAGGGCAGGAGGGCGAAGGGTGCGGCCAGCACCATGGCTACCGGCGGATAGCCGTACCATTTGAATTCGGCGTTCGGCGCTGTCAGGCTGCGCTCATAGGCCCAGAACCAGTTCAGGTCGTAGGCCTTGGCGGCCTGGCCCTGCATGGCCAGGCGGGGCCCGGCCCAGTAGTTCACGAAGTCCCGACCCAGCTGCTCGCCTTCGCCATTCACCACGCCGAACCGGGTATGAACCCAGATGTCGCCGGCCAGACCCACCAGGGAGACCATGGCGAACAATACGGCGATCAGCTTCAGCCTCTGCGGCGTGAGCCAGTCGCCGGTTCGGAGCAGGGTGAGGAGGTTGGACATGGAAAGTGGGCCTGCCGCAGATGCAGAGAATCGGAAGACCCCATTCAAGACGACAAAGGTGAGGGTTGTCTGAAGCCTCAGCTGCCCAGTCGCCACCCAACAGCCTTGGTGAAGTCTTCATAGAACTTCACCTCATAGGCCTGTTCCGGGTCACGGCGGACCCATTCGTCGAGCATGTGGGCATCGTCGCCCACCAGAATGCGCCAACGCTCGGCCTTGACCCCATCAAGTATGACCCGGGCGGCTTCCGCGGCCGTCATCGGGGCGTCTTCCAGGAAGCTGCGGGCCCGCTCGGCGACCATGGCGGCGATGGCGGCGTCCGGGACCTGGCTCATGTCCGCCCCTGCCGCCGTCGCTGCGGCGCGGGCGGCGGCGATTTCCTCAGGTGTCATTTCGTCAGCCTCGGTTCCGGCCTGTACCTTGCGGGAGTTGGCGACAATGGACGTGCCGATATGCCCGGGCATGACTACCGAGCATTTGATGTGCGGGGCAGTGTTCCGCAGGTCCGTGACCAGGGCTTCGGTAAAGCCCTTCACAGCGAACTTGGCGGCGGCATAGGAGGTGTGGGGCGTGGTCGGCCCTATGGTTCCCCAGAAACCGTTGACGCTGGAGGTGTTGATGATGTGTCCCTCATCTGCCGCCATCAGCAGGGGCAGGAAGGTGCGGACCCCCAGATAGACCCCGCCCCAGCAGACATTGAAGGTCTTTTCCCAGGCTTCACGGCTGTCACGGACCATGGATCCGCCGCCGGCGATACCGGCATTGTTGAACAGCAGATGGATGTGGTCCAGCTGGTGCTGTTCCACCAGTTCTTCGCGAAAACGGATGAGCTGGGCTTCGTCGGAAACGTCTGCCACATGGGCGGTGATCCGGGTTCCCTGCGGCCGGCCGTCGGCGTCGCAGAGGGCGATGGTCTGGGCCATGTTCTTCGCCGAGACATCGCACATGGCCACATTGCAGCCTTCAGCCACCAGCTGGCGAGCCAGTTCCCGGCCCATGCCTGTTCCGCCGCCGGTGATCACGGCGGTCTTGCCGGCAAAGTCCTTCATCGCATTTCCTCCTGGGATGTTTTGCCAGGACTTAAGCGCCTTTCTCCCGGGTTCGCAAAGCCTCATGGCGAATGCCGCCTTGACGGGGCAGGCGGCGGCGTCGGACCTTGGGTGAGGAGGATCTGACCATTTTCACCACCGCATTCCTGTTGCAAACGGCCGCATCCGGCGTCGCTGTCCTCGTGCTGGCAGGACTTGCGGCCTTGGCGCGACTCGCCAGGCCCATGCCAGCCCTGGATGAAGCTGCCGCACGGAGGCTGTTGTCCGAGGAGTTCCCGGGCCGGCCGCTGGAGCGGGTGTGGATCAGTGATGACGGCCGGGGCGCCGTCGCCAAGTCAGGCGCCGCCGCCATGGTCCTCTATGCCGCCGGCGACGGGTTTGTCGCCAGACACCTGCCCTGGGAAGACATTGCGGCCTCGACGGTGACAAACGGCACGGTAATGGTCCGACTTCATGATTTTGCGGCGCCCAGGGCGAATCTGGCCTTCGCCGCCTGGCCCCCGATCCAGGTTCCATAATGCTTCACGCCCCATTCGACCCGGTGACCCTCGCGGTTCCCTTTTTCATCCTGGCCATAATCCTGGAAATCGGCCTGGCGCGGATGGGGTGGGTGAAGACCCACTACGAGGCCAGGGACACACTGACCTCTTTGGCCATGGGGCTTGGGCGGGGAATTCCCGGCGTCCTGCTGGGCGGTGCGATCTTTGCGGCCACGGTCTTCGTCTACAACCACCGCATCTTCACCGTCCCCTTCACCGCCATCTGGGGCTGGGTGGCGATCTTCTTCCTGGAGGACCTGACCTATTACTGGTTCCACAGGCTGAGCCACGAGCGTCGGTTCTGGTGGGCGGCCCACGTCAATCACCACACCAGCCAGCACTACAACCTGTCGACGGCCCTGAGGCAGACCTGGACCGGCGGCATTGCCGGAACCTGGATCCTCTGGCTGCCCCTGGCGTGGCTGGGATTTTCACCGGCCCAGATCGCCATCCAGCAGGGTATCAGTCTGGTCTATCAGTTCTGGATCCACACCGAAGCCATCGGCCGCATGCCGCGCTGGTTCGAGGCGGTGATGAATACGCCCAGCCATCACCGGGTCCATCACGCCCGGAACCCGCGCTATCTCGACAGCAATTATGCCGGAATCCTCATCATCTGGGACAAGCTGTTTGGCACTTTCCAGCCAGAACTGGACGAGGAGCCCTGCCGCTATGGCATTGTGAAGAACCTGGGAGACTTCAATATCCTGAGGGTCGCGTTTCACGAATGGGTCGGAATGTTCTCCGATGTTGCGCGGGCGAAATCCCTGCGTGATGTCCTTGGCTATGTTGTCGGACCACCGGGCTGGAGTCCGGACGGAAGTCGCGACACCAGCGCCAGTCTCAAGGCGCAGTGGCGATCCCTGAACGCTCCAGCCGAATAGTTGCGTCAGATCACGGCGCATTCGCGTTATCGGGTGCACGACCAGCACCGTCAAAACTGAAGGCGATACAATGTCCGAACGTCCCCGCGCCAATCCCGCCCTCCGGCTGGCGTTTATCCGGCAGATCCACGTCTATGTGAGCGCCCTGATCGCGCCGAGCCTGTTGATGTTCGCCATCTCTGGCGGCCTTCAGGTCTATCGGCTGCAGGAGAGCCACCCCAATTACAAACCTCTGCCCATCGTCGAGAAGATGGGGCGTCTGCACAAGGATTCGGTGTTCGCCGCTGCGCCCAAGCGGGAGCGCCCCGAAGGCGCCGCACCTGCCAAGGCAGGCGGTGAAGCTGCTAAGGCGCCGCCAAAAAAGCGTGAGAAGCCCCTCGGCGTGAAGCTCATGCAGGCCTACTTCGCCTTCGTCTCGGTGGGTCTGGTCGTTTCGACCGGCCTCGGGGTGTGGATGGGCCTGATGTACAACCGCCGCAAGGGGCTGGTCCTGGCCGCCTTGCTGTCGGGTATCGCCCTTCCGGTCATCTTTACGTTGATGTCCTGAGAAAGCCTGACCGGCCCTGGCCGGTCAGGCCCCAGGGCTATTCGCCCAGGCGGATCAACATCTTGCCGTTGTTCTTTCCCGAGAACAGGCCGACCAGGCCTTCGGGCCCACGCTCGAAGCCATCGAGAATGGTCTCCTGGTACTTGACCTTGCCGGCTTTCAGCCAGGCGGTCATGTCAGACTGGAACTGGGCGTTGAGGTGGCCGAAATCACTGGCCACGAAGCCTTCCATCCGGACCCGGCTGTAGATGATGGTGGAGAGGTTGCGGACGCCTTCGCCGCCGCCGTTATAGGTCGAGATCATGCCGCAGACCGGGATCCGGCCCCGTACATTCATGCGAGGCAGGGCCGCATCCAGATGGGCGCCGCCGACGTTCTCGAAATAAACGTCAATGCCCTTGGGCATGAGGGCCTTCAGGGTCTTGGCGAGGGGCTCGGCCTGATAGTTGATGGCGCCGTCCAGCCCGACCTCGTCCAGCAGCCAGGCCTTCTTGTCGGCCGCCCCGGTGGCGCCGACCACATGGCAGCCCTTGATCTTGGCGATCTGGGCGACCACCGATCCGACCGCGCCGGCGGCGGTCGAGACAAAGACCTGCTCACCGTCCTTGAGCGCGCCGACTTCCAGCAGCCCGCCATAGGCGGTGATGCCCGTGCCGCCCAGGGCGTGCATGTAGACGCTGAGGGGCAATTCGGGATCGGGGTTGATCACCTGGACGCCACGGCCATCGCTGTTGAAGACTTCCCGCTGGCCCGCTCCGTGCCGGACAATATCGCCCACCTGGAACTTCGGGTTGTCAGACTGGGTCACCCGACCAATGCCGCCGCCCAGCAGGGGGGCGTTGAGCGGCTGGTTGGCGTCCAGCTGGGGCCGCATATAGGGGTCTACGGACATCAGCAGGTTGCGGACCTGGATCTCGCCGGCGCCGATGTCGGGGGTCGTGGTTTCGACAATGGCGAAATCGTCGACGGTCACGAGCCCTGAGGGGCGCTTGATGAGGTGGATCTGGCGGTTGACGGTCATGGTGGTTTCCTCCGGGGTGGTCTTTTGCGGACCTTAGATCACGAAGCCGCAGGCCATGGCGACCACCGATTTCAGCCCGCCGACGAATCGTCCCGCAGCAGGGGCAGGGAAAGACCTGAGACTGGCCTGGCCCCAAGCACTTCCCGGCGAAAGCGGAAGAGTTCGGCGGGGCGCCCGCCGGTGTCCTGGTCCAGCCTGCCCAGTCCTTCGACCAGGTCAGCCCGCTCAAGCGCCCGACGGAAGTTCTGTTTGTGAAGCCGGATGCCCGCCACCGCCTCAACCGCCCGCTGCAGGGCCGACAGGGTGAAGGACTCCGGCATGACCTCGAAGATCACCGGGCGGTATTTCAGCTTGCCCCGCAGCCGGGAGAGGGCCGTCGCCAGAATACGCCGGTGGTCGGAAATCATCGGCTCGCCCAGGGCAGCGCCAAGGGCGGAAAGGGCAGGGGCCGGCGCCTCGCCGCGATCCCGGGCCGCCTCGGGCGCCAGGCCCGCCTCATAGAGCAGCTCATAGCGCTCCAGGACCCGCTCTTCATTCCAGGGTGCGCCGTCCAGGGCGAACAGGAGGCGGGTGCGCGGCAGTCGGTCACCTCTCGCCCAGTTCCGCAGGGCGGGCTCCATGGCGGTGAGGGCAGGGGGGCGGCCTTCCCGCCAGTCCTCCCAGGGGAAGAACTTCAGCCAGTCCGCCCAGGCGCTGTCTGGCGCGTGGGTTTCAACGGCATGAGGGGTCAGGCCAAGATAACCCACCGAGATGACCCGGGCTGCCCGGTCGCCGGCTTCCAGAACGGCCACAGGCGCGTCCCGGCCCTTGTCGCCGAAGGTGTAGAGCTGCTCCACATAGCCAAGATCGAACCGGGTCTGGGCGGTCACGAAGGCCCGCAGGGCCAGTTCGAATGTCCGGTCGCCATCGGGGTCAAAGGGTCCGAAGGGCAGGCCGGCCGGCTGGCCAGGCGCCCGAACTGTCAGCACCAGGGCCTGGCCATCCCGAACGGCGACCACCACGGCTGAAAGTCCGATGACAACCCGATTGACCATCAGTGGCGCGCTGCAAAGTCAAAGGGCGCACCCGCGCCGATGAAGTCGTAATCGCCCATGGCGTCCAGGGCGTCGACCATGCGGCCGCCCCTGCCCATGATGTCGTCGGCCAGGGTGACGATCCGCCGGTTCGGCGAAGCGTGGCGGGAGGCCTGTCGCATGGTCAGGGCCAGGGACCGCTCATCGGCTCCCGGGCTCTTGTCGCAGGCTATGACGAAGGCCGCCGCCGTAGAGCGGCTGATCCCGGCCCAGCAGTGGACCAGCATGGGGGCGGTCTCATCCCAGGACCGACTGAACTCCAGCAGGTTGAGGACGACCTCTTCATTGGGTGGAACCAGGCCCTCGGTGGGTATGGAGATGTCATTTACCCCCAGCTTCAGATGCCGCTCCGCCCTGATGCCCAGGGGGGTGGTGATCATGCTGGAAGGATCCAGCAGTGAGACCATATGGGAGGGGCGGCGCTCGGCGATCACCCTGGCGGCTTCAGCCAATCCGCAGACGATGAGGGTCATGCTCACTCCGTCTCGAAAGCCGCAGGCGCAGAGGCAAAGCCGGCGGCCTCCGACAGGGTATGGTACCGGGCCACGAAGCGCATCTGCGCCTGGTGGGCGGTAAGGGGTTCGATCTCCAGCTGATAGCCGACCGGCGGCGCGTCGAACAGGTCGAGCGCCTCGTCACGGGCAAACCCTGCCAGCTGGGTGGCTTCGAAGAAGGCACTGGTGCGGTCTGCGCGCTTGATCAGCTTCTTGATGGCCGGCGGGGTCTTGGCGGGAAGGCCGAACCGGATGTGGATGGCGTTTTCCAGCCGCTCCTCAAACACCTTGTAATCATAGCCGAGGGCGGCCTTGAACGGGCTGATCATGTCGCCGATCACATATTCCGAGGCGTCGTGCAGCAGGGCGGTCAGCCGCCAGCGGGGTTCGAGATCCGGCTGGATGTGGGCGCAGACCTCTTCGACCACCAGGGAGTGCTGCGCCACGGAAAAGGCGTGCTCGCCTACGGTCTGACCGTTCCACCGGGCGACACGGGCCAGGCCGTGGGCGATGTCCTCGATCTCGATATCCATGGGGGAGGGGTCCAGCAGGTCAAGGCGACGGCCGGACAACATGCGCTGCCAGGCCCTGGGCAGGTCCTTGGCCTTTCGCAACCCTTTGACCACTTCGCCGTTCCCCTTCTCGTGATCCCCTGACCTGAACCAGGACTTGAGAAAGATCAATGCATGGGGGCATGCTCGCGTGTGAACTTGCATCATGAGGGACGCAGCTATGAGTTGGGCACGGATTATCGCTCCATTGTCGGGCGGCGCAGACGACAAGGCCGCGATCCTGGCCGGAGCCGCTCTGGCCGAGCCCTTCGGCGCCGAACTGGCGGGCGTCTATGCGCCTGCCGATGTGGCCGACCTCATGCCCTGGATGGGCGAAGGGTTTCTGGGTGGGGTGCAGAGCACGGCGCTTGAGTCCCTGAAGGAAGCCGCCGCCGTGGGTGAGAAGCACGCCCGGGCCCATATGGATGCCTGCGCCTATACCAAGAAGCAGTTCATCGCACTTCAGACCCCTGTATGGGCTGGGCTGTCGGTAGAAAGCCGCCTGTCAGATGTGGTGGTCTTCTCAAATGATCCCCCACGGGGTCGGGGCCCGCTGGCTGAAGTCTTCCAGCAGATGGTGGCCGACGAGCAGCGGCCCGTTCTGATCGCCCGTGAGGGTTTCAAGGTTGGTGGTGTGGTTGCGGTCGCCTGGGATGGCGGCAAGGAAGCCAGCCGTGCGGCGCGCCTGGCCATGCCTCTTCTGGAAAAGGCCTCAAAGGTCGTGATCCTGGCAGCGCCCAAGGCCAGTTCCCGCAGCTTTGATCCCGCCAAGCTCCAGGGCTATTACGCGGCCCGCGGCATTGCGGCTGACATTGATATGCTGCCCGACAGCGGCGATGCTGGCCCGGTCCTGCTCTACGCCGCCAAGAAGGCGAATGCCGAAATCCTGGTCGCCGGCGCCTTTGGTCACCCGAGGCTCCAGGAATTCATCTTTGGTGGCACAACCCGCAGCCTTCTGGCCGCCGATCAGCCGACCCTTTTCCTGTCCCACTGAGTCACGAAGGTCATTCCATGTCCCTGTCTCGTATCGTCATGCGGCTGGCCCGCAATCCCGGCACGGAGTTCGCCGGCGGGGATGACCATCGAGGCTACACCCTGACCGCGCCCCTGACCTCCGACAGCCATCTGGATGAAGCTGCCTATGCCAAACACAAGGCAGCCTGCAGCGTGCGACGGTTTTCGCCGGATGAGGACCCGGCCATTGGGCACCTCGCCCATCGCGGCAAGGTCTGGTTCTTTGACTATGATGTAGCCGGATCAGCGGATGACGAGCCGGTGCACCGCCTTGGCGATCATCGCTTCGCCGTCGGGGAATATGTCACCGTGACGGACGAAGACGGCCGGCCCCTGACCTACAAGGTCGTCGAGGTCCAACCCACAGGCTGAATGCCAGCCTGGAGGTCTGGCGCCCTACACGCCGCCATTGCGCCGGACCAGGCGCTTGACGTCTCCATAGACGTCGCCATGGAAACCGCCGGACTTCTTCGACTTGATGATGGCGACCGTCAGCGGCCCTGTCTTGGGCCCGGCCACTTCATAGCCGACATACTTGTAGCCACCGCCCAGATTGTCTCCGGCATAGACAAACATGGCCTGGATGCCCCGTTTGGTTCTGGCCAGACCTTCGCCCCTCAGTCGGACATCAGACACGGCCTTGACCACGGCCTTGTCATTGTCGGTGTCGATGTGCATGCGCCCAACACGGATGGCGGCGCCGTCCCCCTCGGCGTCTATGCGCACGCCGGGCATGGAAATGTGAGCTGAGTCATCCTTTCCATCCGCGTCAATGCGGACCCCGGGCAGGACAACGCTGGCCGACTGATCGCCGTCGCTGAGGCCCCGCTCCTTGAGCTTGGAGTCAACAGTCCGTTCGACTTCCGAAATCTCGGATGCATCCCTGGCCGAGTCCGATGCTGACCAGGCCTTCTCTGAGTCAGCCCTGGCTTCGGCTTCAGCCTTCTGGGCTTCTGCGGCGTCCTGGCGGGCCTCTTCAACAGCCTTGGCGGCGTCGGTTTCAGCGGTTTGAACACCCTCGTCCGTGGCGGCTTCGGCCCTGAGTTCGGTTTCCAGCCGGGTCAGCAAGGTGTCGGGCCCCTTGGCGTCCAGAGCCACGAGCTTCAGGGACACATGGGCGCCATCTGCAATCTGGTATTCGCAGGACTTGCCATCCGGCGAAATGCTGGTGCGCATGAGATCCCCAGCCTGCTCGGGGCAGTCGAGACGCCCGGTCATGGCTGCCGAATGACTGTCACGTTGCGCGCAGGCGGCGGTGCTCAGGGCAAGTGCCGAGACAGCGCAGAGAGCTAGGGCTTTCATGGACGATCATCTCCTGTCCGTTCGATGGGAACGGTGAGGGCGAAGCCTGAAAAGGTCGAGTGAATTCGCGGTAAGCCTCGCTTCAGCGCATTTTTAGCGCGTTGGAGCATGTTTCGGTCCGATAACCGGTTCCCACTTATCGGAACATGCTCTGGAGCGAGGCCTGTACCGACTTATTGGCCGGGGCGCGCAGCGCCTTCGCGGCGGGCCAGGAAGGCCAGACGTTCGAACAGGTGGACGTCCTGTTCGTTCTTCAGCAGGGCGCCATGCAGGGGCGGGATCAGCTTGGTGGGATCGCGTTCCTTCAGGGCGTTCTCGTCAATGTCTTCGACCATGAGCAGCTTGAGCCAGTCGAGGAGTTCCGAGGTGGAGGGCTTCTTCTTCAGGCCGGGCACCTTGCGCATGTCGTAGAAGATCCGCAGGGCTTCATTGACCAGCTTCTGCTTGATGCCGGGGAAGTGGACCTCGACGATTTCGTTCATCGTCTCGGCTTCCGGGAACTTGATGTAGTGGAAGAAGCAGCGGCGCAGGAAGGCGTCCGGCAGTTCCTTTTCATTGTTCGAGGTGATGATCACCACCGGGCGGATTTCGGCCTTGATGGTCTCATTGGTCTCGTAGACGTAGAATTCCATCCGATCGAGCTCCTGGAGCAGGTCGTTCGGGAATTCGATGTCGGCCTTGTCGATTTCGTCGATCAGCAGGACCGGGCGCTTGCCGGAGGTGAAGGCCTCCCAGAGCTTGCCCTTCTTGATGTAGTTCTTGACGTCCTTGACGCGCTCGTCGCCCAGCTGGCTGTCGCGCAGACGGGAAACGGCGTCGTACTCGTAAAGGCCCTGATGAGCCTTGGTGGTCGACTTGATGTGCCAGGTGATCAGTTCGGAATCGAGCGCCTTGGCGATTTCATAGGCCAGAACGGTCTTGCCGGTGCCGGGCTCGCCCTTGATCAGCAACGGACGCTCCAGGGCGATCGCGGCGTTCACCGCCACCTTCAGGTCGTCGGTGGCGACGTAATTCTCAGTGCCTTCAAAACGCTGCTTCATATGGGCTCCCCGGGACGACGCGACGGGGCGCCGGCTCTCGAACAATTGTTTCAAACTGGAGTCAGACTAGAGCCTGGGACGCGACATTCAAGGGCGTTCCGCGCGGAGAAGCCTTCTCCGGCGGTTTTGTAGCCTCTGCAGGGCAGATTTCCGTGGGTCAGTCCGTGGGGTTGGCGGCGTATTCGCCCAGGCTTGCGGCGATTTCCTGCATGACCGGGTCCCAGTTATTGAACTCTTCGGGCATGAAAAGCCGAACCTGGGGGTACCAGGGATATCGACCGGTGCCCATGCTGGTCCAGGCGGCCGGGGGCAGGATAAGCCAGGACGGCGCGCCGGCCGCGGCAGCCATGTTGAAGGTGGCGTTGGAGAAGCCGATCACAAGATCCATGGCGGCGCACAGGGCGACCACCTCATCCAGATCCTGTTTCAGGTCGATGCCCGGAGGTTGAATGATTTCAACACCGAAGTCTTCCCTGGCGCGGGCGAGTTCCGGATCACAATCCCCATACTGCAGATTGACGAAGGTGACCCCGGGGGTCTTCAGAATGGGCTCCCAGCGGTCAAAAGGCGAAAAGAACCGATGGCGACCATTGCTGATGATGCCGCTCTTCCAGAGAAGGCCGACCTTGGGCAGGTCAGAAACGGTTTTCAGCCAGTTGGACCAGTAGGCCACGCGTTCGGGGTCTGGCTTCAGATAGCCTACGCGATCCGGAAAGGCGTCCAGCGTTCTGCGGTATTCCCGCATGAAGGTCGCGATGGGAGCCCACATGTCAATGCCGGAGTAGTCTTCATCCATGAAGGGCAAGATTCTGAAATCCCTGCCATGAATTTTGTAAGTCCTGTGAAATCCTACAGTGGCATTTGGGAATGTTCTCTGAAAGAGATTCACCAACCGGTTTTCCACAGCCAGCGTAAGTTTACCTTCCGGACCAAGTTTTTCTATGATGTCTGGAATTATGGTTCCGTGAAGTATTTCATCGCCCAGCCCCTGTTCGCAAATTACCAGAAGGGACTTTCCATAGATCGACGACTTTGGCTCCCACTGCTGCAGGTCTCCAACATTGTAGATTATGCAGTCTGAAAAGTTCGGATTGCGCCGGGCTTCATACTCATCCCAACCAGCGCTGATGCGGCCCAGGTTCAACAGAATGCCCGCTCGCGCCAGCCTCATCATGCACAGTTCGTCCATAGCCTTTGTCTGGCTGATCGACTTGTCGCAATCCTGGAGCGCACCCTGGGCGTCGCCCATGGCCAGGCGCATGTTTCCCCGATTATAGCGGGCCTTGCTGAATTTGGGGTCGAGCCTCAGGCACTCATCATAGAAGATGAAGGCGTTTTCGATGTCGCCGATTTCGGCCATGACCGAACCAATGCCGTTCCACAGGATGGGCTTGTCAGGGTTCTTGTTCAGGCCTTCCTTAAGGACGTCGATGGCTTCATCAAACCGGCTCTGGTTGCGCAGCACGCAGCCCAGATTATTGGCCCCTTCAGGATGTCCGGGGAAACGCTGAAGGAAGAGCCGGAAGAATTTCTCGGCGCTGGCGTCATCGCCCATCCGGCTGGCGAGGCGGCCCAGATTGTTGAGGATTTCGCCGTCGTCCGGCAACAACCGCAGAGCGGCCTCGTAACAGCTGATCGAGCTGGTGAAATCGCCGGCCATTTCCCGGCACATGGCCAGGTAGTGCCAGGAAATCCCCGACTTTTCGTCAACCTCCAGGGCTTTCAGGGCCCAGGTTTCGGCGCGTTCGGGGTGGCCCCGACCCATTTCCACTGACGCCTTGCTCAGATATTGCTGCACAACCTCCTGTTTGACGCCGATGAGGCTGGCCGACAGGTTCAGCAGGGCCTGGCGCGAGGTGTTGTCGCCTGCAATGCCGGAAGACATGCGCGCCTGGGCTGGCGCGGCGACGATCGCTGCCGAACCCTCAAGGGCCAGCTTGTCAAACTTGACCTGCGCCATGTCCGGGTCTCCAGAGATTTCGGAATCTGTTTGGGTGGATAAGCGCGCGTCGAGGTTAAGCTTTGGCTAAGCCCGTTTGCAGGCCCCGCGACACCGTGACCGGAATTCCAGTCCGCAACTGCAAGGCGTCGTTAACCAGCCTGGATTATTGAAGGTGGGCTTGCGCCGCTTTGAACCGGCGAAAGCGCGCAACTGCCTGTTGCGTTTGTCCATGTCGCCGCCAGTCAGGGGAGCAAGTCTTGCCGCTCAAGTTGTCGCTCAGACCCGGCGAGAAGTTCGTGCTGAATGGCGCTGTCGTCCAGAATGGCGACAGGCGAGGGGTTCTCATCCTGCAGAACAAGGCCTCGGTTCTTCGTGAGAAGGACATACTGCAGCCCGAGGACGCCAACAGCCCGGCCCGCCGCATCTATATGCCTGTCATGATGATGTATATCGATGAGCAGGACGCCGGCCGGTACTATCAGGACTTTGTCCAGCGTCTCAGCGAGTTCATGGGGGCGATCCAGAACCCCGACGTGCTGGCCGTCTGTGTCAATGTCTCCAAGCACTGCATGGAGCGCGAGTACTACAAGGCTTTGATGCTCTGCCGGAAATTGATTGAATACGAAGACCAAAGGTTGGGGAATGTCGCTTCGCGCGTATCAGCAGACCTCGGCTAGGGCTGAAACTCCGCGTCAGGCGGAGTATCGGCTGTTTGCCCAGGTCACCATGGCCCTGATTTCGGCCGCCAAACTCGACCGCACTGATGTTGTGGGTCGTATGGATGCGCTGGACTGGAACCGGCGTCTCTGGTCTGCGCTGGGTGCTGACTGCGCTGATCCCTCGAACGAGCTGCCGGCTGAGACCCGCGCCGGAATTCTGTCCCTGGCGCTCTGGGTCGGCCGATATACGACCGAGGTCATAGCCGGTCGTGATGACATACAGGACCTGATCGACGTCAACCGCATGATCATGCAGGGCCTGTCCGGGGAAGCTGTCGCCGCATAGCCCGCCAGGGTCGGCTTTTGCCGACTTCATCTGGCCCGGCAGCAGGTTTGAACCGGCAAGTCATGCCCACCTGCGACTTTTACAGCGTCACCACGATACCGTGCTCGCTAGGGCGCCCAATTAATTCCATAAAATCAATATCTTAAAAACCGGCCGCGCTGGGGCTGGCTGGCCCGTGCCTTGCGATGGTCTGGGAAGCGAAGAATCGCTCACTGGCAGTAAGCCGGTAAACCCCCGACCAGAATGGAAGGACGTCTACGATGAACTCGTCGATTAACACCAACATGGGCGCAATGATTGCGCTCCAAAACCTTAATGTGACCCAACAGGATCTAGGAGCTACACAGACACGAATCAGTACGGGAATGAAGGTCGCCAACGCCAAGGATAATGGCGCGATCTTTGCGATCGCCCAGAACCAGCGTGGCACCTCGAGAGCATTGGGAATCGTTCAGGAGTCCCTGGCTCGCAGTCAATCGACAGTCGATGTGGCGTCAGCCGCCGGTAGTGTTGTCCAGGATCTGCTTCTGCAGATGAAGGAAAAGGCTCTGGCAGCGGTGGACGCTTCGGTGGACGCCACTTCCAGGTCCATCCTCAACACCGACTTCAAGGCCCTGCGCGACCAGATCACCAAGGCGGTGAACAATGCTTCGTTCAACGGAGTGAACATTCTGTCGGGTACGACTGTCGCGGCGCTGGCGAGTGAAACCGGCACCTCGAAGTTGACCGTTGTCGGCCAGACAATGTCTCTGGGCGGCGCGATCGTTACAGTCGCTACCACGTCCTCGTTCAACTCCGCAGCCACGGCGTCCACGGCGCTGGGTCTGGTGAACGCATCGATCATCAATGTTTCGACGTCACTGGCGAAACTTGGCACGAACTCGAGGGTCCTTGGGCAACACAAGGATTTCATTTCCAAGCTGCAAGATGCGGTGGACGCCGGCATCGGCAACCTTGTCGACGCCGACCTGTCGAAGGAAAGTGCGAAACTCCAGGCGCTGCAGACAAAGCAGCAGTTGGGGTACCAAGCCCTCTCCATCGCCAACCAGTCGCCGCAGTCTCTCCTGAGCTTGTTCAAGTGATGGGCGCATCGCCAGGCGGGTCCGAAAGGGCTCGCCTGGTGAGCTCTTTGAACCGCTAGGCGCTTTTTGCCGCGTGAGGTCGGCAATTTCTTCCCTAGCACCGCGTAACCCGGCAAAAGATGCCGAGAAAATACGTCCCTAACAAGGGTTTAATCTCACTATTTCAACGACTTATAGCGAGACAATAGCCCGTGGCCTTCTGGCCCGCCCCTTGCACTTAAGGAAACCGGAGCAAAACGCTCCAAGCCATCAAAACGATGGTGATCGACCTTAAAAACAAGGGTTTTACACAATGCCTATGGGTATTAACGTCAATCTGGCCGCGCAATCCGCTCTCCAGAACCTCAATCAGACCCAATCTGATCTGGCCGTCACTCAGCGCCGCATCAGCACCGGTCAAAAAGTCGCCAACGCTTCTGACAACGGCGCCACCTTCGCCATCGCCCAGAACCAGCGCGGCACTTCTCGCGCCTACAATACGGTCATGGAATCCCTGAACCGGGTTCAGTCGACCGTTGACGTGGCCTCGGCTGCGGCCGGCGTGGTCTCCGACCTGCTTCTTCAGATGAAGGAAAAGGCCCTGGCCGCTGTCGACGCCTCGACGGACGCAACTTCGCGCTCCATCCTGAACACCGACTACAAGGCCCTTCGCGACCAGATCACGAAGGCGGTCAACAACGCCTCCTTCAACGGCGTGAACATGATCAGCGGTACGGCGAACGCCACGATTTCGGCTCTCGCCAGCGACACCGGCACCTCCAAGCTGACCGTTGTGGGCAAGTCCATGACCCTCGGCAGCGCCAACGTCACCGTGGCGGCCAACAGCTCGTTCAACTCGGCGGCTACGGCCTCGACTGCACTGGCCGCGGTGAACGTCTCGATCGGCAAGGTGTCTGACGCCCTGGCCTCCTTCGGTACGGGTTCGCGGATCGTGACTCAGCATCGCGACTTCATCTCGAAGCTGCAGGACGCCGTGGACGCAGGTATCAGCAACATCACCGACGCTGACCTGTCGAAGGAAAGTGCGAAGCTGCAGTCTCTGCAGACCAAGCAGCAGTTGGGCTTCCAGGCGCTTTCAATCGCCAACAGCTCGACCCAGAGCCTTCTCAGCCTGTTCCGATAGGAACGTTGAGCGCGTCGCTTCGGCGGCGCGCCCAGCCAATGGCGGCGGGGAGGGCGACCTTCCCGCCATCTTTGGCCCAGCAGGGACGCCGATCAGGGCCAATACCCCCCGGCGAACGGAGAAATGGAAAACAGACTGGCAGCAATTCCCCCGCTTGTTGACGCAACAACCCTTACGCCTCCCACGGCTCCGACGCCTGAAGCAGCGCCGGCCCACCATGAGAAGCGCGAAACCCTCGCTCCTGGCATTGCGCCTGGCTCGCTCGCCTCGCAGATCGCCACGGGACAACTCGATGAGGCGGATCTCCGTCTGGTGATCGAGGAGGACAGGGGGTCCTACATCTACAAGACGATCAACCGCACGACGGGTGAGACCCTGGCCCAGTATCCCAGGGAAGACATCGTCAAGATGCGGGAAGCCTCTGACTATACTGCAGGCAGCGTCGTCAACGCGAAGGTCTGAAGCAGGGACCTAAGGTCCTGCAAATTAAGCGGTTTTCCCGTCGCCGTCCCCCGGCTGGCGGGCGTTGGCGCGTGGGCGTTAACCTTCTGCTCACCATAATTTCCTAATTTCATGGCCTATCCGGTCAGGACGGCGACTCGCAGTAGCAGGTCAGTCCTGGGCCGATCGCGCCATGGAGTTCAGAATGACCATCAGCGTACGCAGCAATAATCCGGCCCAGGTGGCCCTGCAGACCCTCAACGCCACCCAGGAAAACCTGGCGACCGTCCAGAACCGTGTCAGTTCCGGCCTTTCCGTGGCCAAGGCCAAGGATGGAGCAGCCGTCTGGGCCGTGGCGCAGGGGCAGAGGTCGGATCTTCACGCCCTGGCCGCCGTGAAGATGAGCCTCGATCGCGCGCAGTCCATTGCCGACGTGGCTGTGACTGCTGGAACTTCCGTCTCCAACCTCTTGTTGGAAATGAAGGAAAAGGTCCTCGCTGCGACAGATACCAGCCTGGATTCGACCTCCCGCGCAGCGTTGAACACTGATTTCAAGACCCTGCTGAACCAGATCGCCCGGATTGTTCAGGACGCCACCTTCGATGGCGCGAACATGCTCGACGGCAGTGCGGCGTCCCTTCGCTTCATGGCGAACGCAGATTCCAATTCCTATCTGACCCTTTCGGGGCAGAACCTCAGCCTTGGCGGCGCCGTGATCACCCTGGCGGCGACCGCGTCCATCTCGACTGTGACCCTGGCCAGTTCGGCCATGACCACCCTGACGGCGACCATTACCAATGTGAACCAGGCGCTTGGGACCCTCGGCGCCCAGTCGCGGCAGATCACGGCCCACAATTCCTTTGTATCCCGGCTGGATGACGCTGTGACGGCCGGCATAGGCAACATCGTCGACGCCAATCTCTCCAAGGAGAGTGCGCGCCTGCAGGCCCTGCAGATCCAGCAGCAGCTGGGAACACAGGCCCTGTCCATCGCCAATCAGGCGCCGTCCATCATCCTGTCCCTGTTCAAATAGCCTGTCCCTGACGCGGTAATTTTACGGGGCGTAAAGCCTTGTCGCCTAAAGCTTTAGCTTCGGACACCTGTCCGTGGACGGTTTGTGATGGCGATCAACATCAGCGCGAACATGGTCGGGAGTCTCTTCGGATACTCCAACTCGACCTCCGACACATACGAGCCCGTTGGCGTTGACACGTCTTCGCTGGCGGATCTGTATTCGGCCAAGCTCGGCGCTACCGGCTTTGCAACCTCCTCGGCCAACAAGAAGTACGCGCCGACCGCACCCTGGGCCTATTCCGCCTCTCCCAACGCAGCCAATGATCCCAAGGCCCTGACAGCGGCAGCCAAGGCGGCGCTGTCGGGCGGCAAGCTGATCAATGAGAACGCCGCCAAGCTCGACCTCGAAGGCGCGAGCGCGGACTACAAGAAGCTGTTCGCCCTTTATACGGGCCTCAACACCCTCTCTGGGGTCGCCGACCAGATCAACGGCAAGGATCTGTCGTCCGCCCAGAAGAACCAGATCAAGTCGACCTTCAAGAAGGGCCTGGCCGAGATCAACGCCTATGCCAACAGCCTGAAGTTCGAAGACATCCGGCTCACCCAGGGCGATACCTCCTCGACAGCTAAATCGACTGTGGGGGTCGGAAAGACGACCGCCAGCTATTCAACCCCACCCCTGGTGACCGGCAGTTCTTCAAATGTAGTGGACGCCTTCCAGGGGGATGTGCGGTTCACCATGTCGGTCAAACGCAGCGGGACCACCCGCAATATCGCCGTCGATCTTTCAGAGATGGGCGCGACGCCCCGCAGCCTGGTCAATGTGATGGGCTATCTCAACGGCAAGCTTTCCGCCGAAGGCGTTGCGACCCGGGTTGCTGTCGAGCGCATTCCCGGCGGTGACAAGATGGTCACTGTGGGCGGCAAGTCGGTGAAGGTCGGAACCAATCCCGACTCGTTCGCAATGAAGTTCAACCTGGACTCCGGCGATACGGTCACCATGACGCCGGTGGCGACCGAGCCTGCGGTCTACATCGCCCAGTCCACGGGCGATCCCGATCCCGACAAGAAGCCCCTGACCAAGGACGGCAAGATCACCCAGCAGCTCATAAAGGTGCAGACCGATACGAGCCTGTTTGCCGCGCCGACCCAGAAGGTGGGCGAGACCAACTTCTTTGACGGCAGGGTCTGGGCAAAGGATATCGACGCCGCTTCGGGGGTCATTCACGCCACCCAGGTCGGCCCGGACGGTGCGGTCTACACCCTGTCTGACGCGACGGCCAAGGTGGACGGCCAGGCGCTGAAAGGCGCCCAGGATGCTGTCCTTCAGAAGTACGACTCGGCAGGCAAGCTGCTGTTCACCCGCACCCTTGGCGCCACGACCAGCGCGGCCGGCCTGACCATGGCGATCGCTGCTGATGGCTCCATCGCCATAGCCGGGAAGGTCAATGGCGAGATCGGCGGCGCGGCGACCGGACCGTCGAATTCGCCCGACGCCACCACATCAGACAGCTTTGTCACCAGTTTCAATGCGGCGGGCGAGGAGCTCTGGACCGTAAAGCGTGGCGCCCGCAGCGATGATGAGGCGACCCATCTGGCCTTCGGCGCTGATGGCACCGTCTATGTCGCCGGCCGGACCCAGTCGGCCATGCCAGGCCAGACCGCCATCGGCGGATGGGACACCTATATCGAGGCTTTCAAGGCCGACTCCACCGGCAAGCCCCAGACCCTCTTCACCCAGACGGTTGGCACAACCGGCACGGACAAGCCCTCAGGTCTGGTGGTGGACGGTACGTCCATAGTGCTGGCCAACAACGAAGCCGGACGGGGGGTGCTCTATCGCTTTGATGTTTCGACCACCACGCCGACCCAGACAGCCAGACGCGATCTGGGCGACCTTGGCGGCGGGTCGATCGTCGGCCTGGCGCTCAATGGCGGATCCCTGGTGGTTGGCGGCAGCACCGGCAATGCAGCCCTGGCCGCCGGAACCGCCAACAATACCCTCAGCGGCAATCGCGACGGCTTTGTCGCCCAGCTCGGCACGACCCTGACCGCGGCCGCATCCGATCGGCTCAGCTTCTATGGCGGGACAGGCGATGATCAGGTGACCGGCATGGCCGTGTCCGCCGGCAAGGTGTTCCTGACCGGGCAGGCGGGGACAGATCTTCCGGGCCAGGCCGCCGTGGGGACCAAGGACGGCTTCATCGCCCAGGTTGACCCGGGCACCGGCGCTCTGGGCTGGTCGCGGCGCTATTCCGGCAAGGCCGGGTTCGTGACGCCCAACGCCATCGCCATCGACGCAACCGGCGCCAGCGTGCTCGACAAGCTGGGCCTGCCCAAGGGCGTCATGGGGGGCGTGGCTTCCAAGCAGCTTTCCGCCGCCAGCTCCCTGCGTCCTGGGGACTCATTCCAGGTGAAGGCCGGCGTCTTCGGCGTGAAGACCACCATCACGATCGCCGAGGGCGAAACCCTCGACACGCTGGCGGCCAAGGTGAAGCACGCCTTCGCCGGACAGGCGGCGGTCACCACGACGACCACCGACGCCGGCAAGAGCCTTTCGATCAAGCCGACCAACAATTTCAACACCTTGGAGCTGTTTTCCGGCCCGGATGGCAAGGATGCCCTGGCCGGGCTCGGCATTCCCGACGGCATTGTGCGGGCCACTGTGGTGTCCAAGGCAGGCAAGGTTGTTCCTGCCGACGGCAAGGGCCAGATCTATGGCCTGAAGCTGGACCAGCACATCAATCTGGAATCAGCCCAGGAAATCGCCCACACCGCAGCCGAGCTTGCTGCAGCCCTCGGCGTCATCAGGCAGGCCTACAAGGACCTGCAGGCGGCGGCGACCCCCAAGGCCGTAACCGAAGCCGCTGCAGCCTCCAACAAGCCCATTCCGGCCTATATGTCGGCGCAGATCGCCAACTACCAGGAAGCCCTGCGCCGCCTTGGCGGCTGATAGCGGCCTTGAAACCCGTCTAGGAGCAGTCTAGCCAAGCGCATGGAAGCGATTTGGCAGGCCCTCAAGGCGCGCCCCAACATTCTTATGGCGATCGGGGCCCTGGTCGCCCTGCTGGCGGGACTTGCGGTTGCGCTCCTGCTGTCCAGGGAGCACGCCGCCGATGCGGCCCTCGCGCCCCCGGCTTCCCAGGCCGGCCTGATTGTTGAAACCAAGGGAGAGGTCGACCGCAGCCTCGATCCCACGGCCCACCTCCGGTGCTTTGTCGGCGGCAGGTTTGTCGGTGAAGCCACCCTGGCCGAATGCGCCCGGAAGAATGGCGTGGCCACCGGCGCCCTGGACGTTGGCGTTGATCCCGGCGGCAATCTGGCGGCCGCCCAGGGGGCTGGCATGGGTCTGACGCCCTTGCCCCCCAAGGAGGTCGTGACGGCTGAGCCCGCCGAGATTCCAGCCGGGGAGGAGACCGACCGGAAGGTTTCCCGGGCGGGCCCTGAAAGCTGCTGGAAGTATGCCGCCGGCGAGTGGCGCAAGACCCCGACCGATGTCTCCCTCGATGCCTGCGTGCAGACCCTGTTCAACGGCCGCTGCGTACACGCCGGCGACGCCGCCTATGGTCGTTGGGCGTCAACGACCCTGCGCCTCGTGGCCGGAAGGGTGGAATCATCCACCGACAATCGAACCTTTTCCCCTTTGACCGAGCAGTCGCCGAATTGCGCTGTCGCGCCGGTCCCCTAAGGTCTGACCGACTTTTCCTGATAGGCCTTCGCCATGACTGCACTGAAGACGGTTTCCTGCCTTGCCCTCGCGGTCGCCGCCCTGGGGCTGAGCGCCTGCGCCGCCAAGACCCGTCCGCCTGGCGATCCCAATGTCTGCTATCATGTGCAGCCCCTGAAGGACGGAACCCTGAAATACAACAGGATGCCGTCGACCCAGAAGGATCTGGAGCACTGCGCAGCGGCGCTTGAGGCCATGCGCCTGCAGTTCCTGTCTATGGGCGGTTCGCAGCGCATGCTGGTGGGCGCCTATCAGGGCAATTTCATCTTCCTGCAGCCGGACGGCATATTCACGGCGCCGACCATGGAGTCACACAGGTACCTGGCCCTGGTCCGCACCGGCGACGGCCGTCTGACCCTGCCGACCGCCATCGCCCAGTAGGCCGCAGCGCAAGGTTCAACGACAGGAACGAAGATAGAACATTTTGGTTGATCAAGGGGTAGCCCTTGATTAGCCTGATCTGGTTTGAAAACTACGGAAACGACAGGAAAGTCTCATGGCGGGAAGCGTCAACAAGGTCATTCTGGTGGGCAATCTCGGCGCCGACCCTGAAATTCGCAGCCTGGGATCGGGTGATCGCGTCGCAAACCTGCGCATTGCGACGTCTGAGTCCTGGCGGGATCGCACTTCGGGCGAGCGCAAGGAAAAGACCGAGTGGCACCGGGTGGTGATCTTCAACGAGAACCTGGTGAAGGTGGCGGAAAACTATCTGAAAAAGGGCTCCACGGTTTACATTGAGGGTTCGATCCAGACCCGCAAATGGACCGACCAGTCGGGCGTCGAGAAGTTCTCGACGGAAATCGTCCTGCAGAAGTTCCGTGGCGAACTGACCATGCTGGGCGGTCGCGGCGGTGATGACGCCGGCGGCAGCCGCGATAGCGGCGACTATGCCGGAGGCGGCGGAGGCTTTGGCGGCGGCCGGGCCAATCCGGGCTCTGGCCCAAGGGAAGACTTCTCGGCCGATCTGGACGACGAAATCCCGTTCTAGGCTTCGCCTAAGCGCTGGATTTCTCAAGATATCCCGGATTTTCCTCCCGCTGAGCCCCGCAACTGGGGATCAGCGGTGGATGGCTTGTGGATGAATTGATCCTGGTCCGGAGTCCTGTTGGTCTTTCAGGTCGGCGAATGCTAACAAGGGGGGACGAATTTCTGTCCGATTCTAAGGGCTTACCTTTCCCTTGAGTGATGATCAAAACACCCCGTCTCTGGACGGTCGGCAGGGGGGTATAGCCCCTATTGCGATTGAGGATGAGCTGAGGCGCTCGTACCTCGACTACGCCATGAGCGTCATTGTCAGCCGGGCCCTGCCCGACGTGCGCGATGGCCTCAAGCCGGTTCACCGCCGGATCCTGTTTTCGATGAATGAGCAGGGCCACACCCCTGATCGCTCCTACGTGAAATCGGCCCGTGTGGTCGGCGACGTCATGGGTAAATATCACCCCCACGGCGACGTCGCGATCTATGACACCCTGGTCCGCATGGCCCAGCCCTTCTCCATGGGTCTGCTGCTGATCGACGGTCAGGGCAATTTCGGCTCGGTGGACAATGATCCGCCCGCCGCCATGCGATACACCGAGTGCCGCCTGACCAAGGCCGCCATGTCCATTCTGGCGGACCTCGACAAGGAAACCGTCGACTTCAAGGAAAACTATGACGGCTCGGAGTCCGAGCCCGTTGTCCTGCCATCGCGCATTCCCAACCTGTTGGTGAACGGGGCGGGGGGTATCGCCGTCGGCATGGCCACCAATATTCCGCCCCACAATCTGGGTGAGATCGTCGACGCCTGCCTGGCCTATGTCGATGACCCGGAAATCGGCCTCGACCAGCTGCTGGACATTGTTCCCGGGCCGGACTTCCCGACCGGCGGCGAAATCATCGGCCGGACCGGTGCGCGCAACGCCCTGATGACCGGGCGAGGTCCCGTCATCATCCGCGGCAAGGCGGCGATCGAGGATATCCGCAAGGACCGGGAAGCCATCATCATCACGGCCATCCCCTTCCAGGTGAACAAGGCCTCACTTGTCGAGCGGATCGCCGAACTGGTCCGTGAAAAGCGTATTGAAGGCGTCGCCGACCTGCGGGACGAAAGCGACCGCGACGGCATGCGTGTCGTGGTCGAGCTCAAGCGCGACGCATCGGCCGACGTTGTCCTGAACCAGCTCTATCGCTTTACGCCCCTGCAGAGCTCGTTCGGCGTCAACATGCTGGCCCTGGATCGCGGGCGTCCGCGGCAGATGGGCCTTCGGGACATGATTGTCGCCTTCGTGGACTTCCGCGAAGAAGTGGTGGTCCGCCGGATCAAGTTCGAACTGAGCAAGGCCCGCGATCGCGGCCACGTCCTGGTCGGTCTGGCCATCGCCGTCGCCAATATCGACGAGTTCATCCATATCATCCGGTCCTCAAAGGATCCGGCAGAGGCCCGTGAGCGCCTCGTCGCCCGCGACTGGCCGGCGGGCGACATGCTGCCCCTGGTGGAGCTGATCGCCGACCCGCGCAGCTTCGTCGTGGACGGCGGTAACATCCGCCTTACCGATGAGCAGTCCCGCGCCATCCTGGCCCTGACCCTGTCGCGACTGACCGGCCTTGGCCGGGATGAGATCTTTGGCGAGGCGCGCAGCCTGGCCGACCTGATCCAGGGCCACCTGACGACCCTGTCGTCCCGCGAAAACATCATGGCCATTGTCCGGTCCGAACTTGTCGAGGTCCGCGAGGCCTATGCCGTTCCCCGCCGCACGGAAATCGTCGACGGCGACGCCGACGTGGAAGACGAAGACCTGATCGCCCGGGAGGACATGGTCATCACCGTGACCCACGGCGGCTATGTGAAGCGGACGCCCCTGGTCACTTACCGCACCCAGCACCGGGGCGGAAAAGGCCGGTCGGGCATGTCGACCAAGGACGAGGACGCCGTCACCCGGGTCTTCTCGGCCTCGACCCATACGCCCATGCTGTTCTTCTCGTCCGGCGGCAAGGTCTACAAGCTGAAGGTCTGGCGTTTGCCGGTCGGCACGCCGACTTCGCGGGGCAAGGCCTTCATCAATCTGTTCCCGATCGAGCCCGGCGAAACCATCACTTCCATCCTGCCCCTGCCAGAGGATGAGGCCACCTGGGATCGCTTCGACGTCATGTTCGCCACCCAGTCGGGGGGCGTGCGCCGGAACAAGCTGTCGGACTTCGTGCAGATCAACCGGAACGGCAAGATCGCCATGAAGCTGGATGACGGCGACTCCATCATCGGCGTGGGGCTCTGCAATGCGGCCCAGAATGACATACTTCTGACCACGGCCCTGGGCCGTTGCATCCGCTTCGCCACGGAAGAGGTCCGGGTCTTCGCCGGCCGGGAATCCACCGGGGTGCGGGGCATACGACTGGCCGACACCGATCAGGTGATCTCCATGGCCGTACTGCGGTCTGTGGATGCGACCGCCGCCGAGCGGGCCGCCTATGTGAAGCATGCCAACGCCATGCGTCGGGCCGAACTGGGCGCGGATTCCGGAGAGGCCGAAGAAACATCGGCGCCGACCGACGACGAAGAGGCCGAAGGCGAGGATATGGCCTCCCTGAGTCTGGAGCGGATCGCCGAGCTGGGCGCCGCAGAGGAACAGATCCTCACCGTTTCTACCGAAGGCTTCGGCAAGCGGACATCTGCGTATGAATTCCGTCGCACCGGACGGGGCGGGCAGGGGCTGCTGGCCCAGGACCTCTCCAAGAAGGGCGGCCGCCTGGCGGCTTCCTTCCCTGTGGACGAGCATGACGAGATCCTGCTGGTCACGGACCAGGGGCAACTGATCCGTACCCCGGTGTCCCAGGTTCGCGTCGTCGGCCGTAACAGCCAGGGCGTCACCATCTTCCGTACAGCCGAAAACGAGCATGTCGTCTCTGTTGAGCGCCTTGCAGACCAGGGCGGCGATGAGGATGACGGTGATGCTGGCGGTGAGGGCGAGGACGTTTCCGGAGCGCCGGACGCATAATCGTGTTCGCCCCTGGCAAGTTTGCACTTGCCAATCTGTCGCAGGACGGCGAAACGCCAGATAAGAACCAGTTGGGGATCAGGTCACATGGCGACCCGCATTGGGTTTTATCCCGGGACGTTTGATCCCATCCACAATGGCCATACCGACATCATTGGTCGGGTGGTCAAGTTGGTGGACAAGCTTGTCCTCGGCGTGGCCATCAATACCGGCAAGGGGCCCATGTTCAGCCTCGACGAGCGTGTCGCTATCGTCGAAGCCGAAGCTGCAGCCCTGAGCGGATCCACCGAAATTGTTGTCATGCCCTACGAAGGCCTGACCATGCATTTTGCCCGGCATATCGGTGCCAATGTCATTGTCCGCGGCCTGCGCGCCGTGTCTGACTTTGAATTCGAGTTCCAGATGACCGCCATGAACCAGCAACTGGATCGCGAGATCGAGACCGTGTTCCTGATGGCCGATCCCCGGCATCAGGCCATCGCCTCGAAGCTGGTCAAGGAAATCGCCCTTCTGGGCGGAGATGTGAGCAAGTTCGTCAGTCCCCGGGTCAAGGAAGCCCTGCTGGCCAAGGTTGGCCGGACTCCGCCTCAAAACGGCTAAAGTCCCGCTCCAGATTGGACGTTCGCGTTCGTCTTCCATACGAGTGACTCCATGATCCGATCGCTATCCATCGCGGCCATCGCGGCCCTGACCCTGTCCAGCGCGGCCTGCGCCGCACCGCCGCCGGCGCCAGTGGCCCAGGGGCCGTCTGGTCCGCCAACCGCCGGCGACTGGCGGTCGCCTGATCCCGAGAACCTCATGGTGATTGACACCACAAAGGGCCGGATGGTGGTGGAACTCAGCCCGGAGGTCGCCCCCAAGCATGTGGAGCGGATCAAGGGCCTCGTCCGTAAGGGCTTTTATGACGGCCGCAGCTTTTTCCGGGTGATTGACCTGTTCATGGCCCAGACGGGCGACCCGAAGGAAGATGGCACCGGCGGCTCCGACCAGCCTGACCTGGCCGCCGAGTTCACCTTCCGCCGTGGGGCGCAGACTCCGTTTGTCCAGGTGGCCGATCAGACCGTGGCCGACATCGGCTTCCTCGGCGCCCTGCCGGTCATGACCCAGAGCAGCATGCTGATGGCCATGACCGCTGACAACAAGGTTTCCGGTTGGGCGCTCTATTGCCCGGGCGTCGCCGGCATGGCCCGGGGCGGCGAGCCAGACAGCGCCAACAGCCAGTTCTTCCTCATGCGTCAGGCCTATCCATCCCTGGAGAAGCGCTACACAGCCTTTGGCCGGATGATCTCCGGCATTGACGCCATCCGGGCCATCAAGACCGGCGAGCCCGTGGAAGAACCCAGGGACAAGATGGTCAAGGTCCAGATCCTGGCCGACATGCCCGCAGCCACCCGTCCCAAGGTCAAGGTAATCGATCCGCGCAGCGCATGGTTCGCAGCCGAGGTGGCCCGCGTCCGCAATCAAATGGGCGCCGACTTCACGGCCTGCGCCATTCAAATCCCATCGGAGGTAAAGTAATGGATCCCGAAAACACGATACACATGGCCCTCGAAGCCGGAACAGTGACCATCAAGCTCCGGCCCGACCTGGCGCCCCAGCATGTGGCCCGCATCAAGGAACTGGCCCGCGAGGGCTTTTATGACGGCGTGGTCTTTCACCGGGTGATCCCGGGCTTCATGGCCCAGGGCGGTGATCCGACCGGCACCGGCACCTCCGGCTCGTCCAAGCCCAACCTGCCTGCAGAATTTTCCCGCGAGCCGCACATCCGGGGCGTCTGCTCCATGGCGCGGACCGCCAACCCGAATTCGGCCAACAGCCAGTTCTTCATCTGCTTCGACGACGCCACCTTCCTGGACGGCCAGTACACCGTCTGGGGCGAAGTGGTTGAGGGCATGGATCATGTGGACGCCCTGCCCAAGGGCGAGCCCCCGCGGGCTCCCGGCAAGATCGTGTCCATGAAGGTCGCGGCGGACGCGTGACCCCGTCCCTTGAGGCCGCCTATGCAGAGCCTCACCGGCGCTATCACACGCGCCGGCACATAGAACAGTGCCTGGCGCTTCTGGACGAGGTCCCGGACCTCATGGACAGCGAGCGTCAGGTCCTGACCTACGCCATCTGGTGGCATGATGCGGTCTACGACCCGCTGGCCAAGGACAATGAGGCCCGGAGCGCCGAGATGGCGCGCCGGGACCTGCGGGATTTCGACGTCTCCATTCACGCCCGTGAGGAAGTCGCCCGGCTGATCCTGTTGACCGCAGGACATGAGGTTGAGGAAGAGGACAGGCTGGGTGAGATCCTGGTGTCCATCGACCTGGCCATCCTGGGCGCAGAACCCGAGGCCTATGACGCCTATGCGAGGGCTGTGCGGGAAGAATACGCCCATGTCCCCGATGATGCCTGGAAGATGGGCCGTCCGGCTGTCCTGAAGACGTTCCTGGAGGCCAGGTTCATCTACCCTGATCCGGATCTGCGGCAGCGTTTTGAAGCCGGGGCCCGCGAGAACCTGGCCCGGGAAATCGCGGAACTGGCCTAGCTGGCGGGCGCCAGCACCACCACAAGCGGATAGTGATCCGATCCCCGCTTGGGGGCGCGGGCAATGCTGACTGTGCGCCAGGCTGATCCGGCATAGACGTGATCAATGGGCAGGAAGGGTACTGGCGCCCTGAGCCGTCCGCGCCAGAAGGGGCGTCCCGGCCAGCTGAAGATCGCCCGATCGCGGCGGATCATGCCGCTGCGCCGGTCAAAGTCCTGCAGGGCGAAGGACCAGGGGGTCAGGTTGAAGTCGCCGACAGTTATGACCTTTGACCGGTCAACACGCTCCAGGGCCTGCAGAAGCGTTTCCCTGTGGCCAGCCTGGCCGCGATAGGTGGGCCAGGTCAGGTGCATGCCGATCATTGTGAAGTCCCCTGCAGCAGAGGGCAGGGTGGCGGAGGCGAGGTCTGGCCAGGCGCGGCCCGGGCGGGTCACCTCGATCGGACTCTGGACCGGTATGGCCTTTGTAAAAAGCGCGCTGCTGAGCCTGCCCCGGGTCATGAAATAGCCACCGCGCGCCATGAGGGCGTCCCGGAATTCCGGGGTCAGTTCCTGAATGGCGATGACATCCGGGGATTCCGAGATCAGCCAGTCCACATCGGCCTGAACATCGGCGTTCTTCCGCCAGGCGTTGAACTGGATGATCTTTATGGTTCCGGTAGCAGACGCTGGCGCAGGCTTCGGCAGGGGGCGGAGGTATTCAGGCGCCATCAGGGCAAGGGCCGCCGCCATGGTCGCCAGCCCTAGCCCGATCAGGAACGGTCGGGGCCCCTGGGAAACCAGACCATAGAGCAGGACGGCCAGGCCGCCGCACAGCCAGATCAGGGCGAAGTGGCTGAACAGGTCCAGTCGGGCGTTGAACCGCCCTCCCTGGGCCAGCAGGGCGGCCACGAGGCAGCCTGCGCCGAACAGCACAGCCAGAAGGTCCAGACCCAGCAGCATCACTCTTGGAATCACGCTCATCACCGCCCTCTAGCACGAGCGGAGCCTTGACGCCGGGCCTCTTGCGTGCGCTTCACGCCCCCGCCCATGCAACTTGCAGATTTTGACTTTGACCTGCCCGAAACGGCCATTGCGCTCCGCCCTGCAGAGCCGCGGGATTCTGCGCGCTTGCTGCTGGTGTCGCCAGGACGGCCACTTGCAGACCTGAAGGTTTCGGATCTGCCAGACCAGCTGCGCGCCGGGGATATCCTGGTCCTAAACGACACCAGGGTGATCCCTGCCCGGATGAGCGGAATCCGTATCCGGGGTGAGTCCAGAATCAAGACCGAGGCCACCCTGCATCAAAGGCTGGCGCCCAACGTCTGGGCGGCCTTCATGCGACCTGGCAAGAGACTTGCGTCAGGTGATGAGGTCGTGTTCGGCGACCTGCTGAAGGCCACCATCATCGAGAAGCGGGAAGGCGGGGAAATCGTCCTGTCCTTCGACCGATCCGGCGTCGATCTGGATCTTGCGGTGGCCGAGGTCGGCGTCATGCCCCTGCCGCCCTATATCGCCGCCAAGCGGGCCCAGGATAACCGCGACAAGGTCGACTATCAGACCGTCTATGCCGCCGCAGACGGCTCTGTGGCCGCCCCGACCGCCGGCCTGCACTTCACCCCGGACCTGCTGGCGCAGATCAAGGCCAGGGGCGTTGGCGTCGTCTTCGTCCGACTGCATGTGGGGGCCGGGACCTTCCTGCCGGTAAAGGTCGACGACATTTCCACGCACAGGATGCACGCCGAGTATGGCGAGGTGACCCCGGAAACCGCCGACGCCATCAATTCTGCCCGCGCTGCCGGAGGTCGTGTGGTCTGTGTCGGCACCACCTCCCTGCGACTGGTGGAAAGCGCTGCGGGTGAAGATGGGCTGGTCCGGCCCTTCGCCGACGAAACCGCGATCTTCATCACCCCCGGCTACCGCTTCCGCGTGGCGGACGGCCTGATGACGAACTTCCACCTGCCCAGGTCGACCCTGTTCATGCTGGTCAGCGCCTTCGCCGGCCTCGAGGTCATGCAGGGGGCCTATCGGCGGGCCATCGACACCGGCTACCGCTTCTATTCCTATGGCGATTCAAGCCTGCTCTGGAGGGCTTAAGCCATGACCGCCTTTCCCTTCGAAATCTCGGCCACAGACGGCGCGGCCCGCACCGGGGTGCTCAAGACCTCCAGGGGCGACATCCGCACGCCGGCCTTCATGCCTGTGGGTACGGCGGCGACGGTCAAGGCCCTGACTGTGGACCAGGTGGCCTCTACGGGGGCCGACATCATCCTGGGCAATACCTATCACCTCATGCTGCGGCCAGGCGCCGAGCGGGTGGCGCGGCTGGGCGGCCTGCACAGGTTCATGCGTTGGGACAAGCCGATCCTCACCGACTCCGGCGGCTTCCAGGTCATGTCCCTGTCCAAGATCGCCAAGGTGACCGAGGAGGCCGTGGCCTTCCAGAGCCATATTGACGGCTCGAAGCACATCATGACGCCCGAGCGCTCCATCGAAATCCAGGCCCAGCATCTGGGCTCGGACATTGTCATGCAGCTGGACCAGTGCGTGGCCTGGCCGGCGGAGGAACCTGCCGCCGCAGCGGCCATGCAGCTCTCGGCCCGCTGGGGCGCCAGGTCCAAGGCGGCCTTTGGCGAGCGCCCCACCCAGGCCCTGTTCGGCATCCAGCAGGGCTCGACCTTCAAGGCCCTGCGACAGGAGTCCGCCGACCGCCTGATGGAGATCGGCTTTGACGGCTACGCCCTGGGCGGTCTGGCCGTGGGCGAGGGGCATGAGGCCATGTGTGAGGTGCTGGACTATGCGCCCGCCATGCTGCCCGCCGACCGGCCGCGCTATCTGATGGGTGTTGGCAAGCCCATTGATCTGGTGGAGGCCGTAGCCCGGGGCGTCGACATGTTCGACTGTGTCCTGCCCACCAGATCAGGCCGCCACGGCCAGGCCTGGACCTGGGAGGGATCGGTGAACCTCAAGAACGCCCGGTTCGCCGAGGACGATACGCCCCTGGATCCGACCTCGGATTGCCCGGCCTCCAGCCACTATTCCAAGGCCTATCTGCATCATCTGGTGAAGTCGGAAGAGATACTCAGCCAGGTCCTGCTGTCCTGGCACAACATCGCATTCTTCCAGGCCCTGACGGCGGCCATGCGGCTGGCGATTTCCGAGGGGCGGTTCGCGGCCTTCGTGAAGGACTTCCGGGACCGTCAGGTAAAGTAGGTCAGTGGCCGTAGGGGCGGGCTGGCGGCGCGCAGCCCCGGCTTTCGCCCAGGCCCTTCAGATAGGCGCGGCGGATCTGACCCGCCGTAATGGCTGCTGAAATGGCCTTGTCATGTCTTTGGGCGCCGGAGAGTTCCCGAACCCAGGCCCGCATGGGCAGTGCGCCGGAGGTCGCGCCGGCAATGGCGCTTAGTACGGTTTCAGCGCCCCGCTCGCCCAGGGTGTGGTCATCCAGGTCGGGCTCTTCCAGATCAACCCCCAGGGCGCCGTTCAGCGGCAGCATTTCGGCGACAACCCAGTCGCAGTCCACCCGCGCCGGCCTCCCATAGGGATTGTCCAGGGCCGCCAGCAGGACATCGGGGATCTTGGATTGCAGCAGATTTGCATCCCGCAGAGGCGAGGTGACGGCGCTGGGCAGGTCGGCCCGGCGGGCCTGCGACGCCGTCTGGACCTGGGGGGAACCATCAGGCGACGCCGTCACGCATCCACCCAGGGCCAGAAGAACAGGGATCAAGAGGTGCGGCCGGATCATGCAACACCCTAGCGCGAAGGGGTGGGGCGGGCAAAGCCCTGTTTCCCGGGCCGGCGGCGATGATTTCCCTCAGACCCTTGCCCCGACAGGGCCCCGGCCCTATGGTCCGCGCCGCTTCGCCCGGCGCATGATCTGCGTCGCGCCAAGGGCCGGTAGCTCAGCGGTAGAGCACCCGACTTTTAATCGAGTGGTCGTGGGTTCGATCCCCACCCGGCCTACCATTCCGCCTTGCCGAGGCGGCGCAGTCCACACATGGCGGTGCGGTACGACCCAGGTTTCGAGCTCCTGCGCCAAGCGCCCGAGTTCAAATTCCTTGCAGGAATGTGACCAAAATCTGTTCCCGGCGCCGCTTGAGCGCACAGTTTCGCACTGCAGCATCTGACGAGTCACATTTCATATGTCGGCGACAGGCTCAGGCCGTCTCACTTCGGATTGCTGACGGCAGCCGGGGCAGGGCCCTGACCCGCACAGAATTTTCGTTGGTCAATTGCTGGGGAATTCCATGTTCAATGTACTGAGGTCCAGATTGCTCGGGGCTGCGGCCTTCGCCGCCCTGACGGCTACGGTTTCCGTGGCTCATGCCGAGCCCACCCAGGCCATGCGCGATGCCGCCGTGGCCGGTGTCGAGTCCCGTACCAAACTGGCCCAGGTCATGGTCGACCAGGTGTTCAGCTATGCCGAACCGGGCTTTCAGGAATTCAAGACCTCGGAATACCTCACCGGCATTCTCGAGAAGAATGGCTTCAAGATCACCCGGGGCGCAGCCGGTATCCCAACAGCCTGGACGGCGACCTGGGGTGAGGGCGGTCCCCTGGTGGCCCTGGGCAGCGACATTGATAACCTGCTGGGTCTCTCCCAATACCCGGGCGTGCCGACCGTGACCCCCATGGTTGAAGGTGCGCCTGGCCATGGCGAAGGACATAATTCGGGCCTGCCCCTCATGATCGTCGCCGCCCTTTCGGCCAAGGACGTCATGGAGAAGAACAAGATCCCTGGACGGCTGATGGTCTGGCCGGGGGTGGCCGAAGAACTCCTGGCCACCAAGGCCTATTATGTGCGGGACGGCATGTTCAAAGGGGTCGACGCATCGATCTTCGTGCACGTCGGCCGTGACTTCTCAACCGGTTGGGGCCCCGGGGGCAATAACGGCATGGTCTCGGTGGAATACACCTTCCATGGCAAGACTGCCCACGCCGCCGGCCAGCCCTGGGATGGCCTGAGCGCCCTGGACGGGGTGGAAGTGATGAACATGGCCTGGAACCTGCGGCGGGAGCATCTGCCCCTGACCCAGAGGTCGCACTATGTCATCACCAATGGGGGCGGACAGCCGAACATCGTCCCGGGTGTTGCCTCGGTCTGGTACTATTTCCGCGAAAACACCTTTGACTCCATCCGCAAGCTCTACGAACTCGGCAATACCATCTCCGAAGCCGCCGCCCAGGCGACCGGCACGACGGTCGAGCGCCGCGTGCTGGGTTATGCCGCGCCCAATTACAGCAACAAGCCCCTGGCCCTCGCCGCCTACGCCAACATCAAGGCTGTGGGCATGCCGCAGTGGAGTGAGGACGACCAGACCTTCGCCAAGCGGGTCCAGACGGCCCAGGGCTTCAAGCTCCAGCCGCTTTCGACCGTTGTCGCGCCGATTTCCGAGCCGGACACCCGGGGAACGCCGATGGGCGGGGGGTCTGACGATATCGGCGACGTCATGTGGAGCGTGCCGACCATCACCATCCGCTACCCCTCCAACATCCCCAACGCCATCGGGCACAATGTGACCTCGGCCATGGCCATGGCCACACCCATCGCCCACAAGGGTGTTGTGGTCGGCGCAAAGGCCGTCGCCCTGACGGTTCTGGACATTGTCACGACACCCAAACTGGTGACCGACGCCAAGGATTACTTCCAGAACGTCCAGTTGAAGGACACCAAGTACGATCCGGTCCTGTCGCCTTCCGACAAGCCGGCCATCTGGCTCAATGCCGACATCATGGCCAAGATGCGCCCCAAAATGGAGCCCTTCTATTACAATTCAAAGAAGTACGGGACCTATTTGGAGCAACTCGGGATCACCTATCCCAATGGAGAAGCTCCAAAATAGGTAAGGGCAGAATATCTATGGAAAGGGCGAGCCTGATTGGCTCGCCCTTTTTTGTTCAGATGCTTGACTTCATGGGCATCTATTTGAAAGGCATGATGTTTATAAATTTGGCAATTTTGTGAATATTTAGATGATTTCCAATTGGTCTTTCCTGTTTTTCCAAGTCTGCCTGAGGATCGGATCGAGGACCATGAGAGTCCGCGATGCAAGAGCTTGGGGGTGAGGCGCCAGACTAGGCCTGATTGACGCGTCCTCCGCAGGACTCTGCGGGAGAAGCCAGATCAGCCAGGCGGCGGGGCGGTTCGGAGGCCGGTGACGGTGTTCGAGCGGCTGTTGGGATCAGGCGCAGCCTGACCTTCAGGACGCACGACCACGGGTTCGGCCGAGAACACTTCACGTTCATCCCAGTCCGGAAATCATCATGAAAACCAACACCTTTGACGGTCGGCGCTTCAAACTGAAGGCCTCCATCCTGACATCTGCCAGCCTTGCCGCCATGCTGGGCGCTGCAACGGCCAGTTACGCCGCCGAAGCGGCTGATGCGGTGGTCAAGGCCACGGACCTTGAAGAGGTCATGGTGACAGGCTCGCGGGTGGTGAGGGACGGATATGACGCCCCGACGCCGGTCAATGTGCTGGGCACGGAAGAGATCAAGGCGGCTGCGGCTGCGAACATCGCCGACTTCGTGAACACCCTGCCATCGGTGGCGGGAAGTGCGACAGCGGCGAACTCATCAGGCGGCCTCAGCAATGGTGTGGCGGGGATCAGCGCCCTGAACCTGCGCGCCCTGGGCACAGGCCGGACCCTGGTCCTGTTTGACGGCCAGCGTTCAGTGGTTTCGGCTTCAACCGGCCAGGTGGACACCAACACCTTTCCCCAGGCGCTGATCTCGCGGGTTGAGGTTGTGACTGGCGGGGCGTCTTCGGCTTATGGCTCTGATGCGGTCGGCGGGGTTGTGAACTTCATCCTCGATAAGACCTATACCGGCCTGAAAATGACGGCGGAGTACGGCGAGACGACTTATGGCGACAACGCCAACTGGAAATTCAATGTCACGGCGGGCGCCAAGGTCCTGGACGGCCGGGGGCATGTCCTGTTCAGCGCCGAGCGGGTCACCCAGGACGGCATCCACTATACCAGCCGTGACTGGAACAAGTCGGGCTATTTCGCCATCCGGAATACCGACCTCTCGGCCGGAGCGCCCTTCTATCTTGTCTCCCACAATGTCGGGATCTCGGCCTACACCCCGGGCGGTCTGATCACCGCCGGTCCCCTCAAAGGCACCTACTTCGGGGTCAATGGCGCGGTCAATCAGCTGGCCTATGGCGCCGTCTCTGGCCAGTGGATGGTCGGCGGTGACTGGAAGTACTCATCATCGGGCATGAACGGCACCAACAGTCTGGCGCCGGACGAGGACCGCGACAGCCTCTTTGGCCGGGTCAGCTTCGATCTGACCGACAAGGTCCAGGTCTTCGCCCAGGCCTCCTACGCCAAGTATGAGGGGCTGAGCTACTACATCAATCCGACCCAGACCGGGATCGTGATCCAGGCTGATAACGCCTATCTGCCAGCCTCGGTGAAGGCGCAGATGACCGCAGGCGGCCTGAAGACCTTCACCATGGGCACAAGCAATGCCGACATGCCGGCCTCCGGCAGCGCCAATGTGCGCAAGACCGAGCGCTTTGTGGTCGGGGCCAAGGGCGACCTGGACCTGATGGGCCACAGCCTCACCTGGGACAGCTATTACCAGCACGGCAAGACCGAGACCGACGAGAAGCTCACCGCCACCTGGAACAATGCCCGTCTGGCCCTGGCTACGGACGCGGTGATCAATCCGGCCAACGGCCAGATTGTCTGCCGTTCGACCCTGACAGCGCCGACCAATGGCTGTGTGCCCCTTAACCGGTTCGGCGTCGGCGTGGCCAGCCAGGCCGCCCTGAACTATGTGCTGGGCACGCCCTACCGCACCCAGGAGTTCAAGCAGGACGTCTTCGCCTTCAATGTCCGCTCTTCGGAGTTCCAGAACTGGGCCGGCCCGGTCTCCCTCGCCGCTGGCGCGGAGTACCGCAAGGAGCAGATGGGAGGCGCAGTCGAGCTTCAGTATCAGGCGTCGGGCTGGAAGTACGGCAACTACAAGGTCACCCAGGGAAAGTATGATGTGGCGGAGGCTTATGTCGAAGTCCTCATGCCCCTGATGAAGGGTTTGGATTTCAACGGCGCCGCCCGATACACCGATTACAGCACCTCGGGCGGGGTCACGACCTGGAAGGCCGGCCTGACCTATACGCCGATTGACGACATCACCTTCCGGGCCTCCCGTTCCAGGGATATCCGCGCCGCCAATATGAGCGAGCTCTATGACAGCGGCACGGCGCGAAGCAATTCGGTGTCGATCAACGGCGTCTCGACCGCCTTCGTCCAGAACCTGCAGGGCAACCCGTCCGTCCAGCCCGAGGTCGCCGACGGCTATGGTGTCGGCGTTGTGGTCCAGCCACGCTTCCTGCCGGGCTTCCAGGCCTCGCTGGACTATTATGACATCCGGGTTGAGGGGGTGATCAGCTTTGTCACCGCCCAGCAGACCGCCGACTACTGCTTCCTGAACAAGGTCCAGAGCTATTGCAGCAACCTTGTCTATGACAGCAAGGGCGTGCTCAACACCATCAACCTCTACTACGCCAACCTCAACAAGCTGACGGCCAGGGGGCTGGATGTAGAGGCTTCCTACCGCGCCGACCTTGAGGACCTCTATGAGCCTCTGAAGGGGAACCTCAGCCTGCGGGCCCAGGCCACCCATTATATGGAGAACGTCACCGATGACGGGGTCACCCACATCGACCTGGCCGGCGCCAATTCCGGCAGCACCCCGGACTGGATCTATCGCCTGACGGCTACCTACAAGATCGAGGACTGGTCCTTCACGGGAACGGCCCGGGGCGTCAGCTCCGGTGTCGTCAGCAACGCCTACACCGAATGCACCAGCGGCTGCCCGGCCAGCGTGTCGCCCTACTTCACCATCAATGACAACCACATAGACGGGGCGACCTATTTCGACCTGTCGGCGTCCTACAGCTTCCAGATCAACAAGGCTGACACCGAGGCCTATGTCTCGATCCGGAACGTGTTCAACAAGGACCCTGTCCTGACCTCCAACCCCAACAATCTGGGTGCAGAGAATACGGTCGGCTACCTTCAGACCAATCGCGGCCTCTATGACGTTCTCGGCCGTGTCTTCCGGGTCGGCCTGCGCATGGCCTTCTAGAAGAACCCCGCCGGACTGGTCACAGTCCGGCGGGCCCGTTCTTCCATCAGCAGCGGCGAGGCTACTGCTGTTGCTGCTGTTGTTGCTGGTCGGAATTCATGCCGCCGGGAACAGGACGGCGGCGGCCGCTGCGGTTGAAGGTCGGCTGGGCGACGCGGATGAATTCCGGCTCGCTGTGCGCGGCCCGGGCCCGTCCCACGGAAACCGCGACGGCCAGCTGGCTGTCGGATTCACCCTTGTAGACCCCGCGGGATGGCGGAACGTCGTTATAGTCCCGGCCCACGGCGCAGGCGATGTGGCGCTCTCCGGCCAGGACATTGTTGGTGGGGTCCAGGCCGATCCAGCGGGTGGACGGCAGGAAGACCTCCACCCAGGCATGGGTAGCCTCCGGGTCCGAGCGGTCGCCATGCTGGCGGTCGGTGAACAGATAGCCCGACACATAGCGGGCCGGAATGCCCCAGGCCCGGCAGATGGCGATCATGATGTGGGTGAAGTCCTGGCAGACCCCGCGCTTGACGCTAAGGGCCAGATCGATGGGGCTCTCGGCGTCGGTGACGCCGGCCTCATAGGCGAAGGACTCATAGATGATTTCCGACATGCGGCGCACCGCGGTGAGGGGGTCGCGGGCCCTCAGCCGATCAATCCCGGATTCCATCACGAAATTGGTCAGGGCGTCGGTCTCTATGGCGAAGCCGTGGTGCCGCAGGAAGTCGAAGTTCTCGCCCCGGACAAAGTCGCTCTTCAACCGGTCCCATTCACCCATGTCCAGGGCGTCGGGAAGGGGGGCCGGGATCTGGGTCTCGACTGTCGAACGGGCGACAATGGCCAGCTTCGAGTGGGGCTGGGGCACATCGAAATGGTAGACGGCATTGCCGAAGGCGTCGCCGTAAGAGAACAGCTGGGCCGCCGGATCTAGCTCCAGTTCAAAGGCGACCAGGCGCTGGGAGGCGCTCTTCTGGGGTTGCATCCAGACCTCCATGACGCTTTCGCGCACAGGGTCGGCATAGTGGTATTCGGTCAGGTGACGGACCTCGAGAAGCATGGGTTCAGGTCCTAGGCCGGAAGACGCATTTCAAGGGAATAGGCGACGAAGGTGTCATAGATCGCTGAGTGGATGCCTGCGCATTCGTCCAGAACCGTGCCGACCATGGGGCTGGCGTCGCGGATCTGCAGATTGTCCACATCGGCGTATTGCAGTCGCGCCTTCAGACGGCCGGCCAGGCGCTCGGGGCCTGAATGGCTTGAATGGTCCACATACCCGCTCAGCCCCGCCAGGTGATCGGCGATCCGTGCTGTGGTGAAGCGAAGGGATCGCGGGAAGTCTGCGTCAAACATCAGGAATTCCAGGATCAGCTTGGGCTGGATGTCGGCGGTGTAGCGCCGCAGATAGGGTTCCAGGGCGCAGCCCATCCGCAGCAGGCTAGTCAGGGCCGAGTGATCGGTGACCGGCGGCTGCTTCTCATCGCCAAAGCAGACCTTGAGCAGGCGCGCGATCAGCTGGGCGCGCTCGAGATAGGCCCCCAGCATCAGGAAGCCCCAGCCTTCACCATGGCTCATGGTGGCGTCGGCGGCGCCCTTGAACATGTGCAGGTCCGAGATGATCTCGTTCAGGAAGCTGGACGAGCCGTCCTCGAAGGCCTTGGCGGCGCCAGGCCCTGTGACCCGCAGATAGATCAGGTTCAGCCGTTCCCAGGTCTCGGTGGTGATCTGGTCACGGACCTGCCTGGCATTTTCCCTGGCCCGGGACAGGGAGGTGGTGATGGAGCCCGGATCCTCCCGATTCAGGGCGAGGGACCTGGCCATTTCATAGGGCGTCAGGACCTCTTCGGTTTCCGGGTCGCCAACGGCGGCCTGGACGTTCCTTGTGACCTGGGCGGCCGCATCGGTCCGGTCGAGGGTGGCGTTCAGCATGACGTCCGACAGGCGGCACATGTGCTCGGCCCGTTCGACATAGCGGCCGATCCAGTAGAGGCTGTCGGCGACGCGGGCGAGCATCATGGCCGGGTCTCCTCGGCGCCGAGAATCCAGGTGTCCTTGGACCCTCCACCCTGACTGGAATTGACCACCAGCGAACCCTTCTTGAGGGCCACCCGGGTAAGGGCGCCAGGTGTCACCACGATCTTCTCACCGGACAGGATGAAGGGCCGCAGGTCCACGTGACGGGCGTCGATCGCCCCGTCGATCAGGCAGGGCGCGGTGGAAAGCTGGATGGTAGGTTGGGCGATATAGTTGGACGGATCAGCCTTGATAGCTTCGGCGAAGTCGGACCGCTCCTTGGCGCTGGCGTGGGGCCCGATCAGCATGCCGTAGCCCCCGGAGGCGCCCACGGCCTTGACCACCAGCTTGTCGAGATTGGCCAGGACATGGCTCAGCTGGGCGGGTTCGCGACAGAGATAGGTCTCGATATTGGGCAGGATGGCGTCTTCGCCGAGGTAGTACTTAATGATTTCAGGAACATAGGCATAGACAGCCTTGTCATCCGCCACCCCGGTGCCCGGGGCGTTGCAGATCACCACATTGCCGGCGCGATAGGCGTTGAACAGGCCCGCCACGCCGAGACTTGAATCCCGACGGAAGGTGAGGGGGTCGATGAAGTCATCATCCACCCGGCGGTAGATCACGTCGATGCGCCGGAGGCCGGTGGTGGTCCGCATATAGACCATGTTGTCGTGGACCACGAGGTCGCGGCCTTCCACCAGGGGCGCGCCCATCAGGCGGGCCAGATAGGCATGCTCGTAATAGGCGGAATTGTAGACCCCGGGGGTCAGGACCACCACCTGGGGATTGGGCCGCCAGTCCGCCGCCATGCCCTTGAGGGTCGACATCAGCATGTCGGGATAACGGTCGATGGCGCGCACTCCCGCCAGACGGAAGGTGCCAGGGAAGGTGCGCTTGGAAGCCTCGCGGTTAGCCAGCATGTAGGACACGCCGGATGGCACCCGCAGGTTATCCTCCAGGACTGCGAAGGCTCCGTCTGGCTGACGGATCAGGTCGCTGCCGCAGACATTGGCGTAGGCCTTGTGCGGGACAAACAGGTTCTGCATTTCCCGGCGATAGGAGGGGGCCGAAAGGATCAGTTCCCGCGGCACCACGCCGTCCATCAGGATCTGCTGGGCGCCATAGATGTCGGCCAGGAACATGTTCAGGGCGCGCAGGCGCTGGGTCAGACCCGCTTCGACCACCGACCATTCCTCCGCCGGAATGATCCGGGGCAGCAGGTCTGTCGGAATGATCCGCTCGGTGGAGCTCTCGCCCCCATAGACCGTGAAGGTTATGCCCTGAAGCAGGAAGAACCGCTCCAGGGTCCTCTGGCGGTCCGCCAGCTCCTGGTCGCCCAGGGCCGCCACCCTCTGGTCGAGGGCGCTGTAGTGAGGTCGCACAAGGCCATCGGCCGTGAGCATTTCATCATAGGGCAGAGGCGTTGAGTCCGCATTTGACCGTCCTGCTATCGCCACCCTGTACCCCACCGTGAACTCGCCTCCCGCAGTTTGCGTGCAGGACGACCTTAGAAACCGCGCCGCTGTGCGACCGGGAAATTCGCCCGAGACAGGGCTCTACCTGATGGGCGCCTATCATTTGGGCAGACTTCTGCCCAATGGAAAAGCATCCGCATGCTCACAGTCGGGTGACATAACCTGTGTCGGCGCGCTACACCTAGGGCGGGGCGCATAAGGATTTGGACTTTGGGACGACTGGCCCTTGCTGGCGCCGCCCTTGCGGCTCTCTGCGCACAGGCTGCGGCCGAAACAGCGTGCGCGGCGCAGCCGAAGGCCGCTGTCGAAGGGGCCATGAAGGCGGCCCTGAAATCGAAAATCACCGACGCCATCGGTCAGACCGATCGTCCCGTCACCAGCCGGTTCGAGGCCCGCCGTCGCGCCCGCGAGGCCGCCGATGACGCCACCGCGGTCCTGAGGTCTGAAGGCTATTACGGCAGCGAAGTCGAGCCGACGGTCACTGAAACCGAGCCATCCCAGCCCGTGGTGAAGATCAGGCCGGGCCAGAGATTCCGAATCGCCGATCCCAGGGTCGATTGGGTCGACGCGCCGCCGGCCGAGCCGGTGCAGCGGGCGGCCGAGGCGGTCATGGGTCTGGCCGATGGTCAGGCCGGTCGCGCAGCCGATGTGGTCAGCGCTGAAGGCCGGATCGTCGCAGCTGTCCAGAAGCGGGGCTATGCCGATGTGGCCGCTGCGCCTCGGGAGGTCATCGTCGACCATGCCGACCGCACGGTTCGTCCGGATTTCAGGATTGCTGCGGGCAGTCTTGTCCACCTGGGCGGCCTGGACATTACCGGCCCATCCCAGAGCGAGCCCAAATGGCTGCGTCATCTGGCGCCTTGGAAGTCAGGTGACGTCTACGACCCTGACGATGTGGGCGAACTTGAGCGGCGGCTGCTCGACACGGGCGTCTATGAGTCCGTCACCGTCGCCCTGGCGCCAAGGGAGCAGGCTGACGCCAACGGCCTGAGGCCGGTCATTGTCAGTCTGGCTGACCGCGCCTACCGGCGGCTGGAGCTGGGCGCCAGCTATTCCACCAGCGAGGGCGCTGGCGGCGACGCCCGCTGGACCCGCTACAACCAGTTCCGCCGCGGCGACACCACTTCGGTCTTTGCAAGGGCCTCGACCATAGACAGCCGACTGGGGGTCGATATCAGCCTGCCGCACTGGCAGAGGGCCCGCCAGACCCTCAAGGGCTCGGCCTTCGTCTATCAGCAGCTGACCTCGGCCTATCAGGAGACCGGCGTCGGCACGAGCCTGGACGTTGAACGCAAGTTTGACCGCACCTCCTATGTCACTCTTGGCGCGTCCCTCGACTACAGCCGCACCCGCGAGGTTTCCGCCGGCTCCCTGGCCCGACTGGGGCGCTCGCAGATCGCAGCAGCCCTTCTGGGCGCCATGGCGCTCGACCGCTCAGATGATCCCCTGGATCCCAAGAGGGGCTGGCGGCTTGAGGCCCGGGTGGAGCCTACCCTGATCAGCGGGGATTCCACCCTGCCGTACCTGAAAATGCAGAGCCAGGGCAGCGCCTACCTGCCCTTTGATCCCAAGGGCCGCACGGTCCTCGCCGGCCGTCTCAAGGTGGGCGCGATCCTGGGCGGCGCCATTCCGGATGTGCCGGCTTCCCGCCGCTTCTATGCCGGCGGCGGCGGTTCGGTGCGGGGCTATACCTATCAAGGGGTCGGGCCGGTTCTGGCGGACAACACTCCCCAGGGCGGCCTTGCTCTTGTTGAGGCCTCCGCCGAGTTACGCCAGAAGATCGGGCAGCGCTGGGGCCTGGTGGGATTTGTCGATGCGGGCTCCATTGGCTCGGACCAGATTCCCGATGGCAAGAACCTCAGTCTGGGGGCGGGCTTCGGGGTGCGCTATGACCTGGGCTTCGGGCCCATCCGTGTCGACATCGCCGTGCCGCTCAATCCGCGCTCCAATGATCCCAGCTTCCAGATCTATCTCAGCATAGGTCAGAGCTTTTGACCGAGGCGACCCCAGAGACCAGCCCGCCCGGGCCAAGGGCGAAGACTCCGTTCTCGCTGCGGCGGCTGTTTGTCTGGACGGCGGCAATCATGGCCGGACTGCTGCTGTTCGGCGCCCTCAGCGCGCGCTTCGCCATCCTGTCTCCACAGGGCCGGTTGCTGGTTGAAGCCGGCGCCAATGGGCTCAAGCTTGGCCGGATTGGCAAGCTGAAGGTCGAAGGCGTCGAAGGCGACCTGATGAAGGACTTCCGCATCCGGCGTCTGACCATTGTCGATGAAAAGGGGGTCTGGCTGGACGCCCGGGCCCTGGAGGTGTCCTGGCGCTACATGCCCCTGCTGACCCGGAAACTGCATATTGACCGGGTCACAGCACAGCATGTGACGGTTCTGCGCCGCCCGAGCCTGACCGAAAAGCAGACCTCCCGGGAACTGCCGGTCAGCATCCAGATCGACGCCATCCGGACCCGGCTGGAAATGCTGCCGGAGTTCAGCGTCCAGCGGGGCGTGTTTGATCTGGACGGGCAGCTGGCGGTCAGACGGGCCAAGGGCGGCTTCACCAGTCGCATCAAGGCCAGGAGCCTGCTCCATGCCGGCGATCATCTGGCCCTCGATGTGGCCTTCCTGAAGTACGAGCCCCTGAGGGTCGTCGCCGATGCATCGGAGAGCCGGGGCGGCGCCCTCGCCGGCGCCCTCGGCCTGCCTTCTGACCGTCCCTTCGAGCTGCACGCCCGGGCAGGGGGGGCGGAGTCCAAAGGCAAGCTGCATGCGGTTCTGACCAGTGGCCCGGATCAACCAGTGACACTGGACGGGGTCTGGACGGATCAGGGCGGGCAGGGGACGGGCCGCGTTTCCTTGACAGCCTCGACCCTGACCCGAAATCTTGCCCAGCGTCTTGGGTCGGAAGCCCGGTTGACCTTTTCAGGGTTCAAGGCGGACCAGACGCATTTCAACATGGCCGCCCGCATGGACATGGCCAACCTGACCCTGACCGCTTCAGGCCGGGCGGACCTGAAGGGCCGCCGTCTCGGCCCGCAGGGCATGGACCTGGTGGCGACCTCGCCGGCCCTCAGCAAGATCACAGGCGGCCCAAGCCTGGGGCCCGCCAGGGTTGCTGGCCGGCTTGCGGGGATGAGCGACGACTGGCGGTTCGCAGGAACCGGGTCAGTCGGCGCCATGGCCATCGGCGACTATCGCCTGGGCGCCGCCTCTGGCCCTCTGACCCTGACCTCAAGGCGGGGAGAGCTTGGCCTGACAGGCAAGCTCGTCGGCTCCGGTGGTCAGGGCAGCGGCTATCTCTTCGCCATGCTGGGGGCGGCGCCGAAGGCAGAGATAGATCTGGCCAGGCTTTCCGATGGCCGTCTCGCCCTCAAGGACCTGAAGGCCCAGGGCAGCGGCCTGACCCTTTCAGCCCAGGGCGGCCGCAGCCTGTTCGGCGGTCTGACCCTGAAGGGCAAGGCTGTGGCTTCCAATCTCACCATGGCGCGGCTGGGCGCGAAGGGGGCGGCGGAGGTGTCATGGACCGCCGACCAGGGTGGGGCTGGCAAGCCCTGGAACCTCAGCCTGGATGGCAAAGGTCAAAACCTGGCCACCGGATATCCGGTGCTGGATCGCCTGCTGGGTCCGGCGCCCCGCCTTGCGGCCCAGGGCGGCATTGGCGGCGGGCGGCTGACCCTCACCAGGGCCAGTCTTGATGGCGCAGCCCTTGATGCCACGGGGCAGGGGCAGGCGGAATTCAAGGGGCCCATGAAGTTTGACCTCGGCTGGTCGGCGGACGGCCCCTTCCGGTTTGGCCCGCTGGAAATCACCGGCCGGGCCAGGGGGTCGGGTACGGTCGCTGGGACCCTGTCAGAACCTCGCGCCGACCTTTCCGCCGACTTCGAGGCCATCGACATCCCGAAACTGCCCCTCACGGCGGCCCGTCTGACCCTGACCTTCCAGAAGGGCGCACAGTCCACCATGGGCGCCGTGGCCCTGAACGCCGCCAGCGCCTATGGCCCTGCCTCAGCCCGGGCGAATTTCGGCCTCAACGGCGGCGACCTGAACCTCACGGATCTGGTCATGGACGCCGGCGGGGTGAAGGCGTCGGGCGACCTCGCCCTGCGACCCGGGGATGGGACCCGTGCGGACCTGAAGCTGAACATCAGTCGCGGCGCCCTGATCGATGGCGGTGACATCAAGGGGCAGGTCCAGATCACTGATGCGCCAGGCGGACCACGGGCGAAACTGGCGCTCGACCTGGCCGAGGTCATCCTGTCGGGTCAGCTTGTGGCCATCAGCGCCGGCCGACTGACAGCCGATGGCCCCCTGTCACGCCTTCCCTACGACCTGCAGGCCAATGGGGCCTCCCACGCCGGAAAATGGTCCCTGACCGGGGGCGGACTGGCGGGGGCTGAAGGCGAGGGATACCGGCTGGGCTTTGAGGGCGGCGGTCGTCTGGGCGTACACGGCCTCAAGACCACGGAGCCTGCGGCCTTCACCTTCGAGGATGGCCAGACCGGCGCCCGGATCCGACTGGCCACCAATGAGGGCGGCAAGCTCGATATTGACGGGCGTTTCACCAAGGCGGCGGCGGATTTCAAGGCCAGGCTCAGCGACATCAATCTGGGGGTCCTGGATCAGGATCTCACCGGCAAGGTGGACGCCGACCTCAGTCTCAGCGGCCAGGGCGGCCGGCTGACCGGCGACCTCAATGCCGACCTGCTGGGCGCGCGCGGCCTGGGCGCAGACAAGGCCCAGGGCCTGGACGGCAAGCTTCGGGCTCACCTCGCAGGCGACCAGATCCAGATCGACAGCCAGCTGGCCAACAGCCAGGGACTGAAGGCCCAGGCCGACCTGGTCCTGCCCGCCGAGACCTCGGCGGCGCCCTTCCGCATCGCCATCAATCGCCAGAAGCCCTTGCGCGGCCGCGCCTTCGCCGATGGCGAGGTCAAACCGCTCTGGGACCTGCTGATCGGCGGCGATCGCGAACTGGCTGGCCATGTCCATCTGGAAGGCCAGCTGGGTGGGACCCTGGCCGATCTCGGTTCCGTTGGGCAGGCCAGCGTCGACAATGGGCGCTTCTCGGATGGCGCCAGCGGCCTAGTGCTGCGGGATGTGGCCTTGCAGGCGGACCTGGCTGATCAGGCCCTCAACATAGCCCAGGTGTCCGCTTCGGATGGCCACGGGGGCGGATTGAGCGGTCAGGGCCGTATCTCCCTGCTGCGGGACGGGGACTCCAGCTTCCGTCTCGACCTCAAAGGCTTCCGGCTCATCGACAATGACCTGGCCACCGCCTCGGCCACCGGCCAGGCGACCATCAACCGCAATGCCGACGGCAAGGTGAAGCTGAGCGGGGCCCTGGCGATCGATCGCGCCGATGTTTCGGCCAAGCCACCGGCCCCCTCAGGCGTCACGCCCATGGATGTGGTCGAGATCAATCGCCCTGTGGACCTTACGCCCGCCACCACTGCACGCACCCGTGGCGGGCAGGGGGTGCTCCTGGCCGTCAGCCTCAAGGCGCCGCGCCGGATCTATCTGCGTGGTCGCGGACTGGATGCAGAGCTGTCCCTTGACGCCCATGTAGGCGGATCGACCTCGCGCCCCTCCCTGACCGGCGTGGCCCGGGTCGTGCGCGGCGACTATGACTTCGCCGGCAAACGCTTTGCCTTTGACGAGCGGGGCACGGTCCGCCTGGCCACCGATCCCAAGGACATCCGACTGGACCTCACCGCCAGCCGGGATGATACGACCCTGATGGCGGCGGTGCAGATCAGGGGCACGGCGGCCAGGCCTGAAATCACCCTGACCTCGACCCCGACCCTGCCCAACGACGAGGTCCTGTCCCAGGTGCTGTTCGGGCGCTCGGCCTCCCAGCTGACCCCGGTGGAAGCCGCCCAGCTGGCCTCAGCCCTGTCCTCCCTGGCGGGCGGCGGCGGCTTTGACGTGATCGGCAACCTCAAGACCTTTGCTGGCCTCGACCGCCTGGCCCTGGGCGGCGGCGGGACGACCGGGGTCACCGTGTCGGGCGGCAAATACCTGACCGACGACGTCTATCTGGAAATCACCGGCGGCGGCCGGGAAGGGCCCTCGGCCCAGGTGGAATGGCGGATCAACCGGGCCCTGTCCCTGATTTCCAAGCTGGCCGGGCAGGGGGATGGCAAGCTGGCCGTCCGCTGGCGTAAGGATTACTGAGGCGCTCTCTTCTCGAGGCTATGACGGACTCAGAGCCCCATGAACTGGACCCCGGCCTTCGCCGGGGTGACCGGTGGTTGGGACTGGCCCGCGACCTGACTTCCGCCATCGGTCATACCGGCGAAGGCCGGTATCCAGTTCGTAAGGCGCAGGGCATCCGGAAGGGGCGCTATCGGGGAGGCAAACCCTTACTGAGCACCCGGTCACCCTCAACCACCGCGCCCAGTTCCAGATCTTCCGCGCCGCTCAGGCTGGCGTAGAGCTGGTCAAAGTCGGCCAGGGTGGCCTCCAGCAGGGTCTGCAGGCTGGGAACTGCGAAATAGAGGCTCTGGAAGTCGTCGATCCGGTAGGGGGTGCGCATGATCCGCCTCAGGTCGAAACCCAGCCTGTGGGGCGCCGGGTCTTCCAGGGCGTAGAGGCTCTCCCCATGGGATGAGGCGATGCCAGCCCCATAGATCTTCAGGCCGCCTGGCTCTTCCACCAGGCCGAACTCCACAGTGTACCAGTAGAGCCGCGCCAGATGGTGCAGCTGGCCACGCCCCAGGGCCCGCAGGCCGCCCTGCCCATAAGCCTGCATGTAGTCGGCGAAAATCGGATCGGCCAGCATGGGGGCGTGACCGAAAACATCATGAAAGACGTCGGGTTCCTGCAGATAGTTCAACTGGTCAGCCGTGCGGATGAACCGCCCCGCCGGGAAGATGCGGGCCGCCAGCAGGGCGAAGAAGTCGGCGTCGGTGATCAGACCGGGAACCGCGATCAGCGACCAGCCGGTCAGGGCCATCAGGTCGGCGTTCAGCACCCGGAAGTCGGGGACGCCGCCCCGGTCGAGATTGAGGGCCTTCAGACCTTTCAGGAAGGCCCCGCTGGCCCGGGTCTCCAGCACCTCGACCTGCCGGGCATAGAGCAGGTCCCAGACCCGGTGATCCACCCGGGTATGGCTGTCCCAGGCCTGATCTATTTCCACACGGGCGCGCACGGGGTTCATGGGTGGAGATTCACCCAGGATGAGCGGAATTTCCGTCCGGATTTTGCTCGATATTGGTCAAAGTCCGGAAAAATCTTCCGGAAACCGCCCGAATGCAGGTGTTTAGTGGCTGACCCGGGGGCGGAGGGTGTAGTGGCCGTGGTCGAAGGACTCGAAAATCACGGGCGCCTGGGGGTGCCCCACGGGCTCGCCGCTCTCGTCAGGCAGCAGGTTCTGCTCGGAGACATAGGCGACGTAGGCGTTCTCGTCGTTCTCGGCCAGCAGGTGATAGAAGGGCTGGTCCTTGCGCGGCCGCACGTGCTCAGGGATCGACAGCCACCACTCTTCGGTATTGTTGAAGGTGGGATCCACGTCGAAGATCACGCCACGGAACGAGAAGACGCGGTGTTTGACCACATCGCCGATCGCATAGCGGGCATGGCGGACCTCGGAGAGGGCCTCAGGCCCCCGACCGGCGCGACTGCTGTCTGATCGAGCTTCCATGGAAAAGAATCTACACCACATCACCTAACTGGGAGGTGAACGTAATGCGCATTGAGCGCAGCGCAAGACAACGCCTTCCGGCGCAGTCCGTGATCCTGTAGGATGCCCGACAACTGAGACGTCTGTGTGACGTCTGCGTAAGAACAGGGCGGCCCATGTCTGCGGCGCACAATGCGCCCGGCCCCAATGTGCGGGATCGGGGAGAGTCTGAAAGCGCGCCGCCATGCTTCGGCGCCCTCGACCTCGGAACCAACAACTGCCGTCTGCTGATCGCCACCCCACAGGGCCGGGGCTTCCGGATTGTCGAGGCCTATTCGCGCATTGTCCGCCTGGGGGAGGGGCTGGGCGCCTCGGGCCGCCTGTCGGAGCACGCCATGGAGCGGGCCATGGCCGCGCTGAAGGTCAGCGCCGAAAAGATCCGCCGCCGCAAGGTGATCAAGCTCAAGGCCATCGCCACCCAGGCCTGCCGCGGAGCGGAGAATGGCGAGGCCTTCATCCAGAGAGTGGCCGAGGAAACCGGCCTGCACCTGCAGATCATCTCTCCCAAGGAAGAGGCCCAGCTGTCCGTGGCCGGCTGCCTCAACCTTCTGGACAAGAGCGCCGAGGCCGCCCTGGTGGTGGATGTGGGCGGTGGCTCCACCGAGCTTTCCTGGGTCGACCTCACCGCTGACGGGCTCAATGGCGACATCGGCCAGTTCTCGGCCAGCCGCCTGCCGATCCGCGCCTGGGTCTCCATTCCCCTGGGGGTGGTCACCCTGGCCGAAGCCTTCCCCGAAGGCCTGACCGACACCCAGACCTGGTTCCGGGCCATGGTTGATCGGGTGAAGCAGGATCTGGCGGAATTCCGCAAGGCCGACCCCATGCGGCCGATCTTCGACGCCGACCGGGCCCACCTGATCGGCACCTCGGGCGCCATCACCAGCCTGGCCGGAATGCACCTGGGCCTGCGCCGCTATGAGCGCTCCCGGGTCGATGGTCTCTGGATGACCCGGGATGAGTGCGACGCCGCGGCCGGCCAGCTGCTGAACCTCACCAACGCCCAGCGGGCCGAGCAGCCTTGCATCGGCCCCGACCGGGCCGATCTGGTCCTGGCCGGCGCCGCCATCCTCCAGGCCGTGCAGGAGCTCTGGCCCTGCACCCGGGTCCGGGTCGCCGACCGGGGCCTGCGCGAGGGCATGCTCATGTCCCTGATGTCCGAGGCCCAGTCGCCCAAACGCCGTCGTCGCCGTCGCGGCCGCCGCACCAACCGATCGAGAGCGGCTGCCGCATGAGTGATGAACCGCCCCCCCGCAAACGCATGGTCAAGCCGCCCAGCGGCGGCGCCGAGGAAGGCCGCGGCAAACCAGCGCGCCTGAAGACCGCAAAGATGCGGACCCCGTCCTCCCAGGCCTGGCTGTCCCGCCAGGTCAATGACCCCTTCTCGGCCAAGGCCCGGGCCCACGGCTATCGCAGCCGTGCGGCCTACAAGCTGTCGGAGATCGATGACCGGCTGAAGATCCTGCGCCCCGGCGTCCGCATCGTCGACCTGGGCCTGGCCCCCGGCGGCTGGACCCAGGTGGCCATTGAGCGGGGCGTCACCCATATTGTCGGCGTCGACCTTCTGCCCGTCGATCCCCTGCCGCCCGCCCAGATCCTGCAGATGGACTTCACCGATCCCGAGTGCGGCCCCCTGCTGATCAGCCTGCTGGGCGGGGCGCCGGATGCGGTCCTGTCAGACATGGCGCCCAATACGGTGGGCCATCGCCGCACGGATCACTTGCGCATCATGGGCCTGATCGAGGCCGCCGCCGACTTCGCCATCTCGGTCCTGCGCCCAGGGGGAACCTTCGTCGCCAAGGCCTTCCAGGGGGGTGAAACCTCCCAGGTCATGACCCTGCTCAAGCAGAACTTCAGCGACGTGAAGAACTTCAAGCCCAAGGCCAGCCGCGCCGACAGCTCCGAGGTCTTCCTGGTGGCGACAGGGTTCAAGGGGCGGGGGTAGGGCAGAGGCGTCCTGAGGCTGGCCTTTTGCACTGCAGCAGGCTAGCAGGGCGCCCATGATCCGCCTCGACAATATCTCCAAGCAGAACGGCCACCAGATCCTGTTCATTGACGCCTCCATGGGGGTCATGAAGGGCGAAAAGGTCGGACTGGTCGGTCCCAATGGGGCGGGCAAGACGACGCTCTTCCGCATGATCACCGGTCAGGAAGTCCCCGACGATGGCCTGGTGGTCATCGATCCGGGCATGACCATCGGCTATTTCAGCCAGGATGTCGGCGAGATGGCGGGCCAGAGCGCCGTGGCCGCCGTGATGGACGGGGTCGGCCCGGTCAGCGCCATCGCCACCGAAATGGCCCAGCTCGAACAGGCCATGATCGATCCCGACCAAGCCGACGAACTCGAGGCCGTGATCGAGCGCTATGGCGAGCTGCAGGAGCGGTTCGAGGAACTGGACGGCTATGCCCTGGAGGCCCGCGCCCGGGAAGTGCTGGCGGGCCTGAGCTTCAGCCAGGAGCGCATGGACGGCGATGTCGGTCTGCTGTCCGGCGGCTGGAAGATGCGCGTGGCCCTGGCCCGCATCCTGCTCATGCGGCCCGACGGCATGCTGCTGGACGAACCCTCCAACCACCTGGACCTGGAGAGCCTGATCTGGCTGGAGGCCTTCCTGAAGTCCTATGACGGCGCCCTCCTGATGACCTCCCACGACCGGGCCTTCATGAACCGGATCATCGGCAAGGTGGTGGAGATCGATGGCGGCTCGCTGATCACCTATTCCGGCGACCTCGACTTCTACGACCGTCAGCGGGCGCTCAGCGAACAGCAGCGCCAGGCCCAGTACGAGCGCCAGCAGGCCATGCTGGCCAAGGAAGTCAAATTCATTGAGCGGTTCAAGGCCCGGGCCTCCCACGCCGCCCAGGTCCAGAGCCGGGTCAAGAAGCTGGACAAGATCGAGCGGGTCGAGGCGCCCCGCCGCCGCCAGACCGTCCAGTTCGAGTTCCGCAGCCCGCCCCGGTCAGGGGATGACGTGATCAGCCTGCGCAACGTCCACAAGGGCTATGGATCCCAGCCCATCTATGCCGACCTCGACTTCCTGGTGCGCCGGCGGGAGCGGTGGTGCGTCCTGGGGGCCAATGGCGCGGGCAAGTCCACCCTGCTGAAGCTGGTGGCCGGCGACATCGCCCCCGACCAGGGTGCCGTCAGCATCGGCGCCAATGTGCGGATGGGCTATTTCGCCCAACACTCCATGGACCTGCTGGAGGGCGAGGAGACCATTTTCGAGTCCCTCGACAGTTCCTTCCCCCAGGCGGGGCAGGGCGCCCTGCGCACCCTGGCGGGCTGTTTCGGCTTTTCAGGCGATGATGTGGAAAAGCCCTGCCGGGTCCTGTCCGGCGGCGAGCGGGCCCGGCTGGTCATGGCCAAGATGCTGTTTGATCCGCCCAACCTGCTGGTCCTGGACGAGCCCACCAACCACCTGGACATGGCCACCAAGGAAATGCTGGTCGCCGCCCTGGCCGACTTCGAAGGCACCATGCTCTTCGTATCCCACGACCGCCACTTCCTGGGCGCGCTGTCGAACCGCGTGCTGGAACTGACCCCGGAGGGGGTGCACCAGTATGGCGGGGGTTATACGGAGTATGTCGCGCGGACGGGGCAGGAGGCGCCCGGGCTGCATCCGCAGGGGTAGAAGGGAGCCTCAGCGCGCTGTGGGATAACCCTAATTGTCCACCCCCTCAAACGACCTCTCCATAGCCCGCTTGTACGCCTCGCGGCCCGTCGTCCGCTCCATATACGCCTGCTCCACATCCCCAAGCACCAGCCCGCAGTTCCTCTGCCCCAGCCCCAGGGCGTAGGTCACCGAGATGTCGGCGGCGGTGAAGGTTTCGCCGGCGAGGTAGGGGGAGGCGGCGAGGCGCGCGCTGACCAGCTTCAGCCGCTTCTGGAAGGCCTGCTCGCACCAGGCCGCGCCCCAGTTCTCCCGCTCGGCTTCGGGCGCCAGGAAGCGGCTGACGACGACGGGCATCATCAGGGTCGCAAGGCCGGCTTCACCCAGGTGCAGGAACTGCTGATAGGCGGGAAAGTCCGGTGACTGGGGTGTTGGCGCAAGCGGCGTCGGGCCATAGCGGGCCATCAGGTACTCCATGATGGCGATGGACTCGACCATGACGACTTCGCCGTCCTGCAGGGCCGGGAGGTAGTAGGCGGGATTGACCGCCAGGAATTGCGGGTCCGGCTCGGGCGCCAGCATGTCCACCTGCCGGATCTGGTAGGGCAGGCCCATCTCCTCCAGCACCCAGACGGCCCGGATCGATCGCGAGGTCTGTCCGCCCCAGATGGTGATCATGCACGGGTCCTCTTCTCTTGGCGGCTCACCTTTGGAACCTCAGCCCTGCGGCAGGGTGAAGCTGGACTCGGTCGGCTCGGTGATCGTGGTGTCCCTTTCCCAGCCCTCGTTCTCCAGCCTCAGCATCTGGATCGCCACCGCATTGCCGTTGGCGTCCATCTCCGGAAGGGCGGTGAACTCCGAAGGCCAGCAGCGATAGATGTTGTAGGCCATGACCTTCTGTCCGGCCTCGTTATAGAGGTCGATGACGATGTCCTTGCGGAAGTCCTTCAGGGAGATGTCCTGATTGCCCGCGGCGCCCTGCTGATCGTCCGTCGTGGAATTGTGGTAGTCCCAGACCTTGTTCGCCCATTGCTCAAAGGCGACGTCGTGGGTGACGCCGCGCTCTAGCGTGATGGCCCCGTACTCGCTCTGGCCGGGCAGCCGGTGGGGCGTTGAGGGATCGCCGCCTTCCCTGTGTCTGATGCCCTGGGTGGTGCGGGACAGGCCGCTGACCTTGGAAACAGCCGCCACATACTTTCCGTCCCACTTCACCCGGAACTTGAAGTTGCGATACGGGTCGTAACGGTAGGTCGCCTTCGGGAATTCAGAATTGGTCGGCATGGTGTGTCCCGCTGGATCTTCGATGATCCTAGATCAAACCGGAACGAACGGCGACGGTGTTCGAGTCCGCAGGGCACGGGAAGGATGGCCCACGGGGACGGGACGCAAGTGCGCCTGACAGGGCCGCCACAGCTGTCTTTCTCGCCGCCAGCCCTTGCCCCGGACCCCCTGAACCCCTTATACGCGGCTCGCAAAATGGAGTATCTCATGGAGATTCGCGAAGGGCTTACCTTCGACGACGTTTTGCTGGAACCCGGCGCGTCTGACGTCATGCCGACGCAGGTCGACACCACCACAAGGTTCACCCGCGAAATCAGTCTGAACATCCCCATCGTCTCGGCGGCGATGGATACGGTCACCGAGAGCCGGCTGGCCATCGCCATGGCCCAGTCGGGCGGCATGGGCATTCTGCACCGCAATCTGACGATCGAGGAACAGGCCGACCAGGTCCGCGAAGTCAAACGCTATGAAAGCGGCATGGTCATCAATCCGATGACCATCAATCCCGACACGCCCCTGAAGGAAGTGCTGGAGATCAAGGCCCGTCGGCGGATTTCCGGCTTCCCGGTGGTCGAGCCCGGCACGGGCAAGCTGGTGGGCATCCTCACCAATCGCGACATGCGGTTCGAGGGCTCGTCCGACGCCCCGGCCAAGACCCTGATGACCTCGGAAAACCTGATCACGGTCCGCGAGGGCTGCACCCAGGCCGAGGCCCGGGACCTGCTGCGCCGTCACAAGATCGAGCGGCTGATCGTGGTGGACGACGCCTATCGCGCCGTTGGCCTGATCACCGTCAAGGACATGGAAAAGGCCCAGGCCCATCCCCTGGCCGCCAAGGATGGTCAGGGCCGCCTGCTGGTCGGCGCCGCCTCCACCGTGGGCGATCCGGGCTTTGAGCGCTCCATGGCCCTGGTGGACGCCGGTGTGGACGTGGTGGTGATCGACACCGCCCACGGCCACAATTCCGATGTCGCCAAGGCGGTGGGTCGCCTGCGCCGGGAGGCCAACAAGGTCCAGATCATCGCCGGCAATGTGGCCACCTATGACGGGGCCCGCGCCCTGATCGACGCTGGCGCAGACTCGGTCAAGGTCGGCATTGGCCCGGGCTCGATCTGCACCACCCGCATTGTGGCGGGCGTGGGCGTTCCCCAGCTGACCGCCATCGCCGACGCGGTCCGCGCGGCCAAGGGTACCGGGGTTCCGGTCATTGCCGACGGCGGGATCAAGTATTCCGGCGACTTCGCCAAGGCCATCGCCATGGGCGCCTCGGTGGCCATGATGGGCTCGGCCTTTGCCGGCACGGACGAGGCTCCGGGCGAGGTCTTCCTCTACCAGGGACGGTCCTACAAGGCCTATCGCGGCATGGGCTCCCTGGGCGCCATGGCCAATGGCTCGGCCGACCGCTATTTCCAGAAGGAGGTCTCGACCCTGAAGCTGGTGCCGGAAGGCATTGAGGGTCAGGTGGCCTACAAGGGTCCGATCGGCGGCATCCTGCACCAGATGGTCGGCGGCCTGCGGGCGGCCATGGGCTATGTGGGCGCGCCGGACATACTGTCCTTCCAGGACAAGGCCCGGTTCATCCGGATCACCGGCGCCGGCCTTCGCGAAAGCCATGTGCACGACGTCATGATGACCCGTGAGGCCCCCAACTATACGAGCCCGGTCTGATGCCCAAACCCTCCGCCGAACTCCTGCTCCTGGGCTGCGCCGTGCTGGTGGGCGTGGTGCAGCTGCTGTGGGCGACCATTGCCGCCCGGTTCCAGCAGGGTCTGGAATATGGCCGGGGTCCTCAGGATGAGCCAAGCCCCCTGTCTGGCGGCGCGGCCCGCCTGCAGCGGTCCTACCGGAACTTCCTGGAGACCTTCCCCCTGCATGCTGCAGCGGTGGTCGTCGTCTACCTGCTGGCCAAGACCGGCCCTGTCACCCTGTGGGGCTCTGGCCTCTATGTGATCGGCCGCGCCCTGCATCCGGCCATGTACTATCTGTCCATTCCCTGGACCCGGACCCTGGTCTGGTTCATCGCCTTCACCGGCACCCTGATGGTCGTTTCGGCGATCTTTCTGTGAGGTTACCCTTTGCGTGACGGCGGCCGAGTTACTGCGGCGATTGAAGTTCTGACTGACGTCGAAACCCGTCACAAACCCATTCGCATGGCGCTCAAGAACTGGGGCGAGGGGGCCCGCTATGCGGGGTCGAAGGACCGCGCCTATGTCTCGGGCCTGGCCCTGGACGCCCTGCGCCGTCGCCGGTCCCTTGGCTGGCGGATGGGCGATGAGAGCCCCCGGGCGGCCATTCTGGGCGTGCTCGCTTACGAGTGGGGCTGGTCCCTGGATCGCCTGGCCGAGGCCGTCGCCGAAGAGTTCCACGGCCATGGCCCCCTGACCGAGGCCGAGCGCGTCACCCTGACCACGCCGATTGCACTGACTGACGCCCCGGCTTCGGTGCAGGGCGACTATCCGGCCTGGCTGGAGGCCTCCTTCCAGCGGGTGTTTGGCGACCATGCAGCGGAGGAGGGGGCGGCCCTCTCCGAGCGGGCGCCGGTGGACCTGCGGGTCAATACCCTGAAATCCGATCCGGCCCGGGCGCTGAAGGCGACCTCGCCCCTGAACGCCGAAGCCCTGCCTGAGCTTGAAACCGCCCTGCGTATTCCGGCCCCAGCGGCCTCGGAGCGGGCGGGCTCGGTCGAGACCATTCCGGCCTTTTCCAAGGGTTGGTTCGAGGTGCAGGACCTGGGCTCGCAGATCGCGGCCGCCTGCGCCGGCGACGTCAAGGGCGCCCAGGTGCTGGACCTCTGCGCCGGGGGCGGGGGCAAGACCCTGGCCCTGGCCGCGGCCATGGGAAATACCGGCCAGATCTACGCCTATGACAGCGAAGCGCGACGCCTGGCCGACACCATCCGCCGGGGCGACCGGGCAGGCGTGCGTAACCTGCAGATCCGCTCGCCGGTCCATGATGATGCGCTGAAGGGCCTGGATAACCGCATGGACGTGGTCTTCATCGACGCCCCATGCTCGGGTTCGGGCGCCTGGCGCCGGCACCCCGACACCAAGTGGCGGCTCAGCGAAGAGACCTTCGCCAAGCGTCAGGCCGACCAGGACGCCGTCCTCGATCTGGGGGCGAAGTTCGTCAAGGTCGGCGGCCGGATGATCTATGTGACCTGCTCCGTCCTCGCCGAAGAGGACGAGGACCGGGTCGCAGCCTTCCTGGCCCGCAGCTCCGGCTTCGCCGTGCGCCCGGCCACCATGCAATTTGTTCAGCACCTGACCCCTGAGGGTTATCTGCGCCTGACCCCCAAGAGCGCCGGCACCGACGGCTTCTTCGTGGCGGTCCTGGAGCGGACAGCCTAGACCGGACATCCTTCCATGACCCAAGCTGCTCCTACCCATGAACGCGTCCTGATCGTCGATTTCGGCAGCCAGGTGACCCAGTTGATCGCCCGGCGCCTGCGGGAGAGCGGGGTCTATTGCGAGATCCATCCCTACGACAAGATCGAGCCCATGCTGGACGCCTTCGCCCCCAAGGCGGTGATCCTGTCCGGCGGCCCGGCCAGCGCCCATGAGGATGAGAGCCCCTCGGTCACGCCGCGGGTCTTCGAGCTGGGCGTTCCGGTCCTGGGCATCTGCTATGGGGAAATGACCCTCTGCCAGCAGCTGGGCGGCAAGGTCGAGAGCGGCCATTCCCGGGAATTCGGCCGGGCCGAGATCCGCATTGAGCGTCCCTGCGCCCTGCTGGAAGGTCTGGGCGAGGTCGGCGATCTCGAAACCGTCTGGATGAGTCACGGCGACAAGATCACCGCCATCCCGAAAGGCTTCTCCGTCGCCGCCGCCTCAGAGGGCAGCCCCTATGCAGTGATCGCCGACGAAGCCCGCCGGTTCTATGGCGTCCAGTTCCATCCGGAAGTGGCCCACACCCCCCGCGGCGCGCAGATGCTGCGCAACTTCACTCACAGGATCGCGGGCCTTTCCGGCGACTGGACCATGGCCTCCTTCCGCCAGGAAATGGTCGCAAAGATCCGCGCCCAGGTGGGCGAGGGCAGGGTGATCTGCGGCCTGTCGGGCGGGGTGGACTCGTCTGTCGCCGCCGTCCTGATCCATGAGGCCATTGGCGATCAGCTGACCTGCGTCTTCGTCGACACCGGCCTGTTGCGCCACAACGAGGCCGAGCAGGTGGTGACCCTGTTCCGCGACCACTACAACATCCCCCTGATCCACGTGGAGGCTGGCGACCTGTTCCTGGGCGAGCTGGCCGGGGTTTCCGACCCTGAGACCAAGCGCAAGATCATCGGCCGCCTGTTCATCGACGTCTTCGACAAGGAATCCGCCAAGATCGAAGGCGCCGCCTTCCTGGCCCAGGGCACCCTCTATCCCGACGTCATCGAGAGCGTCTCGGCCCGGGGCGGGCCCTCGGCGGTGATCAAGAGCCACCACAATGTCGGCGGCCTGCCCGAATACATGAAGCTCAAGCTGGTGGAGCCCCTGCGCGAGCTCTTCAAGGACGAGGTCCGCGCCCTGGGCGTCGAACTGGGTCTGGCGCCCGCCTTTGTCGGCCGTCACCCCTTCCCGGGACCGGGCCTGGCCATCCGCATTCCGGGCGAGATCACCCGGGAAAAGGTCGCCGTCCTGCAGCAGGCCGACGCCATCTATCTGGATGAGATCCGCAAGGCCGGCCTCTACGACAGGATCTGGCAGGCCTTCGCCGTCCTCCTGCCGGTCAAGACCGTAGGCGTCATGGGCGACGCCCGTACCTATGAAGATGTGCTCGCCCTGCGCGCCGTCACCTCCACCGACGGGATGACTGCCGACTTCTTCGAATTCCCCTGGGAGGTGCTGGGCCGCTGCGCCACCCGGATCATCAACGAGGTCCGGGGCGTCAACCGCGTGGTCTATGACGTCACCAGCAAGCCGCCCGGGACAATTGAGTGGGAATAATTCGGGCCTGTCCGGGCGTATCCGATACTACGCCACAATACGCCATAATGCACTGAAATATCTACAATAATCTCTCCGCATGTTTCGCAGTCGATCGGGGGGTAGTCCTCCAGTCTGACGGTATAGCTGACGGCGGGGAGATTCTTGTCTCGCTCCAGATTTGCCTGTACCGTCAGGTTCAGGAGTGCTTCTGACGGTATAATTTTCGCCATAATTCATTGAAAAATAAGAGAAAATATGGCGCCGGGATGGTCGAATTCGGCCTGACGGTATAGTTGGTCGCTCTCCAGCTTTTTTTGGCTATTCTGGAGGGCGTAAATGCTGACTGATGCAGCTATCAAGGCACTGAAACCAAAGGATAAATTGTACAAGGTGGTGGACCGTGACGGTATGTATGTCGTGGTCCAGCCCGCTGGCTCCATCGTCTTCCGCATGGACTACCGTCTGAACGGCCGTCGGGAGACCCTGACCCTCGGTCGCTATGGCGCATCCGGACTCAGCCTGGCCCGGGCCCGTGAGAAGGTGATCGACGCCAGGCGCGCCATTTCCGAAGGCCGTTCTCCCGCCCAGGAGAAGCAGCGCGAGAAACGGCGCCTTCAGGAAGCCCGGAACTTTGGCGAGTTTGGGGAGCGCTGGCTGAAGGAGGCGCGCATGGCCGACAGCACCCGCGCCATGCGCAGATCGATCTTCGAACGTGATGTCCTTCCTGCGTTCAGAAAACGGCTGCTGAAGGAGGTCCTGCCCGAAGACCTGCGAGGGCTATGCGCCAAGGTCAAAGCGCGAGGGGCGCCGGCGACGGCTGTCCACGTGAGGGACATCGTAAAACAGGTCTTCGCCTTCGCCATTCTTCACGGAGAGAAGGTCGCCAACCCTGGTGACGAAGTCGGGCCGGCCTCCATTGCGACCTTCGTGCCAAAGGACCGCTCCCTGTCACCCGGTGAGATCCGCATACTGCTCAGTCAGCTAGAGCATGTGGCGACATTGCCTACGATCCGGCTGGGACTGAAGTTGATCCTCCTGTCCATGGTGCGAAAGAGCGAGCTGCAGGATGCGGTCTGGGATGAAGTCGACTTCGAAAACGCGGTCTGGTCGATCCCCAAGGAGCGCATGAAGCGCTCAAAGGCGCACAACGTCTATCTGTCGGATCAGATGGTCGACATCTTTATTGCCCTCAAGACCTGCGCCGGAAACTCCAGATACGTCCTGCCTTCGCGATACGACGCTGATGCGCCCATGTCCCGGGCGACGTTCAACCGGATCACGACGGCGGTTGTGGAACGGGCGCAGAAGGAGGGATTGCCGCTTGAGCCTTTCACAGTTCATGATCTTCGGCGGACAGGTTCAACCCTGCTGAACGAGTTGGGGTTCAACAGCGACTGGATCGAGAAGTGCCTGGCGCACGAGGATGGGCGGTCTTCAAGGGGCGTCTACAACAAGGCCGAGTATGAGCTTCAACGGCGTCACATGATGCAGGAGTGGTCCAATCTGGTGGATGCCTGGGCGGCGGGGCGGAAGTATTCGCCAACCCTTTATCCACCTACCATGGACATGTTCACACCCGGGCCGGATGTCTGACGGGACGGGTCTTGCGAAGCCGTACATCTGGAATGGGCGCGCGCTTCATGGCTCTTGCGCGAGAGGCGCGGCGCCGGTCCTCAAGCCAGGCTTCGACTTCCGACAGGTCCCAGACCACACAGCGCGCTGTGAGGTAGAACCGCTGTGGAAACTCACCGCGCTGCTCCATGTCATAGATGGTGGTATCCGCCAGCGGCACGAGGTCCCGGAGCTGTTGGCGCCGGATGGTCCGATGGATTGCGGGTTCGGGTTGGCGCTTCATTGAAAACCCCTTTGATCGCCGTTTGTCGGGAATTGAAGGCGATTGATGGCGCCGAATGAAAGCTCGGATCCAGGTTCGTAGCAGGACGTCGCAGGTATGCGTGCAATTGGGTCGGTCACAGCAGCCTCGATGAGGCGGGCCCCTCCTGCTGTGAGCGATTGGAGACTGGGGTTTGTCCCTAAGAGCCGCCACGCAACAGGCCCAGTCCCAGACCGATGGCGCCGGCAGCAATGCCTATGAACAGCGCCGACATCAGGACGAACCGGATCAGGACATCTTCAAGCGGGCGATCATTCCACGGACGCCGATCTGGCTGGGTTACCTGGTCAGGATGAACAATGATCCTTTTTCGGTCCTTCGGAGCTGCGACCTTCTCGGGAAGGGTCATGTTTTGTCGTCAGCCCTATCTTGCTGCCTTGCGAATAGTGCGGCCCGGCCACCGGGAATATACCGATAGAGGGTTGCGCTCGATACACCAAGGCGGCGCGCAATCTGTTGCACCGTGAAGGATCGGTCAGCGAGGAGGGCCTTGGCTCGTTCAGCATCCTGAAGACTGAGGGCCAGGGGGCGCCCACCCTTTTGCCGGCCCCTTTGCGCCGCCTTGAGGCCATCCGAATAGTGCCCAAGACGAACCGACTTATCGAAGTCGGATAGCGCGGCAAATACGAAGTAGGTCGACCCACCGTCGGCTTGGGTATCGATCCCTTCAGCGAGCGACCGAAGGTGAAGGCCCTTGCCGTCCAGTTCGCGCACCGTCGCAACCAACTGGCGAAACGACATCGCCAGGGTTCCAAGCTGGCAGACCACCAGTTTGCTTCCTGGGTGGTCTACAAGCCGTGCGAGCGCGGCCTTGAGGGCAGGTCTCTCGCGCTGGGCCCCAGATGCGGTTTCTATGAGGACTTCAACACAGCCGGCGCCTTTCAACGCCTCAACCGCAGGCGCGGCGTCGGGACTTGCTGTCGATACCTGGGTATAGCCGATCTGCAATTGACCTCATTCTCCCGCCCGGTCGTCATGCCAAGTTCGGTCATGGACGTGTCGGGGGCGGGTTTCAAGGAGTGGTATGGGAATGTCGCCGGTTCACCGGCATTCCTTTCGAGGGATAGGGACGGGCAGGACCCCGTCGCCCGATATCAGCCGGCTTGGGTCACCAGAAGGCCTGACAGGGTTGCTGAGATTGCAACTACAGCTGGATCATCCTTCGAAATTCCGAGGCCTTGCAGGTCCCGGCCAAATCTCTGGCCGACATTGATCACGGCCTTGGCCGTAATCGTATCCCGCATGAGGGTTTCAAGGCCCAGGACATAGGTTTCCAGCCGAAAGCGGCCCTCGGCCCATGATCTTGCTGCAGACCCGGTCTCTCGCCGGAGGGCGGGATCCTGGACCAGGCGAAGCAGTTGCCCAGTCAAGGCGTCGGCGTCGAGGGTCTTGGGGACTTTGAAAACCAGATGATTTGGCAGGTCGGCATAGAAGCCTGCGTTGGCCACGATGAGGGGGCGCCCCGCAAGCAGACCCTCAATGGCTGATCCTGACGCGCCTTCAAGGACGGGACGTCGCAGACAGCAGATGATGTCTGACGCCTCCAGCTGTACATTAAGGACGTCATCACTGACCGCGCCATGAATGGTCAGGCCTTTGTATCCCAGGCTGGAAGCCAGTTGGGTGAGGCGATCAGCCTCCGCCGGCTCAATCGGGCCTGCAAGATGATAGTCAACGCTCTCACATAGGGCAGGGGAGCGCCCGATCGCCTCTATGACCAGATCAACGCACTTGTTGGGGTTCATCACGCCGACCGTGAGGATCCGGACCCTGGATTGGGCCTGATCCCCCAAGGGCGCAATTCCGCGACCGGCAAGAGGCATGGCGGCTTCTGCAACCGGGCCGGGGCAAGCTGCGAGGAGGCGATCCATGTAGAAACTGGAATGGGCGAGGGCGCCATCGCAGAGTCTGGCGACCCACTCCGTCATCGGCAGACTTTCGGCGATGCCGGCCAGGTCCAGATCCCCGGATCGGGCAGATCTGCCCGGCCCGACCAATTGAGGTCCATAGATCGCCAGAACCTCATGATCGTGCAGCCGACCCCGGAGGTCGTCAGGCCTTCGCCCGTCATCCCAAAGCCAACCGTTGAAGAGGTCGTAGAGGTAGAAGTCGTGGAAGATCCCAACAGTTGGGATATGGCCCAGCAGGTTGAACATGCCGCCGTGGAAGTGGAAATTGTCGCCGACCGCGGCCACCAGTATGTCGAAATCCCGTCGGAGGATGTCCGCTGAAGTGTTTCTCCAGTCCAATACCTCGAAATCGGTCTTCAGCGGCTTCCCGCCCGTCACCGTATCGGTCGAGATGATCCGCACGGAGTTACCCCAAAGGGCGAGCGTGCGGGCAACCCTCAGTCCATCCCGCCCGATCGCCGAGCGCTGATCAATGGGACTTGCCCAGGCAATCCTCATTTCGGAAGCCGCTTGTAAGCTGCGCCCTTGGATCGCACAAAAGCCAGATTCACAGACACGACATCCTTCAAATCCCCGTAAGTGACCTTCCGACAGACACCACTTGGCTCTGATATCGCATAGCCATCAAAACCCGCGTCCTTGAAGGCCTTGAACCAGGCCTTGGGCGTGATGCCAATGCGGGCCAGGTGGGACGGCCCGTATTCGGCGACAAGGGCGATGTCGGGGTTTTCAGCGAGAATTCGGTCCATGCCGCTGAGGACATCCAGCTCGGCGCCTTCGACATCTATTTTCACGACATCAAGGCGCGCGCCCTTTGCTATGACATCATCCAGTCGGGTCACCTGGACGGAGATTTCGCGTCCCGCCCCATCTTCTTCCGGCAGGGCATACAGCGAGCTGTGCCCGATCACCGGGCTGACATTGAAGGTTTTGACCTCTGTCTTCGCGCCGACGGCCAGGTCGTGCACGTCCACCCAACGCAGGCCGTTCAGATGCCTGGTTTTCAAAAGCTGAGCCCGGGGGCCGGCCTCAGGCTCAAAGGCTAGGACACGGCCGCTGGGGCCGGTCGCAACGGCGCAGGCAAGGGTCAGCAGGCCGACATTGGCGCCAACATCGGCAACAACCATCCCGGGCTCAATCAAGGCCTGCAGGACGCGGCGGGTGCCGGGCTCGAGGCCCTCTGAGGTGGCGTTTGCGACCATGACCGCAAAGACCGGCTCGCTCCGCGGCACCATGGCGTAACCGTCCCGAAGGCGGATGGCGTAGGAGTCCTCGTCAAAGGTGACCAGGGGCCGGATCTTCACCTCGATCTCATCGAACCTTGGGCCCATCAGGCTTGGCAGGGCGCCCAGGCTGGTCTGCACCCCTTCCAGGGTGGTGGCATGCTTCGCGCTCACGCCTTGGGCGTTTTCGAGATTTGCCTTAAGGCCCCGGGCCAGAAGCTCGATGCCGTGACCCTGAGCCTGCAAGGTTTCCAGCCATTTCAGCGTCTCAACCTGGCTTTCAGCTGCCTTTCCAAGCAGAAGTCCGAGCAATCTGTCTGCCTGCGCAGCCTGGGCGCTGTGTAACCCAGTCAGAAGGGCTTCCAAGCGGTCATTCCGGGTGCTCAGAACCTCCAGCTTGTCTTGGATCAAGGTGAGCCGATGGTCTACGGACGCGGTCAGATAGCGCCGCGCATAGTCCGCGATCTTCCCGAAAAAGATCGCCCTGAGGGTCTTGCGGCCTGCCTTTGGAGGCAAGGCTTCCTGAGCAACGGGCCGGTCTTCGGCTGCTTCAGTTCTGGCAGGGATCTGCAGATCGTCGTCTGGCGCCATCAGCCTGGCTTCTTCCGTCGCGATCGGGTCTGTCATGGCGTTTCGGATGCCAATTGTAAGATTGACGCGCGCCACTTTATGCCATTCCTAGCGGTTTGATAGTATTAGGTAATATTGGCGATTGGTCGCTTGGTGGCCGCTGAGATCAGCCTGGCCAATGAAAATGGCTCAGGTCCGCGGCGGTTCCGACCAAGCTGAGTGAGCTGCCATCTTCAAACGTGATCGTGATGCTATCGAGCTCCATCCGCCCTGCGAGGGGATCCAGGATGTCACGATCATAGATCACCAACTGGTTGCCCTGCAGAAGCATATCCAGATGTTCAACATGGCTCATGAAGGCCGTGATAGCTGCGTTGATTGCCGCATCATGGACCTTGACGGCGGTTGCGGCGACTACGGTAGGCGCCTGAACAACTGCGGGCGCCGGGGCCACAGGAAGGGCAGAGGTTGCTGGAGCAGACGCGGACTCCAGTGGAGGGGTTTCCGTCGAATTGCTGGCGCCTGGCTCCGTAACGGTCTTCGGGGCGTCCTGTTGGGGATTTGCCGGCTCCGACGGTCCTTGCTGTGCAAGTCCCTGGACAGAAGCATCGAGATGATCCCCCTTGCTGATCAGGTCCAGAATGCTCGTGGGCAGCCGATCGACCTGCGGAAGGGCTTTTGCGACAAGCTCCGCCAGGGCAGCGTTGGCGCTCAAAATCGCAATGGCCTCAATCTTGGGAGCGGGTGCGCTCGAAACCTTGAGGAAAAACAGGGGCTTTGCGGCTGAGTAGTCCACCGGATCCGCAGGTGCGGAAGATGCCTGAATGAGCGCCACCACCTCCCTCGTGGACGGCGCGGACGGCGCCTGGAGGGAAACCTCAGAGCTTTCACGCCCAAAAATGTCCGCTGCAGTAGAAGCCACGGACAACGGCGCTGCTTTCTCACTCTCGGGAAGCCGCACGATTGAAAGGTCCAGAGCCCCAGTTGGCGTTGAGGGACTACTGCCCGCAAACGACTCCATCTTCTGCGAGCTCAACATCACCCAATTGCGAAGGGCAAAGGCGCCTTCGGCCTCGGGTGTCGCAGTCACACTTCCACGCGAAACTATGGCCGCATCGTCATGCAAGGCCAGGACTGCGCTGAGCAGGATCGCCGCTGCTTGATTGGCATCCACGTCCAGGGTGATTTGGGCCGGCGGAGTGCTCCCCGCCGCTGCCTGGGGGGCGGTTGCGACAATGAGGGAGCTTCGACGATGCTCAACCTTGCTGTCAGGGGGCGTCGAAGTCGCAGCCTTCGCTTCACTGGTCTGAAAAAATGCGGCGCCAACCAGGGCGATCAGCAGGGCCGCAGGGTGGACGAAAATATTCGAATTGTTACGGGCTCGGGCGGTCGCTATCGGATAGTTTGAAATAAGCCGCCGGACCAGCGCCGCAAAATCCGGTCCCCGGGCGGGTGTTTCGAAAGCGACGCCATCAACAACATACTGCCCGTCGATCCGGGCGAAATGGATGAATACATCGCCATTGTCGACGCGACAGAAAATGAACCAGGGATCACCTTCATCCGACACGCCCCGGTCGCTCTCCAGCCGGACGCCGGCCTGGATCAGAGCGCTCTCCACCCGGTAAAATTCGGCAGTCTCCTGCTGGGTCCAGTCGCGTGAAACCGGAGGAGACGGCTGGAAGAGTGAAATTACTTGGGCGACCATGAAGTAAGGTTGCTTCCTGTCATTGGGTCGTTGGGGCGCTATTCGTCGAACAGGATGCCATAGGTTATCGGATCATAGTACCGAAGAATTTCACGAACGAACACTTTCTCCGGCACGCCAAAGGCGCGCGCCCAATCCACGTAGCGGTCCGGCGGGATTCGTCCGCGGCCCGTCTCCAGCTGCGAAATGAAAGTGTAATAATCCGCGCCTACACCAGCTGCCAACTCGCGCTGCGAGAGCCCTGCGGCCTCTCTCAGGCCTTTCAGCCAACGGCCGCCTTCGCGGCGGAGATCTTGCACCTCAACGGCGCTGCGCTTCTGTGGGTTGCCGTACATTCTATCCGATCCTGACCGGGCCGCTTCTGGCCCGATAACGAAACTCTTCAATACCGATGGACAGGTGTACAGCATTTTACACTCGCTGTACCCATCAAAATTGATTCTCCCACAAAGAAGTTGATTTCTGGAAGCTTTCCATCGGCCATTGGCGAATCGGGGAGGAAGAACGGCTCGAGCCGCTGAGTTTGCGGCAATCTTCAACCCTGCCCAGAAATTCATTGAATCTGATAGGGCGCTTCTGTAAGGCCTCGGCAATCTCGCCGAAGACTTGCCTTGAAATGCTAGCTGGAGTCTCCAGCTAGCGTCGCAAGCGACAGACTTGTCGCCATGCGCGTCGAGGCGCTACGATTTCAGGGAGTGAAGTGTGTTGAGGCCGCCAGCCTCTATGATGCAAGGGAGCTCTGTTTCGTTAGGTGGTCATAAACTTGACACAGTCAGGCGACCCTTAGCGCCGGTCTCTGCCGTGACCTTTGAATGGGCATTTGCAATTGGCATCCTCAAGTGGCGGCCCACTCCTTATAACCAATAATTCCCCGTGCCCCCTGCGAAGCCGGCGCAGAATATAACTTCGTAGCGAGACGCTAGCATATGGCCTTTAACTCAACCGAAAAGCCGACCCCACTGAACCAGGCGCTCGAAAGCGTCAGGCCGGCGATACTAATTGCCGTTTTTTTCAGTATGTTCATCAATATATTGGCGCTCGTAAGCCCAATATACATGCTTCAGGTTTATGATCGGGTTCTGACAAGTCGAAACTCGCTTACCCTGTTCTTTATCACTGCAATTGTAATCTTTCTATTTGTTGTCTACGCGGTCCTGGAGATTCTGCGCACCCAGGTCCTAGTGCGGGGCGGTATCAGATTTGACTCGAACCTAAGCGCGCCAACCTTTCGCACCGTGCTGGACGGCACCCTTCTGCGAAGGGGAGGGGATGCACAGGCATTTCGCGACATGGATGGCGTTCGGGAGTTCATCACCGGGGCGGGATTGATCACGTTTTGTGATGCGCCCTGGATCCCGGTCTTCCTGATTGTTTCATTCATCCTGCATCCGTTTTTCGGCTTCCTTGCCATAATCTCCGGCATCATGATTTTTGGTCTGGCCGTGGCCAATGATTACGCCACCCGCACACCCATCCAGCGGGCGACCATGTCGTCAATCGGTGCGCAGAATGACGTCGCCGCGACCCTGCGGAACTCAGAAGTCATGCGGGCCATGGGCATGTGGCGCGGTCTGCAGAGCCGTTGGCAGGTCCGTCGCGACGACCTGATCGGCTGGCAGGCCGCCGCCAGTGATCGTGGCGGGACCATCATGGCGACGATCAAATTCGTTCGCCAGGCCGTCCAGACCCTCATCCTGGGCGGTGGGGCCTATCTGGCGATCACAGGCAAGATTTCGCCCGGCGCAATGATCGCCGCCTCAATTCTGGTCGGTCGCGCGCTTGCGCCGATTGAAGCTGCTGTTGGGCAATGGAAGAGCTTTATCAATGCCCGTGGCAGCTGGGATCGGCTGCAGAAGATGTTTCGTGACAATGCAGATGGGGGTGAGCGCATGCTCTTGCCTGATCCCAAGGGGCGACTTCTCGTCGAGGCCGCCAGCATTGTACCGCCTGGCGCCCAGCGCCCCACTGTGATCAATGCCAGCTTCCTTCTGGAGGCGGGCACATCCCTTGCGATAATTGGTCCGAGCGCCGCCGGCAAATCGAGCCTGGTGCGCGGACTTGTCGGGGTTTGGCCAATTGTCAGTGGCGCCGTTCGCCTGGATGGCTTTGAGCTGCGGCAGTGGGACCCTCTGCAGCTGGGCCAGCACGTCGGCTACCTGCCCCAGGATGTCGAACTCTTTTCAGGAACCGTCGCGCAGAACATCGCGCGATTCACCGAGTTCGAGAGCGCCGATGTCATCGAAGCGGCCCAGATAGCAGGTGTTCACGAGGTCATTCAGGCCTTGCCTCAGGGCTACGAGACACAGATCGGGGATGGCGGCGCGGCCCTCTCGGGCGGCCAGAGGCAGCGGCTAGCATTGGCGAGGACGATCTTTCGAAAGCCGGCCCTCATCGTCATGGATGAGCCAAACGCCAATCTTGACGCCGAAGGCGAGCTGGCTCTGTCGCGGGCCATCGCGCACATGAAGACCCTGGGAAAGACCATTGTCTTTGTGACCCACAAGACCAATCTACTGGCCTTCGCAGACAAGATCATGATCATGCAGAACGGTACGGTAACGCAGTTTGGCGACCGCGATGACATCCTGAGCCGCTTGATCGCCAACAATGCGCCCGCCCCAGCCTCAGCCTGATCTGGGTCAGAGTAATCTAGAGAGAAATCGCCATGGCGGACATTGCGCGTCCTAGTGACAACTATCAGCGGCTTGCCAGGATCGGCTTTGTTCTGATCTTTGTGACATTCGGCGTCCTGGGTCTATGGGCGGCCTTTGCGCCCCTGAGCAGCGCCGTGATCGGCCAAGGGGTTTTGACGACCGAGAACAACCGCAAGACCATCCAGCATCTCGAAGGCGGCATGATCCGCAAGATCATGGTCCGCGACGGTGATCGTGTTCGGGCAGGTCAGGTGCTGTTTGAACTTGACCCGGTCCAGGCAGATGCGGGGTTGGAAATCGTTCGCAATCAGCTTTTCACCCTGCTTGCCCGCGCCGATAGGCTGAACTCTGAACGAAACCGCTATTCAAGTGTCCGTTTCTCCCCGGAAGTCGCTGCCCAGCTTGGAGATCCGGTTGTCCGCCAGGCTGTTGAAGATGAGAAGCGACAGTTCCAGGAACGGCTGGGCACCGTAACCGGCCAGGTGGAAATTCTTGACGCCAGGGTTGGGCAATACCGTGAGCAGATCGCAGGGATCGAAATGCAGCGGGCGAGCATGACAAGGCAGGTCGATCTCTACACCGAGGAGCTGGTGGGGCTGAATGAGCTCTACGCGAAAAATCTCGTTCCAAAGCCTCGGATTCTGGCCCTGGAGAACCAGAGGGAACAGATCTTGGGGGGAATTGGCAGGGCGCAGTCCGAGATAGCCCAGACCCAAAAGGCAATTGGCGAAGCATCCCTTCAATCGCGTCAAATCCGGCAGCAGTTTGATCAGGATATCGCCAAGGAGCTCGCTGACATACAGGTTCAGACGACGGACCTGCGGGAAAAGTATACCGTGGCTGCCGATATGGCCCGGCGCGTCAAGATCGTCTCGCCGGTCAGTGGAACAGCCCAGAATCTGAAATTCTTCACCGAAGGCGCCGTAGTCCGGCCAGCTGAGCCTTTGGTGGAAATCGCCCCGGACAAGGGCGACATGGTTATCCACGCCCAATTTTCTCCCACGGATGTGGACAGTGTACATCCCGGTATGGAGGCGGAACTCAGGTTTTCGAGCTTCCATGATCGCTCCGTTCCGATCGTGAAAGGCAAGGTCGGATCGGTCTCACAGGATCGTCTTGTCGATGAGGCCACCCGTGCGCCCTATTTCCTGGTAATTGTGAACATCAAGGATTCAGACCTGCCGGCCGAATTGAAACCGCGGTTGAAGGCGGGCCTGCCAGCTGAAGTGGTCGTGCCCACAGGCAAGCGCTCAGCACTTGAATATATCTTCAATCCGCTCACAAACGCCCTGCACAGGACCATGCGTGAGAAGTAAGGGCCTGACTGGGCGCGTTCTCCAAACGCCGCCCGTCCTCAACTGAAATGAAGGCCGGGTGCGTCTTGCCCGGTACGGAGACTGCAATGTCGAAGCGTGCGCTAATTACCGGTGTAACGGGCCAGGATGGCGCCTATCTTGCCCGTTCACTCCTGGCGAAGGGCTATGAGGTCTTTGGTCTGGTGCGTCGGTCAGCTTCCGCAGAATTCATGCAGGAGCGTCTGAAGTGGCTGGGGATCCACGGCCAGGTGAATCTGGTCGATGGCGACATGATCGACCTTTCCTCGCTCATTCGCCTCTGCCGGACGATCCAGCCCCACGAGATCTACAATCTTGCGGCCCAGAGCTTCGTGACTTCGTCCTGGAGCCAACCCTTCCTGACGGGCGAGGTTACGGCTCTTGGAGCCACAAACCTTCTGGAGGCCATGCGTCTTGAATGCCCCGAAGCGCGGTTTTACCAGGCGTCCTCATCAGAGATGTATGGCCTGGTGCAGCAGCCAATCCAGAGCGAGACCACACCGTTCTATCCACGCTCACCCTACGCCGTGGCCAAACTCTATGCCCACTGGATCGCGGTCAATTATCGCGAGAGTTTCAACCTGCATGTCTCCTCAGGCATTTTGTTCAATCATGAGAGTCCGCTGCGGGGCATAGAGTTTGTCACGCGCAAGGTCACAGATGGGGTGGCCCGCATCAAACTTGGCCTGACAGACACCTTGAAGCTCGGAAACATGGATGCCCGCCGCGACTGGGGCCATGCGGCGGACTATGTGGAGGCCATGTGGGCGATGTTGCAGCAGGACACCCCCGATGACTATGTGATCGCCACCGGGCGCACCACAACGGTTCGGGAAATGTGCCAGATCGCCTTTGCTCACGTTGGCCTGCGCATGGAAGACCACGTGAAAATCGATCCGGCCTTCATGCGTCCGGCTGAGGTGGATGTCCTCATTGGCGATCCGGCCAAGGCCAAGCGCGTCCTGGGATGGGAAGCCACCACGGACCTGGAGACAATGATGCGCGAAATGGTCGACGCTGATTTGGTGCGTATCAAGTTTGAAATGGAAAAGGATCGCGTCCATGCCGGGACCCGACCCTAAAGACGCCGTCGTCATTATCGGCGCCGGCGGTCACGCCAAGGTGGTCATCGACCTGCTGAACAGCTCTGGCGTCCCGATCTTTGGGCTGACGGATGTGGATGGTTCGCCGCGCCGGATTCTGGGCGCGCCCGTTCTGGGCAATGATGAGATCCTGCCGTCCCTGTTCACCCAGGGCGTTCGTCATGTCTTTGTTGCGCTCGGGGACAATCAGCTTCGTCTCGCCATGGGCGCACGGGTTCATGCCTTGGGTTTTGATCTTGTGAATGCAATCAGCCCCCGGGCGACAATTTCTCCCTCTGCCCGCCTGGGGCGGGGTGTGGCGATCATGGCCGGGGCCGTCATCAATGCGGATGCGCAGATTGGCGACCTGGCCATAATCAATACCGGGGCTGGGGTCGATCACGACACCTTTGTCGGACGTGGTAGTCATGTCGGACCCGGCGCTGCGGTCGCGGGTGGGGTACATATTGGCAGCGGCGCCCTTCTGGGCGTCGGTTCCAGTGTCGCGCCGGGCTGCAGCATTGGAGAAGGCGCCATAATTGGCGCGGGAGCGTGCGTCATTGATGACATCGCGCCAGACCTGGTCGCGGTGGGGGTGCCGGCTCGTGCCAAGGGTGAAATTCAGAAGGGAAGGCCATGACGACAACAAAGATTTCCGTGGCGGCCCCTGATCTCGGAGGTCGTGAAACCGAGTACGTCATGGAGTGCATGACCTCTGGCTGGATATCATCCAGCGGACGGTTCATTGCCGATTTCGAGGCTGCCTTTGCAGAGTTCTGTGGCGTCAAACACGCCATTGCCGTCAACAACGGCACCACGGCCCTGCACCTGGCCCTGGTGGCCCTGGACCTGGGGCCGGGCGATGAAGTCCTCGTGCCTGACCTGACCTATATCGCCAGCGCAAATGCGGTCCGCTATTGCGGCGCCACCCCGGTCTTCGTGGACAATGACCCCCGAACCTTCAACCTGGATCCCGACCTTCTCGAAGCCAAAATCACGCCGCGGACCAAGGGGATCATACCGGTGCATCTCTATGGCCACCCGGTCGACATGGATCCCGTCATGGAGGTCGCCAGACGGCACAATCTCTTTGTCCTGGAAGACGCCGCCGAGGCCGTCGGGGCCACCTACAAAGGCCGGCGGGTCGGTGGGATTGGAGATTGCGCGACCTTCAGCTTTTTTGGCAACAAGATCATTACGACAGGGGAGGGGGGCATGGTTACGACCAATAACGACGTCCTTGCCCAGAAGCTGCGGCTTTACCGCAGCCAGGGCATGGACCCGACCCGTCGCTACTGGTTTCCTGTGGTCGGCTATAACTACCGGATGACCAACATTGCCGCCGCTATTGGCCTGGCCCAGATGGAACGGATCGAAGACCATCTGGCCATGCGCCAGCGCGTTGCGGCCGGGTATCAAGACCGGCTGGCTCGCTATAGTGACATACTGACCCTGCCTGTGAGTGAGAACTGGGCCGGGCACGTCTACTGGATGTACACCGTGCTCATTAACCAGCCGGATCTGAAGTCGCGGGACATGGTCATTGAAACCCTTGACCAGGCGGGAATTGAGTCACGCCCGATCTTTTACCCCATGCACGTCATGCCGCCCTATGCCGAGCTGGAAGGGGATTATCCCAATGCGGACTGGTGTTCGGAGCGCGGCATCAACCTGCCCACCCATGGCGGCCTGTCCGAAGCTGATCTCGACCGGGTGGTTTCGGTGTTGATCGAGGCCTTGGCCTAGGTCGCCATGAAAGTCGTTCTCGCATCCACCTTTGTGCCTTTCATCAATGGCGGCGCCCGATTCATCGTCGAGTGGCTCGAGGAAAAGCTGCTAGAGCACGGTCATGAGGTCGAGCGGTTCTACCTGCCTTTCATTGAGACACCGCATGACATGCTTGATCAGATTGCGGCCCTCCGACTGATGGATCTCAGCCAGGCGGGAGACAGGTTGATCGCGTTTCGGCCGCCAGCCTATGTCCTGCGCCATCCCAACAAGGTGCTCTGGTTCATCCATCACATCAGGGCCTATTATGACCTCTGGGGGCAGCCCCATTCGCCAGATCCCACCCCCCACAACCTCGCCATTCGTCAGACCCTGATGGACCTCGACACCCGGGCGTTGGGGGAAGCTCAAAAGGTCTTCACCAACTCCCAGGTGGTCAGTGATCGCCTCTCGGCGTTCAATGGGGTGGCGTCTCAGCCTCTCTATCCGCCAATCTACAAGCCAGAGCGCTTCAGGTGTGATGGCTATGGCGATGAAATCTTTGTGGTCTGCAGGGTGGAACCCCACAAGCGTCAGGCCTTGCTGATTGAGGCTATGGCCCATGTGAAGACAGATGTCCGCCTGCGTCTCTGCGGCAGTTGCAGCAGTCCGGCCTACGCCCGGGTCATCGAAGACCTCATTGCCTCATTGGGCGTTCAGGACCGCGTCATATTCGAAGATCGTTGGATCTCGGAGGACGAAAAGGCTGACATGCTGGCTGGAGCCCTGGCGGCGGCCTATCTGCCTCACGACGAAGACTCTTATGGCTATCCGTCCCTTGAGGCGGCCCATTCCATGAAGTGCGTCATTACCACCACAGACTCCGGCGGCGTGCTTGAGCTGGTGGAGCATGGCAGGAACGGCCTGGTGGCTGAGCCTGATCCTGTCGCCCTGGCTCAGGCGATGGACAAGCTCTATCGGGACCGCAAGCTCGCTGAACAATTTGGGCAGGCAAATTTCCGCCGTCTTTCCGAGCTAAACATAGATTGGGATCACGTAGTAACGGCGCTCACCACATGAAGGTTCTCGTCGTGAACAATGCCGCGCCCTTTATCCGCGGCGGCGCTGAAGAATTGGCGGACAATCTGGTGCGGCAGCTCAATCAGACACCGGGTGTTGAAAGCGAGCTGATGAGGCTGCCCTTTCAATGGACGCCTTCAGAGCGGCTGATTGATGAGGTGCTCCTGCACCGCACCCTGCGCATCTATAACGCCGACCGCGTCATTGCGCTGAAGTTCCCGGCCTATCTTGTTCCCCATGAACACAAAACCCTCTGGCTGCTTCACCAGTTCAGGCAGGCCTATGACTTGGGGGATGTCGGCCAGGGCCTTGGTGATGAGGGGCGTGATGGCGTGATAAAGCAAACCATCAGGACGGCCGATGAGCAGTGCTTCGCCCAGTGCCGCGCCATCTATGTGAATTCACCCACCACCCAGGATCGACTGGCGCGCTACAACAATGTTCAGAGTGAAATCCTCTATCCGCCGCTTAATGATGAAGCCCTCTTTGTTGGGGGCAGTGACGGCGGGTACATTTTCGCCGGCGGACGGATCGGGCCCGGAAAGCGTCAGCACCTCCTGATCGAAGGCATGGCGCTTCTGCCCAAGCTCAAAGCGAAACTGGTGGTGGCGGGGCCTCCTGACAGCGAGGCCTATGCAGATCAGCTGCGTCAGCTGGTTTCGGATCTTGGTCTGAAGGATAGAGTTGAGCTTCATTTCGGCTTTCATCCTCGTGAGATGATCGCCGATTGGGTCAATTCCGCCCGGGCCTGCGCCTATCTGCCCTATGATGAGGACTCCCTTGGCTATGTGACCATGGAAGCCTTCGCCGCAGGGAAGGCGGTGCTAACAACCAATGACTCAGGCGGCCTGCTGGAACTTGTCAATGAATTCACGGGCTACGTCGCCGAGCCTCATCCGGCTTCAGTGGCTGAGGGCCTTGAGTGGCTTGCTTCTGACAGAGCACGGGCGCGAGACCTGGGCCTGGCGGCGAGGTCGGCCTGGCAGGCACGGGACCTGACCTGGAAGACGACCATTCAACGGTTGCTCTCCTGAGAGATCGCCATGACACCCCTGCTTCCCCCTCCTCAATCTTCAACTTCTGCTGAGGCCTGATTGGGCCAATGACCATGAATGTGCGCCTGATGCTCAAGTCCTCCACCGCGATCGTGGTCAGCCTTTGCATGGCTGCCTTCCCTTCAAGCGCCGAAACCCTTTCGGAGGTCATTGCCTATGCCTATGACAATAATCCGGGCCTGCAGGCGCAGCGGGCTGCTGTCCGCGCCGCAGACGAGTCTTATGTCCAAGCGAGGGCTGGGTATGGATTGAACATTTCAGCTCAGGCCGGAGAAACGTCCTATGAAATTCGCCGGGATGGCGCCAAGGCCGACGCCATTACCAACAGTATGAGCGTTACGGCAGTCCAGCCGCTCTATACGGGCGGGCGGGTCCGCGCACGGGTCTCCGAGGCGGAGGCCCAGATCCTGGCAGGCCGCGAGCAGCTGCGCCGCTATGAAATGGATGTGATGGTCCGGGTGGTTGCGGCCTATGCTGGTGTTAGACGGGACGAGCAGCTTCTGAAGATCGCCCAGGAGACAGTGGCGGTTCTTCAGCGGGGGCTAGAGGACACCCAGGCGAAGTATGATGTCCGGACAGTGACCCTTACAGATCTGGCGCAGTCGCGGGCGCGACTGTCTCAGGCCCGCACGCAACTCTTCAACGCGCAGGAGCAACTCGCAGCAACCCGCAGTCAGTTCCTGGCGGTGGTTGGGCAAAATCCCGGGCAGCTAGAGCCCCTGCCGCCCCTGGAGCAGCTGCCTGCAAGTCTGGACACTGCATTCGATACCGCCGAATCGCACAATCCTCAGCTCCTGGGCGCGCAATTCAATGAGCAGGCTTCCCGCGCCCGGATAGCACGCGCCAAGGCAAACGGCATGCCGACAGTGACAGCGCGGGCGGAAATGCAACGCTCTCCTTACTTGCCCTACCAGGGCGACCTCTATGATGACAGCCGATCGGCGTCCGTGGTGTTCAGCCAACCGATCTTTTCTGCCGGACAAATTCGCTCAGCGATTCGGCAGTCGGTGGAAGAAAACAACCGCGATCGATTGTCCGTGGAAGAAGTGCGCCTTCAACTGGTCTCCAATGTCGCCCAGGCTTGGGAACACATGGCCTCCCTTCGCCAGCAGCTCCAGACCCTGCAGGAAGAAGTCAAATCAAACGAGCTGGCCTTTCTCGGGGTAAGGGCTGAGGAACGTTACGCCCTCCGCAGCAATATCGAGATCCTGAACGCCCAGGCGGAATTGAACGCCGCCCAACAAAACTTGGCCCGCGCCCAGACGGCGGAATATGTGAGCAGGGTTCAGCTTCTAGCCCTGACGGGCACCCTTACGCCGCAGGTGCTTTCAGATCAGGTCGAGACCTATGATCCGAAAAGAAACTTCAAGCGGGTCAAGTACAGGGGCGTGACGCCACTTGATGTCCCGGTCATCATCCTCGACGCCGTTGGTTCGCTTCCCACTGCAAAGCCTCGCCCTGCCAGCAGGCTCGAATCGCGCCCTCAGGGGGCTGAAGCCCAACCGACTCCAGCTCCCCCCAAGCCAATGACCTCTGTCCTGGACATCATCAAGAAGGACCCGGGGGCCACAAGCCTGCCTCCCACGCAGTAGGCGCGAACCCATTAAGCGAAGCCGTTCATGGCGACATCGCAATAGGGAAGGGGAGCCCCTGGCGCCCTCAAAACGTGCTTGCAAAATAGTTAGTGAAAGGGAGTTGCAGGCCTATGTAGTTTACTGTAGTGACGATGTGGGCCCATCGTGCGTCTTGTGCGGAGGGACAGCTATCCATTGGAGAGACCCCACATGGCTTATACGACAGCCGAACTGACTACCTTTCTAACAAACGGCAACTTCGGCAAGGCGCCGACTGCGGCCCAATCGCTGCTGCTCGCCAGCATCGCCACCCAGACCCAATCGGGCGCCCTCAGCGACTCCGACGCCATCGACCGCATCGTCGACATGCTCGACGGCACGTCGGCCGTGGCTGTTCAGGCCTACCAGTTCTTCACGGGCGGCACGCCCAGTGGCGACGGTATGGACTATCTGGTCGACAGCACGGTCAACACCAATGACCTGAATGACGCTGCGCCGGGCCAGTATGCTCCTCTGAGCACCGAAAACCGCTACATCAATTTCGCGATCAACCTGGGCGCTTCTGCGGCCGGCGCTGGTAAGGCGAACTTTGAGGCGACCTACGGCACCCTGACCTTCAAGGAAGTGGCCCAGGTCGCTTATGAAGCCGTCATCGGCACCGCCGCCGCCACAACCGCTGGCATCAACGTGACCGCCGCGATCGACTATCTGTCGCGCGCCGAGAACGAAGCATACCTGCGCGCCTTCGTGGCCCAGAAGGCTCCTGGTGTGAACGTTGAGCTGGCCATCCGCGCCGCTCTCGTTGGTCAGATCATGTCCGCCGGCGCTACGGCTGATGTGGGTAACTACAACGCCGCTACGGAACGCCTGCTGGTTGGCGCTCTGGATGGATCCCTGGACGGCGGCATCACCGCCACCGCGGGCGTCAATCTGCTGACCGCCTTCCCGAACGCTCCGAGCGCTGGCAAGTCCTTCGTTCTGACGGCTAATCCGGACGTGGCTCCTGCCTTCGCCGGTTCGACGGGCAACGACACCTTCACCGCGACCAATGCGACCCTCTCGGCCGCTGACTCCCTGGATGGCGGCGCTGGCGTTGACACCCTGCGTTATTCGTCGGCGGGCGCTGTTGCCGTCAATCAGGCTGGCTTCACCTCGGCTGGCATTGAAGTCATGCAAGTGACGTCCGACGCCGTCGGTGGCACCACCTTCGACGTTTCCAACGCGTCTGGCGTGACCTCGCTGGTCAACGACAACAGCTCCTCGGATCTGGTTGTCACGGGTCTTAATACGGTTGCTGAAATCACCGTCCGCAACCCGAGCCAGCCCACCGGCGCCACGGTCAACACGACCCTGAACTACAACGCCGCCGCCACTGCAGGCGCCACCACCACTCAAAAGGTGACCCTGGAGAACGTGTTCAACCCGGCCGTTCCGACGACCACTGCGTCTTCGGTCACGGCCAATGGCGTTGAAATCTTCAACGTGGTTGGCGCCGGCTCCGCCGCTTCCAACCTGGCGACGCTTGCTTCCAACACTCTGGCGACCGTCAATGTCTCCGGCGCTCAGGGCGTGACCATCGGCGCTCTGACCTTCGCTGGTACCACCGGCACCGTCGACGCTTCGGCTAACACGGGCGGCGTCAATGTGACCCTGACCAATTCCGGCGCAGCCGATGTGGCTGTCACGGGTGGTTCGGGCGCCGACCGCGCTGACTTCTCCAACGGCTTCGCCGCGAAGGACTCCTTCAACGGCGGCGCTGGCACCGATACCCTGGCTGTGACCAACACGGTCGCGACGGGCGCTCTCGGTGGCACGGCTTCGAACATCGAAGTCCTGGAAATCTCGGCAGGCGGCACCGGCACGGTCGACATGAGCAAGTTCGCTGGCGTGACCTCCGTGGTCTACACCAGCACGGGCATTGCTACGGGCAACAGCCTGATCGGCGCTACCGTCGTCTCCAAGACGGGCGCTACCCAAGCTGTCACCGTTGACGCCGGCACGGTCGCCAATACCCTGGCGGTCGCTGTGGCTACCGATGGTGCGTCTGACGCCCTGACCCTGAACGTCAACAAGGTCGGCGCTGCTGACCTGCTGGGCGCTGTGACGGCGACGGACTTCGACTCCGTGACTGTCAACATCGCTGACGATGCGGCTGTTGCTGGCGTGGGCGCTCTGTCCGTCGCTGGTCTGACGGCTGCTAAGGCCAAGACCATCACGGTCACCAACAACGCGGACGTGACGACCACGGGCGCCGTTGGTGGTGCTCTGCTGACCAGCCTGGATGCCTCGGCCTCCACCGGGAAGCTGGATCTGAGCGGCGGCGTTACCACGGCTCTGACCGGCGCAACCATCAAGCTCGGCTCCGCCGATGACAAGCTGGTTGCTACGGCTACAGCCGGTACGGCGACGGCGGGTGACACCATCACCCTCGGCGGCGGTAAGGACCTCGTGACCTACACTGCTCTTACGCAGTCCGGTGACAAGACGACCGACACCATCACCGATTTCGTGTCCGGCACCGACAAACTCGATCTGACGGCCCTCGGCCTTAATCAAACGGCCCTGTTCCTCGGCTCGCGTACGACCTTTGGTCTGTCGCAAGGCGCTCTGACCAAGACGGCCGGTCAGGCTGTCCTGCAGCAGGACGCCAGCACGCTCTGGATCGATATCAATGGCGATGGTCAGCTCGACGGTAATGACTTCCGGGTCGTTCTGACGGGTAACTCCGCGCTGACGGCTACGGATCTGAGCCTCGGCACCGGTGCTTCCATCACGTTGACCGGTCTGGCCCCTGTTCTGTCCACGACGGTTGCGACCAACGCTTCCGGCAAGGCCACCAACGAAGGTGACGTGATTTCTTCGACTTTCGCCAACCTGGTGAATGGCGATGTCAACGCCGGAATTGGTACGGACAGCATCACGGTTTCTGGTGAAGCCCAAACGCTCACGACCCTGACCACAGCGGGCGCCACCGGCGTTAAGCTGACGGCAGTCGAGAACGTTACCTTCTCGCAGGTTACCGGTCTGATGAACCTCGGCGCCAACATCGGCACCGACGTTAAGAGCATCTCGATCACGGGCGCTGGCGCGACCGGCGGCGGCCTCACGGCCACCACCACGGCCGACGGTCAGTCGATCACGGTTGCTTCGACTGTCATCGGTGGTACGGCCAGCACCATTACGCTGGGCGGAAAGAACACCTCCGTGACGCTCGGATCTTCGAATGACACCGTGAACACCACGGTCGCCAATTCGGCTGGTTCGACCCTGGCTGGTGGCCTCGGCACCACTGACGTTCTGAACGTGACGGACGCTGGTACCGTGACCTTCGGCGCAACGGCTGTTGCTAACGGCGCTTCGGCAGTTTCGGGCTTCGAGACCATCGCTCTCACGGGCGCCTCGACCCTGAACATCACGCCTGATGCGGCGGTGACGGTTAACCAAGGTGCTGGCGCTACGACCATTGCTGGTACGGGCAACACCATCACGGTTGCCGGTTCTGCTGGTCAAACCCTGACCCTCAGCGGCACGTCCAACTTCGTGACCGCCGGGAATACGACGGGCGCGGTGACCAGCACGGCGACGGGTACGCTCTCTGTGACGGCTTCCAACAACGCTCAAACCGTTACCAGCGCATCTGCGACGACCATCAACGCAGCGGCTCTCGGTGCGGTTGAAACCATCTCCGGCGCCGGTAACTTCACCGTCACTGGTCTTGGTACGGTTGCTGGTGGTTCCATCACGGAAGCCGCCCGCACTGGAGCAAGCACCCTGGTTGTTACGACTGCCGGTGCAAACGGCGGTACGATCAACGAAGCTGCTGGTTCCACCGGAACCGTGACGGCGAACCACGCTGGTACGGGTACGCTGACCGTCAACACCACTGCCAACCACGGCGTTACGACGGTTACGGCTTCTGCCGCTAACACCGTCGCAGCGACGGGCGCGGGTACGATCAGCTACACGGCAACTGACGCCGGTGCGCACACCATCACCTCGACGACTACGGGTGCTGCTGGTGACGTCATCGTCGGCGGCGCTGGCGTTGACACCATCACGGCTGGCGCTGGTGCTGACCGCATCACCACCGGCGGTGGCGCTGATGTCATCATCCTGGCGGCTCCGACCTCGGACACGGGCGTTGTTTCCGGGTTCGTCGCCTCGGCCGCTGTTCCTGCCAACCTTCAGGTCATCAACACCTCTGGTTTTGATGTCGTGACGGGCATGTCGGCTGGCGCCACGATCTCGCTTACGGGCGTGACCCTGGGCACCACCCTGACCCGCAATGGCGGTACCTTCGGCAACGACACGGCTGGTAACGCAGCTTTGGTTACCGGCAACTACGATGCGGCGACCAACCAGTTCACGGTGAGCACCGCTGGTACGTCGAGCCTCTTTGTCTATGACGACAACGGCACGACTGCCCTTGGTAACTACCATGCTGTGGTTCTCGTTGGTTATCTTGATGCTGGCGGTGCTGACACCCTGACCGCCGGTGCGCCCGGCGTGTTCACGGTCGTCGGCTAGGCCTAGAAATAATCCCCGCCTCATTTTGGGGCGGGGGCTCTACCGCGGCGGAAGACTTAGGTCTTCCGCCGTTTTCTTTTTGTAGTGGCCGCAATTCTGAGTGCAGAAGTTCCTTGCCCAGTATCTAGGCCGCACATATTTACGTCGGGGCGGAGAGAGCTATGTTTGCAACAGGCCAGGGTCATGTGCAGAATGTTGAATACACACATGGCTACTATGGTGAGCTGAACCCGATCCGGGCGGCGTTTGTCCTGGCATATGCTGGATATCAGTCCCCGAGTTTCGGTAATGCGTGTGAACTAGGGTTCGGTCAGGGAGTTTCCATTTCGATCCACAGTGCTGCACAGGGCACTGAGTGGTGGGGTACTGATTTCAATCCGCAACACGCGGCCCAGGCCAGGAGCTTGTCGGATTCCACCTCGCAGGCGAACCGCCTGGATGAGCAAGGTTTTGCGGAATTCTGTTCCCGGCCAGATCTCCCTGAGTTTGACTTCATAGGGCTTCATGGGGTCTGGACTTGGATTTCCACAGCAAATCAGGATGTGGTGATCGATTTCGTCCGCCGGAAGCTGAGGCCGGGCGGAGTTCTGTATGTAAGTTATAATACCTTCCCTGGCTGGGCGGATCTGGCCCCAATTCGTCAGCTGTTCAAGGAACACGTGGACAGGATTGGTTCGCCAGCCTCGCCTCTATTTAGTCGCATTGACTCCAGCATCGCCTTTCTGGACCAACTTGCCGCCGTAGATCCATTCTATCTGAAGGCGGCTCCGCGCGCAGCGGAGCGCATGAAGCCGCTATCGACTCAAAACAAAAACTACCTCGCTCACGAGTATCTGACCGATCATTGGAATGTGACTTACTACGCAGACTTCGCGCAGCGTATGGATGCGGCGAAGGTCGGCTTCGCTTGCTCTGCACATCCGCTGGATGGCGTTGATGTCATCAACCTGACCGCCGAACAGCAGACACTGTTGGGAACCCTTGGCGATACAAACTACCGGGAAAGCATTCGAGACTTTTGTGTCAATCAGCAGTTTCGGAGGGATGTCTGGATCAAGGGTGCGTCACGTCTCAATGCGGTGGAGCGCATCCGGGCGGTTCGTACCCAGAGAATTGTTCTCACCATCCCCAGGGCCGAAGTTGTCCTTAAGGTAGCCGGTGCGCTGGGGGAGGCATCGCTTCATCCTGAAGTCTATGGGCCGCTCTTGGATTTCTTGGCGGATGGCGCTGTACACACGGTAGCAGAAGTAGAAGCGGCGGGCGTGGGCGCAGGTATTACCTCTCAGAAGGCGCTCTCGGCCATTCCTATCCTGGTTGGAATGGGAGCCGTACAGGTTGCGCAGGATCCTGAGCGCGTCGCAGCGGCGGCACAAGCTTGCGTCCGACTGAATGCGAAGATCATGGCTCAGGCCGACGTTCGGCCGGAGATCACCTATCTCGCGAGCCCGGTGACGGGGGGTGGATTTGTGGTTCAGCGATTTGAGCAGATGTTCCTGGCGGCATATCTGGCCGGTGAACAGACGCCGCAGGCTTGGGCAGAGCAGGCCTGGGGGCGAATTGCCGGGGTGGGGCAGAGCCTTATAAAAGATGGGCAAACCCTTCTAACGGCTGAAGAAAACCTCGCGGAACTTACGCGCCAGGCTGTGGTTTTTGGGGATCTGAAGCTGCCAATCCTGAAATCACTCGGCATTGCATAGCCAGCTCGGGATAGGTCGATCGGCAGGGTCGTAAGGATTGTCGCATGACGTTCAAGGATATTGCCCTGTGCTCCGTCTTCGCGGTCGCGCTGCCTGCCGGCCAGACGCTTTTCAAACTGGCGGCCATTGAGAGTGGACGTCTTGGCGGATCGATCGTCTCTAGGCTGATGAATAACCTTCCCTTGTGGGGGGCGTTTGCCTGGTATGGCCTGACGGCTATCCTCTGGGTCTACATCCTGTCCCGCGTGCCACTGTACAAGGCCTATGCCTTTTCCATGGCCGGGGCGGGGCTTGTGCCTCTCCTGGCCTGGCTGGTTTTCAAGGAGCCCGTATCGTGGCAGGCCGCCTTCGGCTTTGGGATCATCATGATTGGCCTGCTGGTGGTTGCGAACGCCCAGTCCGCCTAGGTTGGCCGAGAGGAATCCGACTTCGCAAGTGGCCGTCATGGTTTTAGGTTAGCGGCTGACGCCAATTCTGTCCGGTAGGGTAGAAGGGCGACCTGGCCATCCAGGGCGGCGATCGGTCGCAGGGGCGTCAACTGGAAGAATGTGCGATCTTTGGGCGGAGCGTGGTCTACAAACAGTCCTCAGTACGCCGGATTTGAGTGATTGTTTCACCACCGCAGACGGCATGTCCAGGAGCTGGTTGCCACTTAGCACGGCGGTTTGGGGACATCTGATTTGCGGTGAAACGTGAATGGGTGTGGATCTTCATCCTGCCGCCAATTCATCGGAGGTAAGGCAGCCATGTGCTGGAGCTCACAGCGCTAGCCATTGGCAAAAATTCAGCGGGCAGGGCGGATAGGTGACAAAAGAGTGGGCCCGACGACCATACATCCTGGCCGGTCACGAAATTGTCTGGAGGTTGAGTTATCGGTAGGTAGTATCGTATTTGGCGAGGGGGCGCTTGGGATCTCTGAACGGGCGTGGGGGCGCCCAAGTGTGTTGAGTATAGGATAGCGCTATGTTGGAAATCGGATTCGCCTTGGCCCTTGGTGGAATTCTGGGCGCCATGGGGGCAAAGACCGGTCTAATTCCGGTTGTCGCCATGGCCTGCACGGCCATTTATTTCTTCAATAACAGCTACGTCTTCGGTGAAGCCGGAAAATGGTTTCGGTCCTCGGCCAGACCCGCAAGCCAGGTCAGCCGCTCCTTCCTGCTCAGCTATGTTTCCATTGCCTTTGTGATTGCCTGCGCCTGCGTCGCCACCGCCTATGGCCTGGTCCAGGTGCTGGCCAGCCATTTCCACCTCATGGTTTGAGCGCCAGGGTGTCCAGGCGGGCAACGCTGTTTAGGACGGCCGTCCCGATGAAGCGTGTACTCAGGGAGGGGTATGGGCGGAGGGCTGGAACAGAAGCCTTGGCAACGGCGGCAGGTTGCAATCCGGGTTCTGATTGCCTGATTTGACAGGCAATATTAGGTTTCCATGTCAGGCCTTGCCCAACTGCCTTGTCGCAGAGTGGTCCTGGCCGCCAGGCCTTGGCTTGAGATGTTCATTCAGCGAGATGTTAAGCCATGCGAGATCGCGATCGACACCGGTTTGATGACCTGGAGATCCGGCTTGAAAAGCTTGAAGGGCAGCATCAGCGCCTCCGGGACTTCATCGTGCCGGCTTACTGGAACGCCCTGGATCGTCTCGAAGCCGCTGTGCCGGATGATGGCCTGGCTTCCTGCCTTGCCTGTGGTCACGCCGGGCAGACCGGGGCCTTCGCCGGCCGCGTGGATGAGTGCGTGTTCGGTGGCGGGCGCCTGGAACGGCTGGAGTGCCCGGAGTGTGGCTGTGTCTTTGGGCCCTTGAAATATCTCAGGACGCCAGATGCGCTTGTCTCGGCTGACTACGCCTTGCTCTATTCCTTCTACAGTGAAGGAGATTCAACAGAAGAAGAGCTGCGGGCCTTTGATCTGCTAAAGCCCAGCCGCGACCGGCTCTATCTGAACTGGGGCAGCGGCGCATGGTCCCGCTCTGTGGAGATATTGAGGGCCCAAGGCTATGATGTCTGGGGATATGAGCCCAATGCACAGACCGACAGCCCCTTTGTGGTGCGGCGCCGGGAAGAGGTCAGTGCACGGTTTGACGGGATCTTCTCCAATAATGTGATCGAGCACCTGTTTTCGCCTTTGGCGCAATTCCTGGACTTCCGCGACCTGTTGAAACCCGATGGCAAGATGGTCCACGCCTCGCCTTGCTATGAGTGGTCCTTCGCCTTTACGCGGTTCCACGTGTTTTTCCCGCTGGGCGAGGCGCCCCTTCGTCTGGCTGAGCGGTCCGGTTTCACGCTCACAGATACGGTCGCCGATGGCGCCTTCCAGGCGCGGACTTTCTCAATGTAGGATTTGCCGGGTGGGGCCTGGTTCTGACTGCGCGCCATTTTCCAGCATGCCAGCGTCTGCCCATATAGCAGAAATGGCCCCGCAACCACCATGGTTACGGAGCCATAACTGTAGAGTAAGCGGGCGGACAATCGGCCACGGGCAGATCGCCGTCAATCGCTTTTGGGGGATCTGGCGCCAGTTATTCCCAACTATCTGGGATTTGACTCATGTCTTGGTTCCACAGTCAGACTCCCGACCAGGCATGCACGTCTGATGGGCAAATCCACCACATTCATGGGTGATCAACTTGAGGTGTTCTCTGACCTGGAAACCAGGTTATAATGGCGTCACGCGCCCCCACAGCGCGGGCTTTGATGAAAGCCGACAGCCCGGCGCCCCACCATGGGCTGATGTGACCCCTGCCATGAATTGGCGGGGGTCACGTGAATCCGGGCCTCGGGGCCAGCCGATTTTCAAGTGTACCGCACGCCCTTCAAGCCTGGGCGCCCATGTCTTTTGGTCGCATTCGGAGGTCCGGGGAGGAAATCCCTGACCCCGTGCTGGATCCGTTTTCTGGAAACGGGTCTGGGCGCGCGTACGGAGAAGGATTGCCCGGCAGGGAACCGGAAAGGTTCCGCAAATCAAAACTATCCACAGGAAAGCTCAATTTGTGCTGTCTTTGTACCCCGTATGTCCGGTCGGCGGCTGCGAGAGCCCACAGGTTTAATCACTCTGCGACAATCAACCTGGTCCATCAATAGGGCGCGACAACCCGCCGCATTTCCGAAAGGGTCTCGCTCGCGCTTGGCAAACCCGGGCCTGCGGCATGCCCGGCATCTATTGTTCAGCGCATCCGGTCGGCTATGCGATCCTGGAGCAAGGTGGTGCCGCTTAGGTGACTCGAACACCTGACCCCATCATTACGAATGATGTGCTCTACCAGCTGAGCTAAAGCGGCTTAATCCCTGCCAGTCCCATACAAACTTCGCCCCACCGGATCGAGCTTTTTGTAACCAAATCGGCATTTTGCAGTCGCCGGCCAGGCCCGAATGTCAGTGATGGCTTTGCAAGGCGCCAATTGGGTCAAGAAGTGCATCGCCTCAGCCTGCTCCTGCAGATGTCCCACCGGGAATCTGTAGACCGGGGACAGGTATAGGGCACACACATGCAGGACGGAATGGGGCAGCCCTCTCAGCATCTCCAACGCCGAGGCTCGGAAGTGCCCCGCAAGTAAATCTTAGCAGATCACGCCGATAGAGTTTGGCTGCGTCGGCAATCAGAAGTGTGAAGTCGGCTTTGACGTCCGAAGCGTGGAGCGGCGTCTATTTTTAGTGGATCGATCTATGGTCATACCAGGACACGAAGAGCCCTATCCGGCGCAGGACAGACTGGTTGATCAGGCCGTGGGCAAGCGTGTCCGTGACCACAGGCGGGCGCTAGGCCTCTCCCAGCGGACTTTGGCGGCGCATCTGGGTGTCGCATTCCAGCAGGTCCAGAAGTACGAAGGGGGCGTCAATCGTATGTCCGCCTCAATGCTTGTCCGGGCTGCCGAAATGCTGAAGACGACCGTGTCGGACCTGGTTGGCGAGTTTCCGCACGAAAGTCGAGGCGCAGCGGCGCTGGCAAGGGCAGTCGGGGCAGAGGGCGCGGGCGAGCTTCTCAGCCTATACAGACGTCTTCCTGCCCCTGAGCGCAATGCCGTTCGAGCCCTTGTGCATGCGCTTGCTGGCGATTGATCACGTGTGGCTTGCTAGGCCGCAGGCCTTCAATCCAGAGATACCCACATCGGCGTATTCATGGTCAGCCTGTCCTGAGCGGGTACGCATAATGGCCTCGCGCCAGGTTTAATGGCTAGGCGTGGCAGAACGCTTGAGGCCGGTGGCGTCTGGTGAAGCAGTCAAATCCTCGACGGCAAAGTTCCGATCACCCATTCCCGATCGTCGCAATGGGCCTCTTACGGGTGGCGTCGATCTCCTGGCACAAATCGGCAAGGCTTCTTTCTGTCGGTCTGCGGAAGTGATACTGAGGCCACATTTCGGTTCACAGTCGATTGTGGATGAATTGGGGATAGAAGGCGCTAGCCCCTTGGCCTGTGGATGAAATGCCAAGGCGTATTTCAAGGAATTTCCACTGGCGCGGCGCTTTCCGCCCTTGTGATCAATGGTTGGCATAGGGCGACAAGGAGTTGTCGTCATGCATGCTGAGCGCCGTCTGCCGTTGCATCGAAGTCCGGCAATGGATTGGTCGCAACTTGACCCTGGCGGAGTTGGCCAGTTGGGCGCCGATGACGCCCCTCATTGTCAGCAAGTTCGATCTCCGACCGTGCATCGAGCGCACTGTTGGCGCTAGTTGCCTGTTCTGCACAGTTTCAGGGCTGAGCCCAGACCTTGAATGGAAGCTTCCACATCGACAGTGTTAAAGGCCCTTGAAACGTCATCCATGATCACTTGAGAATTTGACATTGGTTGCGATGATGGTGACTGCAGGCGAGAGTAGTAAGTCAGGACTCACCCATGACCAAAAAGGCGCGAGATGATTCCTACTCACAAGAAGATCACGTCATAGACGAGGCCGTGGGCGGACGAGTGCGGGAACGCCGCCTGGCCATGCGGATTTCGCAGATTGCGCTGGCGGCCCACCTCGGCGTCACCGTCCAGCAGGTTCAAAAATACGAAAAGGGGCGGAACCGGATCTCGGCCTCAATGCTGGTCTACAGCGCAAATCTGCTGAAAACCACAGTGTCCGACTTGATCGGTGAGGCGCCGAAGGTGACGCGCGGCTCAAAGGAGTTGGACAAGACCTTGAAGGTCGAAGGCGCGCAAGAGCTCCTCAGCCTCTATCAGAAGCTCTCGGATCCAGAGCGAAACGCTGTTCGAGCGCTCGCGCAAGCGCTGGCTGGTGAAGCCCAGTCAGATGTCTTCTGAACTTCCCAAGACAATATCATCTATCTGGCGCCCAACCCCTTCAGACTATTCCAAACTAGCGTTGAAATAGAAACCACGAGACAGTTTGGCCCAATCGGGCTGTTCCCGAGCCTGGATTGCCTTGGAGATCCATGGGTCGCCGTCCCGATGGTGCTCCTCCTAAGGCTTGTATTTTCTGTTCTTTCTTTTCAATCCTGAAATCGCTCGGGAAGGGGGCGTGTGGCGTCAAGGCAAATCTATTGACGCGCAAGGCAGCCCACTGCGCCCCGAATTGAGACAGCAGGGGAGCCATGTCTGATGGTCAGCGGCGGATTTCTTGGCCACAGTCAGAAATGATCGTTTCTGCATGCCCTGCAGCATGAAAGGGCCAACGAAACTCACCCATTTTGGAGTTTGTTCCAGGTGCCAATCAACGTCGTCTTCTCTGATCCGACAGGTCGATATACCAGTCAATCCAGCCTGTTAGTCCGGAACTTTGAAGCGGCATGGGCTATGTGGGCTTCCTATCTGGCGCCTTCCGACGCGTCGATCGAAGTCGATTTTCATCTTGTCAGCAACAATGCGAACCGCGGGGGAGGGAGGTCCCTTAGCTCCGTCGCTGAGGTCACATCGAGCGCTGGCACCATAGCCGCGCAAGGCGCGGCCTATGAGCTGCGAACCGGTATAGATCCAAACGGGGCTGTCGCGGACATTGAGGTGTTCTTCGATGTCGACTTCATGTCGACGTGGTACTGGATCGATCCACTGGACGGGTCAAAGACGCCGAGCGGCAAGAACAACCTGGTTGACGTGATCGCCCATGAATTGGGTCACGCCCTAGGCTTCAACGGGTTCATCAACCAGACCACCTATGTAAAACCCCAATACATATCGCGCTTTGATCAACTCATTGAGGTGCGCGATGGCGCACCCTTCTTTACTGGCGAAAAGGCGGTGGCCATCTATGGCGGGGCCGTCCCGATCACCCCGGGCAATGTGTTCCATGTGGGTTCGAGTCCGAACTTCCGCATGGATACCGACCTGATGAATGGCCTGGTCCTGACGACAGGGTACAGGTACGCCATCAGTGCCCTCGACGTCGCGATACTGAGTGACACGGGTGTCGCAACGGTCCTGTCAGACAAGTTGATCGGGTCTGGACAGGCCGACAGGATGTATGGCGGCGCGGGAGACGATGTCATCACCAGCTTCGGCGGAAATGACACCGTCAATGGCGGAGAAGGTATCGATACGGCCGTCTATTCGGGCGCTTCGACCGCCTACACCTGGACAAAGCAGGCAAGCGGAGCCTGGCTGATCACCGACAGTCAGGCAGGCCGGGACGGTGTGGACACCGTGACGAGTATTGAGCTTCTCAAGTTTTCCGATCGTACGGTGACGCTCGAAATCTCCCTGCCTGCGGTCGTTCAAGCCGCCTACAGCGCCATTTTGCGGTCTGACTCTTCATCGAGCACCAATGCCTTTGCATCAGACCTGCAGTTGAAACTTGCAGCTGGGACATCGACAACCGCCGCTGCAATTCAGGAGGTCATCAAGACCGCCGACAACACGACCTCGGTAGCGACGCTCGCCTATCAGTTCTTCACCGGAGCGACGCCTGGGGCGGCGGGGATGGACTATCTGGTGTCGCCGACGGGGCCGAACGCCAACAATCTGAACTCGGCCTACTATCAGAGCTTCAGCCTTGAGAACCGCTACATCAATTTTGCGGTCAATCTCGGGAAGGCCGGGGCGGGCCAGGCGTCCTTCCAGGCCGGTTATGGATCACTGTCCTTGGGCGATGCTCTGAGCAAGGCCTATGCGACCATATTTGGATCCACGCCGTCGGCCGGCAAGGTCGATCTCCTGGTGAATGGCATGGTGCCCGATGGTCTTGGGGGAACAGAGACTCGGGCCCAGTACTTCGCCTTCTATGGTCAGGATGGCCTGAATGGCCTGGGCACCAAGGCCGCCATGGTCGGGTGGTTGCTGGGAGAAGCGGTCAAGGCTGACCTCGGCTCCTATGCCTTGGCCAATGACGCCTTCCTCACCGCCATAGCCAATGGAACCACTACCTATGGCGTAAATCTCATCGGCCAGTTCGATAACCCGTCCTATCGCTATGTCAGCGGGTAGGGGGCGGGGGCTTTGGCGAACCAGAAAAAGGCGCTCGACCTATGCGTCATTGCCCCCAGCAGGCGCCAGTTGGTTGGGTGCGCGCAAGAGCCCTAGAAACGGCCCCTCTTCGCAACTTAACATTGCGCGATGAGCTGCGTGCGGGTAGTGGATTTCCTACTGACATCGGAGGCGTTCAGGCTAGCGTCGACCTGAAACCGTCGGAGTCTGCATGCCTACGATTACCACTACCGCCGTCCGGGCGGGCGACTTCGTCAACTCTGTAGGCGTCAATACCCATCTTCTTTTCGCTGGTTACAGCTACCTCGTCCCCGGCGTTGCGTTGTCGGCAGTCAAATATCTGGGCGTAAAGAATGTCCGCGACACACCCTTCGGTTCGACCGACCTAAGCCAAAACGGCTTTTGGGCTACGTTTGCGCGCGATGCAGACATAAAGTTCGACTTTGTCATTCCCCCCGGCAGCGATAACGACGTCAAAGACATACTGAGGCAGATTAAGGCGCTAATCTCTCTCGGCATTGTCAATCTAATTGAAGGCTCAAACGAACCGAACGGCGACTACGGCGCCTTGGTCGGCGCCACCCCTGCAACTGTAACGGGTTACCAGGGCGAGCTCTATGCTATTGGTAAGGCGAGCGGCGTCCCCGTCATAAACATGAGCATCCTGCCGTACTCCTATACGGTCTATAACTACGCGGGAAACCTGACGGCCATCAGCGACTACGCAAACGCCCACCCCTATCTGATAAACGGTCAGACACCCCTCGAAGTCATGCGGCCCATCATCCCGGCTGCACAGATTGCTGCAAATCGGCCGGTAATATTCACCGAGTTCGGACTGCAAAACTATAATCTATCGAGCGACCTGGTAGATGAGACTGTCCGTGCGAAGACTCTGTTGGCAGGTCTTCTGGACGCATTCCAACTTGGCGTCGTCAAGACCTACATCTACGAACTTCTCGATGATCACGCCAACAGCGCTGATCGCGAAGACAATTTTGGACTATTCACCGCTGATGGGACGCCAAAAATCTCGGCGAGAGCAATTCACAACCTTTTATACCTGCTCAACGACAAGCCCAGCGTATTGTCACCCATGTCCCTATCGGTAGATTTAAGCGGTCTCACGGCTGACGACCACTACCAACTATTCCAGAATGCTGATGGATCCTACTGGTTGGCCCTCTGGAACGAGGTTCGCGCCTACGGCCCCAACTCCCTGACGCTCACGAATGTACCTGCCCACAATGTGTCACTACGGTTCGGCAGCGCGTTGGATGTGGCGGTTTTTGATCCTCTTGTCGGTACCCAGTCGATCTCCACAACAAGCAAGACCACGACCGTAAACATTGCGGTACCGGACCATCCCATCTTGGTGCGTATTGGGTCGAGTTTGTCCACTGGCGATTTAACACCAGCAGCTCAATCCCTTCAGGCCGCAGCGCTGAATGTAACGCGTTGGGCAGACGCATCGTTTGCCGCCCCACTGGTGAGCGCGGTCAACAACGGAACCCAATCTGCGGACGCAGCTCTTCATCAAATCCTCATCCGTGCTCAATCGGCCACGTCTGTGGCAACGCTGGCCTACCAGTTCTTCACCGGATCTACGCCTGGGGCCGGGGGCATGGACTATCTGGTCTCGCCGACGGGGCCGAACGCCAACAATCTGAACTCGGCCTACTATCAGAGCTTCAGCCTTGAGAACCGCTACATCAATTTTGCGGTCAATCTTGGCAAGGCCGGGGCCGGCCAGGCGTCCTTCCAGGCCGGTTATGGATCCCTGTCCTTGGGCGATGCTCTGAGCAAGGCCTATGCGACCATATTCGGATCCACGCCGTCGGCCGGCAAGATTGCTCTCCTGCTGAATGGTATGGTGCCCGATGGTCTAGGGGGAACGGAGACGAGGGCCCAGTACTTTGCCTTCTACGGCCAGGATGGGCTGAATGGCCTTGGCACCAAGGCCGCCATGGTCGGCTGGCTGCTGGGAGAGGCGGTCAAGGCAGACATCGGAGACTATGCGCTGTCCAATGACGCCTTCCTCACCGCCATAGCCAATGGAACAACCACCTATGGCGTCGATCTCATCGGGCAGTACAACAAGCCTTCCTACCACTACATCAGCGGGTAGGGGCGGGCTGCAGGGAGCTCAATTTCTGCCGCCAAGGACGCCTTGAATGCGGAGTTTGCGCAAATGGGGACTTTAGAAAGTGGAAGCCCGGAATTGCATTTTCCAACCCAAACAATAGGAAACAGATGTCCAGTCCATTCAAATACCAGGGTCTGAACCTTACGGGCTGGAGCAAGACAGCTTGGGCCGATCACAGTCTGGTCGATTTGGCCTTGGCTTACATCAAGAGCACGGGTGCGAACTTTGTCCCGGTGGATTGGCCCGTCAATTTCAAGAATGATGGCTCCATTGTCCCCGCTGCTGATGCTGCGTCCCAAACGCCGAATTTTGCAGACCTGTCTTATGTCGTATCTGCCGCCCATGATTTGGGATTGAAGGTCTTCCTCAAGCCGCATGTGACACTCAGCACCACCGCAGACAACCGCAATACTTGGAACACAGATCTGACGACATTCAGCGCCGATCTGATGTTTCGAGACTGGTCTGGCTATCTCACAAGCCTGGCAAGTTTTGCACAGCAAAGCAGTGTCGAAGGCATTGTCATTGGAACTGAGATGAACTTCATTGACACATCTCATAGGGGCGAGTGGGCTGCGCTCATCGCAAATGTGCGGGCCCAGTTTACGGGTCTCGTAACCTACGACGCCCTCTTCAACCTCAATGCTACAGTCATGGATGTCGGTGACGTCGTCTTCTGGGACCTTTTGGACGCCATCTCGGTTTCGCTCTACGTTCCCTTGAGCCAAAATGACAATGCAAGTGCCGAAGAGCTACTGGCAGCCTGGACCAATAATCCGTTCGGCGACATCAAGGACGTCACCCGGTATCTGAGCGACCTTTCCGTCCGATATGCAAAGCCGGTGATTGCTCTAGAGGGGGGGTATCAAAGTGTATCGGGTGGGCTTTTCAATGTGACCGATATGCCCAGTCCCAACAAGGTCGTGAATACGGCCGTTCAAAACAATGGGCTGGCTGCATATCTGAGCGCCCTGGAAAAGTACGCAGGTGACTGGTTTGCTGGCGTAAGTCTCTGGCAGGTCACCCCCGAGCTAATGACCGCCAGCGCTCTTCAAACCATCTACAACACGCAGGAGTTCAGCAGCTATCAAAAGCCAGCAGCAGCAACGATCACCAACTTTTATACAGGCGTACAAAGCTATCAAATCAAGTCCTATGTTGGAAGCAGTGGTGCAGACATCATCTATGCAGGGACGGGTGTAGACACTGTCTATGCAGGCTCTGGCAGTGATATCGTCGCTTCAGGATCAGGGGCAGACACGATCTACCAAAGCGGATTAACAGGCCCGGTTCCCGCAATGGCTACTTCAGAACTCCGGATTACCGGTATCGGGGGCATTTTGGATGGAGTCGCGCCAAAGATTTCCGTCTTCGTCAATGGCGTAAACATAGGCTCGGGCCAACTCACACCAGTTGAGGCCAATCGAGGAAGTGATGGGCAATCCCTCACAGGTTCGCAGACCCTGATGTTTAATATTCCTTCAGGCATGAATGTTGAGACGCTAAAGGTCACGCTCGACAATGACGAATACAAGGGATCGGGTCAGGATAGAAACTTCATCACCCAGTCCATCGTGCTGGGAGGTGTGGCCCTGTTGGCCACCGATACTACCTATTACCCACTCTTTGATGCACCGCGACCTGGGACCTGGATGCTCTATCAAAGTGGATACATCCAGGTTGGCTTGGCGCCCTATCTGGCTCAGGTCGCCAGTACCAAAGTCGACAATGACAAGATCCGTGGAGGGTCTGGATACGACATCGTCGTCTACGGTGGGCGCTCTGTAGATTTTTCAGTGACCTACAATTCAGACGACACTTGGCTAGTGTCCGATTTGCGCGCGGGCGCGCCAGAGGGCGTCGACCATCTGACCAGTATCGAAATGCTCAGATTCAGTGACAAGGATCTGGTCATTGGCGTTGATCTGCCAACATCGGTCGATACAGCATTCAGGGACATTCTTAGGGCCAGTCCATCTTCTCCATTTGGTCTCCCTACTGGCCAGTCTGTCGCGGCCAAACTTGCAGATGGCTCCAGTTTGTCTGGGATCTTGGGTCAGATAATCAAGACCGCCGACAACACGACATCTGTGGCGACCCTGGCTTATCAGTTCTTCACCGGGGCGACGCCTGGGGCGGCGGGGATGGACTATCTGGTGTCGCCGACGGGGCCGAACGCCAACAATCTGAACTCGGCCTATTACCAGAGCTTCAGCCTTGAGAACCGCTACATCAATTTTGCGGTCAACTTGGGCAAGGCGGGGGCAGGTCAGGCGTCCTTCCAGGCCGGGTATGGATCCCTGTCCCTGGCCGATGCCCTGAGCAAGGCCTATGCGACGATCTTTGGGTCCACGCCGTCGGCCGGCAAGGTCGATCTCCTGCTGAACGGCATGGTGCCCGATGGTCTTGGGGGAACAGAGACGAGGGCCCAGTACTTCGCCTTCTATGGTCAGGATGGCGTGAATGGCCTTGGCACCAAGGCTGCCATGGTCGGTTGGTTGCTGGGGGAGGCGGTCAAGGCTGACCTCGGCTCCTATGCCTTGGCCAATGACGCCTTCCTCACCGCCATAGCCAATGGAACAACTACCTATGGCGTAAATCTCATCGGCCAGTTCGATAACCCGTCCTATCGCTATGTCAGCGGGTAGGGGGCGGGGCGCAAGGCTGAATGAGGGTAGGGCCTAGCCGAGGGTCATCCAGGCGCCTGTGAGACTGCTCATCTTGACACCGACCATGATGACCTGGGCACCATCGTCCAGGGTGATGATCGTATCCGACCCGCTCTGGGCAACCGTATAGGCGGTCCCCAGAACCAGGTTGATGGTGTCGCCCTGACCGCGGTTGAAATCCATGATCCTGTCGATGTCCGCGCCGCGGGCGCTGTGGAAGACGTCGGCGCCGGGGCCGCCATAAAGGGCGTCTACGCCGGCGTCGCCGGACAGGAAGTCATTGCCTGAACTGCCCACGAGGGTGTCGTTGCCGGCGCCCCCCCACAGCCTGTCGCTGCCTTCGCTGCCATTCAGCGTGTCATTGCCCAGATCGCCGAAAATCGTGTCATTGCCCAGGTGACCGTTCAGATTGTTGTTGAGGGCGTTGCCGATGATGACGTCAGCGCCATAGCCGCCAACGGCGTTCTCAATGTCGACGCCCATGGCGATGGCGACATTGCCGAGATATCCGCCGACGTCGGAGAAATGGCCCTGACCAAGGTCGATCAACTGGTTGCTGAAGTATTCGGAGAAATCAAAGGTGTCGTTGCCGCCCGCATCCCACACCGCGAACTGGGCGACGGAGGAGTTGTTGTCGAGCATGTACCAGGGACGGTCGGAATTGGAGTGAAAGCCGTAGGTCGTATTGCCCGTCCGGGTTTTCAGGTTCGGACCGTAGATCAGCTGGGCGGCGGCGATGTCGTCGAGCATGGGGGCGGCCGAAAAGGCCGCTGCGGTACCGCCGGTCTCCTCCTCGAAGAAGTAGCTCATGACCGTATATTGCTGGCTGTCTTCATAATAGACCGCGTCTGCAGCATAGGTCAGCGCGCCGCTGTCGTCGCCATTATAGGGTCCCGGATGCAGGAGGCCGATGGCATGGCCAAGTTCATGGATAAGGGTCAGACCACCATAGTTTCCGACGGTTGGCGCCTGATTGAAACTGTAGGAATTATTGACCCAGACATCGCCTTCAATGGCGGAGAAAGCCGAACTGCCAGGCAGGAAGGCGAAGGCGGAGGCGCCGGCTGCTCCATAGGCATAGTTGCCGAAGAGTATGGTCGCTGAGTTTGAATAGGGGCCAGGGGCGCCGGTGACCCGCACGAAACGGATGTCGGCGACATCTGACCAGGCCTTGAGCGCCAGCTCGGCCTGCGCAATCTGTGCAGCATTGAACCGCGAAAAGCCGCCGACATCCCCCGGCAGGACCGAAGGCGCTGAAGCCCGGTAGGCATAGGTGACGGTGACGCCCTGGCCGAGGTCCGAATTCCAGCCGACGTGATCGCCGGTCAGCTGGCTTGCGGCCTGGCTGATGGTCAGGCTCGGCTTGGAATTTACAACAACCCCTGATCGCTGATCTGCATTCAGATAGGACTGGGGCGTAGCGAGGAGGGGCGTTGCGCCGCCCACTTGCTGCGGAAACATGTCAGGTGCGGTCTTGCTGCTCATGGCCAAAAGCATGCAGCAGCAGGGTAAAATATCGCCTAATGGGTTAGGCAGGCGTCGCGTGCATCCTCAGGGTGGAGACCTATTGTGGTTGAGCTGGACCATATTCCGATCTGGACGGACCGGAGCGATCGCATACTGGCATTCCTCAATGAGCGCCTCGGCATGGGCATTCTCAACGGGTTCTCACCAGGCGGTCAGGTCATAGCCAGGGGCGTTCGCTTCAGGAATGGTCCCTTCCTCGACATCCATCAGCTTGGTCGGGTTTTGCCGGGCTTTGACCGGGCGTTTCACAGATTGGTGGGCCTCGCGGGATCCATCGATCACCTGGAGCGCCTCGGCGATCAGCATGGCTGGAAGAGCAAGACGTCGCGCCGGTCAGACGCAGAGCGCCCGGACCTGGCGCCCCATTGGTCGACCTTGTCCTTTCGGCGGGATCAGGGGCTGATATCCGACATCTTCGTCATTGAGTACGATCTCGAAACCCCCGGTGGGCCCGACTTAGCAGGACCCCTCTATGATCTAGCCGCGCCGGGGGCGGGGGAGGTCGTGCTTGATCGTCTGTGGCTCCCTGTCGACGATGCAGCAGAAGCTCGTTCTACCCTTGAGGCCCTGGGGGCCAGCCCGCTGGGCGCGCGGGCCTCATCCTCGCCCCCTGGAGAGGGCGAGGCGTTCCGTCTTGGGTCAGTAGAAATCGTGACCAGCGCCCCGTGGGGGCCAGACCGGAGCCTGCGTCTTGACCTGAGTCACCCAGGGGGCCTGACCATGGAGGCATCGCCGGTCCCCGGTCTGACTTTTGTAGTGAACGGACTGGACTAGGTCCGCTGCACCACGGACCGGGATGTGATCCTCCTAGAGCAGAACATCTCCTGGCGTCACCGACCCGGCGGCATTGGACAGCAGGATGACGAGATCAGCGACACCATCACCATTGGTGTCACCCAGCAGGGTGACATTGCGCTCGCTCACTTCATAACGCAGCTCGCCGGCCAGCTTGTGGAAGCCTTGAGATCCGATCAGTGTGAAGGCGTCGTCAGCCGCCGTTCCGGCAATGGCGTCCAGGCCCGTAAGGTCGATCTTGTCGCCCTGGGCATGTGAGAAGTCGCTGATCGTCGTCCGGTTCTTGCTGACGCCGCCCTCGAAATCCCCCGTCTTGAACACGAAGACGTCTGCGCCGCCGCCGCCCAGAAGCGTGTTGATCCCGGATCCACCGGCCAGAATGTCACTACCGTCCGCCCCCGAAAGGGTGTCATTGCCGGCGTCGCCGTAGAGGGCGTCATTGCCGGCGGCGCCCAGCAGATAGTCGTTGCCGGCCCCGCCGTGGAACTCATCAGCGCCCTTGCCACCCTTCATGAGGTCGTCACCGGCCGTGCCGTCAAGACGGCCGCCCTTTTCTGTCGCCGCGATGACCTTGATGGTGGAGGCCGCTTCCGGCGTCTTTGAACCGGCGGTCGGCGCCTGGTCCGTGTCGGCTGACTTGCCTGTTTCAGGGGGGGCGTCCGCGGGCGGAGTCTTGGTCGGGACAGTCCCGGTCACAGGCTGGTCCTTGGTTTCGGTCGATCCCCCGGTTTCAGGGTGATCGGTCTTTGCAGGCTCAGCTTTTGTGGGCTCGGTTTTCGTCGGCTCAGCCTTGGTGGGCTCGGTTCCCGCTGTCGGCTGGTCCTTGGTCGGCGTCGATACTCCGGCCTGCGGGGTTTCGGTCTTTACCGGCTCAGTTTTCGTAGGTTCTGTCTTCGGGGGCTCGGTCTTTGTCGGCTCGGTTCCAGTTGCAGGGGGTGCACTGGTGGCCGGACGCTCCGTTTCAGGCGGCTTGGTCGTCGGCGTCTTGCCGTCCACAGTCGCAGAGGTTGAGGGTTTTGAGGTCTCGGTGATCACCTTTACCGCCACACCGGTGATGTCATGCACATCATTGCCGGTCAGGGTGGTCTGGTCTTCTGCAGATTGAAGAACCACGTTCTTGACCTGCTGGATCTCCGAATTGCTCAGGACAACGCCTGTGCTCTTGTAGACGGCGAAGGCGTTGACATCATTGGCGGCATTGCCGTCCAGCGACCCGTGGACCTTCAGGTGGTCAAAGACGATGTTGGAAGACTGGGCGATCTTGAAGGGTACGTCGCCCTTGCTGGCGTCTACGACAAACTCAAGACCCGTAAAGGTCAGGCCCTTGGCATTATTGATCAGCAGGTCCTTCAGGACAGCCGGGCGGCCGGGATCCTGGGAGGTGATGGTCAGGCCCGTTGTCTTGAGCTCGGTAATCCTGAGCCCGGTATAGACACCAGCGGCCAGAGCAATCGTGTCGCCCGCTTGGGCGACTTTCAGCGCCTTGCCAAAGCTGATGGGGCCGTCAACATTGAAGGTTGTCATAGTATGATCTCCATGACCGGAAAATTTGACCTTGCGCAGGCATGGACACGACGTCTGCCTGCGCGTTCGTCATTCCTAGAACACAGGGCCTGTTTGTGTTTCGTGAAGGTGTGTGGTTACCGAATGAGTAGGCATAAGGCTTTCCGTCGTCGGCTTGGGCGTCTTGCGGTGCACAATCAGGCCGTGCCTGCGCCCAGGCCTGCCCGTGAATTCGCTGTCCACATCGGACCTTGCGCACCCCTGGATATTTGCCATTTCGGGATGGCCTGATGACCGCTAGCCTGCCTGGGCTCGCCAGGCCGCTGCCTGGCTGATCTTGAGGATCACCCATGGCCCTTGTGCTGGCCCTGCCGTCCGACAGCCGCGCCCCCTTGCAAAGCTTGGCGCCTGTAAGGGCTATGGGTGCTGGTCTGGTCATGGTGGCGGCACTGTTCTGCCTGCCCGGGGCCACAAGGGCGGCAGACCTCACTCTGGGTCTGCCAATAGACTGCAAGGCGACAAGGGCCTGCCTTGTCCAGAACTATGTTGACCTTGGCGCAGGCGGCCGCGCCCAGGACTATCGCTGCGGCGCCGAAACCTATCAGGGCCACAATGGGGTCGATATCCGCCTGGCGGACATGACCGAGCAGCGTCGGGGCGTAAATGTCCTGGCTGCGGTGCCGGGCACAGTGCTGCGACTACGGGACGGCTCAGCCGATGTGTCCTTCAAGGCGGAAGGCGCGCCCCCGGCCGTCGGCGCAGAGTGTGGCAATGGCGTCATCATCGCCCACCGTGATGGCTGGGAGACACAATACTGTCACATGGCCCGCGGGAGCCTTAAGGTGAAGGTCGGTCAGCAGGTCGCCCGGGGCGCAGTTCTGGGCAAGGTCGGACTGTCGGGTATGACCGAGTTTCCGCACCTGCATCTTAGCGTCCGGCGTCATGGCAAGGTGGTCGATCCCTTTGCGCCAGATCTTGCGCCTGGTCGCTGCAGCCCAATTGCCGGTACCGACCTCTGGGATGACGCCGCAAGGCAAGCCCTCGGCTACCGGACGGGCGCCGTGCTCAATACCGGTTTTTCGAGCACGGTCGTGTCCATGGAGGATGTGGAGTCCGGCCGCACGCCTGCGCCCGGCGCCGCCAGTCCAATTCTGGTGGCTTATGTGCGGGCCATCCACCTGAAGGCCGGAGATGTTCAGCGCCTGACCGTTGCGGCCCCCAACGGGGAAATTCTGGCTTCCAAGGTTCTCACAGCTCTCGACCGGGACCAGGCGCAGACGCTCTCCCTTCTTGGTCTGAGGCGTCCCAGGGCGGGATGGACAAGCGGATCCCATCGCGGAGAGTTTCAGGTGCTCAGGAAGGGGCAGGTCGTGGTGAGCGCAAGTTTTACAGTTCGATTGTGAACGAGCTGGTGGGCTAGGGGCAGGTCAGCTTCGCGGCTTGGTTGTTGTCGGCGGGATGACGCGACCTCGTCGTGCCGACAAGGAGGGAGGAGCTCAGGTCGTTGCCCTTCTGGACGATGTGTTTGCGCATTGCAGGTGTGTGATCTGATTGGAATGTCATTCGCCCTAGGTGACCCAAGAATCTGCACTTCGTCTGGGCGTGTTTTCGCGTTAGGGTATTGTATGGCTCGCGTGCACCTGATGATTTGGGCGCTGATTGCGGTCGGCGGATGTGTCACCACTCCGCCGGATGGGTCTCCGCAGGTGCAGACACCCTCACAGGCCAGGCGGGCTGATCTTCCCAACGCCATTACGGCGCCCCTGCGGGACGTCAATGTCCTGCAGTCAAAAATCCCCGATGTCCTGCTGGCGGCCCTGGAGGATCCATATGCACGGCCGCAGTACATAGACTGCGACTGGATTGTCTATGAGGTCCTGCCGCTGAATGGCGCCCTTGGTCTGGATATGCGCGAGCCGGGCATAGACGATAACACCATGGGGGAGAGGGCCAGCGTAGCCGTGCTGGGCGCCATTGCTGGCGCAACGTCTGGCAATCTTCCCATGCGCTCCTGGGTTCGCATGCTCTCTGGGGCCCAGTTGCACGACAAGCTGATCTCTGCAGCCATCACGGCAGGTCAGATCCGAAGGGCCTATCTGAAGGGCCTGGGAGAGTCCCGGGGGTGTGCGCCCCCGGCGCGGCCCTATCAGCACTAGCTGCTCTTTCTCGGCGTCTGAAGGCATGGCGCCTCGGTCTCACCATTTCATGTTCAGGAGCTCGACAACCAAGGGGTTGCGTCTGGCATGGGAAAGCCAGGGCCATTGTCTAAAGGTTCCGAAAGCGCAGGCCACGCCGCAGGCAATAACGGCAAGGGATCTCACGACCATGACGGCGCTGGAAGGGCCGAGTATGACAGACAGGATCAGCGCAAGGCCCTGCAGAAGGTGGAAGCCTGAAACCAAAACCAGGCCTGTGCGAAGGTAGGGAAGCCGAAGGATGAGGCCTGCACCTGAGAAGGCGTAGATCGAGCCTGCACCGGAAACTGCCGCAAGTACGAGATTGAGAAGGGGAGGAATGATTGACCCAGCGGCACTGGCAAGGACCGCCAGGTGAAGCAGGCAGGTCAGGGCGCTGAGCATTCCGCCCGCCAGCAGCCATCTGTTCAGTCTGTCAGCCACGTCCCGTCCTCCTTTCTTCAAGCCTTGCACTTTTACAAGTCTATGCGGAGTGGGACGATTTGGCGCAAGCCTCAGACCTGATGGCGATGAAGTCTGGAGCGCGCGCGACCCAGCGGATGGCTGGGAGACTCAGTTTAGGGGCAAACCTGTTTGTGACGGTTGGTTCATGGGGGCAATGCACTTTGCGACAATTATGTGTCTGTCTGAGATGGCCATGCAGCCATATGTAACATCTTCGACCGAGCGACTTTTCACGCCTGCAGAGGCCGCGGCGATCTGCGGCCTGAAGCCCTTTGATGTCCAGAACGCCATAGATCGGCGCATTGTAGCGGCTGTCAGGAGAGGCAGGGGGGACCACGCCGGGGATGCCGGCCCACGGAGCGGCGGCCTCTTTGTGAACGCCGAAGGTCTGGTCTGGCTGCAGATATGGCGCAGCATTGGTGAGACCCTCTCCCTGGCCCATCGTCAGAGCCTCTGGGCGGCGCTCTCCGAGGCGCCCCTGGCCAGGTGGGTGCGGATAACCGACCTTTTGATCTTGGATGTGGAGGCGGCCCGCAATCAGGTGACGGCCAGAATGGCAGAACTGGCTGCGGCTGAAGTGGTCATTGCAAGGGGCGAGGGCGATGTGGCTGGAGAGTTCGTGTTCAAGGATACCCAGATTCTGGTCTACCCGACGGTGGCGCGGATCAAGTCAGGCGCCGCGGCTGAAGACATCCTCGAGGGCGAGCCCCGGCTCACCAGGGAGGTGCTGGATCTGGGTCTGCTGTGGGCGACAGCCCATCCCCGGCGGGGTCGACCTACCCTGTTGAGCCGAAAGGCTCAGCGCAATCAATAGTTGATCCGCCAGTTCAAGGGTGCGACTGCACTGAGGGTTACAATGACCGGGCCAGAACAATGCCCTTGCCGCGTCTGAGGCCTGAAGGTCTTCGAGCGACCCCTGCCATGTCCCATGACCTTTCCTTCTGGTGCGCGGGCCTGGTTCCGTGGGCCTTGGGATTGGGCTTTCTGCCGGGCGCCGCGCCAAGTCCGAAGATCGCTTGTCTTCGGGTTCGGGGGGCTCCCGTGAAACCCTCTTGTAACCTCAGAGTGTCCGCAGGTGGATGGGTTGAACGGATTGGCCAGAGACGCTCCAGAATGGCCAGACCCCTGGCGATAAGCAGAGGCGGGCGCATCTGATCGGTGATCAATCCCGGGGACCGACTGCAGCGCCAACGGACTGCGAGCTTGGACCTCATACGGTGGGCGAGGACCATAGGCTGTTACTTGTACAGGCCGTAATCGGCCTCTTAAATTGACTTGTTAGGAACAATGGGCCATATACGGCCTTATGTTGAAGACGCCACAGGAACTGCTTGGCGAGCTCGGCGAAGCCATTCGATCCCGTCGGATAGGGCAGGGCTTATCCCAGCTTGAAGCGGCCGGCCGCGCCGGGGTCGGCCTTCGTACCTGGCGTCGCCTGGAGATCTCGGGTCAGGCGACGATAGAAACCCTTGTCAACGCCGCAATTGTCCTGCGGTGCGAGGAGGGGGTTTCGCAGCTCTTTCCGCCTCTGGCGGCAAGCAGCCTCGACGATCTCCTTGCGCGTCAGGCCGCGACGACCAGGACGAAGCCGCGGTTGCGTGTGTCCCGTCGCGCGAGATCGCAATGACACTGTCGCCGGGCACGCCCCTATCCATCTGGCTGTCCTTTGATCCTTCCCGCCCACGGATCCAGGTCGGGCGCCTCGGCATGGAGGCCGGCCTGGCCCAGCTGGAATGGTCCAGAGAAGTGATAACCAGCAAGCTGCCTGTCGCAGGCTTGCTGTATCCACCCGACGTCGGATTGCTGGCCGCGCGGGGACGCGCCTTCGAGGGCCTGCACGGTTTCCTTGCCGACAGCCTGCCCGAGGGCTGGGGCCATTTCCTGATGCGCAAGCGACTGGCGAAGCTCGGTGTCGACATTGACAGCTTGACGCCGCTGGAGCGCCTTGCCCTGGTTGGCGATCGCGGTCGCGGCGCACTGGTGTTCGAGCCTTCGACCACACCCGCCCTTGACGCTGCGGCTATTGATCTTGACGCCCTGGCCGGGGAAGCCATGGCCCTTCTAGGCGGCGAGGAGGCCCGGCTCGCCGATACACTGGCTGGCCTGGCAGGCGGTTCTGGCGGAGCAAGGCCAAAGGTCCATGTCGGCTTCGATGGCAAGGGGGGTGTCTCGGTCGGTGAGGCGCAGATCCCGCCTGGATACTCAGAATGGCTGGTGAAGTTCCGTGCGCCACAGGATCCCATCGACATTGGCCCCATTGAGGAAGCCTATGCCGCCATGGCCGAGGCGGCGGGCCTCTCCCTGAGCAACCATCGCCTGATCGAGGCCAGGCAGGGGCCCGGCTATTTTGCGACAAAGCGGTTCGACCGGATTGATAGGGGAGGTCGCCTGCACATGATCTCACTGGCCGGCGCCATAGAAGCGCCCTCCAATGTTCCATCCACCAGCTATGACATGTTCCTGCGTGCAACCCGCGCCATGACCCGCCGGACTGTCGACGTGTCGGCGGTCTTTCGCCGGATGGTGTTCAATGTCCTGGCCTCAAACCGCGATGATCACACCCGCCAGCATGCCTATCTGATGAACTCCAGCGGGGAGTGGCGTCTGGCTCCCGCTTATGACCTGACCTACGCCCCTGGTCCTGGGGGCGAGCACTATATGGATATCCTGGGTGAGGGCGCCCGTCCAACCCGCGCCCATGTCGTCGGGCTCGGGGAAAGACACAGCATCCCCACCAGGCAGATTGAACTTGTGGTCGAAGAGGTTCGTGCTGCGGTCGCCGGTTGGCCGAGGTTTGCCAGTGATAACGGCGTCTCCCTTGGGTCAGCCCAGGCTATTGGTGAGGCGCATGCCAGGGTTTGGGCGGATTTCAAGAATTAGCCGCGCTCAGCACGAAGGCCGGGTTTCCGGGAGAAAAGGGCTGATTTCCTGAAAATTCAGTCCACAGCCATCTGGGGTGACGTCAGACTTCTTGCGTCTGTCGCAGGACCTCTCGACCTATTTTCGAAGTGATGGTGCGCGCCGCTGACTCTTGGCGTCCAGATACCCTGTGGGTTCAAGGAAGGGCCATGCCATCTGCCCAACTGGCGTCAACCGGCGCTTTGATTGGCCCCGATTGCCATCTTGTCAGCCTGGTCTTCTCTGCTGCCACAAATCAGCCGGTAGAGTGGGAATGACTGGCCTTCAGTTCATCGATCGCGCAGACGATATGGTAGAATGAGCTGGCTGGGGCCAGGTTCCCCTGAAAGATTCCCTCTGAATTCAAGCTGTCTTGCCAGACCCCTGAGACGGGGGTCTGGAGGTAGAGCTTCAGGCCATTGGCTGCCTTGAGGGCGTCCTCGGATTGGTTGAGGATCAGGGCCGCCTTGAGGTATTCGGTCTGGGGCCAGAGGCGGGCGTTTGGATCCAGAACGGTGAGGTCGTCCTTGAGGGCGTCACAGGCGATGCCGCGGACATCCACGCCGTGTTTGCCGCAGGCGAAGAGTTTTCTGGCGGCTGTCAGGGCGTCGGGGCGATTTCTGAGGTGGCTCCAGCGGGCCAGGAGCCAGGCCCATTCAAACTGATGACCGGGTTCGACCCGGGCACCGTCCTTGCCGGGGACTGGTTGCCAGTCTGAGTTAAAGAATTCCCTGAGAAATCCGCCTTTGGGGTCGATGAAGGTTCTGAGGGCCATTTCGGCGATTTCATCGGCGAGGGCCTCCCAGCTTTGATCGCCGGCTTCGGCCCAGGCCAGGGAGGCTTCCAGGACATGCATATGGCAGTTGGACTGGAAGGGGTGGCCATCGGTTTCCTTAAAGCCGCCCCGGTCATGGCGCAGGGTGTCGAGGCCAGTGCGGATCCTGTGGGCTTCAAGCTCAAGGTCGCGATCATAGCCTCCAGCCTGGTGAAGCTTGGCCATGCCGAGCAAGGCGAAGGCCTGATCATAGACGGTGGCTCTATTGTCGAGGGGTTCGCCGTCCGCGGTCAGCAGGTGTCGCATCAGGCCATCGGGCCGCTGGAATTTCTGGAAGGCGTAGTCGAGGCCAAATTGGGCGGCCTGCCGCCAGGGGCCGGCCCAGCGCAGCTTGCCGGCGGTCACGAAGGAGTAGACCTGCCGGCCCTGAACCCGGCCCCGCCTGGGCGCCGGGCGGGGCTCGCCGGTTATGCTCAGGGCCTCAATGAACCCGCCCTGGGCATGATCTGCGCCAAGGCTCCACCAGAGGGGGAGGGCGCTGGTCTTGAGCCATCGGTCATACCAGGCGTGGGCTTCGGTCAGGCTGGTGAAGTCCGAGCGGATGGGCCCCTGGGCCTTGAACTGGTCAACGGCGGTCTTGACCGCCTGGCTGTGATTGAGATCGCAGACCAGTATGGAGTCGCCATCGGCGATGATGGCGAGATTGCTGACGCCGATCGCCGCCACCCGTTGTCCGGGGCCCACGCGGACGACTGAATTTTTGGTCCCGATCAACAGCGTGTCGCCGCTTGTGGCGTTTGCATCTTTGTCCAGGGGCGAGGCCGCCAGGACAGCGTCCCAGGCCCCCAGGTCAGACCAGGCAAAGGAGGCCGGCAGGACAGAGGCCCGGCTGGTCGGCTCCATGACCGCATAGTCGATGGAAATCTTCGGCGCCTGACGAAAGCCTTCCCCCAGGATCTGGACCTCGCCTTCGGTTTGGGCGGACTTCAGACCAAGGCGGACGGCGTCGAGTATGGCTGGAGCGTGGGTGGTGAGTTCTTCCACAAGGACGGAAGCCGACACCACGAAATTGCCGCTGTTCCAGAGAAAGCCCTGATCCAGATAGGCCTGGGCGGTGACCGGATCGGGCTTTTCCACAAAGGCAAGGATGGGCTGTACGCCCTGGCCGCCGGCCGGCTGGATATAGCCAAAGGCGCTGGAGGCCGAGGTCGGCTGCATGCCCAGCGTGACAATTCTTCCGGTGCGGGCGCCTTCGACAGCCTGATTGATCGCGCTTCTGAATAAGTGGGCGTCAGGCACCTGGTGGTCGGCCGAGACCACCACAGCGACCCCGGCGGGATCGCGAGCCTCAATCCACAGGGCGGCGGCCGCCATGGCGGCGGCGGAGTCCCTGGCTTCAGGCTCCAGGAGAAGGTCAGCTACGACCCCAAGCTCGGCCAGTTGGGAAAGGATTGTCGACCGGTGGGCAATGCCCGCAACAATGAGCGGCCGCACGGCGTCCTCAAGACCCGAGACCCGCAGGACCGTGTCCTGGAAGCTCGACATCTCCCCGGCCAGGGGCACGAACTGTTTGGGTCGCCAGGGGCGGGAGGCGGGCCACAGCCGTGTTCCCGAGCCGCCGCACATGATTACAGGAAATACCGCCATGGCCTTGGCCCTTGATTTATTTGTTCTCGACGGACGGGGGCGCGCCTTGGCAATGCCAATTCGACCCGCTCGCCAGAAGGCCAGATGAACAGAGTCTGGGTTGTCAGCAAGGCAGGGGCTGCCGGGTCTAAAGCTTCATCCTCACATGTCTATGGGCTCGTCGGCCCATGTGGAGTGCCGATGGATTGCCGCAAATTTTGGCCTGCGTTGGCGACCCTTGGCCGGGTCTACAGGATAAGCTGCGCCGCCACGTGATCAGCGCCAACCATGTAAGCCTGTGCTCGCCTCTTGTACGCGTACGCCTTTGGGCTCAAGCCCGGGCGGCCTTATCCGCCCTTGTAGTGATTTTCCGGCTTGTTGTACTTGGCGATCATGTCGATCCCGTACTTGGTCGATCCCTTGGCGATGTCGGTGAGGAAGGCATTGTTTGACAGGGCGTAGTCTCCGACATTTGACGTCACAGACTGGCTCAGCAGCCATCCCACGATCGCCGCCTTGGTTCCGATCGCCTGCGGACCGTCCTTTCCGATTGCGGCAAGATATTGCTCACGGGTTTGAGGGCTGCCGTCGGCGTTCTTGCCGACCTCTTGTTTCAAGATCGCCGCCACTTTTCCAGCGGTCGGGTGAGCCCCGAATATCTCGAAATAGGCCTTCGACGTGGCTTCGCTGACCGTCATCGGGCCATAGGTCGCCTTGAACTCTGCGGCTCCAGCGCCGACCGTACCCAGATTGACGGCGAAATTTATGAAGCGGTTGTCCTGGTTCATCGCCTGATAGTACGGGCTGTTCAGGTTGTTCTTGTTGGGCCCGGTTGGGGAAACCAGATAGTCAATGCCGGCCACGGTTGGGGTGCCGTGGGTAAAGAACTGATAGTTCAGGGTTGCGACAGATGTTGTACCGCGGGCCATCGTTATGACGTCTGCGACAACTTGAGAGGTTGAAAGCAAGCCGCTGTCGACTTCCGCCAGGGCCGTTGTGAAGGAAGCGCCGTGGCGTGATGGATCGCAGCGCAGTATTTCCGTGTACGCGCGATGGATTTCCGCCTTCGGCGATACGTGTCCAGGATCGCCGCCTTGACAGGAGGCGACCCCGAAGGCCGCCAGGCTCAAGCCGATCAGGAGGGCCAGTCGTTGTGGAAGTTTCATATCCAAACCTCGAAGACCTTGGCGCCTCACGCGCAACGCCGCCGTCAGTGGGATAGCCAAGTGGCGCTCAGAAGGCCAGCCCAGGCCGCAAAATGACCCTCATTAGCCGGAAGCATGCAGGTCGTTCTGGCGCCCAAGGGGCGGGACGGTCAGCCTGAGTAGGCATATTCGGGCTTTCCATAGACGCCGATCAAGTCGACGGCGAAGTTGGCGCCGTCTGTCAGATCCAGGAGGAAGGCGTCATTGGCCTTGGCGTAGACGCCGACATCGGCCTTCTGCGCCTCCGAGAGCAACCATCCCACCATGGCCGCCTTCGTGCCGAGGCCATTGAGCCCGTCCCCGCCATAGAAGGCGAAATATTCTGCCCGGGACATGACAGCGCCGCCCAGGGTGAAGGTGGGATCCAGAAGGGCATGGACCTTCGTGTCCGACGGCGTACTTCCGAAGATTGTGGCGTAGGCCTGCTTTGTTGAGGCGAAGAGATCCAGTCCGCCATATCGGGTCTGGAAACTGGCTGCGCCCTCGCCGATTTTTCCGAGGTTGACGGCGAAATTGATATAGCGGTTCTCGAGTGTAAAACTCTGATAATATTGGGAGTTCAGGTTATTGGCGTTGGGCCCGTCCGGGGAAACCAGATAGTCAACGCCACCTTCGCTGGGAATTTTGCCGGTAAAGAAGGCATAGCTGAGGGTGGCGACAGATGTTGTTGCGCCCGCAGCGCGGACTATGACGCTTTGGGCGGAACTCCTCGTCAGGCTTCCATCGCCTGCCAGGAGGGCCAGGTCATCCACGAGCTTTGCAGCCAGACCGTCGGTCGCCTCAAACCTCATGAGATTGGAAATCGCTGTGGTGGTTTCTGCATCCAGCAGGGACAGGCTGGTGACCAGACGCACGACGCCATCGCTGAACTTGAGGAACTCCAACTCACTCAAGGTGTCGACCCCGTCCGGGGCGCCAGCACGCAGGTCGGTTACGGTCCACACCTCGCCGGAGGCCGCCCAGCGGTAATTTGCCCTGGTTCCGGAAAAAAGGCCGAAATCTATCCCCTCGCCGCCGAGCAGGGCGTCATCTCCGGCCCCGCCTGTCAGCTGGTCGCCGCCGCCATTGCCTTTGAGGGTGTCGGCGCCCGCGCCGCCCTTGAGGGCGTTGCCCAGATCATTGCCAATGATGATGTCTGCGCCAGTTCCGCCGATGGCGTTCTCAATCTCCGCGCCAATTGCGATGGTCACATTGCCTGCATATCCCCCGACGTCTGAAAAGAAGCCGGGGCGAAGATCGATTGTCTGAGGGCTGGTATATCCGGAGAAATCGAAGGTGTCGGTTCCCCCGGCGTCCCAAACGGCGAACTGGGCCGGTGAGCTGTTTGTGGTCAGGATGAACCAGGGACGGTCTGCATTGGCGTTGAATCCATAGACCGTATTGCCGGTCCGGGTTGTCATGTTGGCGCCATAGATCTGCTGGATGGCGGCGATGTCATCGAGCAGGGGGGCGGCCGAATAGCCCGGCAGGTTGGCGCCCGTATTGGCCCCGGCGAAATAGCTCATCACCGTGTACTGGCGGCTGTCCTCATAATACTCGGCATTGGCTGCATAGGTGAGGTCGCCACCGGTGTTTGCGTCATAGGCCCCCGGGTGCCCCAGTCCGATCGCGTGGCCGAGTTCGTGAATGAGGACCAGGCCGCCATAGCCGCCGATCGTTGGCGTCTGATTGGACGCAATCGTGCTGTTGACCCAGAGGTCGCCCGAGTTTGAGGAGAAACTCGGATTGCCGGGATAGTAGGCGAAGGCCGCTGCATCGGCTTCGCCAGCTGCATAGTTGGCAAAGAGCATCGACGCGATGTCGGAATAGGCGGCCTCGCCGCTGGCGCCTGAGCCGACCCGCACGAAGCGGATATTGGCCACATCAGCCCAAGCGCTTAGCGCCAGCTCGGTCTGGTTGATCTGGGCGACGGAGAACCTTGTGAAGCCGGAAATATCCGACGGGTAGGTGCGGGGCGCGTTGGCCCGGTAGGCATAGGTGACGGTATAGCCCGTGCCCATAATGGCGTTCCAGCCGGGCTCTCCCCCGGTCAGGCGGGTCGCCGCCTGGTCAACCGACAGGCTGGGCTTGCCATTTACATCTCCGGCGGCCCTCTGGTCGAGGTTGAGATAGGCCCATGGCGTCCCGTCTCCCTGCAGCAGGAAATCCGAGCCGACGAGATTGTCTTCCGGGGCCAGTAATACGCTCATGGTCGAACACCATTCACGGGTTAGGTAAAGAGACCTTCAACTGCACAGCCAGCTGGCATGAATCCCTGAACCCTCTGGCCTGAAAACGGCGATGTGAAGGCAAGGGCGCCGTCCTTGCCGTCTTCGCGGCCTTAATGCAGCCCTGCGCCGCCCCCGCCTGCCTTAGGACGGGTATTGGCGGCTTCCTTGAGGAGGACGGTCAGGAGTTCGGCCAGCTCCAGGGCGTTCGCCCGGCTCATGACCGTGGCCTGATGGTAGACCGGGCCATCAGGACCTGCTTCGCCGAAGGAGAGTCTGACCTGGCCCTGATTGGCCACAATGAAGAAGCGGTTGGCCAGGACGGCTGGCGGCTTGAGGGCAAGAGCCCGCTCCGGCTCACGGCTTTCGTCGGACATGGTTCAGTTACTTTCGTTCAGGACAGGGCATCTGTCGGGCCATTGCGATAAATAGGCCTGACATCCGGCTTGAGAAAGACCTTCCTTCCAACCGGGCGGCCTGCAGATGGCCGTTGCCCAGGGGTCTTTGATCCCCATGACTGGGGCGTTTTGCCGCCGTCCCCATAGTCTTCTGTAACGCAAGGCCCTAGAAGAGCCTTGCCTTGTCTGTCCAAGGCCGAGGATCAATCTTTCAGGCCGCCCCGGCATACCCACCTGGCTTCAACGTCAATCTTGAATATGTCGCGATTACTTCAGTTTGCCCGCATCATCTGGCGTTGGTCTGTGCCTGAAGGCCTGCGCTATCGCGGACATGTCATGGCCCAGGCTTGCCTGTCTGTCCTGCGCGTCCAGGCCTCGCGCTTCAATGAGTCCCTCGAGACCTTTGTCTCGGACCTGTCGTCCCGCTGGCCGGGGAGGGGACGTCTGAGGGTCGTAGGGCTGTTCTCCGCCTCCCATGGCATTGCCAGGGGCGCTGGCCTGACCTGCCGGGCGCTGGACTATCTGGGCGCCCCCTATGTCCGGATTGACGCCTCAAGCCTGGTGCATGGGCCGCAGGAGGCGCACCTGCTTCAGGGGCGCGCCATGGGCTGGATCATCCAGATGAACCCGCCGGAGCTGGCCGGCATTGTCCGCAATGGCGGGGCCAGGGCCATGCTGGGCCCGCGATACGGCTATTGGGCCTGGGAATTGCCCAGGGCGCCAGACGCCTGGAGGCCCGGCGAGGAGCATGTCAACGAGATCTGGGCGATCAGCGCCTATACGGCAGAGGCGTTCAGGTCATTCTCGAAACCTGTCCGCGCCATGCCCCATCCCATTGTGACTGATGACTATGATCATGTGATGCCGGCCCCCAGACGGGCCCCATTCACCGCCATCGCCTTCTTCGATTTCAATTCCTCGGTCGCCCGGAAAAACCCCCTGGGTGCGATCAGGGCCTTCAAGCAGGCGTTTGGCGAGGACACTGCCGTCTGGCTGACCATCAAGACGCAGAATGGACATCTGTTTCCGGACATATTGGCGGCGCTGAGGGCGGAGTCGGGGGGAAACATCGGCATTGTCGATGAGGTCTGGCCCTATGACCGGGTCCTGAGTGAAATCAAGGCCGCCGACGTCCTTGTGTCCCTGCATCGCGCTGAGGGGTTCGGGCTGATCATGGCCGAGGCCATGGCCCTGGGCACCCCTGTGATCGCCACGGCCTGGTCAGGCAATCTGGATTTCATGGACGCAACCAGCGCCCTTCTCATTCCCTTCGCCCTGGTGGCGGTGGAAGACGCCCAGGGCTTCTATCAGGGCCAGTCCTGGGCTGATCCCGATATTGACCAGGCTGCGGCAAGCCTTCGGCGTCTGCGGGCAGAGCCTGGCCTGGGGCAGGACCTCGCCCGGGCCGCCGCCCAGGCTGTGAGGACCCGGCTCTCGCCGGAGGTCTGGTTTTCCCACTTTCCCGCCAGCCTTCGACGGAGGATTCTGCGCAGCGCCCGGCGGCGGGGCGCAAACCCATAGTCTGGCCCATAGTCTGGCCCATAGTCTGTCCCATAGTCCGGGCGCCAGGGCGACTGCTGGACCTTGTTCGACCTCCCGGCCCCTGATAGACCCGGCCCCTTGCAAACCGGGCGAGACGCTGGATGATTTCCGACAAAATCGTTGTCTACAGTGCGATCAACCGGAAAGATCAGCTTATCGCCGATGCTGCGCGGGATATCGGCTCGGCCTTCCTGCAGCGGAATGTCTGGCTGACCATGGCCGTCTATGACATCCGGATGAGATATCGCGGCTCCATTATCGGGCCCTGGTGGATAACCCTGTCCATGGGCGTCCTGATCGGCGGTATGAGCGTACTCTACGCCAATCTGATGAAGCTTGAACTTGAGGACTATGTTCCCTGGCTGACCTGCGGAATTGTCCTCTGGGGCATGATGATCAGCAGTCTGACCGAGGGCTGTGACGCCTTTATCGGCAGCGTCCAGATCATCCGTCAGAGCGCCGTGCCGATATTCACCTTTGTCCTTCGGGTTCTGGCGCGCAACTTCCTGGTTCTGGCCCACAATTTCGTCATTGTCGTCGTGGTCGCCATCCTCTTCGGATTCTGGTCGGTTTCCCGCCCCCTGGAGGTTGCGGGCGGCTTGCTCGCGGTCTTCGTCAACCTGTCCTGGATGGTGACCCTGATCGCCCTGACCTCGGCGCGGTTTCGCGATGTTCCCCAGATCATAGCCGCGGCCCTGCAGATCGCCCTCTTCCTGACGCCGGTGTTCTGGCTCACCGATCAGCTGCCGGAACGGCCGGCCCTCCTGTGGCTGAACCCGTTCTACTATCTCCTGGAAGTGGTTCGAGCGCCTCTCCTTGGCGAAACGACCATTCCTGATGCCTGGCCTGTGGTTGTCGGCATGGCCCTGATCGGCTGGCTGGTGGTGTTTCCGGTCTTCGCCCTGCTGCGCCGTCGCGTCGTCCACTATCTCTAGGTTCCCCATGGCTCGGATCGAAGTTTCAGACCTGTCTGTCCGGTTCCCGATCTACGGGGTGGATTTCCGGTCCCTCAAGAAGGAGATCGTGCGCACGGTCGGCGGGCGCATGGGCCGCGGCTCGGCCGGACAGCCCATTGTGCAGGCCCTTGAGGACGTGAACTTCACCCTCCAGGCCGGAGACCGTCTTGGCCTGGTCGGCGGCAATGGGTCTGGAAAGACAACCCTTCTCCGGGTCCTGGCCGGCGCCTATGTCCCCGACAAGGGACGGGTGGAAATCCAGGGCAAGGTTTCGGCCCTGCTGGACGTCGGCATGGGCCTGGATCCGTCGGCCACGGGTTATGACAACATCTATATGCGCGGCCTGCTGAATGGTCTGACCCGGAGCGAAATCGACGGAAAGGTTGACGAGATCGCCGCCTTCAGCGGCCTTGGCGAATTCCTGCGTCTGCCCCTCAAGGTCTATTCAGCGGGCATGCAGGCGCGCCTGGCCTTCGCCGCCGCCACCGCCATCGAGGCCGATATCCTGCTGATGGATGAATGGATCGCGGTCGGTGACGCTGAGTTCCGGGACGCCGCCCACGAGCGGCTGGTCTCCCTCGTGGACAGGGCCAGCATACTGGTCATCGCCAGCCATGACCCAAGTCTCATCAACTCCCTCTGCAACAAGACCCTCCACCTCGAAGGCGGGCGCATTGTCGGCGCCGAGCTGACGCCGGCCTAGCTGGCCCGCGGCCTGGTTCCCGAAATGTCGCGGTGAAACAATAATCGGAACTGGATCTGGGGGCTGACCGGATCTGTGACGTCTTAGCGCTGAGATCCAGCGCGAGGCGAAATGAACAAGGCTTCCAATCCAGGGCCAGAGGCGCCGGCCGCATGTTATGTCCGGCGCTCGTCTGGTCTTCAGTATTATTCCATTGAGCACCAGCTGGCGGCGATCGCGACCTTCGCCTCAGAAAAGGGCTTTGTCATTGTCAGGACCTTTACCGACGACAGGAGCGGCCTCAACCTGTCTGGTCGGCCGGGTCTGAGCGCCCTTCTGGGAGAGGCCCTTAGCGGCTCGGCGATCTTCCAGACCATACTGGTCTATGATGTCAGCCGATGGGGCCGGTTCCAGGACCTGGACCAGGCCGCCCACTATGAATTCCTCTGCCGGAAGGCCGGGATCGCGGTGGAATACTGCAACGAGCCCTTCGCAAATGACGGCTCACCGCACAGCAACCTCTTCAAGCAGATCAAGAGATCCATCGCCGCGGAGTACAGCCGTGACCTGTCCCAGAGGCTGTCACGGGCCAAGCAGGCCCTTGCCGCCAAGGGGTTTCATCAATGCGGGTCTGCGCCCTACGGGCTCCGGAGAATGGTCCTGGACCAGGCCGGTCGTCCCAAGGGCATACTCGAGCACGGGGAAAGCAAACTCCTGACCGGATACCGCACCGTCCTTGTCCAGGGGCCGCCAGACGAGGTCGAGACGATCCGGCGAATTTTCGCCTGGTTCGTCGAAGACAATCTCTCCCGCGCCGAGATTGCCCGGAGGCTCACCCGGGAAGGGATCAGCCGAAGGGGAGATGCCCCCTGGTCATGGGCTTCGATCAGCACCGTGCTGAGCAATCCAATCTATGCCGGAGACCTGGTCTTCGGGAAAACCACAGCCCCCCTGAAATCGGCCAAGATCCTCAAGCCTGCCAACCTCTGGGTGCGGCGGGCGGGCGTCGTTGCGCCGATCATAGACAGGGCTGTTTTTAACCAGGCCCAGGAACGGCCAAGGGAGACCTGTCGGTATTCTGATCGCGATCTGCTTGACGCCCTTGTCAGGCTCAAGGACAGGGAAGGGCGGCTCAGTCAGCGACTTGTGGCCGCCCAGGCCGATCTGGCCTCGGTTCGCACCTATGAGCGGCGCTTCGGCTCCCTTCAGGCGGCTTTCAAGGCCGTCGGCGCCCGTCTTCACAAGCGGGCCCGCCTGAGTGCATCCCCTGATGATGTCCAATGAAGCCTGACCGCAGTCGTCTTGCGGCCCGGTACATGCGGGTATCAAGCGATCAGCAGACCCATGCCCTGCAGAACCAGGAAGAGGAAATCGCCAGCTATGCGGCCCTCAATAATCTGCAGATTGTCAGGGACTATGTGGACGCTGGAAAAAGCGGCCTGACCCTGAACCACCGGCCAGGCCTGCGCCAGCTCATGGCCGACATCGCCACCGGGACGGCGCCCTTCGGGGTCCTGCTCATCCAGGATGTCAGTCGGTGGGGCCGGTTCCAGGACATCGATGAGGCCGGGCATTATGAGTTCCTGTGCAGGATGGCCGGGATCCGCGTCTGTTACTGCAGCGAAAGCTTCGCCAATGACGCAAACCCCAATGCCGGGGTCATCAAGGCGGTCAAGCGCCTGATGGCGGCGGAATTCAGCCGCGACCTTTCCGGCAAGGTCCGGCGCGCCCAGTTTCACTGGGCCGAACGGGGCTACACCATGGGCGGAAAGCCAGGCTACGGTTTTCGCCGTGTCATACTGGGCGAGGATGGTCAGCCCCTGCATCATCTGGGCCCCGGGGAGCGCAAATTCATCGCCGCCCAGCGCACCTCGATCATCTGGGGACCCGCCTGCGAAGTGGACACCGTCAGGCAGATCTATCAACTCTATACCCAGGGCGACCTGTCGATCCGGGCCATAGCCGACAGGCTGAACGCCGCACAGACGCCCCCTGGCGCGTCCACGGGGGCATCGGGCTCATGGACCGCGGTTTCCGTGGGACGCATACTGACAAATCCAAAATATTGCGGGCGCTATGACTTTGGCAAACGTGTGCGCATTCTGGGAGGCGCCACGGTCAATCGCCCTGCCGATGAGTGGCTGGACCTGAAGGTCACATGTGGCGGCATGGTGTCGCCGGCCATCTATGAGGCGGCGCGCGTCAAGCGGCGCAGACGCATCGCCACGGTCGAGGACTTCGAGGTTCTGCAGCGTCTGGGCCAGATCATCGCCCTGCAGGGGCGGCTGGATGTCGCGGCGATCAGGGCGACGCCAGGCCTGCCGACCCCCCAGACCGTACTTCGCAGGTTCGGCAGTCACTCACGGATCGAGGCCATGCATGGCGTCTATCCCCCATTGCTGGATGGCGGCGGGGTTGATCCTCAGCTCCTGGCGGCTTTTGAGCGCACCCGGACTGGCCTCTGGGGGCCGTTCCGGCTCTTCGCCGGCGAGGCGCAACTGGCTGCAGGGGATGATCGCATCATTATCGCCCATTTCCGCAAGGCGGTGAGGGAAGGTCAGGTCCAGCTTTGCATCTTCGATGAGGCGACCGGGAGGATCATCGTACCCAGGCCCAGAATGCAGGTCTTCTTTCAATCCGGGAAACGGCCGCCGCCACTTGCGCCGCCCATATCAGGTCTCACACCGGCCTTCCGTGTGGCCTGCGCCTTCCTGCATCGCCGGGAGCGTACCCAAAGCGCACTGAGGGCGCTTTCTGAAGGCGATGGGCAGGCCCTGACCAGACTGGAGCCGGACTGGTCGGAAGATGTTGCCCGGTTTGTGGGCGACCTCCTCAAGAATGGCATGAATGCCCGTCATGCGCCCTCTGCGACGGCGGGTTCCGACTCCAGGGTAGGAGCCGGAAGACTGTTGGACGCCTCGCCCAAGCTGGGGCGACAAGACTGACTTGATCGGAAGGCATCCGGGTTTGACCGGAGCTGACCTTGCCTAAAACGAAGGCCAGTTCAGCCTGACCTTTTCTGCGGCAGGGTCAGATGGTTGTCATGTCTGCTGGCCTTGGCCTAGAACCCGTTCCGCATGGCAGGGCCGGAAATGGGTACGTTTTGAAGACTTACAGACGTTTTCTTTGGGCGATTGGCGTGGGCGTCACGGCGTCAGCCGTCTGTCTCTTGCTTCAATTCCTGATCTACAAGCTGATATTCGGCGAAATCTACAGCCTGAAACTGTTTGCCTATGAGATTTCACTGGAGAGAATTGAGGCGCTTTCCCTCCTGTCATCCCTTCTTCTCGCCCCCCTGCTGGAGAATGCGATCTTCGCATGGCCGGTGAACGCCCTGCTCGAACGGGCACAGGCCGGAACCAGGGCCGTTCTGCTGGCCTTCCTGATCGGATTTCTGCTGGGATCGATTTTGCATCTGCTGGCCGGCATGAAGATAAACAGCCTGGGCCCGGGACTGGCCTTTGGACTCTTCGCTGCCTTTTACGCGCGGCTCAGAATGTCAGAAGAGGCCAACCCTTACCTGCTGACCGTGCTGGCCCATTCCGCCATGAATGCTTCAGGTCTGGGCCTGGCCCTTGGGCTGAAGGCTGTTCATTAGAGCGATCAGGGGCGTTGGGCGCCAGGCCTTGACTCTGGTGGTCAGGCGCCGCGTCGGCAGTGATCCTGTCCTGACTTGCGATGTCCTTATCGCCGGGACAGGTCAGGTTGTCGCGTGGCCCCCTTGGCGGGCTGGATTCTGGCTGGACATGGCGCAGGAGAGGAGGGCAGGCTCACGGCCGGAGGGATCAGAATCTTGTCCATGGGGTCGCCAGAGCATCGTTCGGAACTGCAGGGCGATCCGGTCAGCCTGCGGGTCTGGGGCCCCCACGCCTGCTTTACTCGGCCAGATCTCAAGGCCGAGCGCCATACCTATGACGTCATCACCCCGTCAGCGGCCCGGGGTATATTTGACGCCATTTACTGGACCTGCGGCATGCGCTGGCGCATTGACCGGATCTGGGTTGAACGGCCTGTGCGGTATCTGGGCGTCCGTCGTGCCGAGCTGAAACATACGATTTCAGCCAAATACGCAGAGGCGGCCCGCAAGCGGAACAGCACCCTCGGGGTCGCCATGGAGGCTGGCGAGGATCGTCAGCAGCGGGGCGCCACCATCCTTCGCGACGTGTCTTATGTCCTGGAGGGGACAATCCTGCAGGAGGATGTGCATGGCGGTGAGTCCCGATTGCTGAAACACCAGGCCATATTCCGCCGCCGGGCCAGGCGCGGGCAGTGCTTTCACCAACCCTATCTCGGGGTGCGGGAGTTTCCCGCAGCCTTTGCCCCCGCCGACTCCCCGCCCGTCCTGCACCCAGACCTGGCCGGGGAGCATCACCTGGGGTGGATGCTCTATGACATCAGGTTCGGCAGGCCGAACAGGCCGGTGTTTTTCAATGCGGTCATGTGTGACGGCCTGATTGATCTGACATCCTGCGTCCTTGATGGCGAACGACCTTGAGCGTCCTTGCCGCCCTGGCGGAGCATCATGACCGGCTGAGGCAGCAGGGGCAGGCCCCGCCGGTGGGTTTTGCGACAGTGCGCCTTGGATATGCCCTGGTCCTGGACAGAAAGGGCCGTCTGCTGGGCGCAGAAACCCTGATGCAGGAAACGCGCAAGGGCCTGCAGCCAGGGTCCTGCCTGGCGCCCAAGGCGCCCCAGCGGGTCAGTGGAATCGTGAGCGGATTTCTCTGGGACAAGTCATCCTATGTCCTGGGGGTGTGGGATGTGCCGGAAGGCCTGACGGCGAAGAAGTCGCCGGCTCGGGTCGCCCGGGAGCATGCCGCCTTTGTCGACCTGCACCTGCGCACCCTGGCGGAGACCCAGGACCCCGGTCTTAGGGCCCTCCACAGCTTTCTGGAGTCCTGGTCTGCGGCAGACCATGGGGATCGCGACCTCCTGAGCCGCGTGTCTGGTCACAATCTGTGCTTCCGGCTTTCCGGCGCCGCCGGCTACCTCCACGAAACCCCTGCCGCCCTGGAGCTTGCCAGATTCCGCGCCCTGGCCGATGGCGACCTGCAGACAGGCCAATGCATGGTGACGGGAACAACCGGCCCCTTGGCGAGGCTTCATCCGCGCATAGCCGGGCTTCCCGGATCAAACACCACCGGGGCTAGCCTGGTCTCGCACGCGACGCCCGCCTTGCGATCCCACGGCGCCCTCCTTGGAGAGAATGCACCCGTCCTGGCGTCCAGGGCAGCCGCCTATGGCGAAGCGCTCAACATCCTGCTGGCAAGACGCGCGCCCGAAGACCAGGGCGGCGCCCCCCAGAACCGGATCGCGATCGGCGCTGACACCCTGGTCTTCTGGGGGGAAAGCCGGGAGGCCGAGACCGTCATGCGGTGGGCCCTGGGGGTGGCGGGCCATGACATGCAGGGCGCGCCGGAGGGGCAGGGGAAGGACTTGAGCGACGAGGAGGTCTGGCTGGCCTTGGTCAGTCCCAATGGCGGCCGGCTGGCCGTGCGACGGGCTTTCAACATGACACTGGGTCTTCTTCTTAGCAGGCTTGAGGCCTTTCTTGAGGCCTCCCGCCTCAGCGGACCTTGCTCGGGGCGCCTCGACCTGCAGCGCCTATGTCGGGGATTATCGCCACAGTCGGCGGCGGGCGCCTCGCCTGACAGGTGGGCGGCCGAACTCTGTGCGTCGATCCTGGATGGCAGGGCTCCGGGCGCCGGACTACTTCGGCACACGGTCATGCTCATATCCCGGGACCAGGGTGTCTCCACCCTGCGGGCCGGCCTGATGAAGGCCTGCCTCCTGGGAACTGGACCCGGCGGCGCAGGTGAGGCCTTTGGCAGGGACTGGCCCCGATTTTGTCGTCGCCCTGCCTTTGATCTTGGGCGGATCTATGCCTGCCTCGCGGCGCTCCAGGCCTGGGAGCAGGGGCTCTTTTCGGCCAGACGGGATCATGATCTCCTGTCCCTGGCTTCCGCCTGTCCCGCCCAGGTCCTCCGGCCTGGCCTCTTGCGCATGGACCGCAGCCTTCGCGCCGTGACATACTCCGGCCGTACTGGCCGTCCCATCAGGATCGTCCGGGCCCTGGATCGCCTTCTCGAAAACATCGGCGGCCGCAGCGCCTTGGCGCCAACCCTGGGCCTGACCGACCGGGCCCTCTTCCTGATCGGTTTTCACCATCAGCGGCAAGAGCTGAAAACACCCGTCAGGGGCGCGGACCCGGCGCCAGAGAAAGCAGGGGGCAGTTGATGAGCCCGATTACCCACCGGTATGATTTTGTCTTCCTGTTCGATGTCACCAATGGGAATCCCAATGGCGATCCCGACGCCGGCAACGCCCCCCGCATGGACCCGGAGACCGGTCGGGGCCTGGTGACCGATGTCGCCCTGAAGCGCAGGTTGCGGAATTATGTCTCGGCGACCCGCGCGCAGGATCCAGGCTATGAGATCTATGTCGCGGAGCGCGCCGTGCTCAACCGCGCCCATGAGCGGGCCTATGCCGCCCTCAACCTCGAAATCGAACCCAAAAAGGTCCCGTCAGATGAGGATCAGGCGCGAAACCTGATCCGCTGGATGTGTGACAACTTCTATGACATCCGCGCCTTTGGCGCGGTCATGACGACGCAGATCAATGCCGGCCAGGTCAGGGGCCCGATCCAGATGACCTTCGCCCAGTCCATTGACCCGATCATGCCCCTGGATGTGACCCTTACCCGCAATGCCGTGACCAATGAGGAAGACGCCCAGCGGACGGACCGCACCATGGGGCGAAAATACATTGTGCCTTACGGCCTCTACCGGGCCCACGGCTTTGTCTCCGCGCGCCTGGCCAATGATCCGGTCAAGGGAACAGGCCTGTCACAGGAAGACCTTGAACTCTTCTGGCGGGGCCTCTGCGAAATGTTCGAGCACGATCGCGCATCCTCCAGGGGTGAAATGTCAGCCCGGGGCCTCTTCGTCTTCCGCCACGAGAGTGATCTCGGAAACGCCCTGGCCCACACCCTGTTTGACCGGGTGACCATAGAGCCTGCCGGCGCCGAGGGGCGGATCGCCCGCGCATTCTCCGACTATGTGGTGAAGGTCAATGAGGACAACCTGCCAGCTGGCGTGACCCTGGAACGCAGACTTTAGGGCGCTGGCTCCGGACCAGACGGCCCCCTGTCAGATAACAGCCTGGGTATGGCTGGCGTCGCTACGGAAATCGCAGGATCCGGCGCTGCGCCCGACTTTACCTGTGTCGGGGTGTGTGTGATCTAGGCCCTTCGCCCGTTCGGGTGTGGATTGAAAATTCGATACGATTACGGCGACTTCCGCCCCGGGGCGTCAGGCTTCGGGGCGGGGTTTCCCAAGGCATCGCCGACAGAGTGACCCGTATTTTGCGGTCCCAGGCCGATCCTTTCCCGCCTTCGCCTCAGCTGGCCATGGCGAGCACGCAGACAGATTGTCCCAGACCGGCCGGCGCCGTGATGAAGTCACCTACGCCGCGAAGGTCAACAATCACCATGCCCAGGTCTGCGGACATGTCGGGTTAGGCTGGAAGGGTATACATGTCAGCGAAACGTATATAGAAAATGGCCAACGTCTATACATATGGAAGCGCCATGGGCCTGCCCCAAGCCTACGTCCCACAACTGCTGCCGCTCGGCATAGACCTGGAGACGCGGACCGTCCTGAAGAAACTGACGACAGCCCACCGGGCGCTCGCGGAGCTGAAGGGGGCGGCAGGCCTGGTCCCGAATGAGGCGATCCTCATCAACACGCTGTCGCTTCAGGAGGCTCAGGACAGTTCTGCGATCGAGAACATCATAACGACCCAGGATGACCTCTACCGTAGCGACGCTGTGGCGAACCGCTTCGCCAGCCTCGCAGCGAAAGAGGTCTACAACTACGCCCTGGCGCTGCGGGAGGGCTTCCAGACCGTTCGGACGACAGGCCTGATCACCAACCAGGACATTCTTGTAATCCAGGCGACCCTGGAGGAAAACCTGGCCGGGTTTCGAAAGCTCCCAGGCACTGAATTGAAGAACGACCGCACCGGCGAGGTCGTTTTCACCCCGCCGCAATCCCATGCAGAAATCGTGTCGCTCATGGCCAATCTGGAGCGCTTCATAAACGCCCCGGAGATGACCGACCTCGACCCGCTCGTGCGGATGGCGGTCATCCACCATCAGTTCGAAACCATACATCCGTTCTACGATGGGAATGGCAGAACGGGCCGGATCCTCAATATTCTCTATCTCGTCAAGGAGGGGTTGCTCGGAACGCCGGTCCTTTACCTCTCCCGCTACATCAACCAGAACAAGGCAGACTATTACCGCCTTCTGCAGAAGGTCCGCGCCGACAACGCCTGGGAGGAGTGGGTGCTCTATTTGCTGGATGGCGTAGAGCAGATGGCCGGTCAAACGACCCGTCTTGTGCACCGCATCCGCGACTTGATGTTGGAGCACAAAGCCCGGATCCGCAGCGAGCTTCCCCGCATCTACAGCCAGGATCTGCTGAACAATATCTTCAGCCACCCCTACAGCAAGATCGCATTCGTCGAGCGGGACCTGGGCGTCAGCCGCATCACGGCGACCCGATATCTCGACGAGCTCGCCCGCATCGGGATCATGCGGAAGGTCAGGCTTGGGCGCGACAGCTACTACATGAATACGGCTTTGCTGGGCCTGCTACGAAACATCCAGTCCGTCTGACTAGAGCTCGGTGCTCAATAGGAAAGGTTCGAAAAAGTCGCGCTATGGACCTTTGCGGGATGGACCCAAGTCATAATTACAGCCTTTGCACGCGGGTCCGATTAGCCGCCCATGGTCTTCTCATGGAGGGCCAGCTTTTCAAAAGTCTGATAGCCGAACTCGACGGCGCTGAAGCCGATGCCTGCGTCGCGTTGCGCCCCGGGTTGGATGGAACTGGCGCAGGGTGATGACGGTCTTGCCATCGTCCTGCTGGTCGATGGTCAGGGTGGTGCGGAACCAGGCCGGATCTTCATCGACGTCACTGACCTACTTCTTAAATGGTCTAAGACGCAGGAGCTCGGCCTTGGGTTCATCTGTGGTGACGTAAATGAAGCCGTCCGGGCCTTGAGCGACCGACTTCATCCGCACGCAGCGATCCATCAGCAGCTTCTCTTCAGCCACCACCCTCCCGGCTTTCATCTCAAGACGAACCAGTTGCTCGCCCGAAAGGCCGGTAATGAATGCGTTGCCCCTCCAGCCTGGCAATGCTCGGCCCGTGTAGAACATCAGGCTACCGGGGGCGATCGAGGGGTTCCAATAGTAAGCGGGTTGCTCCATGCCTTCCTGAGCGGTCTTGCCGCCATTAATCAAGGCGCCGCCGTTCTCGCGGCCATAGCTGATCACCGGGAACCCGTAATTGCCACCGGCCTTGATCCGGTTCAGCTCATCACCGCCACGCGGGGTGTTCTCCGCCACCCACAGGGCGCCGGTCCTCGGATCAATCGCTGCGCCATGCACGTCGCGGAAACCCAGGGCATAGATCGCTGGATTGGCCGTAGTGTCTTTCACGAAAGGATTGTCCTTCGGAATTGAACCGTCGCGATTGATCCGCAAGACCTTGCCCAGCTGGCTCTGCAGCGACTGTGGGTTGGGTCCACCGGAATCGATCACGGCCGAAGCGATCAACAGCGTTCTGTCGCGGGCTTGCACAATGCGGCGCGGCAAGATGTCAGGACCTTCACGCAGGATCTTCAGATCCTCCAGCGCCATGCCATCAAGTGAGAGCTTCGCACTGGCGATGCGGCCCACAGCCGCCGGATCAGTGTCACTCAGCCGGGTCACGTAGCCCAGATAGAGCGTGCGGTTGTGGGCAAAGTCACGGTCCAGGCTCACATCATACATACCTGACAGCCGGGCGTTCTGGATTGCCGGAGAGCCCGCAAGGGGCTGGGAGACGACGCCGGTCTGGTCAATGATGCGCAATCCGCCCGCCCGGATCGAGATCAATGCCCGACCGTCTGGCAACACCGCCAGGCCCCAGGTTCGATCAACTTTTGCCACCACGTCCACTTCAAAGGCTTGTTTTGAATTGGCGAGCGGTGCTCGGGTCTGACCCGCGAATGTGGGCGGCGGCGCATAGCCATCGGCGGCATTGCGGTTCTTGCCGCAGAGCGCCGTGATCCGGGCGTTCTCAGCGGGCGATCCTGCGACGCCGGCATAATCTGGTCCTGGAAGGTAGTTGGGCGTAGTGGCCTGCGACCAGGCCGAAGTGAGGGGGGTGAAGGCCAGGCTGATCGCCAATCCGGTCGTCATGAGATGTTTTCTGGCGATGGCCATAGCTGTGTCCCCACTATCCCGCGTCGAGCCTTCGGCCCTCACACATATCAGCTTGGTGCAGCCAAGAACCAGTCGTCGGCAACCGCCTGGCGCGTTGGCTGATCTAATCGCGCAGGAATCGGGGTCTGACTGTAACCGTCCGGCGCCATCCCGCTTTTTCTGATTTTGGTAGGCCCCAGACTCCCAGCTTGCGTCCTGACTATGGATGTGGCCCGTGCATAGGCGACCAACGCCACCTTGAGCCCTCCATTTGTCCGGTAATTCGTCCGACAATTAACCTGTCCGCAAAGTCGCCTTCAAAGGCATTTGCGGACTGAGCGGCGGTTGGCCGTCAGACGGTCGGTTGGCGGATACGGGTTCAGGTGAGTTGGCGCCGGTTGTCCGTACAGTTTGGCAGCTTGGCCAAGGTTGGTTCAGGTCGATGGTCGGGTTGTAATGTTCACTTAGCGGCATCCATACTTTACATATTGCGGCTATCGTAATAGGAATATCGCGACCAGATATTTGGTGCCCGTTATGACGACATATCAAGTCTTCGAGCGTTGGCAGGCTGGAACAATACGCGAAGGCTTGAGCCAGAGCCGCGTCCTGCTTCTGGAAGGACCCCGGCAGTGTGGCAAAACAACTCTTGCTAAGCTGATCGGCGAGGATCCCGGCGCCCGAGCAATCTATCGGACTTTGGATGACCAGACCTTGCTGAATGCGGCGCTGGAAGATCCCCATGGCTTTGTCGCCCACGGCGACCAGCTGATGATAATCGATGAAGTCCAACGCGCCCCGCAATTGCTGGCGGCCGTAAAGAAGGACGTCGATGAAAACCAAAAGCCGGGGCGGTTTCTGTTGACCGGCTCAGCCAACATCATGACCCTCCCAAAGGTAAAAGAGTCCCTGGCCGGGCGGGTGCGCAAGGTGCGCCTGCGCCCACTGGCTCAAGGAGAAATTGAGCGAAACAAGCCTCACTTTCTGGAGATCGCCAGGGCAGGGGGGTGGAGAGACATTTCGGCTTCCGGCGACCAGCTAAGCAAGGATGCCTATATCGAGATGGCGTTGGCAGGGGGCTACCCAGAGGCCGTGCGACTTCACCAAGGTCGAGCCCGTCGCCAATGGCACAATGACTATCTTGAGGCGCTGATCGATCGCGATCTGCGCGACGTCGCCAACATCCGTCGAAAGGACAACCTTTTCAAATTGGTTGAGGTTCTCGCCGCCTGGTCGTCCAGATTCATGGACGCCACGGCGATTTCGGCAGCCCTGGGGACTTCCCGCCCAACGCTTGAGACCTACATCAACGCGTTGGAGACCCTCTATCTCGTTGACCGATTGACGCCCTGGTCCAAGACCGACTACGCCCGGGTTGGCAAACAGGACAAACTCTTCATCACCGATACCGGCTTGATGGGCTCGACGCTGAACTGGTCATTCGAAAAGGTCCGGTTGGACGGCAGCCTAAACGGCAAGTTGATTGAGACTTTGGTATACGCTCAACTCACGGCATTGCTGGAATCCCAGGCCGAAGACTTTCGACTTTATCACTACCGAGACCGCGAGCAGCGGGAGCTGGATTTCCTCATCGAGGGCGAGGACGGCCAGCTGATCGGTATTGAGGTTAAGGCTGGATCCAATGTCGAGCAGCGCGATTTCCGGCACCTTAAATGGTTCCGGGACAACCTGGCGGGTGGTCGGGAATTTCAGGGCCTTGTTCTTTACACCGGAGAGCAACGGGCGGCTTTTGGGCCGCAAATGTGGGCGGTTCCGATCAGTATGCTATTCCGCGGCTGATCTATCTTCCCAGCAATCAATCCAAGGGTCGGTTGTCAGGCCCGTGAACTTGCCCGGCCAGCCAGGAGCCATTGATCTACGAGTTGTCTGAAGACCCCGCCCAAGGGCGGTCCGCTCGGGCAGATTGGCAGCGATATCAATTGGCCAGGTCTGCGGTTCGATCGTGTTCGGTTGAGCGCGGCAGGTAAGCTGGGCCTTTTCCAGTGTGTGCCCCGGTGGTGTCGAGGTCTCGATCCGGCTGGCCTCTTGATCTGGCGCCATTGGCCGTGGGGCGAAGCCTGTAAAATTGCCGGGGCTTGTTTGCGTCCAGGGTTCAGGCCGCGGGCGGCTTGAAGCCCGGTTGTGGGTGGGATGGCGCCTGGTGGCTGTCTGCCGGGTTGGGCGTTCATTGGTGGGGCAGGGCAGGGCTCCTGTTGGCGGACTGCGTCCATCTCGCCTCTCCTGGCCTGATCTGGCCGGGGGTAAAGGGCTATGCCCCGACCGTCCTCCGCAACGGCGGTCTGCAACTTCTTTCCCCTGTCGCCTGAGCGACATTCCTCGCGGACCAAACAAGTCTTGTCTCGCCGTCCTTCGCTGGCGCTGGGGGCCTGCGGCTGCGGGGCCGGATCGCACCCCGCCCTGTTGATCGCCATCGAGGCCGCGATGGGCGCAGCCCGGTAGACAACAGGAGACGACCCCATGGCCACCATCGGCACATTCCACAAGCAAGCAGACGGCAGCTATACCGGCGCCATCAAGACCCTCACCCTCAACGTCAAACAGGCCCTGCTCCGGCCCGCCGGGACGGAGAATGACAAGGCCCCGGACTTCCGGATTTTCGCCGGCCAGACCGAGTTTGGCGCAGCCTGGAAGAAGACCAGCCGCGAGAACCGGGACTACCTCTCGGTCAAGCTGGACGATCCCAGCTTCCCGGCCCCGATCTACGCCTCCATCGTCGAAGCTGACGACGGCTACGCCCTGATCTGGTCCCGCTGATCCCGCCCGGCGCTCCGCCTTCGGGCGGGGCGCCTTCACCAGGAAAATCAAATTGAAGGAGGCCGCCATGTCACGCGCGCCTGAGACCTCACGCCCTGATCTCTACAGCCGGGTTACGGCCCAGATCGTCGTAGACCTGCAGAAGGGCGTCCGCCCCTGGACCAGACCCTGGTCCACTGAGCACCTCGCCGGGCGGATCAGCCGCCCGCTCCGGCACAACTTCCAGCCCTATAGCGGCGTCAATGTTCTCCTGCTCTGGAGCCAGGCTGTCGCTAAGGGATATTCTGCGCCGATCTGGATGACCTTCCGTCAGGCCCTGGATCTTGGCGGTCATGTCCGCAAGGGCGAGCAGGCCGCCACGGTGGTCTACGCCAACCGCATGACCCGCACGGAGTCCTCCGATCAGGGCGAGGCCCTGGAGCGCGAGGTCGCCTTCCTGAAGGCCTACAGCGTCTTCAATGTCGAACAGGTCGAGGGTCTGCCCGAGGCCTTCCATCCCGCGCCAGTGGAGCCTCTGGATCCCGTAGCGCGGAACGCTGCGGCTGACGCCTTCTTCGCCGCCACGGGCGCGAAGATCCGGCATGGGGGTGACAAGGCCTACTACGCCATGGGGCCAGACCATGTGCAGATGCCGGTCTTTGAGAGCTTTGTGGATCCCCAGGCCTATTACGCAACGCTTGCCCATGAATGCACCCACTGGACCCGCCATCCGACCCGCCTTGACCGGGACTTCGGCCGCCAGCGCTGGGGGGATGAAGGCTATGCCCGCGAAGAGCTTGTGGCTGAACTGGGCGCGGCCTTCCTCTGCGCAGACCTTGGCCTTGAGCTCACCCCCAGGGAGGATCACGCCGCTTATATCGACAGCTGGCTGAAGGTCCTCGGCGGCGACAGGCGGTTCATCTTCGCCGCCGCCTCCCACGCCCAGCGGGCGGCGGACTTCCTGCACGGTCGGCAGGCCCAGGCCCTGGCGGCCTGACGGCCGGGCCCCGCCCTTGGGGCGGGGCCTTGGTGCGCTTCTGGTTGGCTGCGATCGAGGATTCCCCAACGGGCCAGGTGGCCCTATATTGGGCCCGCGGTGGTCTTTCTGTCTGACGCCGCCCTACGTACTTCTGTGATCGAACTACACCCTAGAGGATCACCCGATGACCCGCCCCGGGCTTCGTGACCGCGCGCCGCAGGACCCCGGTCTGACCGACTATGACCGTGATCATGGCGTGCTCTACCTGCGCCTTCTGGACGCCGAGGCAGATGGCGCGGACTGGCGTGAAGTTGTCCGCATCCTTTTTGAAGTTGACCCGTTCAAGGACCGAGGGCGCGCAGAGTTGATGTACGCCACTCACCTTTCCCGCGCCCGGTGGTTGCGGGACGGCGGCTATATCGCGGGGCTGACGTCTGCAGACGACTAACTTTCAGATTGTATTGGGGGCTTCACAGATCAATCTTTAAGTGCACATACTGATCTCCTTAGCAGGCCGCCTGGGAAGGAGGAGGGCCATGAGCGCACCAGACTGGCGTCAGGCAAAGCACTATGCTGACTTACCGGACATGTCCCTGGCCGAGCTGGCCTGGGAGTTCCTGCGGCGTAATCCGCAATACTGTCAGGACTTCGAAACCTGGCGGGAACACCGACTGGACGATCCCGAAACCTGGGCGAAATGGGGCCTGCTGGGTCCCGCAGATCCCGAGCTGAGCGCTGCGCGGCAGCCGGTCTTCTGGCGGCCTGAGGCCTATCCGAGGACCATCGTGCTGGTGGAGGCGCCGGACGCTTCGGCGCAGACCTTGGTCTACAATCCGCAGGCCTGGCGCGGCGCCTATCATGAGCGTCGGGCTGCAGATGGCGTCCACGGCCTGCTCGTCACACCACTGCGGCAATACCACCTCTGGAGTCCGGTTCCGATCTCCCGCGGGGCGCCCTTTGTGTGTCTCGTGCCCATGGGCGCTGACGCCGCCAACGGCGTAGCGGCCATCCTGCAGTTCTGGCGACACCTGAACAATGCGCGACCAGAGCGGGCTCGCAGGTCTGACCCCAAGCGCCAGCGCGCCTGTCGCAGCCTGCAGGCCCTGGATGGTCACGCCGCCGGGGAAAGCTATCGCGCCCTGGCCGTGCATTTTTTCGGGGCCGCCCGCGTCGCCACGGAAAGCTGGCGGACATCTTCCCTGCGCGACGCCACCATCCGCATGGTCCGGAAGGGGCTGGGCCTGGCCAATGGCGACTACCGCCGCCTGCTCCGCCAGATCGTAGAATAGCGGATGGCAGTTTTGCGCACTTCGATCTTCGCCATCCCCCACTGAGTCGCACTCCGACAGGGTGCTTCCTGCCACGCCACCCCACGAAGTGGCGTCCAGGAGAACCCTTGGAGGACGACCATGAGCACCACCGCAGCGACCCTTCCGCAACGCTTCCTGCGCACCCCTGAGGCAGCGCGTTTTCTCGGAATATCCGGGCGAACCCTGGAAAAGCATCGCACCTATGGCACTGGGCCGACCTACAGGAAGATCGGCGGGCGCGTGATCTATTCGGTGAGCGACCTGCAGACCTGGGCCGACCGCGGCGCAAAATCCTCGACCTCCGATCCCGGGGTCGGCACGGTCCATCCGGCCCGCCGCCTGGATCTGGGCGCCGCCTGGGCCCGTCCTTGAGCAGGCCATGTCATGTCAGAGCCCCTGCATGCCAAGGGCGCCAGGCCGGACTCGCGTCCTCCGCCGGGCCCGCCCCTGACCTGGGTGGACCTGGTCTGGTTTGAGCGCCGAATCGAGCACTGGATCCGTTTCGGAAAGGTGGCCTGTGAGGTCATGATTGACCGACGCCGCCGCCGGGTCGCCTTTGCAGACGGACCCTTCGCCTTCGTCCGCTGGGCGGCCAACCGGCGTGGCGGCGTCCTCTCGCGGATCGACATTGTCGCGACCGTTCCACCGGGCGCAGCCTGTTCGTCGGTTCCCGGGGTGAGCCCCGGCGGCGACATATTGCTGCGGCAGTCGGGCTGGGATCGGGTCAGGGCCGTGCTCTGCGAGATCGACGCCGTCGAGGCCCTGGGCCTTGATCCCGTCGAGGTCTCACCAGATCACTGGCGCGCCGTGAACAACCGCCTGACCGCCCGCAAGGCGCCTGAACCCTATACCCGGCTCGCCCACCGGGCCTGGGTTCTGCGGCGGGAGATGAGGCCATGACCCGTACGCTTGCCGTGGTCGGGCTTTGCCTCGCCGAGCTTGTGATCGGTATCCTGGCGCTTACAATCCGGGCGCCCCGTGCGCCAGTCCTGATCTGGAACGCCACGGCCAGTGCGCCTGAAGGCCTCTATCGCCTGCAGGCGGCTCGCCCCTGGAAGGCAGGCGACCTGGTCGCCGTTCGTCCGCCCACGGGTCTGGCGACCTGGCTCGACGCCCGCGGCTATGTGCCGTCAGGCGTCCTGCTGATCAAGCAGGCGGCCGCCCTTGCGCCAGCCAGGGTCTGCCGCATCGGCGACCGCATCACCATAAATTCGGCGCCTGTGGCGAAGGTCAGGGCGCAGGATCGTCTTAGCCGGACCCTGCCGGTCTGGGCAGGATGCCGCATCCTGACCAGGGATGAGGTCTTCCTGCTCAACGACGCTGAAGCCTCCCTCGACAGCCGGTATTTCGGGCCGGTGAACCGCAGTGCGGTGGTGGGGAAGTTGACGCCCCTCTGGCTGGTTCCGGAGGATCGCCATGGGCGGTGATCCCGGACTTCTGGCTGCACCTTTGTTCGATCAAGGAACTGACGGCCGCACCTTCGTCCCGACCGCCCATGGCTCAGCCGGCGCGCGGAGCCGCGGTCAAGGGCGGCCTATTGGCCGGCGCGGAGGCGCCTTGCCCTTGACCGGGGCAAGCCCGCTGGCAGGCTGGATTGGTCTTGGGACCCTGCTGGTCAGCCTCGCCATGCCGGGCCCGTCGGGCCCATTGCAGGCGCAGCCGGCGAGGGCGCCGGACCTGGCTGACCATGTTCATGAGGCGTCCCTGCGCTTTAAGGTGCCCGAGCGCTGGATCACCGCTGTCATGCGTGTCGAGAGCGGCTTTGATGCACGGGCAACCTCACCAGTGGGGGCCATGGGCCTGATGCAGGTCATGCCCCGGACCTATCAAGGCCTGCGGCTGCGCTACGGACTGGGGGCTGATCCCTACCAGCCCCGGGACAATATCCTGGCGGGCGCCGCCTATCTTCGGGAGATGTATGACCGCTATGGGTCGGCCGGCTTCCTGGCGGCCTATAACGCCGGGCCCGGTCGCTATGAGGCCTTCCTGATTGCCGGCCGGCCGCTTCCCCTGGAGACCCGGGCCTATGTGGCGAAGATAACTCCGCGGCTCGGGGGCGGCCTGTCAGAACCTCGCCCGGCGATCCTTCTGGCGACCGCGCCACCGGGCCTTTTTGTGCAGATTGGCCAACGGTCGGATGGCGATCTGACGGTCGAAAATTCCCCTCCGAACGGTCGATTGATCGCCGGACGATCCTCGCTTTTTGCGCCCCTGTCAGGCGCGGAGACGGGTCCATGAGCCGCCTTGTCTCTGATCGCAGGATTTCGCAGTCCGTCGCAGGTTCGGCGGGGAAAGGGTGGGTTTGCCGAAAATGGATGGAGCGATGGCAGGATAAAAGCCGCGAGGTGCGGGGCGGGTTTGGGGGTGATAAGTTTAGCAAATACAATCTGTTGGCGCGAGGTGCGAGGACGACCGACAGGCTGCAGTTTTACCCATCCTCCTGTATTGATTGGGAGAATGACACCTCGCGCCGGGTTTTCCGGCCATGAGCGAGGACGAGTTTTTCCTCCGGCCAGGCCGTATCGGCGCCCGTGGGGGCGCCCGGGGCGGCGCAGGGCCCCGTACCTTTATTGGCGTGGCCCTGGTCGCCGCCCGACGGGCCGGCGGACAGCAGAGGCGGGGGCCGGTTTCCACGAGCACATTTGGCCGGGGACGGGCGGCCTCGCTTAGGGCCCGGCAAGGGCTAGGGCCCCGGGGGCGCGGCGCGGTGATCAAGGCCCGGGTGGTCCGACGCGGCGGGCGGGGCGGCGGCCTTTCTGTCCACATCGATTATCTGCAGCGGGAAGGGGTGACTGAGACCGGCGAGCGGGGCCGACTGTTTGACGCGCAGGGGGAGGCGGCCGACGGCAAGGCCTTTGCGGAAAGGTGCGCTGATGACCGCCACCATTTCCGGTTCATTGTCTCCCCGGACGATGCCGACCAGCTGGCCGATCTCAAGGCCTATACCCGTGACCTCATGGGCCAGGCCGAGCGCGACCTTGGCGGGCGTCTGGACTGGGTGGCGGTCGACCACTGGAATACCGGCCATCCCCACATCCATGTCCTGGTCCGGGGGCGGGGGGAGGACGGCGCCGACCTGGTCATCTCCCGGGACTATATCCGCGAGGGTCTCCGGGCCCGGGCCAGCCAGCTTGTGACCCTGGAGCTTGGGCCGCGCACCGAGGCTGACCTGCGGCGCGCCTGGGATCAGCAGGTGGGCGCTGACCACTGGACCAGCCTGGACAGAAGCCTGACGGCCCAGATTTCTGAAGCCGACGGCCTGGTCGACTTAAGACCGCCAGTCCTGGGACGGCCCGACGCCCTGAGGGTGGCCCAGATCGCCCGGGTCCGGCGTCTGGAGACCCTGGGCCTGGCGGAAGAGGTGAGGGCCGGGCGCTGGCGGCTGGATCCTGAGGCGCAGGCGACCCTGAAGGCCATCGGCCAAAGCCGCGACATCATTGCGCGGATCAACAGGGCTTTGGGTCCGACTGTGCAGACCCGCGACCCTTCCAGTTTTGTGGTCGAGGCTTCGCCAGGGCAGGGGCTGGTGGGCCGGCTTGCCGGGCGGGGCCTGCACGATGAGCTGACCGGGGCGGGCTATGTGGTGGTCGATGGCCTGGATGGCCGGGTCCACCATGTCCGGGGGGCTGATCTTGATCAGGCGGCGGAGCTGAACCCGGGCGCCATTGTCGAACTGCAGGCGGTCGATGGGGGCAGGGGCCTGCGGTCGGTCCGGCTCGTGGTCCGCTCCGACCTTGACCTGGCCGCTCAGGTCCAGGCGCAGGGGGCGACCTGGCTTGACCGGCAGCTGGTGGGGCCCCGGCCGGCGGGCCTGGGCCTCGGTGGGTTCGCCGATGACGTTCGCCAGGCCCTGTCTGACCGCATTGATCATCTGGAGAGCCAGGGGCTCGCCCGTCGCCGGAACGGTCAGGTGATCTTCGCCCGCGATCTCCTGGCGACCCTTAAGGACCGCGAGCTCGCCTCGACCATAAGCAGGCTCGAGCAGGCGAGCGGTCTCACCCACCAGCCCCTGACCGGCGATGACCCGGTCGCCGGGGTCTATCGCCAGAGGCTCAACCTCGCCTCTGGGCGGTTCGCCATGATCGAGACCGGCCTTGGGTTCAGCCTCGTACCATGGCGCCCGGACATGGACCGCCATCTGGGCCGGGAGATCACCGGGGTTCCGACGCCCGGGGGCGGCATGACCTGGTCCCCTGGTCACCGGCGTGGCCTCACCCGATGACCCATACTTTCAGGAGCCAGACATGAGCGGGACCAGGGTCATGTGGGGCCAGCTGGCGGCGGTCTTCTTCGTCATCCTGATCGGGACCTGGGCCGCCACCGAATGGACAGCCTGGCGACTGGCCTTCCAGCCCCAGCTTGGCCAGCCCTGGCTGGAGGTGGCCGGCTGGCCGGTCTATCCGCCGCCGGCCTTTTTCTGGTGGTGGTTCGCCTTCGACGCCTATGCCCCGAGGGTCTTCCTTGAGGGGGCGGGGATTGCCGTCACCGGCGCCCTGATCGCCATTGTGATCTCCATGGCCCTCTCGGTCTGGCGGGCCCGGGAGAGCGGATCTGTGACCACCTATGGCTCGGCCCGGTGGGCCAGGGGGCGGGAGATTGCTGCGGCGGGCCTCTCAGGTCCGAAAGGGGTCATGCTGGGCAGGCTCGGGGGTGACTATCTGCGCCACGACGGGCCCGAGCACGTCCTCTGCTTTGCGCCGACCCGCAGCGGCAAGGGGGTGGGTCTTGTGGTCCCGACCCTTCTCACCTGGCCAGGCTCGGTGATCGTCCATGACATCAAGGGGGAGAACTGGCGCCTGACCTCCGCCTGCAGGGCGAAGGTCGGCCAGGTCCTGCTGTTTGATCCGACCGACCCTTCGAGCGCCGCCTACAACCCCCTGCTGGAGGTCCGCCAGGGGGAGGCCGAAGTGCGCGATGTGCAGAATATCGCCGACATCCTGGTGGATCCCGAAGGCGGTCTTGAGCGGCGCTCCCACTGGGAAAAGACCAGCCACAGCCTGCTGGTGGGCGCCATACTCCACGTCCTCTATGCCGGGGCCGACAAGACCCTCTCCGGCGTCGCAGACTTCCTGTCCGACCCGAAGCGGCCGATTGAATCGACCCTGAGGGCCATGCTGACCACCCGCCATCTGGGGGACCGGCCACATCCGGTGGTCGCCTCCGCCGCCCGGGAGCTGCTTAACAAGAGCGAAAATGAACGCTCGGGCGTGCTTTCGACGGCCATGTCCTTCCTCGGTCTCTACCGGGACCCTGTGGTCGCCAGGGTCACCGGACGCTGCGACTGGCGGATCTGCGACCTGGTGGAGGGCGATCGCCCGGTCAGCCTCTTCCTGGTGGTGCCGCCCTCGGACATCAGCCGCACCAAGCCCCTGATCCGGCTGATCCTCAACCAGATCGGCCGGCGGCTTACCGAAGAGCTGGAGTCTGGGGGCCGTCGCCACCGTCTCTTACTTATGCTCGATGAGTTCCCGGCCCTGGGCCGCCTGGATTTCTTCGAGAGCGCTCTGGCCTTCATGGCCGGCTATGGCCTGAAAGCCTTCCTGATCGCCCAGTCCCTGAACCAGATCGAGAAGGCCTATGGTCCCAACAACGCCATCCTCGACAACTGCCATGTGCGGGTGAGCTTTGCGACCAATGACGAGCGCACCGCCAGGCGGGTCTCCGACGCCCTGGGAACCGCCACGGAACTGCGGGCCATGAAGAACTATGCCGGCCACCGCCTCTCGCCCTGGCTCGGACATCTGATGGTCTCGCGGCAGGAGACGGCCCGGCCCCTGCTGACCCCGGGCGAGGTCATGCAGCTGGCGCCCAGTGACGAGCTCATTCTGGTTTCGGGACTGCCGCCCATCCGCTGCCGGAAGATCCGCTATTACGAGGATCCCCAGCTGCAGGCCCGGACAGGCGCGGCGCCCATGAGCAGCCCGGCTTCACCAAGCCCCGATGACTGGTCTTCCAGACCTCCGATTGCGCCGCCGCTGGCCCGGCGCGCCGTGAGGCACGAAGCCGGCGGGGAGGGCGGTCCCGACCCCGTCGCAGACCTGGAAACGGCCGAGCCTTCTGGTCCGAAGGGCGATGCTCTCGAATTCCTGTTTGATGATGAAGACGAAGATCGGGCCGGCCATGCCCCGGCCTGGTCCGCTGGCCATGGCCGACAGGGCGTCCTTGATCTGGATGACGGGATGGAGGTCTAGCCATGCGCAAGCTGCGAATGTCGGTCTATCTCGATCCGGAGACAGACCGCGCCCTGGCGAGCTTCGCCAAGGCCCGGGGAAAATCCAGATCCCTGGTGGCGGAGGCGGCCATCACCTCCTTCCTCTCCCCTGACGCCGCCGAGCGGCAGGAGGCCGCCCTTGCAAGGCGGCTGGACCAGCAGACCCGGGTGGCCGAACGCCTGGAACGCAATCTCGGCATATCCATCGAAATGCTCGCCCTCTTCGTGCGCTTCTGGCTGACCACGACGCCGCCCGTGCCGGAGACCGGCCAGGCGGCGGCCAGAGCCCGGGGCCAGGAGCGATATGAAGGCTTTGTGGTCGCCCTCGGGCGCAGGCTGGCAAAGGGGGCGAGTTTTACCCGGGAGGTGTCGGTGGATGTACCCGCAGCCTTTGAGGCAAATGCCGCCGAGGCGGGGGATGGGGACGGCGGCTAGGATCGTGCAAAGGCGAGCAGGGACGCGAAATCATGATTGTCGCCGGCCCGGACAGCATCGATATAGGTCCTGCGCATTTCTGTAGGGTCAACAGGAACGCCTCCGCCCCAGGTGAACCGCTGACCGCCCAGACCCACAACCAGCAGGTCGGCGGCCAGGCGCGCATGGCGACCATTGCCGTTGGGAAAAGGATGGATCCAGGTCAGCCGTGTGTGAAAGCGCAGGGCGATCTCATCTGCTGGAAAGGTGGCATGCGAGGTCCAGTAGCCCACATCGTCCAGCAACTGGCGAAGATCCACGGGGATCAGATAGGCCTCGACCCCGATATTTCGCGGGGTTGATCGGAAGTTCCCGGCCCATCTCCAGACATTGCCAAACATCCGCCTGTGAAGGCCGAGCAAGAATGGCTCATTGAGGACGTTGCGTTTACGGCTGAAAGCCCAGCGATCGGCTTCGGCGATACCCAGCTGCTCCACCTCATTCAGCTGGTCCCGTGTGGTGATATAACTCGGGATCAGGTCGCGTCGCTCATCGGGGGTCAGCGGCGTTGCGGCGTCATCCTCTGTGCCAGTCAGGGGATCACTCATGCGTCCGCCCAGAGCCGCCGATCATTGCGCAATATATCTTCCGCGAGATCTTCCCGCGCCCTTTCCATACGCGCGGAACTCACGGCCTGATTTTCAAGGCGCATGGTCTGGTCCGTTCTCGATAACTGTTGGTCAGCCACAAGACGCGCCCTGTCCTTCACCATGTCCTCTAGGGAGGCCCTGGGAACCAGGGCGTAGACCAGGACACAGTCGAGCGCCTCAGCCGCCTGCCTTAAGCTCCTTAGGGTGACGCCGTCTTGGAACTCGGCGCGCTCCAGGGTCGCGACCCGCGGCTGGGTGACCCCCAGCCGGGCGGCGAACTGACCAGTGGTCATGCCGAGGGCCTCGCGGATCGCACGGATCCATCCACGCTCTGGCCGGATTAGTGGCGGCATGGTCCGGAGGGGCTGCAATTGCCCGTCGAGGGCTTGGCGCGCCAGGGTGTTCATCCTGGATCTTTGGGACGTCATGGTCTGGGCTCCATCCGGATTGATAACCTGAAGGTTCCGAAGTGCATCTCTAAATGGAATATACGTGTTCTGAAAAGATTACAATTATAGAATATATAAGTTATCGTTCTTACGCGCGGTCACTGAGGAATGCAGCCCTTACGCCGTCGACGTCTGATCAGACGCGGTGAAAGCGCAGGGACCGGTCCCGCCGCACGTCAGCAATTCTTCGCCAGAACCCTACGATGCCCAAAGGACGGTTGAAGCCCGGAATTTGCGGCGTTCTCTGATCTCCAGTCTTCGCTGTTTTGAGCGAATTTGGAGGCAGGGCCGTGACCGTGACGCCGATCCGCAATGAGGTCTTTGTACGCAGTTCGCAAATGCTGCGGACCGCCCTGGGGCCGCAGATCGCCCGCTGGCTGAATGACGCCGCCGTCGTCGAGGTCATGCTCAATCCCGATGGCCGGCTCTGGATCGATCGCCTGAGCGAGGGGCTCTCCGATACGGGCGCCTGGCTCTCTCCGGCGGACGGCGAACGCATTGTGCGTCTGGTGGCCCATCATGTGGGCGCCGAAGTCCATGCCGGCCAGCCAAGGGTGTCGGCCGAACTGCCTGAAACCGGCGAGCGGTTTGAAGGGTTGCTTCCGCCGGTGGTGGCGGCGCCGACCTTCGCCATTCGCAAGCCTGCCGTGGCGGTCTTTGGTCTTGGGGACTACGTGGCCGCCGGGATCATGACGGAAGGCCAGGCGGCGGTGCTGCGCGCCGCCGTGGCGGAGCGGCGCAATATCCTGATCGCCGGGGGGACCTCCACCGGCAAGACCACCCTGGCCAACGCTGTCCTGGCGGAGGTCGCCAAGACTGGCGATCGCGTTGTGCTGATTGAAGACACAAGGGAGCTGCAGTGCGCGGCGCCCAATCTGGTCTCCCTTCGCACCAAGGACGGCGTCGCCTCCCTGGCCGAGCTGGTCCGCTCCTCCCTGCGTCTGCGCCCTGACCGCATTCCCATAGGCGAGGTCCGTGGGGCTGAGGCCCTGGATCTGCTGAAGGCCTGGGGGACGGGCCATCCGGGGGGCATCGGCACCATCCACGCCAGCACGGCCCTGGGCGCCCTGCGGCGGCTCGAACAGCTGATCCAGGAAGCGGTGGCCGTCGTGCCCCGGGCCCTCATTGCCGAAACCATCGACGTGATTGCGGTCCTGTCGGGCCGGGGCGGGGCGCGCCGCCTCACCGAGCTCGCCCGGGTGAGGGGGCTCTCAGCCGCGGGCGACTACCGCCTGGCCGAAGGGGCCGCAGATTTTCAGGGAGATGATCAATGAACCGCCACCTTCGCCGCCGCCTTCACGCGGCCAACAGCCTGCTGATCGCCAGCCTGCTGGCCAGTCCGGCTCTGGCCGCAGGCTCCTCCATGCCCTGGGAGGGCCCCCTGCAGAAGATCCTCGACTCCGTTGAGGGGCCGGTCGCCAAGATCATTGCGGTGATCATCATCATCGTCACTGGCTTGACCCTGGCCTTTGGTGACACCGCCGGCGGCTTCCGGCGGCTGATCCAGATCGTCTTTGGGCTCTCCATCGCCTTTGCGGCCTCGAGCTTCTTCCTGTCCTTCTTCTCCTTTGGCGGCGGGGCGCTGGTCTGATGGAGACCGAAACCGCCCCCGGCTTCTACGCTCCGGTTCACCGGGCCCTGACCGAGCCGATCCTGCTGGCCGGCGCCCCGCGTGCCCTGGCCATAGTCAACGGCACGGTGGCTGCGGCCCTCGGCCTTGGTCTGCGGCTCTGGATTGTCGGTCTCTGCCTCTGGCTGGTGGGCCATGGCCTGGCGGTCTGGGCTGCCCGGCGTGACCCGCACTTTGTCGATGTGGTGCGCCGGCATGTGCGCATCCCGGCCTATTTGGGGGTCTAGGGCCATGTTCGACCTTCGCGAATACCGCCCCCGCGCCGCCCGCCTTCCGGACTTCCTGCCCTGGGCGGCCCTGATTGCGCCGGGGGTCATCCTCAACAAGGACGGCTCCTTCCAGCGCACAGCGCGGTTCCGCGGGCCAGATCTGGACTCCGCAACCTCCGGCGAGCTGGTGGCCGCGGCCGGTCGCCTCAACAGCGCCCTGCGGCGTCTGGGCTCAGGCTGGATTGTCCATGTGGAGGCCCAGCGCAATGCCTCGGGCGCCTATCCCCTCAGTGATTTTCCCGACCCGGTCTCGGCCCTGTTGGACGAGGAGCGCCGCGCCCAGTTCGAGGATGAGGGCGCCCATTTCGACAGCCGCTATTTCCTGACCTTCCAGTTCCTGCCGCCGGCCGAGCAAACCGCCAGGATAGAGGCCCTGCTCTATGAGGGCCGTCAGGACCGGGGTGTCGACTGGACAGAAACCCTCCGCGGCTTTGTCGACCAGACCGACCGGATCCTGGCCCTGCTTGAGGGCTTTGTTCCCGAAGCCGCCTGGCTCACCGATGGGGAGACCCTGACCTATCTGCACGCCACGGTCTCCACCAACCGGCATGCCGTCGGCGTGCCGCAGACACCCATGCATCTGGACGTCCTCCTGGCCGATCAGCCCCTCACCGGAGGCCTGGAGCCCCGGCTCGGCAAGGCCCACCTGCGGGTCCTGACCATTAATGGCTTTCCGACGGCGACCTGGCCCGGCCTGCTGGATGATCTCAACCGGCTGGCCTTTCCCTATCGCTGGACCACCCGGGCCATCTGTATGGACAAGGTCGACGCCGCCCGGGTCCTGACCCGGATCCGCCGCCAGTGGTTCGCCAAGCGCAAGTCGATCATGGCCATCCTCAAGGAGGTCCTCACCAGCGAGGCCTCGACTCTGATCGACAGCGACGCGCAGAACAAGGCCCAGGACGCCGACGAGGCCCTGCAGGAGCTCGGGGCCGACATGACTGGCCACGCCTTCGTCACGGCCAGCATCTGCGTCTGGGATGAGGATCCGGCGACCGCCGACGCCAAGCTGCGGCTTGTGGAAAAGACCATTCAGGGTCGGGACTTCACCTGCATCCCCGAGAGCCTCAACGCCCTGGAAGCCTGGCTGGGGGGCATTCCCGGCCATGCCTACGCCAATGTCCGCCAGCCACCGATCTCGACCCTGAATCTGGCCCACATGATCCCCCTGTCGGCGGTGTGGGCCGGGCCTGAGCGCAATAGTCATCTTGGCGGGCCGCCGCTCTTCCATGCCAGGACCGAGGGGTCGACCCCGTTCCGCTTCTGCCAGCATGTGGGCGATGTGGGCCACGCCATGGTGGTGGGCCCCACAGGGGCGGGCAAGAGCGTGCTCCTGGCCCTCATGGCCCTGCAGTTCCGCAGGTATCGGGGCTCCCGGGTCTTCGCCTTTGACTTTGGCGGGTCGATCCGGGCGGCGGCCCTGGCCATGGGCGGAGATTTTCATGACCTTGGCGGGGCCCTGGCCGATGATCGCGCCGCCGTGGCCCTCCAGCCCCTGGCCAGGATTGATCAGCCCGCCGAGCGGGCCTGGGCGGCCGAGTGGCTGGCGGGGGTCCTGGAAGGGGAGGGCGTCAGCGTCACCCCGGAAATCAAGGATCACCTGTGGACCGCCCTTGGCTCCCTGGCTTCCGCCCCTGGACCTGAGCGCACCCTGACCGGTCTGACGGTCCTGTTGCAGCTGAACGCCCTCAAGCTTGCCCTGCAGCCCTATACCCTGGCCGGGCCATGGGGACGTCTGCTGGACGCCGATGGCGAGCGACTTGGGGACGCCCCCGTCCAGGCCTTCGAGACCGAGGGGCTGGTGGGAGCGGCCGCAGCCCCCGCTGTCCTCGCCTACTTGTTCCACAGGATCGCCGCCCGGCTGGATGGGGCGCCCACCCTGGTGATCATTGATGAGGGCTGGCTGGCCCTGGATGACCCCGCCTTCGGCGCCCAGTTGCGGGAATGGCTGAAGACCCTGCGCAAGAAGAACGCCTCGGTGGTCTTCGCCACCCAGTCCCTGGCCGATATCGAGACCAGCGCCATCGCCGCCTCAATCATCGAGAGTTGCCCGACCCGGCTCTTCCTGCCCAATGACCGGGCAGGCGAGCCGCAGATCGCTGCGGCCTATCAGCGGTTTGGCCTCAATGCCCGGCAGATCGAGATCCTCAGCCGGGCCATTCCCAAGCGCGACTATTATTGCCAGTCGCGCCAGGGAAACCGGCTTTTTGAACTGGGCCTTGGAGACGTTGCGCTCGCCTTCTGTGCGGCTTCCTCCAAGGCCGATCAGGTCGCGATTGGTGAGATCCTCGCCGCCCACGGCCCCCGGGGATTTGGCGCAGCCTGGTTGACCCATCGCGGCCTGGATTGGGCGGCAGACCTTGTCCGCCTGTCCGGGCCTCTCCCAACCCCCAAGAATGAGGAGTTCGTACCATGACCCATCTGACACGCCGTGTGGCCGCCATCTCTGGCGCTGCCCTGCTGATCCTTGTCCCGGGTGAGGGCGCCCAGGCCCAGAGGATCGTCTTTGATCCCACCAACTACGCCTCCAATATCCTGCAGGCGGCGAGATCCCTGGAGCAGATCAACAACCAGATCCGCAGCCTGCAGAACCAGGCGCTCAGTCTGACCAATCAGGCGCGCAATCTGGCCCAGCTGCCATATTCCTCATTGCAGACCATCCAGGGCAATCTCAGCCGCATTGGCGGTCTGGTGCAGCAGGCAAGGCGGGTCGGCTTTGACGTCCAGGCCATAGATCGTGAGTTCAGCCAGAATTACACGGTCACGGTCGGGGTCTCTGACGCAGGCCTTGTCCTGTCGGCCAAACAGCGATGGCTGAACTCCACCGCCGCCTTCCAGGACGCCCTGCGCATCCAGGCCGGGGTGGTGGCCGGAATGTCCGGCTCAAAGGCCGAGACCGAGACCCTGCTCAACGCCAGTCAGGGAGCCAGCGGCATTGTCCAGGCGACCCAGGCGGGCAATCAGCTCCTGGCCCTGCAGTCCCAGCAGCTCGCAGACCTGACCGCCATGATGGCCGCCCAGGGGCGGGCAAATGCCCTCGATCAGGCCGAGCGCGCTGCAAGCCGCGATCAGGCCCAGGAGCAGTTCCGCCGCTTCATGGACCGGCGGTCGACCTACCAGCCCCATGACGTGAGCATGTTCCACTAATGCCTTCTATCCTTGAAGTTTCTGACCTTCTGGTCCCGGCCTCTGTGGCGGCGGATCTCCGCCTGATGTGGGGGAAGGGGGCCGTGTCATGAATACCGGCGCCACAGACCGCTTCCTGGAGGTCTTCACCCGCTATATCGACTCCGGCTTTGGCCTTCTGGGGGGCGAGGTGGCCTTTCTGGCGACCACCCTGGTGGGGATCGATGTGACCCTTGCGGCCCTGTTCTGGGCCTGGTCATCGGGCGATGACATCATCGCCCGGCTGATCAAGAAGACCCTCTATGTGGGGTTCTTCGCCTTCCTGCTGTCCAATTTCAACAGTCTGGCCAAGGTGGTTTTCCAGTCTTTCTCGGGCCTTGGCCTGAAAGCTTCAGGCGGCGCCATGTCGGCCGCCGACTTCCTTCACCCGGGCAAGCTTGGCCAGGCCGGCATTGATGCGGGCCGGCCGATCATGGAAGCCGCCCAGCAGATGTCGGGCTTTCCGGCCTTCTTCGACAACTTCCCGCAGATCCTGGTCCTGGTCTTCGCCTGGCTGGTGGTGATCATCGCCTTCTTTGTCCTGGCGGTGCAGCTCTTCGTCACCCTGATCGAGTTCAAGCTGACCACCCTAGCGGGCTTTGTCCTGGTGCCCTTTGGCCTGTTTGGCCGGACCGCCTTTCTGGCCGAGAAGGTGCTCGGCAATGTCATGGCCTCCGGCGTCAAGGTCCTCGTCCTGGCCGTGGTGGTCGGCATCGGCTCGACCCTGTTTGCTGAGTTTGAGCTGGGGTCCCCCGGGGTCGCTCCCTCCCTCGACGAGGTCCTGGCCCTGGCCCTGGGCGCCCTTTGCCTGCTTGGGCTCGGGATCTTCTGCCCGGGCATAGCCAGCGGCCTGGTCTCCGGCGGGCCCCAGCTTGGCGCCGGAGCCGCCGTCGGCACAGGGTTGGCGGTGGGAGGTCTGGCCATGGCCGGCGCCATGGGCGCCCGGGCCCTCCTGGGCGGCGGCCTTGGCGGACTTCGTGGCGCGGCAGCGGCCCTGGGCGGCGCCAGGCCAGGCCCCACAGGATCTGGCGATCCTGGCGCGCGGCCTCAGGGCCCCGGTGGCGGAGGCCCGCCCTCTGGCGGCGCTCCCCCCTGGGCCCGGAATTACCAGAGCCGCCAGCAGGCCGCCCACGGCGCCATGACGGCGGCCCATGCCCTCAGGTCCGGCGACCATGGTGGAAGCGGGACCTCGGTCAGCCTTGCGGAGGATCGCACATGAATGTCTTCACCCGTCCGGGCGTCAGCTACGGGCTCACGCCTGAACCTCAGAGCCCCTATCAGCGGGCCAGCGAGGCCTGGGATGACCGCATCGGGTCGGCCCGCCTCCAGGCCCGCAACTGGCGCCTGATCGCCTTTGGCAATCTGGCCCTCTCCATAGGCCTTGCGGGCGCCCTGGTCTGGCAGGGGGCGCGGGGCACGGTGACGCCCTGGGTGGTTCAGGTAGACAAGCTTGGCCAGGCCCAGGCGGTGGCGCCGGCGAGCGCCGGCTATCAGCCCACCGATCCGCAGATCGCCTGGCACCTCTCGCGTTTCATCGAGGAGGTGAGGTCCATTCCCGCCGACCCCGTGGTCGTTCGGCAGAACTGGCTGCGGGCCTATGACTACACCACGGAAAGCGGCGGAGCGGCGCTCAGCAACTATGCCCGGCTGAATGACCCCTTCAGCCAGGTCGGTCGCGTCCAGATCGCCGTGGACGTTTCCAGCGTCATCCGGGCCTCGCCTGGCAGCTTCCGGGTGGAATGGGTTGAGCGTCGCTATGACGAGGGCAGTCTTTCATCGACCGAGCGATGGTCGGCCATTGTCACCGTCGTCCTTCAGTCGCCGCGGACCGCAGAGGGTCTTAGGAAAAATCCCCTCGGGGTCTTCGTCCAGGCCATCAACTGGTCAAGGGAGATGAACTGATGCGTCTATCTGGCTGTTTTCTGGCAATTCTTTCATCGAGCTCCATGGCCTGCGCGGCCGTGGCCAGGGACGGGCCAGCGCCCCTAAAGGCTCTAGGGCCGCTCCCCGGTCAGCCTGTCCCTGCGCCGGTCGTGGGCAAACCCGCCCCGGTCGCCGTTGCTACAATCAAACCCAGGGTCCTGGTTCGAAAGTCGCATCCGCCAAAGGGCAGGGCGAAGGCTGTCCATCGCGTCCCGGCGCCGGAGGTCCGCGATCCAGCCCTGCGGGTCGCCCTGTCCAATGCCGCGGCCAGGGTTGAGCCAAGCCGGACAGGCTATAGTTCCGCAGCCCAGATCTACGCCTTCTCAGATGGCGCCCTGTTCCAGGTCTATGCGGCGCCTGGCCGTGTGACTGACATTGTCCTGCAGGAGGGCGAGACCCTTTCCGGCTCAGGTCCTGTGGCGGCTGGGGACACCACCCGCTGGGTGATCGGCGACACCGAGAGCGGGTCCGGCCCCGAGCGGCGGGTCCATATCCTGGTCAAACCGACCCGGGCGGACCTGCAGACCAATCTGGTGGTCAATACCAACCGCCGGACCTATCACATCGAAATCCGCGCCACGGCTGTAACCTATATGCCCTCGGTCAGTTGGCGCTATCCCCAGGATGAAGCCCGGGCGGCGGCGGCGCTGGTCGCGGCGGAGCGCGCCCGGACGTCGCAGGTCGCCCTTGAGAACCTCAACTTCGGCTACCGTATCGATGGGGCCAGGGCTGTCTGGCGGCCGGTGCGGGTGTTCGATGATGGCCGGCAAACCTTTATCGAGTTTCCCGGGGAAGTCCGTCAGGCCGAAATGCCGCCCCTCTTCATCAATGTCGGGAAGGGGCGGGAAGGCGATCTCGTCAACTACCGGGTTCTTGGCCAGAGGATGGTCGTCGACCGCCTCTTCGACACGGCCGAGCTCAGACTGGGTGAGGGGCCCGCCCGGCAGAAGGTCCGGCTCGAGCGGCTTGCAAGACCATGACCGCCGCCCACCAGACCTCAGAGCCTGATGGCGCCGAAATCCTGAGACTGCGCGCCCCGCCGCCACAGGTGACGCGGATCTCCCGCAAGGTGCTGATCGCCATGGCGAGTGTGAGCGCTCTGGTGGTGACAGGCGCGGTCGCCTGGGCCATGACCGATCACCGGACGAGGACGTCCGCTCCTGAGCTCTACAGCGTCGGTGGATCCCCGCCCGAGCGCCTGAACACCCTTCCCAGGGACTATGCGGCTCCGAAACTTGGTCCGCCCCTGCCGGGTGACCTAGGACGGCCGATCGCCGAGTCCGGCGCCCCGGCTCCGGACATGTCTGCGGGTTCTGGTGCTCGGGTGGAGAACGAGACCGCGCGGCAGGCGGCGGAGGCCAGGCTGCAGCAGCGGGCCCAGGAGCGGGACGCGGCCCGCACAAGCCGGCTCTTTGCCGCTGATGCCCAGGCTGCGCCCGCTCCCATGGTGCTTGCGGCCACCACTGGCGGGCCGGAATTGACTGAACTAGCCACTGGGACGGGACGGCGGACCCTTCTTGACGGGCCCGTTGACCGGCGCACCACCAGCCCCGATCGCCTTCAGTCCCCGGCCTCGCCCTATGTGGTCCAGGCCGGGGCGGTCATTCCGGCCGCCCTGATCACAGGCATCCGCTCGGACCTGCCGGGACAGATTGTCGGACAGGTCACGGAGAACGTCTATGACACCCCCACTGGCCAGATCCTGCTGATCCCGCAGGGCGCGCGACTGATCGGCGCCTATGACAGCCAGGTCGCCTTCGGGCAGAGCCGGGTTCTGCTGGCCTGGACCCGGCTCATCCTGCCAAACGGTCGCTCACTCGTCCTTGAAAAGCTCCCCGCCGGGGACGCCCGCGGCTATGCGGGCCTGTCAGGCAAGGTCGATCCACACTGGCGCGGCCTCATGGGCATGGCGGCCCTGTCCACCGTGCTCGGGGTGGGCGCAAACCTCGGCAATGACGGCGACAGCGACATCGTCCGTGCCCTTCGCCAGGGCGCCTCCGGAACCTTCAACCAGGTCGGCCAGCAGGCTGTGGGGCAGGGGCTCGGCGTCCCGCCGACCCTGACCATAGCCCCTGGCGCCCCGGTCCGCGTCCTGGTCACCCGGGACCTGATCCTTGAGCCCTATCGCAACTGAAAGGCAGACCCATGAGCAAGCTGAAACTCGCAACCCTGGAAGACGATACCCCGGTCAAGCTGACCATTGAGCTGCCCGCCGCGGTCCATCGCGACCTTGTGGCCTATGGCCAGGTTCTGACCCAGAACGGCGGACGGTCGGTTGAGCCTGCCAAGCTCATCGCCCCCATGCTGTCGCGCTTTATGGGCACAGACCGGGTATTTGCGCGCCTGAAACGGACCGACGTGGCCTGAGAAGGGACTGGCGGGATGCGATCCCGCCCAAGGCTGACCCTTCATTGCCATATGGCATCAAATATACTATATGATGCCATATGGAGGCCAGACATGCAGACCCTGCAACCTGTTGATACATCTCCCCAGGCCTTTCGGGCGGAACCGATCACCCAGGAAGAGGCCGCCGCCATGTTCCGGGCGGCGATAAACCTGTTCGCCAACTGGAAGGTCACTGACGAGCAGGCCGCCATACTTCTGGACATGCCGGTCAGGTCCTATCGTCGCTGGAAAGCGGAAGGGCCAGGCCGGTTCTCCCGGGATGGCTGCGCCAGGCTCTCCAACCTGATGGGCATACACAAGGCCCTGCGCCTGATCTTCCAGGAGCCCCAGCGCGCCTATGCCTGGATGGGCGCGGCCAACGCCGCCTTCGGACAGGCAAGCGCCCTGGACATCATGCTGGGCGGAGAACTCACCGACATCATGCGGGTCAGGCGCTATCTCGATGCGGAGCGCGGGGTCTGGTGACAGCAGTCGGAGATATCGCGACGGTCCGGGTCGACTGGCAGGGCGCCGTGCGGATCATCCGCAGCGCCTTTCCGCCGATCGACCTCTTCGAAGATATTGCCGATCCAGCCGACTGGCCCCTGCTGATCTCCGCCGAGCAGAAGTCCAATCCGCGGATCATGAGCACAATCGGCAATCTCGACCTGATCCCGCCAGAGCGACGGGTTGGTGGTCCGGGGGCTTCCTACCTCATGGCGCCCTTCACCCATGTCAGTCCTGACCGCCCAAGCCGGTTCTCAGCAGGCGGCTATGGCGTCCTCTATGTGGCAAGGTCCTTCGAAACGGCCCTGTTCGAGACCATCCACCATCACGCACTTTTCATGGCCAGAACTGCCGAGCCTGCCGGATGGACCTCGCAGTTCCGGGAAATCGTCATGGGCATAGACGCCGACCTCCGTGACCTGAGAGATCTACTTCCAACCGACCCTGTGCTGTCGCCAGATGACTACGCCCCAGCCCAACAGTTGGGGACCGAGCTGAGAGCAAGGGGCTCGGATGGTCTGGTCTATCCCAGTATCCGTCATACAGGGGGCGAGTGCGTCGGGCTCTTCTATCCCGATGGGGCATCCGCCCCGATCCAGGGGCGACACCTCGACTATCACTGGGACGGGCAGGCGGTGGACCTGGTGCGGGATCATAGTACCGGGTCGGTGTTCCGGGTCGTGCAGGCCTGAAGCATGGCCTGATTGACACATCAGTGCTCATTGCAAAGTCTGGGGCATACCCAAGATTGGGTATGCATTTGGCTTCCAATTCCCCTTCTTGAAAATTGAGATTGCACGCGGATACCGTGCGCAAGCATACTTTGGTTATGCAAGGTCGTGGGGCGGAAAAGTTGCAACCATGCGTCAGGTCACCGTCGTCGGTGGAAGCTGAATTTGCGGCGCTGACCTTTGCGCCATGGTCCGAAAGACTGATTGAGCAGATTTACGATGCAATCCTCGTTCCAAGTGTGTGGGACGAGGTGTGCCAGGCCATGTCAAACGCCCTGCACGCCAGGGTCTGGATCGAGATGGCATCGATACCCGATGTCACCACACCATATGGACAGACCCATGTTTCGGGAGGCAATCCACATGCCGAACCAGGGAAACCTGGCTTGCGTCATCCGACTATCGGCGCCGCAGCCGATACGCCTTGTTCAAGTTCGACGCGGACCTTCAGGAAATGCAGACCGATTCCGGATCTGGGTCTAAGTGACCTGTGGAGCCTGGAGCTGTCGCCCCCCGAATTGGGTTTCATGCCCGTCATCTACGTCGGTCGGCAAGCTGGAGAGCCGCAATTCTGTCGAGATGACCTTGACGCCTTGCAGCGCCTTGAGAGCCATCTGTGCTTCGCAGCGACCATGCGTCTGAAGTCTGCGACACGGGCGCCGCTCGCCCCAGAATATATGCAGGCGCTGGATCAATTTTCCACGGGGTGCGCGCTGCTGGATGGAGCCGGCGGCGTCATCTATGCAAACCGCGCGGCGAAGGCCTTGCTTCGGCGCGGGAAGGCGGTTTGCTTGCGCGATGGCCATATCCGTGTCGCCAAACCTCTGCGAGACCACGACCTTCAATCCGCAATACGTTCAGCTTGCGGGGCGTCGTCAGCCCGTCAGCGCACGCAGACTGAGCTGGATCTCAGCGAGTCCTTTGGTCAGCCTTTTGTGGTGGTTGTTCAGCCCCTTGGCGATGCAAATCCGCTGGTCGGTTCCCTGAGTGTCGTGCGCGCCGGCGTATACTTTCTGACGGTTCACCAGCCGGCGTCTTCCAAAGTCGGAGAACGACGCCTTCGAAATCTCTTCGGTCTCAGCGAGGCTTTGTCTGAGGTTGCTTGGGATTTGTTGTTCGGCTGCCCGCCTGTGGAGATCGCCAGGGCGAGAGCCCGGTCTGTTCATACGGTGCGCGCACAAATCCGGGACATACTTGGTCGTGCTGAGATGACGCGCGCCGGTCAATTGCAGGCCATGCGTCACCTCGTTACAACGCCGCACGGATAGCAGTATGTCGGACCCCATCCTGGAGCCGGTCCTGTCGGATATCTATCAGGCTGTCCACGATCCCGGTCGTTGGCGCGATGTCGTGATTTCATTCTGTGCGGCGGTCGATGCGGACAGGGGCGCCTTGCATTCCCCGCCGATGGATGGGGCCATACCTGCTATTTTCGCTATGCATAACCTGGACCCGACACCGGTTCTGGACCGTATCCACATCTATGGTCGCCAGGCGCCTTTCGCTGAGCGCGCAATTCGGCTTGGCGTGGCCCCGGGGGTCTTCATCAACAGTGAAGTCTACCCGCCAGATGAGCTTCATGAGTCTGAATATTATCGGGAGTACATGGTGCCGACCAATAGCGAGTTCGGGCTTCAGTTGCTCCTGCGCAGTCCTGAAGCCGCGCAGCCCTCCACAGCTGGATTGATTGTGGGAAGGGGCCCAGCGGCGGAGGATTTCTCTGCACGGGAAAAGTCTACTGGTAAGGCGATCTTTCCACATTTGCGGCGATGCATTGACCTTGTGTTGAATATCGCTCCTGCCCAGGCGGTCGATCCAGCCATCCAGGATGCGTTCGACTACTTCTCGACCGCCTGTCTCTTGTTCGGCGAGGGGGGAGGGCTTCTTCTGGCCAACCGCCGTGCCCGCGTCCTTTTCGATGAAAATGATGGCCTCAATTTCGAGCAGGGCGAGCTTAGGTCAACCGACAATTCCGCCAACCTGGCCGTGGCCAACATGCTGGCGCAGCTGACGGCCAGAAGGACCTTCTGGCAGACCAGGGCGGCGCAGGAGATCGTAATCCGGCGGCCCTCAGGGCGCCCCCCATTGATTGCGGTGGGTGTTCCCCTGGGCAACGACAATCCTTTCGGGGCGGTCATCAATGCCCCAAGGACAGCCCTCTATATCCTGGATGGCGCCGGGGCGACCCATGGCGCCGCCCAACTCAAGCGCCTGGCGAGCCTGTTCGCGTTGACTGACGCCGAAGCCGAAGTCGCCGACGGACTTATCCGGGGGCTTTCCGTCCAACAGGTGGCCGAAGGCCGCGGATCAACGGTTCTGACTGTCAGAAGCCAGGTAAAGGCCATTCTGGAAAAGACACAATCCAACCGACAATCTGACCTGTTCCGCCTTCAGGGTCTGCTGGGCGCTAACTAACTAAACTTGGGTATGCGGTCGTGGGGCCTACGTCCTAACCCTGTATCGATGCACGCTTCCGATCGCGCCAGCACTATTTGCCGGAGCCCCTGGCCGGGGGCCCAACTGATGGCGCGTAGGGGGCTTCCTGCACCCTTACTGGTTGGGGGCAGGGCTCTCTGTCGCCCGGTGCACGCCTCACCATGGTGACTCCTCGGTTTTGCGCGGAACAAGGCCCGCGGGGCAGAAGTCATTCAATATCTCAGCGGCCATTACCAAGTGGAGTCGACATGAAACCTTCCTGGTTAAGACAAGCAACCGTTCGGATTGCCCGGAGCGCACTGGCGTGCACGGTGCTTGCGCTCGCGGCTCCCGGTCACGTTCTGGCTTCAGATCAGTTTCACGCCCTGTTGATAGAGCGACCCAAAGTCGACGTCAAAATTCCCATGATCATTATCGGGTTGGAGAAGGGCAGTCAAAGGGAGGTCGGCGCTGTTCAAGCTGTTCTTGAAAATTCTGCAGCATGCAATCTGGGTAAGCATTGTCTAAGGTTTCCAGAAGATCCCAACACAGAAAGTAAGGTCGCTGATCAATACAAAGTTTTTTGGAATCGGCTCAATGACAAATCTATGTATGTCTCCCACATTCTGACACTTGAAGGCGGTCAGGGGTGCAAGCTTGTCTACACGAGCTATGACGGCGTCTCATGCGCTGCGGGGCGGGTGAAAAGTATGCCAGCCAAACACATGGAATCCTCTTGGGATGCTCTGGAAGTTAGCCTGAAGCGTGAACTGCTGGAGCAATATCGGTCAGAGTGCGCCCGAAACCGCTGTCCAACCCATGTCTTCGTCCTGGCGACCGGTTGGAACCAGAGTGAACAGTCCAGTCTGGAATCCTACCAGGCGTGGGCTAAGAACATTTCCGATGACTTGGAGGTGAGGGGCGGCGCCGTGCGACCCATGTTTGTGGGCATTTCGTGGCCCGCAAACTGGGTCGTTCCGTTCATCAGCTTTGTCAACAAGGCGCATGATGCCGATGAAGCGGGATTCATCTGGGGATCGATCCTTGTAAACCGCCCCCTCGCGCAACTGCACCGGGAACTGGGTCTCAAGACCGTCCTGGTTGGACACAGCTTTGGAGCAAAGATTTTGACCAGCGCCGTCGCCGGCAAGGAATTGATCGAGCCGCTAGGGTGCGATGGCGAGTCCGGACTCACGGTCATTGGCCTTCAGGCAGCTTTTTCCACAGGCAGATTTGCAATGGGTAGGGGATTTGAGAGAAATCCCTACCGGGATGTCCGACGCTGCGGAACTCGGTTAGCCTATACCGTTTCGACCCACGATGAGGGCGTCCGTGTCGCCCCCATGCAAATATTTGCGAGGGAGACGGGCTATGTCGGGGGAAAGAAGGGCTTTGAATCCGCTCTACTTGATCCGGACATCTTTGTCAGAAGCAAAGCTGACAGCGCGGCCGGCCTAGTGCTTGAGCCTCCTGGCGCTTCCCCCAGTGGCAGGATTTTACTGATCGACAGCTCAACAGGAATCCATTGCCATAATGATGTCGCCGATCCCTTTGTGGCCCATCTGATTTCCTCGGTCGTGCTTGGGGAGTATTCCGGCCGGGAGGGGGTCTTGGACATGGATGACGTCTGCAAGCACAGGTAAGGCTGAGGTTGAACGAGCTCATTGCATCCATCTATGAGGCGGCCCTGATCGGCGACAAGTGGATCAGTGTGTTTGATCAGATCTCGACGAGGTTTGACGCGAGAGGCGCCTCGATTTTTGCATGGGATGGTGACCGCACTAGCTTTGTCGCATCCGACAAGATGGCGCACATGCTGGCGACCACGGCTGCGGCGGAAATGGCCCAATACAACATCCGGGCGCCGAGGCTGCTGGCGCTCAATCACAGCGGCTTCGTCAGTGAGCTGGATCTGGTTTCCATAGAGGAAATCAATCAAAACCGCCTCTACCAGGAATACTTGATACCCATGGGGCTTCACGCCAGCGTCGGGACACACATCCATGGGATCGGAAACGACAATCTGATCTGCACCATCGACGGATTTCCATCTTTCAATCATGCCAAGGCGGCAATCCCGGATCTGGACCCCCTTAGAGCCCATTTGGCCAGGGCCATATCGATCTCGGCGCGCTTAAGCTTCCAGAGGGCGAAGGCCATTACCCAGGCGCTCGAAGCCATTGGCATACCTACCGCCGTTATTGGAATTTCGGGCAGGCTCTTCGCCGCCAACGCTCTTTTTGAGCCCTTGCTCGGTGTTAGCGTTTTCGATCACAGCGCCGGCATAAAACTGAAGGACTCACGAGCGAGCGCCCATCTGCAAAAATCCCTGGAGCAAATGAGGACGCGGAAGGCGACAGGATGCAGCATCCCTGTTGCTTCCGACACAGACGAGAGATCCAGGGTTCTGCATTTGATGCCGATCTCAGGGGAGGCGCAGGACCTCTTTTCTCCCGACATGGTCTTGTTGACCCTTGCTGGCGGAAACAAGGGAAAGCCCTTGCCAGCGCCTCTGCTGAAGGTGCTCTACGACCTTACACCTGCAGAATCCCAAGTGGCTCAAGCGATAAATGAAGGACTTTCGGCGAACCAGATCTCGGCTTCCCAGGGAAAGAGCGTCGAGACTGTAAGGGTTCAGATCAGGTCAATTCTGAGCAAGACGGGTACGAACTCCCAGCGGGAACTGATGCTGCTGCTACGCGATCTATCCCATTAGCCGGGTGGTGAGGGGCGGAGCACCTCCTGCCTCATTGTGATTCCTGACGAGTTTGGTCCAATGGGCAATATGCGCGATCAGGCGAAGTGAGGTGACTTCCGGCACCCATATAGTCGCTGGCCTTGTGTCTTCCGGCTAGTGGTGTGTCGGGCAGTGGCCAACCTGGCTTGCTTCCTTCGCCTGCGGCTAGGTGCAGGTCAGTGTCGCTCACCTACCCGCTGATGTAGTGATATGACGGCTTGTCGAACTGACCGATGAGGTCGACGCCATAGGTGGTGGTTCCATTGGCTATGGCGGTGAGGAAGGCGTCATTGGATAGGGCATAGTCACCGATATCGGCCTTGACTGCTTCTCCCAGCAGCCAGCCCACCATGGCGGCTTTGGTTCCGATGCCGTTCACGCCATCCTGGCCATAGAAGGCGAAGTACTGGGCCCTGGTCTCTGTTCCCCCAAGGCCGTCGGGCACCATGCCATTCAGCAGGAGATCAACCTTGCCAGCCGACGGCGTGGATCCGAAGATTGTCGCATAGGCCTTGCTCAGGGACTCAGCCAGGGACAAGGATCCATAACCGGCCTGGAAGGACGCCTGACCCGCGCCAGTCTTGCCAAGATTGACCGCAAAATTGATGTAGCGGTTCTCGAGGCTGAAGCTCTGATAATAGGCCGCATTGAGATTGTTGGGGTTGGGGCCCGTCGGCGACACCAGATAGTCCATACCCCCAGCGCCGGGGGTAGAGCCGGTAAAAAACTGATAGGCCAGGGTCGCCACCGACGAGGAACTGGCGGCGGTCTTGATGACGTTAGAGAGTCCGCCTGAGTTCGTCATTTGTCCAATGGCCATCGACTGCATCAGTCCAGAGGCGGACAGGCTGTGAGGTCCACTGACTGCATCCTCCCGCAGAATGGCGCTATACCAGCCCTTAATGGTCGTCAGGGCCGCAGATAGGTCCGAAACCAGGACGGTCCTGTCGGAAAACTCAAGCTTCTGTATGTTTATCAGGGTGTCTGGCTGATCAGGAGCCGTTGTGGAGAGATCAGCGACTTTCCAGCTTCCGTCGGCTTTTCCCGATATCTGATAGGTTTGATAGGCGCCGGCATAGAGGGCCGTATTGACCCCGCCGCCGCCGTCTATGGTGTTTCCCCCGGGTGCGACATGATAGAGCCTGTCATCGCCAGGGCCTCCAACGATCTTGGCGGCATAGGGATTGAAGGTCGTTGGGTTCGCCAGAAAGGCCGACACCAGTTCTTCAGCCTGGGATCCGGCGTCCGTCGTGATCAATCCTTGCCCTGTCAGCGGCCCGGCAAGTGAAGCAAAGTACTTCCAGGCATTGAAGAAGGTCCAGTCAGCGGCCTGGGATGGGCTCGATGGATTCGACCAAATATTGTACATCCAGGGCTCATAGACGCCGATATTGATAGTGGTGACGATGTCCTTCAACTGGTTGGCCAGAAGACTAAGTTCGGCGGCGTAAGCCAAAGTCTGGAGCTTTGGATCAAGGGGAAGGGGATTTGCCTGGGTTTGCGCGCGTGTAGGGTCAAAACCCCCGTTCAAGGCCGTATCGGAGTTTATGAAGCGCACGGAGTCGACCGTGATCGGCTTGCCATATTTCTGCGACAGGGCGGTGATCGTAGCCACCATATTACTGGCGTAGGCCCCAAAGCCGCTATTGCCCACCTGGGCCTCAATGGCGGGGATCTGGGCTGTCGGGGCTGATGTAAAGGCCGCTTGTATCTGCGCAATGTCGTATATTGGCGTCGCCGACACCGGAATTTGGAATTGAAGGCTGATCTTGTCGACCAGATTCCAGATGCCGATTTTGCTGAAGTCTGAATGACTTACGATCCATGCCCCGGCCCATCCCGTATAGGAAATGTCACCGGTGAATTTGGCGCGGATATTTGAAACGATTGCGCTCCACTGCGAGACATATTTGTCTGAAAACAGGAAGTCATTCTCGTAGCCGAGATAGAGCGTGCCAAATCCATTGCTGGCCGCAGCAGTCGCCAGGGTGTTGAAGACGCCTGGCGCATCCCTAAAGAAATTTTCAAACTTGAAATTGCTCGACGGCATCCAGCCGCTCAAGGGAGTCTGGGATCCATTCTGTGCAAAAAAGGGTTGGAGCGAGACGCTTAGGCCCAGAGACTTGGCATATTGGGCCAGGGCGTACATCCGGGTGTTGGCATTCACCACAGGCATGCTGCCGTCGTCTGTGATGTTGACGGCGAAATCGAAGACGATGCCGCCATAGCCGACGGATTTCATATGATCGATGAGGGAGTGCAGGTAGGCGTCGGAGAGATTGGCGCTGAAGTTGTCGTCGTACCAACCGATGATGCCGTTGTTGGCTAATGCGGGCGTTGTCATTTTTGGCCTCCCAGGTCCGGGAGGCGTTTTGGCCTGCCGGTCGGCGCGAGTCGGATCAAAATCGGAAATCGCTGGGCGATTTCGCTCAGGCCGTCAGCGCAGCTAGGCAAAACGCCGAGCGCCTCAGGGAAATTGGAGTCTAGGAATTGCAGGCTCATCCTGCATACCCGAGATTAGGTATGTCGCTTGCAATGATGCACCGAGTTCTGACCGACCCCTGAGCAACTGGGGTGAATTGGCGCTGGCGCCCCCGCGGGCCAATTCTCTGGAAAAACGGCCTTGCTGCGCGCTCAGAGTGGACCAACTGGACTGCTTGAAGTTCGGCCTTGGATGAAATGGCGCTTGGTAACTATCTGCGGATTCGGTCCTACCTTTATTGGGGGAGGGCGGGGCGCACGCTGATGGGCCGCGCCCTTCTCGCCTCTCAAGGCAAGATCTTGCTTGGTTTATGCTTGGAAGGATGAGGTGCTGACGCACCGACATCTCAGCCCGGAATGACGATCCCGCGGCGCATGGCCCTGTGGATGGCCTGTGCGGTTGTGTCTGGAACTCCGGCCTTATCGGCGAAGGTCGGCCATTGCTCGACCTGGCCA